>NZ_BJZQ01000010.1 GCF_007992115.1 Aeromicrobium flavum
CCCGCCACTCGCCGAGTGGCGGGCGTTTCTGCGCCACTCGGCGAACCGGTGTGCGCCACTCGGCGTCAGGCGCGGCGACGGGAGAAGCGCACGACGTCACCGGGACGCACCTGCGCCAGTGCGTCGGTGTCGGCGTCGACCACCACGCCGATCACAGGGTAGCCGCCGGTGACGGGATGGTCGGGGCCGAGCACGACCGGTCGGCCCGCGCCCGTCACCTGGATGCTGCCGCGCACCACGGGCTCGCTCGCGAGCTCACCCGGCCGTGCTCGCTCGAGCGGCGGACCCTCCAGGCGCACGCCGATGCGGTCCGAGACCGGATCGACGCGCCAGGCGGTGGACAGCAGGGCGTCGACGGCGCTGGCGGTGAACCAGTCGTCCCGGGGGCCGAGCACGACCCCGACCGTCACGCCGCCGGACGAGAGATACGCCGGGTGGGTCTGCAGCGAGACGGGCCCGGCCGCCGAACCGACCGTCAGTTCGTCGCCGACGGTGAGCGGCGCGGGTCCGAGGGAGGCCAGGGTGTCGAAGGAGCGGCTGCCGAGCACCGGGGCGGCGGTGAAGCCCCCGGCGACGCCGACCGTCCACCGCATCCCCACCACCGGCGCACCCAGCCTGAGGACGTCGCCCGGCCGGAGCGCCAGGACCCTTCCGGAGTCCATCGGCCGGCCGTCGATCGAGACCGGACCGGCGGCCCCGGTGACGGCGACGACGTGCGGGCGGGTGGCCAGCAGGGCCAGCCCGCCGCCGAGGGACTCCACGACCGCACCGTCGCCGGGGTTGCCCGCGAGGTCGTTGGCCTGGCGGAGCGCCCGTCGGTCGAACGCCCCCGACGCGCCGACGCCCAGGTCGGCCAGTCCCGGCCGGCCGAGGTCCTGCAGCACGCTCAGGGCGCCGGCGTGCATGACGCGCAGGCTCATCGCTCGACCGCCACGAAGCGCACGGTGTCGCCCGGGTGCAGGAGGGCCGGGTCGTCACGGGTGAGGTCCCACAGGGGCGCGTCCGTGCGGCCGATCAGCTGCCAGCCGCCGGGGGAGGGGCGCGGGTAGATGCCGCTGAAGGGACCGGCGAGACCGACGGAGCCCGCCTCCACCCGCGGTCGCGGCCGGTCGAGGCGGGGCACCTCGAGCCGCGGGTCGCCTCCGCTGAGGTAGGCGAAGCCGGGCGCGAATCCCGCGAAGGCCACGCTCCAACGCGACGCCGTGTGCCGGCTCACGACGTCGTCGACTTCGAGGCCGCAGTGGGCCGCGACCGCCTCGAGGTCGGGCCCGTCGTACACGACCTCGATGACGATGTCGCGCCCGCGAACCGGGGCGGCGTCACCGACGTCGGTCGCGGCGACGAGCGCCCTCAACTCCTCGGGCCGGCCACGCAGCAGGACGGTCGTGGCGCCGAGGGCGGGTGACCGGTCGCGCAGTGCCACGTGCCACCGGCGCGCCTCGTCGGCGTCGGCGCAGTCCAGCAGGACGGCGCGGTCGCCGCAGGGCAGGACGCGCACGTCAGCCGAACGCCCGGACGTCGACGTCGTGCTCCGCGAGGACCTCGCGCACCCGGGCGAGCAGGCGCTCGGCGCCCGCACTGTCGCTGTGGACGCAGAGCGAGCCGACGGAGTCGGCGAGGGCGAGGGCCTGGGCGGCGGCGACCTCGGGGTCGGTCAGGACGGCGCCGGGCTGGTCGCGCGGGACGAGCGAGCCGTCGTCGGCGTAGGCGCGGTCGGCGAACCCCTCCAGCACGGGGCGGATCCCGGCGTCGGCGGCGATCTCCAGGGCCAGCGACCCCGGCATCCCGACGAGGGGCAGGGGTGTCCCGTCGGCCAGCAGCGCCTCGACGACCGCCTCGGCCTGGTGGATGTCGTGGGCGATCCGGTGGTAGAGCGCGCCATGGGGCTTGACGTAGGTGACGAGCCCTCCCGCCGCGTCGGCCAGCGTGCGCAGGTGGTCGACCTGGCGGCGGACCTCGTCGACGAGGTCGCGCGGCGGCAGGTCGACGACGCGTCGTCCGAAGGCCTCGCGATCGCGGTAGCCCACCTGGGCCCCGATCGCGACGCCCTCGGCGACGGCCGCCTCACACGTGGCGCGGATGAGGTCGTCGTCGCCCGCGTAGGCGCCGCAGCAGACGTTGGCGCTCGTCACGAGGGTCAGCAGGCGGCGATCCTCGCCGGACCGCCAGCGCTCGGCGGACTCGCCGAGGTCCACGTTGAGGTCGACGGCGCCGGTCATGGCCCGACGCTATCGCGGGTGGGGCAACGCTGGGAGTGACGTTCCGGGGGTCACCACCGGCGTGTCGACCCCGCGAACGTCACGCTCAGCGTTCCCGCGCGACCAGGAAGGCGCGACCCTCGCCGGCGACGCGGGTGAGCACCACCGTGGCGGTCCGGGAGCCGCTGAGCTTCAGCCGGGCGATGAGGCGCTCGGGGACGATGTCGATGCCGCGCTTCTTGACCGTGAGGGTGCCGATGTCGCGCTCGCGCAGGGCGGCGCGCAGCTGCTTCTCGCGGAACGGCAGCTCGGCCTCGACCCGGAAGGCACGCCCGAACGGCTCGGCCGCGGGGGAGTCCGTGGTGATCCAGGCGATGTGCGGGTCGAGCAGGTGGCCCCCGAGGTCGCCGGCCAGCTCGGCCACCAGGCCGGCGCGGATGACGGCGTCGTCCGGCTCGACGAGGTGCGACAGCAGCGGCCCGGTCGCGGCCTCGGCGTCCCGGCCCGTCAGCGTGGCGGCGGCCGGCAGGACGGTGGCTCGGCGGTGCGTCGGCAGGTCGAACCCGGCGCCCCACAGCGAGGCCTCGACGAGGTCGCCGCCGTCGGACACCCACTCGGCCTGCACACCCGGCGGCACGGCGTCGTGCGCGATGCCGGGCATGACCTTCGCGACGGCGCGTCCGTGCAGCAGGCCGGTGACGAAGTCCCACGACGGGACGAGGGCGTCGAGACGGAAGGTGCGGCCGGAGCCGTCGCGGCGCGCCGGGTCGACGAAGGCCACCTCGTCGGGCGCCGGTGCGATGGTCGTGGCGTCGCCGACCTCGACCGTGCCCTCGAGTCCGAGCGCCGCCAGGTTGGCGCGCGCGATCGCGGCGCGGACGGGGTCCTGCTCGACGCCGTGCACACGGAGCCCGGCCCGGGCCGAGGCGATCAGGTCGCCCCCGATCCCGCAGCCGAGATCGACCAGGGCGGTGCCACCCAGCCCGGCCAGCCGGGCGGCCCGGTGCGCGGCGACGGTCGCCCGGGTGGACTGCTCGAGGGCGTCGGGCGTGAAGTACATCCGCGCGGCGTCTGAGCCGAACTTGGCGACCGCACGGCGCCTCAGGTGGTGCTGGGTCATGGCCGCCGCGACGAGCTCGGCCGGGTGGTCGCGGCGCAGGCGGGTGCCCAGGGCCAGGTCCGACTCGCCCGGCGCGGCGTCGGACACCCGCGCGAGGAGGTCCTGCCCGGCGGGCGCCGTCAGGGCGGCGAAGGTCTGCGGATCCACGCGCCGAGTCTGCCACCGCACCGAGACTGCTGGCACTCCGTTGGGGTGAGTGCCAGCCGGTGCTACGCTGGCGTTTGGCACTCCCCCCGGGTGAGTGCCAACTCGAACGTTACTCATCCGAAAGGGGAGGTCGACCAGTGTCGGTCACCATCAAGCCGCTCGAAGATCGCATCGTCATCAAGGCCGGAGAGGCCGAGCAGACCACCGCGTCGGGTCTCGTCATCCCCGACACCGCCAAGGAGAAGCCGCAGGAGGGCGAGGTCGTGGCCGTCGGCCCCGGTCGCGTCAGCGACAGCGGCGAGCGCATCCCCGTCGACGTGAACGTCGGCGACAAGGTGCTCTTCAGCAAGTACGGCGGCACCGAGGTCAAGCACGGCGGCGAGGAGTTCCTCATCCTCAACGCCCGCGACGTGCTCGCCGTCATCGCCTGAGTCCACCCGCCCAACCGTTTAGGGAGCACTCATGCCCAAGATCCTGGAATTCGACGAGGGCGCACGCCGCGCCCTCGAACGTGGTGTCGACAAGCTCGCCGACACCGTCAAGGTGACCCTCGGCCCCAAGGGCCGCTACGTCGTCCTCGACAAGAAGTGGGGCGCCCCCACGATCACGAACGACGGCGTGTCCGTCGCCCGTGAGATCGAACTGGACGACCCGTTCGAGAACCTCGGCGCGCAGCTGGCCAAGGAAGTCGCCACCAAGACGAACGACGTGGCCGGCGACGGCACCACGACCGCCACGGTCCTGGCGCAGGCGATGGTCCACGAGGGACTCCGGTCCGTCGCGGCCGGCGCCAACCCGGTCGGCCTGAAGAAGGGCATCGAGGCGGCCGTCGAGGCGGTCGTCAACGAGCTCCACTCGCGCGCCCGCCAGGTCGACTCCGTCGCCGACATGGCCGCGGTCGCCACGGTCTCCAGCCGTGACGCCGTGATCGGCGAGCTCATCGCCGAGGCCTTCGACAAGGTCGGCAAGGACGGCGTCATCACCGTCGAGGAGTCCAACACCATGGGCACCGACCTCGAGTTCACCGAGGGCATGCAGTTCGACAAGGGGTACCTGTCGCCGTACATGGTCACCGACACCGAGCGCATGGAGGCCGTCATCGACGACCCCTACATCCTCGTGAACCAGGGCAAGGTCTCGGCCGTCGCCGACCTGCTGCCCCTGCTCGAGAAGGTCGTCCAGTCGGGCAAGAGCCTGTTCATCATCGCCGAGGACGTCGAGGGCGAGGCCCTGTCCACGATCGTGGTGAACAAGATCCGCGGCACGTTCACGTCCGTCGCGGTCAAGGCTCCGGCCTTCGGTGACCGTCGCAAGGCGATGCTGCAGGACATCGCGACCCTCACGGGCGCGACCGTCGTGACGCCGGACGTCGGCCTCAAGCTCGACCAGGTCGGTCTCGAGGTGCTCGGCACCGCGCGTCGCGTGGTCGTCACGAAGGACGACACCACGATCATCGACGGTGGCGGCGAGCAGGCCGAGGTCGAGGGCCGCGTGGCCCAGATCAAGGCCGAGTTCGAGCAGACCGACTCCGAGTGGGATCGCGAGAAGCTCCAGGAGCGCCTCGCCAAGCTGTCCGGTGGCGTCTGCGTCATCCGCGTCGGCGCGGCCACCGAGGTCGAGCTCAAGGAGAAGAAGCACCGCATCGAGGACGCCGTCTCGGCGACCCGCGCGGCCATCGAGGAGGGCATCGTCCCCGGCGGTGGCTCGGCGCTGGTCCACGCGGTCGGCGTGCTGGACAAGGACCTGAACCTGTCCGGCGACGAGGCCCTGGGTGTGCGCATCGTCCGCAAGGGCGCCGACGCCCCGCTGGAGTGGATCGCCCGCAACGGCGGCGTCTCCGGCGAGGTCGTGGTGTCCAAGGTGCGCGAGTCCGGTGAGGGCTACAACGCCGCCACCGACCAGTACGGTGACCTGCTCGCGCAGGGCATCCTCGACCCGGTCAAGGTCACGCGCTCGGCGCTGGCGAACGCCGCCTCGATCGCGGCCATGCTGCTCACCACCGAGACCCTCGTGGTGGACAAGCCGGCCGAGGAGAACGACGAGCACGCCGGTCACAACCACTGATCGACGCCTCGACGACGAAGGCCCCGGGCACTGCGCCCGGGGCCTTCGTCGTCCCCGCGTGAGACGGGGGCAGACAAGACGGGAGCCGCCCAATAGCCTAGGCCCCGACCCGGTGTCCGCACCCGTTGATAGGACGTCTTCCATGACAACGCCAGCGACCACCTGCCCGTGGTGGTGCACCGACCACCGATCCGGCCCGACGACGCAGGACGAGCAGCACGCCCGGGTGTTCCCCGTGCCCGACGGTGCGTGGGTCGCGATCCTGCTCGGCGCGCTGCCGTCCGACCGTCCCGAGCTGGCCTACGGCGCCGAGTCGTACACCGTCTCTGCGGGGGAGGGGCGGGCCTTCGCTGCGGCCCTGCACCACGCGGCCGACCTGTACGAGCGCATCGTCGACGAGCACGGGCGCCTCGGCCGGTCCGCCCGCGGCCGGGTCAGCGCTCGGGGGACTCCATGAACCTGCGCACCTCGAGCAGCAGTTCGCCCAGCTGCAGGCCCAGGGCCGACTCCAGCGCCAGGATCGTGTCGAGGCTGGGGTTGGCCGACGAGCGACCCGTCGCGTTGTTGTTGCGGTTGTTCTCGAGGTTCTGGATCTGGTTGCGGCTCAGCCCCGACTGGTGCGCGAGCTGCTCCTGCGTCATGCCTCGCTCCTCGCGGCGGCGGCGGAGCCAGGTGGCGAACGCGCTGGCGACGGCGGCCGTCTCGTCCGAAGGGGTGCGCTTGGGCATGCACAACAGCATGGGCCCCATGTTCGCACGGCGCAGCCCAATAGCGTAGGTGCCCCTCGTCCGGCCGGACGGTCGGAGAAAGTCCGTGACGTCGCTCACATCCTATGTTACATTCGCAATGTCACATTCGATCTGCCGAGGAGACCGCCATGACCGTCACCGACGATCGCACCGCCGTCGAGTTCCGCCAGTCCATCGCGATGGACACCGAGCTCGAGCGCCTGCTCGAGTCGGCTGCCGTCCTGTCGTACGACCCCGACCAGGAGATCGACTGGGACAAGCCGCTCGACCCGCACAAGTACGGGCTCAATCCCGAGTGGTCGACGCTGTACGGCACGCCGTTGTGGGACGCGATGACCGAGCAGCAGCGCATCGACCTCACCCGTCACGAGGTCGGCTCGATCATGAGCACGGGCATCTGGTTCGAGACGATGCTGCAGTCGATGGTGCTGCGCTCGCAGTACTCGGCCGACTACGGCGACCCGGAGTTCCGCTTCGCGCTCACCGAGATCGCCGACGAGTGCCGCCACTCGCTGATGTTCAGCAAGACCTGCAGCAAGATGGGCGTCCCGCACTACCGCCCCCGCCGGCTCTTCCACGAGCTCGCCCGGGTCTTCCGCACGACTGCGAACGGTGAGATGTCGTACGCGTCGATCCTCGTGGCCGAGGAGGTCCTCGACGTCATGCAGCGCGACTGGATGCGCGGCGAGAACGTCCTCGAGGAGGTGCGCACGACCAGCAAGATCCACGTGGTCGAGGAGGCGCGCCACATGAAGTTCGCGCGGATGGAGATCAAGGAGTACCTCCGGGGCATCTCCAAGCCGCGGCGCCACCTCGCCGCGTTCACGATCTCGATCGTCGCCGCGATCATCGTCGACTCCCTCGTCAACGACGACGTCTACGCCAACGTGGGCCTCGACCCCGAGGAGGCCAAGGCCGCGGTCAAGGCCAACACCCACCACCAGAACCTCATGCGGATGAGTTGCGTGCACCTCATGGACTTCCTGTCCGAGGTCGGCCTGCTCACGCCCGCCGCGATGCGGATGTACCGCACCGTCCACATGCTCTGACGCGCCTCGCCCGACGACCCGACACCCGAAAGATCCCGCCGTGGCCTACGCGATCACCCAGTCCTGCTGCAAGGACGCCTCGTGCGTCTCGGTCTGTCCCGTCGACTGCATCCACCCGACGCCCGACGAGCCCGACTTCGGCACGGCCGACATCCTCTACGTCGACCCGAAGGCGTGCATCGACTGCGGGGCGTGCGCCGACGCCTGCCCCGTCGCCGCGCCCAAGGCCATCGACCTGCTGAGCGGGTCGGAGGCGGTCTTCGAGCAGCTGAACGCCGCGTACTACGAGCGCCGCCCCGAGCGCGAGGCACCGCCGGTCCACACCTGGGAGGAGATGGGCGGCGACCTCGCGCGCACCCTCTCGATCGCGATCGTCGGCACGGGGCCGGCCGCGGCCTACACGGCGCGCCAGCTGCTGCTGTCCACCGACGCCAAGGTCACCATGATCGACAAGCTCCCGGTGCCCGGCGGGCTGGTGCGCGGCGGCGTCGCCCCCGACCACACGGACACCAAGAAGTTCGCCGACCTCTTCCACTGGGCCTACCGGCACCCGCGCACCAAGATGGTGATGAACGTCGAGGTGGGTCGCGACATCACGCACGACGAGGTGCTCCAGCACCACGACGTCGTCATCTACGGCGTGGGGGCGCGGCGCGACCGCGAGCTGGGCGTCCCGGGCGAGGACCTGTCCGGCGTGTACCCGGCGCCTGACGTGGTCGGCTGGTACAACGGGGCGCTCGACATCGACCCCGCCGACATCGTCCTGGCGGGCGACCGCGTGGTGATCGTCGGCAACGGCAACGTGGCCCTCGACCTGGCGCGGCTGCTCCTGCACGACCCGGCCGTGCTCGCGCGCACCGACATGCCCGACCACGCCGTGCGCGCCTTCGGCGACCTCGACGTGCGCGAGGTGGTCCTGCTCGGCCGGCGCGGACCGTCCGCCGCCGCGTTCACCCGGCCCGAGCTGCTGATGATGCCGCCGGGCATCGACGTCGTGGTCGCCCGCGACCAGTTCACCGAGGACGAGCTGGCGGAGGCCGAGCCCGAGACCAACGCCGCCGTGCTCGCCGGCCTGCCCCTGGTCGACGTCGACCTCACCACGCCGCCGGGCGACCGTCGTCGCCTCGTCTTCGCGTTCGGTCGTCAGGTCGTCTCGGTCGAGGGACAGGACCGGGTCGAGGCCGTGCAGGTCGCGCCGTCCGGCGTGCCCGAGCAGGCCGTCAAGGTGCCCTGCGGCACGCTGATCCGCGCCACCGGACACCGTGGCACCCCCGTCGCAGGACTCCCGTTCGACGAGGCGACCGCGACGGTCCCCAACGAGCACGGGCGCGTCGTCGACCCCGCCACCGGGCGGCCGGTGCCGGGCACCTACGTGGTCGGGTGGATCAAGCGCGGAGCCACCGGTGGCATCGGCACCAACCGCACGTGCGCGCACGAGACGATCGCCACGATCATCGCCGACGCCAATGCCGGGCAGGTGCCGTGGGCGCCGCGCCGACGACTCACCTTCGGGGCGTACGTGCGCGGCCGGGTCGACGGCGTCGTGGGGCGCCGGCGCATGCTCGCGATCGAGAAGGCCGAGGAGCGTCGCGGCGAGCGCGAGGGCCGTCCCCGGGTGAAGTTCGGGTCCGTCGACGAGATGCTCAAGGTCAGCCCGGCCACCAGCGTCCACTGACGGCCGAGATCATAGCCCGCGCGGTCGGGCGACGGTTTCGCCGCGGGTAGACTCGGGCCATGGTGGGCATCCCCGACAAGTTCGCGTCCCTCGGTCTGACCTACGACGACGTCCTGCTCCTCCCGGGCGAGACCGACGTCATCCCCAGCGAGGTCGACACCACGACCCGGCTCACGCGCGAGATCTCGCTGCGGATCCCGCTGCTGTCGAGCGCGATGGACACCGTCACCGAGTCGCGGATGGCCATCGCCATGGCCCGCGAGGGCGGCATCGGCATCCTCCACCGCAACCTCTCGATCGACGACCAGGCGTACCAGGTCGACCTCGTCAAGCGCACCCAGACGGGCATGATCCCCAACCCCGTCACCATCGGCCCGAAGGCCACCCTCGAGGAGCTCGACGAGATCTGCGGCGAGTACCGCGTCTCGGGCCTGCCGGTCGTCGACGAGGACAACACGCTGCTGGGCATCGTCACTAACCGCGACCTGCGCTTCACGCCGGTCGCCGAGTGGGCCACCACGCTCGTCGCCGACGTCATGACGTACATGCCGCTGATCACCGGCCCGGTGGGCATCTCCCGCGAGGACGCCTCGGCCCTGCTGCGCCAGCACAAGCGCGAGCGGCTGCCGATCGTCGACGCCGACGGCAAGCTCGCCGGCCTCATCACCGTCAAGGACTTCGTGAAGTCCGAGCAGTACCCGATGGCCAGCCAGGACGCCGAGGGGCGCCTGCTCGTCGGTGCCGCCGTCGGCTTCTTCGGCGACTCCTACGACCGCGCCAGCCGGCTGATGGAGGCCGGCGTCGACGTGCTCGTGGTCGACACCGCCCACGGCCATGCGCGCGCGCTGCTCGACATGGTGCGCAAGCTCAAGGCCGATCCGGCGTTCGCGCGCGTCCAGATCATCGGCGGCAACGTCGCCACGCGGGCGGGTGCCCAGGCGCTCGTCGACGCGGGGGTCGACGCCGTCAAGGTCGGCGTGGGTCCGGGCTCGATCTGCACCACGCGCGTCGTCGCCGGCGTGGGCGTCCCGCAGATCTCGGCGGTCTACGAGGCCTCCCTGGCGGCCGAGCCCGCCGGCGTCCCCGTCATCGCCGACGGCGGCCTGCAGTACTCGGGCGACATCGCCAAGGCGCTCGTCGCCGGCGCCGAGAGCGTCATGGTGGGCTCGCTGCTGGCCGGTTGCGAGGAGAGCCCCGGCGAGCTGATCTTCGTCGCGGGCAAGCAGTACAAGACCTACCGCGGCATGGGCTCGGTGGGCGCGATGGCCTCGCGCGGCAAGAAGTCCTACTCCAAGGACCGCTACTTCCAGGCCGACGTCACGAGCGACGACAAGATCGTGCCCGAGGGCATCGAGGGGCGCGTCGCGTACCGCGGCCCGCTGTCGTCGGTGGCGCACCAGCTGATCGGTGGCCTGCACCAGTCGATGTTCTACGTCGGCTCGCGCACGATCCCCGAGCTGCGCGAGCGCGGCCGCTTCACCCGCATCACGACGGCGGGCCTCAAGGAGAGCCACCCGCACGACATCCAGATGACGGTCGAGGCGCCGAACTACACGATCCTCTGATCGCCCCGCCTCGCTGAGTTGCACGTTCGGCCGCGCGACGACGGCGTGTCGCGGACGCAACGTGCAACTCAGCGGGGACGGCGGCCCCGATAGGCTGGGGCGCGTGAGCATCGACATCGGACTGGCCAAGCGCGGTCGGCAGGGTTACCACTTCGACGACATCGCGATCGTGCCCAGCCGGCGCACGCGCGACCCGCACGAGGTCTCCACCGACTGGCAGATCGACGCGTACCGCTTCGACCTGCCCATCATGGCCGCGCCGATGGACTCGGTCATGAGCCCCGAGACCGCGATCGCACTGGGCAAGTTCGGCGGCCTCGGCGTCCTCAACCTCGAGGGCCTGTGGACCCGCTACGAGGACCCGCTCCCGCTGCTGGAGGAGATCGCCCGGATCGAGCCGGCGCAGGTCACCCGGCGGCTGCAGGAGATCTACAGCGAGCCGATCAAGGCCGAGCTCATCACCGCGCGGCTGCAGGAGATCCGCGCCGCCGGCGTCACGGTGGCCGGTGCCCTCAGCCCGGGCCAGACCAAGCAGTTCGCCGACGCCGTCGTCAAGGCCGGCGTCGACCTCTTCGTGATCCGCGGCACCACGGTCTCGGCCGAGCACGTGTCGGGCAACGCCGAGCCGCTGAACCTCAAGGAGTTCATCTACGAGCTCGACGTGCCGGTCATCGTCGGCGGTTGCGCCACCCACCAGGCGGCCCTGCACCTGATGCGCACCGGTGCGGCCGGCGTCCTGGTCGGGTTCGGCGGCGGCGCCACGCACACCACGCGCAGCGTCCTAGGTGTCGCGGTCCCCATGGCCTCGGCGGTCTCCGACGTCGCCGCGGCGCGACGCGACTACCTCGACGAGTCGGGCGGTCGCTACGTGCACGTCATCGCCGACGGCTCGATCGGTCGCAGCGGCGACCTGGCCAAGGCGTTCGCCTGCGGCGCCGACGCGGTCATGATCGGCTCGCCGTTCGCGCGGGCCACCGATGCACCCGGCCACGGCTTCCACTGGGGCGCCGAGGCCTGGCACGACGACCTGCCGCGTGGCGAGCGCGTCGAGATCGGCACGGTCGGCTCGCTCGAGCAGGTGCTGTTCGGCCCCTCGCACGTGCCGGACGGCACGATGAACCTCGTCGGCGCCCTGCGTCGCGCGATGGCCACCACCGGCTACACCGACCTCAAGGAGTTCCAGCGGATCGAGGTCGTCCTCGGGTGACGCTGACCGTCGCGACCGGCCAGTTCGCCTCGGCGGGCGACGTCGAGGCCGACATCGCCACCGTCGTGCGGGCCGTCGGGCTGGCCCAGGGTGCCGACCTGCTGGTGATGCCCGAGCTGTTCCTGGGCGGCTACCGGATGCCTCCGGTCGTGGTCGGCGAGACCGACCCGCGCCTGCAGCCCATCGAGCGGGCGGCTGCGGCGGCCGGCACCGTCGTGCTGGTGGGGGCGTGCCTCGACGGGCCCGACGGGTTCACGATCTCCACGCTGGCGTTCGGGCTCGGCGACGACCCGGCCGGGCGCCGGGTCTACGACAAGCAGAACCCCTGCGACGCCGAGAACGACCACGTCGTGGCGGGCGCCGACAGCGTCATCATCGACGTCCGGGGCTGGTCCGTCGGCCTCTCGATCTGTTACGACGGCTGCTTCCCCGAGCATGCGCGCGCTCTCGCGCTGGCCGGGGCCGAGGTGTACGCCGCGTCGGTGGCGTACTTCGCCGGCAGCGCGCACCGGCGCGAGCTGTACTACCGCGCCCGAGCCCTCGAGAACGGCATGTACGCCGTCGTCTCCGGCCTCGCCGGCGCCGTCGCCGGCGCCGAGTTCGACGGCGGCAGCGCGGTGTACGACCCCGAGGGCCGCGTGGTCGCCGAGGTCGGTGGGGGAGAGGGCGTCGCCGTGGCCACGCTCGATCGCCCGGCGGTGAAGGCCACGCGCGCCCGCCACCCCATGCTCGCCGACCTGCGCGAGCCCGGCCCGGTCGTGCGCCGGTGACCTCCACGATCGTCGAGGTCGACTTCCTCGACCCGCGAGCCGTCGACCTGCGGGCGCGGATGGCCGCCGAGATGAGCGGCCTGTACGGCGCGCCCCGGCACGTCGGCGCCGAGGACATCGACCCGGCGTCGGTCGTCTCCTGCCTGCTGGTCCTCGACGGCGAGACGCCGGTCGGCACGGTCAGCCTCCGCCGCCTCGGCGACCTGGTCGAGGTCAAGCGGATGTTCCTGCTGCCGCAGACGCGGGGCACCGGACTCGCGCCTCGGTTGCTGGCCGCGATCGAGGGGCGCGCAGGCGCCGTCACCGACCGCGTGGTGCTGCACACCGGCGAGCGCCAGCGCGCCGCGATCGCGCTGTACGAGCGCTCGGGGTACCGGCCGATCGAGGTCTACCCGCCGTACGATCAGGTGCCCGAGTCGGTGTGCTTCGCCAAGTCGCTGGCTCCTCCGACGACGACGTAACTGCGATTCGCACGATGTGACACGCCCTGTGTCACATGACGGCCATCCGAGGTATTGTCCCTTCCATGCCCGATGTAGCCCAGATCACAGTCGCGCCCGCGCGCATCGCCGAGCTCACCGCCCTGATCCGGGCGACCGGCACCGAGACCCGGACCACCGTGACACCGCTGACCGGCGCCGACGTGGCCACGATCCCCGTCTCGACCGAGCAGGACGTGCTCGACGCCTTCGAGGCCGCACGGGTGGCACAGCGCGGCTGGGCGCGCACCCCACTGCGTCGCCGCACGAAGGCGCTGCTGAAGCTGCACGACCTGATCCTCACGCACCAGCGCGAGCTGCTCGACCTGGTGCAGCTGGAGTCCGGAAAGGCCCGCAGCCACGCGTTCGACGAGGTCCTGCACACCGCCCTGACGGGCCGCTACTACGGACGCCGGCTCTCGCGCATCCTCGGTCCGCACCGCCGCGCGGGCGCCTACCCGCTCATCACGGGGATCCGCCAGTACCACCAGCCGAAGGGCGTCGTCGGCCTGATCTCGCCCTGGAACTACCCGCTGTCGATGGCCCTCGTCGACGGCCTCGCCGCGGTGGCCGCCGGCAACGCCGTCGTGCACAAGCCCGACAGCCAGGCCCCGCTCACCGCCCTGGCGATCATCGAGCTCATGCACCGCGCGGGCTTCCCGCGCGACCTGTGGCAGGTCGTCAGTGGCGCGGGCTCGGTCATCGGGTCGACGATCATCGACCACGCCGACTACATCTGCTTCACCGGCTCGACCGCGACCGGCAAGCGCATCGCCGCCCAGTGCTCCGAGCGGCTCATCGGCTGCTCGCTCGAGCTCGGGGGCAAGAACCCGATGGTCGTGCTGCCCGGCGCCGACGTCGAGAAGGCCGTCGAGGGCACGGTCAACGCCGCGTTCAGCTCGGCCGGCCAGCTCTGCGTCTCGATCGAGCGGATCTACGTGCACGACTCGATCTACGAGCAGTACCGCGACGCGCTCGCCGAGCGGCTGGCCCGGGTCAGCTACGGCGCGAACGCCGACTGGGAGGTCGAGATGGGCACCCTCGTCTCGCCCGCGCAGCTGGCCACGATCGAGAAGCACGTCGCCGACGCGCTGGACCACGGCGCCAGCCTCGTCTCCGGCGGCCGCGCGCGTCCGGACATCGCGCCCTGGTTCCACGAGCCGACGGTGCTCGAGAACGTGCCCGAGTCGGCGCTCTGCTTTGCCGAGGAGACCTTCGGACCGCTCGTCTCGCTCTACCCGTACCGCAGCGTCGGCGAGGCGGTCGCGATGGCGAACGACACCGTCTACGGCCTCAACGCCAGCGTCTGGGGGCCGGTCAAGCAGGCTCGCAAGGTCGCCCCGAAGATCAAGGCCGGCACGGTCAACGTCAACGAGGGCTTCGCCGCCACGTTCGGCAGCATCGGCGCCCCGATGGGCGGCATGAAGGAGTCCGGCACCGGCCGCCGCCAGGGTGCCGAGGGCCTGCTGCGCTTCACCGAGGTCCAGTCCGTCGCCGTGCAGCGGGTCATGCCGGTCGGCGGCCCCGCCGCCGTGCCCAAGCGCACCTTCGCCGCGGCGATCACCGTCGGCCTGCTGCTCCTGCGTCGCTTCACCCGGAAGGCCTGAGAGGGATCATCATGAGCGAGTTCGACTACGACGTCGTCATCATCGGCTCGGGGTTCGGCGGCAGCGTCTCCGCGCTCCGGCTCACCGAGAAGGGCTACAAGGTCCTCGTGGTGGAGGCCGGCCGGCGCTTCGCCGACGAGGAGTTCGCGAAGAACTCCTGGCACCTGCGCGAGTACCTGTGGGCGCCGAAGATCGGGTGCTACGGGATCCAGCGGATCAACCTGCTGCGCAACTCGCTGGTGCTGGCCGGCGCCGGCGTCGGCGGCGGCTCGCTGGTCTACGCCAACACGCTCTACGAGCCGCTCGACCCGTTCTACGAGGATCCGGCGTGGAGCCACATCACCGACTGGAAGAGCGAGCTGGCGCCGTACTACGACCAGGCCAAGCGGATGCTCGGCGTCAACCCCGTCACGGCGATGAGCCCGGCCGACACCGTGGTCAAGGAGACGGCCGACCGGCTCGGCTACGGGGACAGCTTCCACTTCGCGCCCGTCGGCGTGCTGTTCGGCGAGCAGGAGGGCCAGGAGGTCGGCGACCCGTACTTCGGCGGCGTCGGACCCTCGCGCCGTACCTGCCTGAACTGCGGCGAGTGCATGTCGGGATGCCGCCACAACGCCAAGAACACGCTCGTGAAGAACTACCTCTACCTCGCCGAGCAGGCGGGGGCGGAGGTCCGTGAGCTGACCACCGTGGTCGACGTGCGGCCGGCCGCCGGCGGCGGGTACGAGGTGCATGCGAAGTCCACGAGGAAGTGGCGCGGCAAGCAGCCCGTGATCCGGGCCGAGCAGGTCGTCTTCTCGGCCGCCTCGCTGGGAACCCAGCGCCTGCTGCACCGCCTCCGCGACTCCGGCAGCCTGCCGCGCATCTCCGACCGCCTCGGCCTGCTGACGCGCACGAACTCCGAGGCGCTGATGGGCTCGGTCGCGATGAACCGCGACGTCGACTACACGCGTGGCGTCGCGATCACCTCCTCGATCCACCCGAACGACACCACGCACATCGAGCCGGTCCGCTACGGCAAGGGCTCGAACCTGATGATGTTCGTGCAGATGGTGCTGTCCACCGACGGCAGCGGGCACGGCAAACCGAGCGTGCTGACCGTGCTGAAGAACATCGTCAAGGTCGGGCCGAAGCTGCCGAAGCTCTACGACGCGTTCCACTGGTCCGAGCGCACGGTCATCGCGCTGGTGATGCAGGCGCGCGACAACTCGATCACGACCTACACGAAGCGTCGGCTGTTCGGCGGGCGCAAGATGACCACGAAGCAGGGCTCGGGGGAGCCGAACCCGACGTACATCCCCGAGGCGCACCGCGCGGTCACCGAGATGGCCGACTACATGGACGGCGTCCCGGGCGGCATCGTCACCGAGCCGATCGGCATCCCGATGACGGCGCACTTCCTGGGCGGCTGCGCGATCGGCGACTCGCCCGCCACGGGTGTCATCGACCCGTACCAGCGGCTGTACGGCCACGAGGGCCTGCACGTCATCGACGGCTCGGCGATCAGCGCGAACCTGGGCGTGAACCCCTCGCTGACGATCACCGCGCAGGCCGAGCGCGCCGTCTCCCTGTGGCCCAACCGCGGCGAGCGCGACGAGCGCCCGCCCCTCGGCGCCGCCTACCGCCGCCTCGAGCCGGTCATGCCCAAGAACCCCGTCGTCCCCGTCGACGCCCCCGCCGCCTACCGGCTGCCGATCGTCGGCGTGTCCTGATTCCCGCCTCCGGCGGGCGAGATCTGTAGCGTTTCCCACCCGTTTCGCCCCGAGAACGGGGAAAGGCGGTGGGAAACGCTACACATCTCGGTCCCGCGAGGGACGGAAGACTCCGGCCGGCGTGAGGACCAGGTCGACGGGGCGGTCGTGCGGTTCGTGGGGGACGTGGGGGAGCAGCTCGTCGTCGTGCACGAGGGCGCAGACGACGCCGGGGAAGTCGGCCAGGGCGCGGTCGTAGTAGCCGGCGCCGCGACCGAGACGGTTGCCGGCGTGGTCGACGGCCAGGGCCGGCACGAGGGCGATGCCGCACGTCGCGAGCGCCCCGGGGCCCAGCGGCCGACCCGACGGCTCGGGCACGCCGAGCGGACCGGACTCGACGGCGCCGGCCGTGTGCTCGACCCAGTCCATCGAGCGGTCCGCGCGGCCGACCGGCACGAGGACCGGCACGTCCCGCCCCGCGAGCCACGCCAGCAACGGACCAGTGCCGGGCTCGCTCGGCAGCGACAGGTACGCCGCGACCCGGGTGGCCCGTGCCAGGGCCGGCAGCGCCGCCGCGTGCAGGGCGATGGCCTCGGCGGCGGACTCCCGCTCCGCCGGCGTCCGCGCGCGCCGTCGCGTGAGCAGCGCCTCGCGCAGGTTGACCTTCTCGACCGCCGTGCTCGCCGACATGGCGCTAGCCTAGGGCCGATGAAAGCACTGGCAGACGCACAGGACAAGATGCGCTCGGACGGACTGCCCGAGCAGGCGATCGACGTCTTCACGGCGTTCTACCACCAGCTCGAGGGAGGTGCCTCGGGCCTGATCCCCGAGGCCGAGGTCGAGCCGCTCACGGACGTCGCGAGCATCGCGAGCCTGGACTACGACGAGGACACGCTGCGCCGCGCGGCCGCCGAGACGGTCGTCATCAAGCTCAACGGCGGCCTGGGCACCACGATGGGCATGCAGCAGGCCAAGTCGCTGCTGCCGATCAAGCACCGCCTCAGCTTCCTGGACCTCATCGTCGACCAGGTCACCCACGTGCGGCAGACGCTCGGGGTCGACCTGCCGCTGCTGTTCATGAACAGCTTCCGCACCCGCGACGACACGCTCGCCGCGCTGGCTCGGTACCCGAAGCTCGCCGTCGGCGACCTGCCGCTGGACTTCCTGCAGAACCGCGAGCCGCGTCTGCGGGCCGACACCCTCGAGCCCGTCGAGTGGCCGGCCGACCCGTCGCTCGAGTGGTGCCCGCCGGGTCACGCCGACCTGTACACGGCGCTCGACGCCTCGGGCGTGCTCGACCAGCTGATCGAGGCCGGCTACCGGTACGCGTCGATCTCGAACGCCGACAACCTCGGCGCCGTGCCCGACCCGGCGATGATGGCGTGGTTCGCCGAGACGGGCGCCCCCTACGCGGCCGAGGTCTGCCGCCGCACGCCCGCCGACGTCAAGGGCGGCCACCTGGTCGTGCGGCGCTCGGACGGTCGCCTGATCCTGCGCGAGACGGCGCAGATCGCCCCGGAGGACCGGAAGGCCGCCGCCGACCTGACGGTGCACCGCTACTTCCACACCAACAACCTGTGGTTCGACCTGCACGCCCTGCGTGCCGAGCTCGACAAGGCCGAGGGCGTCCTCGACCTGCCGCTGATCCGCAACCAGAAGAAGGTCGACCCCACCGACTCCTCCAGCCCGGACTGCATCCAGATCGAGTCCGCGATGGGCGCGGCGATCTCGGTCTTCGAGGGGGCGACGGCGATCGAGGTCGACCGCGCCCGCTTCCTGCCGGTCAAGACCACCGACGACCTGATGCTGCTGCGCTCGGACGTGTACGACGTCGGCCCCGACTACCAGCTGCGCGCCCGCGTCGACGACGTCCCGTCCGTCGAGCTGGACAAGCGCTTCTTCGGCGCGATCGGCGAATTCGACCGCCGCGTGCAGTTCCCGGTGTCCCTCGTCTACGCGTCCTCGCTCACGGTCCGCGGCGACTGGAGCTTCGGCGAGAGCGTCATCGTGCGCGGCGACGTGGTGCTCGAGGACGAGGGCCGGCCGCGCCACGTGGCCTCCGGAACGGTGCTGTCCGGGATCTGAGGCGGATCGCCGGTTAGGCTGGCACGCATGTCGTCAGGAGCACTGCCCCCGCGGACGCGTCCCGTCAGCGTGGCGCCCGGTCGACTGACCGTCGAAGACCATCTCGAGACCATCCTGCGCGGCGTCGGACCGCTCGCGGCCTACGACCAGCCGGTCGTGGAGTCCCTCGGCCTGACCCTGCATGAGGACGTCGTCGCGAACGACGACCTGCCGCGCTTCTCGTCGGCCGCCGTCGACGGGTACGCCCTGAACGCCACCGACGTCGTGGGCGCGCGCCCCGGCGAGCCGGTCGAGCTGCCGGTCGTGGCCGAGATCGTCCCCGGCCTGGGCAAGCCGTTCGCCATCAGCGGCGGCTCGTGCGTGCGGATCATGGCCGGCGCGCCGCTGCCGCGTGGCGCCGACGCCGTCGTCCCGGCCGACTCCACCGACGGGGGCCGCACCAAGGTCGGCATCGGCCGCGCGGTGCTGGCCGGCGCCAACGTGCGGCACGCCGCCGGCGACCTGTCCCGCGGCGGCGTGGCGCTGCCCGAGGGAGCCGTCCTCGGCCCGCGTGAGATCGGGTTGCTGGCCGCGATCGGCCGCGACCGCGTCAAGGCTCGCCCCCGCCCGCGCGTGGTGATCATGTCGACCGGCCGCGAGCTGCGCGAGCCCGGTGCGCACCTCGACGCTGACTCCGTCTTCGACGCCAACTCCTCGATGCTCGCCGCGGCCGTCCGCGACCTGGGCGCCATCGCCTACCGGGTCGGCGTGGTCGACGACGACCCCGCCCACTTCAAGCGCGTGCTGTCCGACCAGCTGGTCCGTGCCGACCTGGTGGTCACCACCGGCGGCATCACCGGCGACGAGCGGGCCCTGGTGAAGCAGACGCTGCTCGAGGTCGGCGAGGTCACCTTCTCCGACATCGCGATCGCGCCCGGCCGCACACACGGCTTCGGCCGCGTCTTCGACGAGCAGACACCGGTCATCACCCTTCCCGGCGATCCCGTCTCGGCGTACGTCGGCTTCGAGGTCTTCGTCGTGCCCGCGATCCGCCGGATGCTCGGCCGCACGCCCTACCGACGTCCGCAGGTGCACGCCGTCCTCGCCGAGGACCTCACGTCCGACACCGGCCTGCGCGAGTACCGCCCGGCGTTCTTCGAGGTGACGCACCGCGGCGCCAAGGTCACGCCGCTGCCGCACACCGGGCCGCACCTCGTGGGGGCGCTCGCCAAGGCGAACGCGCTGATCGTGGTGGGCGAGGACGAGAGCGCACTCAATCTCGGCGACACCGTCCGCACGCTCGTGCTGGACCGCAACTTCTGATGGCGCGCGGGTGGCCGGCGACCCTCTCGGACGGCCTGGTAGGGGTGCGCCCGCTGGTGCGTCGCGACGCCACCACGTGGGCGCGCCTGCGCAGTGAGAACGCCGAGTGGCTCGGCCCGTGGGAGGCCACCATGCCGCGGGGCGAAGGACTCGCTCCCGAGTCGTACGGCGCCACGATCGCCACCTTGCGCCGCCGGGCCCGCGACGGCCAGGCGATGCCGTTCGCCGTCACGTGGGCGGGCGACATGGTGGGCCAGGTGACGGTCAGCGGCATCACGCGGGGATCGGCGCTGTGGGCCAGCATCGGCTACTGGGTCGCCCGCAGCCACGCCGGCCGCGGCGTCACCCCGACGGCGGTCGCGCTCGTGTGCGACCACCTGTTCACGCGGGTCGGGCTGCACCGCATTGAGATCTCGATCCGCCCGGAGAACGCCGCGAGCCTGCGCGTCGTCGAGAAGCTGGGCTTCACCGAGTTCGGCCTGGCGCCGCGCTACCTGCACATCGCCGGCGACTGGCGCGATCATCGCGTCTTCCAATTGCTGCGCGAAGACGTGCCCGAGGGAGTGCTGAGCCGGGTGCACCGGAGCCGCCCCACGTCCTGAGTCGGACGGGACGGTGGTGAACTCTGGTGCGACACACCCGAGTCGCTCCCACGGATCACGCCCGGCTGGACCTACGGTTTCAAGCGTGGAGGGTTCCAGCGGATTGATCGTCGCGTTCGTCGTCGCACTGTGGGCGGCGTACTTCGTCCCGCTCGTCCTGCGTCGGTACGACGAGGCGGGCAAGAACTCGTCCCTGGACCACGACGGACCCACCCGTCGCGTCGTCGAGCCGCGCCGCGCCAGCGTCGCCGCGGAGGAGCGCCCCGTCGTGAAGCAGGCCCCCGTGCAGCAGGTCGCCGTGCAGCAGGTCGCCGAGCCGACCGCTCCGGCCGCCGAAGACAAGACTTCCCCTCGTGTCGACCGGACTTCTCCGGCGGTCGACACGCAGCGTCCGCGCCTCTCGCGCGATGCCGCCAGGATCGCCGCCCGTCGCCGTCGCAACGTGCTGCTGACGCTGGTCGGCGTACTGGCGGTGCTCACCGGCCTGACGATCGCCAAGGTCGTCGCGGTGTGGACCCCCGCCATCGGCGTCGGCCTCATCGTCGCCTGGCTGGTCCTGTGCCGCGTCATGGTGCGCCAGGAGCGCGGGATCGCCCGCGAGCGCACCGGCGCCGCCACCAGCGCCGTCTCGCGCGGGCTGCGTGCCGTTCCGGCCGCCACCGTGCGCGCGTTCGGCTGGGCCTCCGGTCGCGTCACCGACCGCACCGCCGCGGCCAGTACGCGAGGCACGGCCGGCGACGAGGAGATGACCGTCGTCGTCTCCGACCAGGTCGAGGATTTCGACCCGAACCGTCGCAACGTCATGGAGCTGGACGCGCCGCTGGGCTCCGACGCCCTCGACGAGCAGCTGCAGATCGCGGTGCCGAGCGTCTCGGCCACCTCCGGCGAGCCCCTCTGGGACCCGCTGCCCATCACCGTCCCGACGTACGTCAGCAAGCCGCGCGCGGGCCGCACGGTGCGCACGATCGAGTTCGGCCAGCCCGGCGCCTGGACCTCGGGTCACGTCGAGGGCGAGCAGACCGAGCTGCCCGGCCTGGCCGACGACGACCGCGACACCGGCACCGAGCAGCGCGCCGTCGGTCACTGACCGACGCCGCACCGACCCCGCGCATGGGAAGCGGCGGACGGTTTTGCTAGGCTGGACCACGGCCTTGGGGCATTGGCGCAGTTGGTAGCGCGCTTCGTTCGCATCGAAGAGGTCAGGAGTTCGAATCTCCTATGCTCCACCAGTGAAGAGCCCCCGGGATCCCGGGGGCTCTTCGCATGTCCGGCTCGATCGAGGGAGACCGATGCACCAGCCGCCGCCGTGGACGCAGCCGGGCCTGCTCGCGCTCGTGCTGCTCGGTGGAGCCGCCGGGACCGGGGTCCGTGCCGCGCTCGAGCAGGCGTCCCCGGCGGCCTCCGGCGCGTGGCCGTGGTCGACGTTCGCCATCAACGTCCTGGGCTCGTTCCTGCTGGGCCTGCTGGTCCTCGTGCTGGCTGGGGTGGGGGACGAGGGCACGCGTCGCCGGCTGCGGCTGGCTCTCGGGACGGGCGTCCTCGGCGGGTTCACCACCTACAGCACCTTCATCGTCGAGGTCGACGGCCTCCTGCGCGACGGCGCCACCGGTCTCGGCGTGGCCTACGCGCTGGTCAGTGTCGTCCTCGGCGTCCTGGCGGCGGCCCTGGGGATGCTGCTGGGCGGCCGGTTCGCACGCGAGGCACGACCGTGATCGCGCTCGTGGCGCTCGCCGGAGGGGTGGGCGCGGTGCTGCGCCTCGTCGTCGACGGTCTGGTCTCGCGCTCGGTGCGGACGAGCGTCCCGCTGGGCACGCTGGTCGTCAACGTCACCGGCTCGTTCCTGCTGGGGCTGGTCGTCGCCCGCACGACGGGCGGAGGCGACGTGGCGCGAGTCGTCGGCATCGGGCTGCTCGGCGGCTACACGACCTTCTCGTCCGCCAGCGTCGAAGCCGTCGAGCTGGCGCGGCTGGCCGGTCCGCGGGCTCTGCGGACCGCCGTCGCGCACGCCGCGACGATGCTGCTGCTCGGCCTCGCCGCGGCGGCGCTGGGGCTGTGGCTCGGCTGAGCCTCAGAGCACCAGCTCGGCCATCATCCGCAGCGTGGTGGCGTCGCCGCCGACCATCAGCGTCGTGACGACGGACTCGTGCCACGCGGCGAGGTCGTCGCGGATCTTCTCCTTCGGGCCGATCAGCGCGATCTTCTCCACGAGGTCGAGCGGGACGGCGGCGGTGGCCTCGTCCTTGCGTCCCTCGAGGTAGAGGTCCTGGATCTTCGTGCAGGCCTCCTCGTAGCCCAACCGCGCCACGGCGTCGAAGTGGAAGTTGGCGCCCTTCGCGCCCATGCCGCCCACGTACAGCGCGATGAACGGGCGGATGAAGTCGGCCGCCGCCTCGAGGTCGTCGCTGACGATGACCTGCACGGGGCACGCGATCTCGAACTGCTCGCGGGGGAGCCGCTCGGGAGCGCGCTGCGCGAAGCCGGCCTCGAGGGCGTCGTGCGCGAAGGTGGCGTCGTAGGGGGAGTAGAAGAACGGGATCCAGCCGTCGGCGATCTCGGCCGAGAGCGCGATGTTCTTCGGACCTTCGGCGGCCAGCAGCAGCGGGATCTGCTCGCGCACGGGATGCAGCGTGGAGCGCAGCGCCTTGCCCAGACCCGTCGACTTCATGCCGTACCGGTCGACGTAGGGAATCTGGATCTGGGCGCCGTCGTGCTCGACGCGCTCGCGGGCGATCGTCTGGCGCAGGACGTCGAAGTACTCGCGCGTGCGGGCCAGGGGACGGGGGTACGGCTGGCCGTACCAGCCCTCGACGACCTGCGGCCCGGAGACGCCCAGGCCAAGCATCATGCGGCCGCCGGACAGGTGGTCGAGGGTCATCGCGGCCATCGCGGTGGCGGTGGGTGTGCGGGCCGACATCTGCACGATGCCGGTGCCCAGCTTGATGCGCGACGTCGAGGCGCCGAGCCACGCCAAGGGGGTGAGGGCGTCGGACCCGTAGGCCTCGGCCGTCCAGACCGAGTCGTAGCCGAGCTCCTCCGCCAGCGCGAGCTGGTCGGCCTGTCCCGGCGGCTGTCCCTTGCCCCAGTAGCCGAGGCTGAGTCCGAGCTTCATCGTGCACCTCCGTCGTCCGGGCGCCCTTCGCCCGTGCTCTGGATCACCGTGTCACATCGGTGCGCCGGCGACGACGGACGGCCACCACGACCGCACCGACGAGCCCGATCGGCAGCAGCCACGGGACCAGGAAGCCGGCCGCCTCCACGACGGCGTTCGTCGCGTCGACCAGGGCGTTCCACCCGCGGGTCAGTCCGCCGGTGAAGCCGTCGGGCTCGACCGCTCGCACCGAGTCCTCGGAGTACAGCGAGACGTGCACGGTCGCGAGCGAGGTCCGGTCGCGGAGCACCCGGCGCTGGGCCTGGAGGGCCTCGAGGTCGGACTGGCGGCGGGTCAGCTGGGCCTCGGCGTCGAGCAAGTCCCGGGTGGTCGCCGACTCCGCGATGATCGAGCGCAGCCGCGCGATGGACGCCTCGAGCGAGTCGATGCGGGCCTGGACGTCGGCCACGCGTGCGGCCTCGTCGACGCGTTCGATGCTGACCGTCCCGACCTCGCCGAGGTCGTCGAGCTCGGCGCGCAGGGCCGGGACGGCGATCGCCGGGACCCGGACCGTCAGGTCGGCGTAGGGGCTGGTGCCCTGCTCGACCGTCTCGCCGTCGATGCGGCCGTCGCGGGCCACCGCGAAGGCGTGGAGGGCTTCGACGGCGGCTTCGACGTCGTCGACCCGCGCGGACAGCGAGCCCGTCGTGACGACCGTGGTGGCCAGTGGTGCGTCCTCGACCTGGCTCTCCGCGTCGACCTGCGCTCGGCTCCCCGCGGCGTCCGGCTCGGCCCGGGCATCCTCGTCGGCGGCGCTGATCGAGTCGGACCCGCTCGTGGTCCTGTCGAGACCGACGCCCACGCCGATGCCGGCGATCGCGACGACGGCGGCGGCGGCCGCGCCCACGAGGGCCGTCCGCATCCGGCGGCGGCGGTGCGTTGCAGTTCGCTCGGCCGACTCGACCTCGTCGAGGACGTTCGCGCGCATGCGCGCGACCCGTTCGGGTGCCACCTCGGCAGGCTCAGTCATGGTCATCTCGAACTCCCTCCTCACGCAGGTCGCCGCGCAGCCGGGTCCGCAGTCGCGAGACGCGGTTGCGGACGGCCCCGTGGGTCACGCCCAGCTCGGCGGCCGCCTGCTCGTAGGTGCGGTCACCGTCGACGCACAGGTCGAAGAGGCGCCGGTCGACGGGGGAGAGCCGCGCGACGGCCGCCTCGATCGCCGCGGCGACGGCGGCGGCGTCCGCCCGGTCGGTCGGGCTCGGTCCGGTGTCGACCGGCTCGTGCTCCAGCGACACCGCGCGCCGGCGGGCTCGCCTGCGTCCGGCGTTCAGCGCCGTGAAGCGGGCCGTGACCATGAGCCAGGGCAGGACGGAGCGGTCGACGATGGTGATGTCGTCCAGGCGCCGCCACGCGGTGACGAACGTGTCCTGCGTGACGTCCTCGGCCTCGTCGGGGTCGCCGACGACCTGGTGGGCCCGCCAGTAGACCGCGCTGACGTGCCGGTCGAACAGCGCGGCGAACGCCACCGTGTCGCCCCGACGGGCCCGCGCGAGCAGGCCGGCGTCGTCGACCGGGTCGTCGGTCGGCGCACGCTCGGCCGGGTGGGCCATCGTCTCGATCCTCGCCTCCACGACCATTCATGTCGCGGATGAGCCGATCGTCTCAGATCCAGCGGTCCCACCAGATGCGTTCGTGCCACTGGTCGTGCGTGATGATCCGGTTGGACAGGAGCGGGTACCAGTACCAGAACGCGGCGATGACGATGCCGACGAAGGCCGAGACCCCCCACCACCAGAAGCGGTCGGGGATGCGACGGCGGATCGCCGCCAGCACCAGGCACAGCGCGATGATCATGAAGGGCACGATCGCGACGGCGTAGAAGGTGAAGATCGGGCGTCCCGAGGTGATCCACCACGGGGCCCACGTGGCGAGGACGCCCACGAGGGGCAGGCTCCAGCGCCAGGTGGGGTTGCGGATCCAGGCCACGAGCGCGGTGATGAGGCCGATCGTGCCGACCCACCACAGGGCGGGGTTGCCGAGGGTGAGGACCTGCCGGACGCACTTGGAGCCCTCGCGAGCCCCGCACACGTCGGCGGCCATGTCGAAGTTCGAGGAGACGTTCGTGGGGCGCCACTGGATCAGCCAGCCGAACGCGTTGCTCTCGTACGGGTGCGACTTGGAGGCCAGGTACTCGCCGGTGTGGAACGCGTAGGTCATCTGGTGGAAGCCCCACAGGGACCGGAAGGCGTCGATCACCCCGCCGAGCGGACCGCCGGTGGGATCGCTGACGCTGCCCCACACGGGCTCGTCGCCGTAGCCGTGGCCGAAGCGGGCCTCGAACACGTCGTGGTTGAGGAGCCAGCCGGTCCAGGTGAGCAGGTAGACAACGAGCGCGACGCCGACGAGCCAGCCGAACGCCGGCAGGCCGACCCGCAGGACGCGGGTGATCGCCTCGCGGGGGGAGGTGATGCGGCCGCGCGCCCAGACCTCCCAGATCACGACGGTGACGCCGAACGCGGCCAGCACGTAGAGACCGCTCCACTTCGTGGCCACGGCCATGCCGAAGCAGGCGCCGGCGGCGAGCTGCCACGGCCGCCACGCGCGGTACCGGTCGTCGACGGCGAGCCGCTCGCCGAGCCAGTCGCGGTCGGCGGCGAGGCAGGCGACGGCGCAGAGCACCCAGAACGCCAGGTAGATGTCGAGCAGGGCGATGCGCGACATCGTGAAGTGCAGGCCGTCGAGGGTCAGCAGCAGTCCGGCCAGGCAGCCCAGCGCGAGCGAGCCGGTGAGGCGCAGGACCAGGCGGGCCAGGACGAGGACCATGAGCGAGCCGACCACGACGGCCGGGAAGCGCCAGCCCAGCGGATTGAGACCGAAGAGCCCCTCGCCGGCGGCGATCAGCCACTTGCCGCCGTCGGGGTGGACGATCCAGGTCGGGTCCTGGGTGAAGACGTCGGTCTCGCCCTTGATGATCCGCTCGTTGGCGCCGTCCACACCGTCGCGGGCGTAGCCGCCGTGGATCAGTCCCCACGCGTCCTTGGCGTAGTACGTCTCGTCGAACGTGAGCGAGTTGGGGCTGCCGACCTTCCAGAGTCTCAGGACGAACGCCAGCAACGCCACGGCGATCGGCCCGATCCATCCCCAGGCGCGCAGGCTGATCTTGTCCAGCAGAGTCACCCGCCACACCCTAGCCAGACTCGGCCCTCAGCGGGAGGTTCCGTGAACTCCGAGTTACATCGGCCCCGCTCGCGACACCCGGGGCCGTGGCAGGATCGAGGGGTGCTGATCCTCGCCGCGACGCCCATCGGGACGGTGGCCGACGCGTCGGGCCGCCTCGCCGCCGCGCTGGCCGGGGCCGACGTCGTGGCGGCCGAGGACACGCGTCGCTTCCGGCGCCTCGCCGGCGACCTGGGGGTCGAGGTGACCGCCCGCGTGGTGTCGTACTTCGAGGGCAACGAGGTGCAGCGCACCGTTGAGCTGATGGACGAGCTGCGGGCCGGCCGCACGGTGGTCCTGGTGACCGACGCGGGGATGCCCAGCGTGTCCGACCCGGGCTACCGCATCGTGGCCGCCGCCGTGGCCGAGGACCTCCCGCTCACGGCGATCCCGGGCCCGTCGGCCGTGCTGACGGCACTGGCGGTCTCGGGCCTGCCGGTCGACCGGTTCTGCTTCGAGGGGTTCCCGCCCCGCAAGGCCGGTGAGCGCGCCCGCACCTTCGCCTCGCTCGCCGCGGACCCGCGCACCCTGGTGTTCTTCGAGTCGCCGCATCGCACGGCCGCCACCCTGGAGTCGATGGCCGAGGCCTTCGGGGCCGACCGCCGGGCCGCCGTGTGCCGCGAGCTGACCAAGACCCACGAGGAGGTCGTGCGCGGGCCCCTGTCCGAGCTGGCCGCGTGGGCCGGTGACGGCGAGCGGGTGCGCGGCGAGATCACGATCGTCGTCTCGGGCGCCGAGCCGCAGGAGCCGGCCGACCTGGCCGAGGCCGACCTCGCCGCGCTGGTCGAGGAGACCACCGCCGAGGGCCTGAGTCGCAAGGACGCGATCGCCGACGTCGCGCGACGCACCGGAATCTCCCGCAAGGTCGTGTACGCGGCCGCCCACGCACCGAAGGAGTCCTCATGAGTCAGCCGCTGAAGCTGGGGTACAAGGCGTCCGCCGAGCAGTTCGGCCCGCGCGACCTCGTGGAGTACGCCGTGTCCGCGGAGGCGCACGGCATGGAGTCGGTCTGGACGAGCGACCACTTCCAGCCGTGGCGCCACACCGGCGGCCACGCGCCGTTCTCGCTGGCCTGGATGGCGGCGGTGGGCGAGCGGACCGAGTCGGTCGTGATCGGCACCTCGGTCATGACGCCGACGTTCCGCTACAACCCGGCCGTCATCGCGCAGGCGTTCGCGACGATGGGCTGCCTCTACCCGGGGCGCATCGTGCTGGGCGTCGGCACCGGCGAGGCGCTCAACGAGATCGCCACCGGGTTCCGCGGCGCGGGCGAGCAGGACTGGCCCGAGTTCAAGGAGCGGTTCGCCCGGTTGCGCGAGTCCGTGCGCCTGATGCGCGAGCTCTGGGCGAACGAGCGCGTCTCGTTCGAAGGCGAGTACTACTCCACCCACGACGCCTCGATCTACGACCGTCCCGACCAGCCGATCCCCGTCTACGTCGCCGCCGGCGGACCCATGGTGGCGCGGTACGCCGGGCGCGTGGGCGACGGCTCGATCTGCACGTCGGGCAAGGGACCCGAGCTCTACACCGAGAAGCTCCTGCCGGCGTTCCGCGAGGGCGCCGAGAAGGCCGACCGCGATCCCGACGCGGCCGACCGGATGATCGAGATCAAGCTGTCGTACGACACCGACCACGACGCCGCGCTGGAGAACACGCGGTTCTGGTCGCCGCTGTCGCTGACGCCCGAGCAGAAGCACTCCATCACCGACCCGGTGCAGATGGAGGAGGCCGCCGACGCCCTGCCGATCGAGCAGATCGCGAAGCGCTGGATCGTCGGCTCCGATCCCGACGAGGTGGCCGCGATGATCGGGCAGTACGTCGACTGGGGCTTCAACCACCTGGTCTTCCACGCGCCCGGGCACGACCAGCAGCGCTTCCTCGAGGTGTTCGAGCGCGACCTGGCCCCGCGCCTGCGCGACCGCTGAGCCGGGTCAGAGCGCGATCTCGGGCTTGATCTGCGAGACGCGCCAGATCCGGCGGCGGTAGGCGGCACCCGCGGAGATCGCGACGCCTCCCACGACGTAGGCGGCCAGCACCGCGATGTCGCGCGGCAGTGAGTCGAGGTTCGCCCCGTACATCAGGTGCCGAATCCCGTCGATCGCGTAGGTCATCGGCAGGACGTGGTGGATCGACTGCAGCGTGGGCGGCAGGGTCTGCCACGGGAACGTTCCCCCCGCACTGGCCAGCTGGAGCACGAGCAGCACGAGCCCGAGCAGCTGTCCGACGGGACCGAGCCAGGCGTTCAGGGCGTGCACGATCGCCACGAAGGCCGCTCCCACGAGCAAGAGGAAGAACGCCACCTGCGTCGCGCGCAGGACGTCGATGCCGACGACCGACATCACCACGGCGAGCATGATCAGCACCTGTGCCGCAGCGAGTGCGGCAGGCGTGAGCCAGCCACCCAGCGCGGTGCGCCACGGCGACTGCCGCGCCGCGATCGCGCGGTTCGACAACGGGCGGACCAGCAGGAACATGACGTAGCCGCCCACCCACGCGCCGATCGCGAGGAAGAACGGCGCCAGCCCGGCGCCGTAGCTGTCGGCGGAGGCCTGGGCGACGTCCTCGGTCCGGATGGGCGAGGCGATCGTGCGCGCCGTCTCGTCGCGGCGCTGCTCGGAGAGGTCGGGGATCGACCGCACGCCGTCGGCGAGCCCGTCGGCCAGCTCGCGGGAGCCGTCGCGGGCGCTCTCGAGCCCGGAGGCGAGGGTGCCCGCACCGTCGGCCAGCTGGGCGGCGCCGTCCCGCGCGTCGGTCTGTCCCGCGAGCAGCTCGGCGTTGCCGTCGCGCGCGGTCTGCAGGCCGTCACGCAGCGTCCCGGCGCCGTCGGAGAGCCGGGTGGCTCCAGCGCGGAGCTCGCCCGCACCTGAAGCAACGCGGTCCGCCCCGTCGGCCAGCTCGTCGATCTGGCCGGTGGTGGTCTGCACCCGCTCGTCCAGGTCGTCCAGGGGCTGGCGCAGGTCGTCGAGCGAGGCGAGGATCGCCTCCTGCTCGGCCGGGTCCAGGCCGGAGGCGGCCAACCGCTCGGCGATGTCGGCGCGTGCCGTGTCGAGATCGCCGTTGGCGCGGGCCGACGCCTCGGCGATGCGGTCGGCGACGGTGGCCAGCTCGGCGTTGCCGTCGGCGACCTGCCGGGCACCCGAGGCGAGCTCGCCGGCGCCGTCGGACAGCGTGTCGGCCCCGGAGGCCAGCGTGCCGGCTCCGGTCGCGGCGTCGTCCAGGCCCGCGCCGAGGGCGTGCTGGCCCTCCACCAACCGGGCCTCGCCCGCGGAGAGCTCGGTGGCGCCCGCGCTGAGCCGCTGGGCACCGTCGTGCGCATCGACGAGGCCGTCGGCGAGCGTCTCGGCGCCCTCGCCGGCCTCCTTCAGCTGGTCGTGCAGCGTCGAGAAGCCGAGCAGGAAGGAGGAGGCGGCCCGCTCGCTGACGTTCTCGGCGATGGAGGAGCTGACCTTCGTCAGCACCTGCTCGGCGATGGTCGAGGAGAGGTAGTTGTTGGCCTCGTTGGTCGTGAGGATCAGCGTGCCCTGCGCCGGGTCGAAGTCCGCCGTCGACGCGAGGGCGGTGGAGAAGCCGCGGGGGATCGTGAGGGCGAACAGGTAGGTGCCGTCCTCGACCCCGGCCGCGGCCTCGTCGGACCCGACCTCCTGCCAGTCGAACGAGCCGTCCTCGACGAGGTCGCGGGCCACGTCCCGCCCGGCGTGCACGGTGCCGCTCTGGGCGCTGTCGGCGGGCACGTCCTCGACGACGAGCGCCGCCTGTACGGAGGCGAGCTTCCCGTACGGGTCGTGGTTGGCCCACAGGTAGAGGGAGGCGTACATGGTCGGGATCAGCACGATCGCGAGCACGGCCAAGCGCGGCATCCTGCCGGCGGTGAGACGGCGCAGCTCGCTCAGGGCGAGCCTCAGCGCGGTCACCGGGCACCTCCGAGGGTCGCGTGCGAGGTCCTGACGTTCCGCAGCGAGTTGGTGGTCAGCTGCAGGCACACCGCGAGGCCGCGGTCGGCCAGCTCGTGCGCCACGCCGAGCGCCGCGTGGGGATCGGCGCCGTACCGGTCGGGGCAGCACAGGACGAGAGCCGTGACACCGGGCCGCCGGGCGGCGACGTCGGCCAGCAGCGCGAGCCGCACGTCGGGTGGGACGTCCTCCACGCGGGTGCGCCGCCACTCCTGCGCGCCGCGCTCCTCGAGCCAGTCGCGGACGTCGCGTCGACCCGCGGGCCGGCGCGCCATCGCCAGCTCCTCGCCCATCGTGGTGGCCAGTGAGACGACGTCGTCGGGCTCGGAGACGTCGGGAACGTCCACGAGCGCCACCTCGTCGCGCAACCGCGGCCCGTCGACCTCGCCGTCGATGAGCACCCGTCCCGAGGACGGCACCAGCCGCCCGCCGAGCAGCAGGCTGAACGCGGTGTGGCCGGTGCCGGGCGGGCCGTCGACGACGGTCACCCCTCCGGACTCGATGGTGGCCGACGTCGGCTCCAGCACCGCGGAGTGCGGGCCGTCCACCGAGGTGGCGATCGCTTCGATTCTCATGATTCTCGCTCCCGGGGCCGGGGAGGTGGCCCGACCTTCCAGTCTCCAGCGTCACCCGCGGTTGCCCCAAGGGCGAGGCGGGTGATTCCCGTTACGCGCGCCGGGCGGTCCGGACCCCGTCGGCGCGATCACTAGACTCGGACTCGTGCCCGAACCCACCTTCTACGCCACGACGCCGATCTACTACGTCAACGACGCGCCCCACATCGGTCACGGCTACACGACCACGATCGGCGACGTCATCACGCGGTGGCACCGCCAGCGCGGCGAGCGGGTCCAGTACCTCACCGGCGTGGACGAGCACGGCCAGAAGGTGCTGCGCAAGGCCGAGGCCAACGGCGTCTCGCCGCAGGAGTGGGTCGACCGCCTCGTCGAGAGCGAGTGGCTGCCGATGCTGCGCACGATCGACGCGGCCAACGACGACTTCATCCGCACCACCGAGGCCCGCCACGAGAAGGGCGCCCAGGCGTTCTGGCAGGACCTCCACGACCGCGGCGAGGTCTACCGGGGCGAGTTCTCGGGCTGGTACAGCGTCGGGTCCGAGGAGTTCGTCGCCGACGAGTACGTGGCCGACGGCGAGGGCGAGGACGAGGGCTTCAAAGTCTCGACGCTCGACGGCAGCCGCCTGGAGCACGTCACCGAGGAGAACTACTTCTTCCCGCTGAGCAAGTACGCCGACCGGCTGCTCGCCCTCTACGAGGAGCATCCCGAGTTCGTGCAGCCCGAGTCGGCGCGCAACGAGGTGCTCGCGTTCGTCCGTGGCGGCCTGAAGGACCTGTCGATCTCGCGCTCGACGTTCGACTGGGGCATCCCGCTGCCGTGGGACGACTCGCACGTCATGTACGTCTGGATCGAGGCGCTGCTGAACTACGTCACGGCGGCCGGCTACGGCGTCGACGACGAGCGCTTCGCCGACCTGTGGCCCGCGAACGTCCACTTCGTGGGCAAGGACATCGTGCGGTTCCACGCCGTCATCTGGCCGGCGCTGCTGATGGCCGCGGGCCTGCCCGTGCCGCACCGCGTCTTCGCCCACGGCTGGCTGCTGGTCGGCGGCCAGAAGATGAGCAAGAGCAAGGCCAACGGCATCCACCCCAACGAGATCGTCGCCACCTTCGGCTCGGACGCCTACCGCTACTACTTCACGCGCGCGCTGACGTTCGGCAGCGACGGCTCGATCTCGTGGGAGGACATCGGCGCGCGGTACCACGCCGAGCTGGCCAACGGCTTCGGCAACCTGGCGTCGCGCGTGGCCGCGATGATCGGCAAGTACTTCGACGGCGAGCTGCCCGCCGCGGGCCCGCTCGGCGACGCCGAGCAGCACATCGTCGACACGGTCGCCGCCGCGGTGGCCGAGGCCGACGAGGCGATGGAGCGCATCGCGCCGCAGGACGCGGTGGCCGCGATCTGGCGCATCGTCGACGCGCTGAACCTCTACATCACCGAGACACAGCCGTGGGCCGTCGCGAAGGACGAGGCGCAGCGCGAACGGCTCGGCACGATCCTCAACACCGCGGCGGAGGGCCTGCGGGTCCTTGCGGTCACGCTGCACCCGGTGCTGCCGAAGGCCACGGTCTCGCTGTGGGAGTCGCTCGGCGCCGAGCCCGCGCTGGGGGCGCTGGCCGATCAGCGCATCGACGAGGTCGCCACGTGGGGCCGGCTGCAGCCGGGCGCCACGGTCACGAAGGTGCCGTCACTCTTCCCGCGCATCGACCTCGCCGAGGCCTGAGCCGTGGGCTTCACCGAGGGCTGGCCCGACGCGCCCGAGCCGCTGCCGAGCCCGGTCGTCGACAACCACTGCCACCTCGACACGCCGATCCGCGGCGGAGTGATGATCCCCGTCGACGAGGCCCTCGACCGCGCCGCGGCCGTCGGCGTCACGCGCACGGTGCAGGTCGGGTGTGACCTGGAGGGCTCGCGGTGGGCGGTCGAGGTCGCCCGGCAGCAGCCGAGCGTGGTCGCCGCGGTGGCGATGCACCCCAATGACGCGGCGCGCAGCGAGACGCTCGAGGCCGACCTGGCCGAGATCGACCGGCTCGCGGCCGACCCGGTCGTGCGTGCCGTCGGCGAGACGGGCCTCGACTACTTCCGCACCGGGCCCGAGGGGCGCCCGCAGCAGCAGCACAGCTTCCGCGCCCACATCGAGATCGCGAAGCGGCACGACCGCACCCTCGTCATCCACGACCGGGACGCGCACGACGACGTGCTCGCGATCCTCGACGAGGTGGGCGTGCCGGACCGCGTCGTCATGCACTGCTTCAGCGGCGACGCCGACTTCGCCCGCCGGTGCCTCGACCGGGGCGCCCACCTCTCGTTCGCGGGGACGGTCACCTTCAAGAACGCCGAGTACCTGCGCGACGCCCTGCGGATCGCGCCGCGCGACCGGATCCTCGTCGAGACCGACGCGCCGTTCCTCACGCCCATGCCGCACCGGGGCGAGCCGAACGCGTCGTTCCTCGTCCCGCACACGGTGCGGTTCATGGCGGAGGTGCTCGACACCGACCTCGCGGGGCTCTGCCGGGCCATCGACGCGAACACCGATCGGGCGTTCGGAGGACACTGGCCCGAGCGTTTCGCTAGTGTCTCCTGAGTCACAGGATTTGAAATAACCGCCACCAACACGCATGGTGGAAAGGTTGTGTCTCCCACCCTTGAGGTAGTTTGTGCCCCGTTTGTTGCCTGAAGTCACCCCCCGGAACACCGTCACGATGGGTCTGCTGGCCCTCGGACTGGCCGTCGCGGTCGGCGGTGTCGTCCACGCCTCGACCTATGACGACCTCGTGCGCTTCGACGTCGACGGCGTCGTCACCGAGGTCCGCACCGAGAGCGAGACCGTCAGCGAGCTCCTCCGGGAGAAGAACGTCGACCTCGCGGCCACCGACAAGGTGAGCCCGGCTCCCGTCACCGAGCTCGACGACGGCGACGTGGTCAAGGTCCGTCGCGCCAAGGCCGTCACCCTCGTCGTCGACGGGAAGATCAGCCAGAAGACCGTCCACGACGTCGACGTCGCCGGCGCGCTGAAGACGCTCGGCGTCACCCCGAAGGAGGGCGCCGCGTTCTCGATGGCTCCCGACGAGCGCCTGGGCCTCGACGGCAACAGCGTCGTCGTCAGCAACCCCAAGCCCGTCACCTTGAAGGTCGACGGCAAGAAGCAGCGGCTCACCACCTCCGCGCCCACGATGCAGGCGCTGCTCGCCCAGCGCGGCGTCGAGATCGGGCGCCTCGACGAGGTCAAGCCGGGCCTGGGCGCCTACCTCAAGCCGCGCCAGGCGCTGCGCGTCGTGCGGATCGAGAAGGTCACCCGCACCGAGAAGATCCCAGTCGACCACACCGTCACGTACACCAACGACGCGTCGCTGCTCGCCGGCGACACCAAGGTCGTCAAGGAGGGCCGCGACGGGCTCGACCGGGCCAAGGTCCAGCTCGTCCTCGCCGACGGCAAGGTCCGTGAGCGGCGCGTGATCTCGCGCAGCTCGGTCCGTCCGCCGATCGCCGAGGTGAAGAAGCGCGGCACCAAGAAGCCCGACACCGGCTCCGACGACTCGGTCGACGGTGGCGTCTGGGACCGCATCGCCAAGTGCGAGTCCGGTGGCAACTGGAGCATCAACACCGGCAACGGCTACTACGGCGGCCTGCAGTTCTCCGCCGCCACGTGGCACAGCGTCGGCGGCCCCGGGCTCCCGCACCAGCACAGCAAGGCCACCCAGATCAAGTACGCCAAGATCCTGCAGGCGCGCTCCGGGTGGGGCCAGTGGTCCTGTGCCGCCAAGGTCGGCGTCCACTGAGCACGTCCGGCGGTGAGATCCGCCTCCTGGGCGCGGCCGACATCCGTCGGCTCGCCGAGGAGGCGGGCGTCCGGCCCACGAAGCAGAAGGGCCAGAACTTCGTCATCGACGGCAACACGGTGCGTCGCATCGTCGAGGCCTCCGGTGTGGGCCCGGACGACGTCGTCGTCGAGATCGGTCCGGGCCTGGGCTCGCTGACCCTCGCGCTGCTCGACAGGGCGCGCCACGTGACCGCCGTCGAGATCGACGACGCCCTCGCCAGCCGGCTGCCGGCCACGATCGAGGAGTTCGCGCCCGGCGCGCAGGACCGGTTCGACCTCGTGCACGCCGACGCGATGCGGGTCCGTGAGCTGCCCGGCCCCGCGCCGACGGCGCTCGTGGCCAACCTGCCGTACAACGTCTCCGTGCCGGTGCTGCTGCACTTCCTGGAGACGTTCCCCTCGCTGCGCACCGTCCTGGTGATGGTGCAGGCCGAGGTGGCGCACCGGCTGGCCGCCGGTCCGGGCTCGCGCACCTACGGCATCCCGAGCGTCAAAGCCGCCTGGTACGCCGACGTGCGCCTGGCCGGCAACATCGGCCGCAACGTGTTCTGGCCGGCTCCCAACGTGGACTCCGCGCTGGTCGCCATGACCCGCCACGAGCCGCTGCCCGGCGACCGCAGAACCGTCTTCGCCGTCGTCGACGCCGCCTTCGCCCAGCGCCGCAAGACGCTCCGGGCCGCGCTGTCGGGCTACGCCGGCAGTGGCACGGCGGCCGAGGAGGCCCTCGTCGCCGCCGGCATCGACCCGCGCACCCGCGGCGAGCAGCTGACGGTGGAGCAGTTCGCGGCCGTCGCCGAGCACCTGCCGCCGCGCTCCCGTTAGGTTGGGGCACGTGGTGTCGAGGGTGACCGTGAGCGTTCCGGCCAAGATCAACCTGTGCTTGGGCGTCGGACGCGTGCGCCCGGACGGGTTCCATCCGCTCGCCACGGTCTACCAGGCGGTCGACCTGCACGACGAGCTCCGCATCTCCTCGCGCGAGGACGGCGAGCTGACGGTCGCCATGCACACCGAGGTCGAGCTGCCCGAGGGGTCGACCGTGCCCGAGGGCGACGACAACCTCGCGGTGCGCGCGGCCCGCCTGTTGCGCGAGCGGCTGGGCGATCCCGGCCTCGGCGCCGACATCGCGATCCGCAAGGTCATCCCCGTCGCCGGCGGCATGGCCGGCGGGTCCGCCGACGCGGCCGCCGCGCTGGTCGGCTGCAACGAGCTGTGGGGCGGCGGGCTGTCCCGCGCCGATCTCGAGCCGCTCGCCGCCGAGCTGGGCAGTGACGTCCCCTTCCTGCTGCACGGCGGCAACGCCATCGGCGGCGGCCGCGGCGAGACCGTCAGCCCGGTTCTGGCGCGCGGCGGCTACCACTGGGTGTTCGCCACGGCGACCGAGGGACTCTCGACCGCGGCGGTCTACGCCGAGTTCGACCGGCTCCACCCCGATGCGCCCGCCGAACCCGAGGTGCCCGACGCCCTGCTGAACGCCCTGCGGGCCGGCGACGCCCACGCGCTCGGCCAGGCGCTGTCCAACGACCTCACCGAGGCCTCGCTGTCCCTGCGCCCCGAGCTCGCCGACACGCTCGAGGTCGGCCTGCAGGCCGGCGCCCTGGGCGCGATCGTGTCCGGCTCCGGGCCGACGACGGTCTTCCTGGCCGCCTCCGAACAGCACGCCCTCGACCTCGCGATGGCGCTGACCAGCGCCGCCGCCGCGGCCGACGTCATCCAGTCCCGCGGCCCGGTGTCCGGGGCCCGGCTCGTCTGATGCCGCCCCTCGTCGTCGCCGAGCGCATCGGCCAGTCCTTCCCCTCCGGCACGGTCCTGGAGGACGTCACCGTGGGAGTCTCCGAGGGCGACCGCATCGGCGTCGTCGGCCGCAACGGCGACGGCAAGTCCACGCTGCTGCGGATCCTGTCCAAGACGTTCGAGCCCGACTCCGGCCGCGTGACCTGGCGGCGCGACCTCCAGGTCGGCATCGTCGAGCAGTCGGACTCGCTGGACTCCGGCGACAGCGCGATCGCCGCCGTCGTCGGCGACCGCCCCGAGCACGAGTGGATGTCCGACCCGGCCGTCCGTGACGTCCTCGGCGGGCTGATGGGCGACCTCGACCACCATGCCGCGGTCAGCACGCTCAGCGGTGGCCAGCGCCGCCGCGTGGCCCTGGCCCGCACGCTGGTCAAGCGCTGGGACCTGCTGGTGCTGGACGAGCCGACCAACCACCTCGACCTCGAGGGCGTCACGTGGCTGGCCGAGCACGTCAAGCGCCGCAGCGAGGCCCTCATGGTCGTCACGCACGACCGCTGGTTCCTCGACGAGGTCTGCACGCTGACGTGGGAGGTGCACGACGCCCGCGTCGACGCCTACGAGGGCGGCTACGCGGCCTACGTCCTGCAGCGCGTCGAGCGCGACCGGCAGGCGGCCGCGTCCGAGGAGCGGCGCCAGAACCTCATGCGCAAGGAGCTTGCGTGGCTGCGGCGCGGCGCCCCGGCCCGCACCTCCAAGCCGAAGTTCCGCATCGATGCCGCCAACGAGCTGATCGAGCGCGAGCCGCCCGTGCGCGACTCGGTCTCCCTGGCCAAGCTCGCCACCGCGCGGCTGGGCAAGGACGTCGTCGACCTGCTGGACGTCTCGGTCGAGTACGACGGGCGTCCCGTCCTGCGCGACGTCGAGTGGCGCATCGGACCGGGTGAGCGCGCCGGGATCCTGGGCGCCAACGGCGCGGGCAAGAGCACGCTGCTGGGCCTCGTGACCGGCGCGGTGACGGCGTCGTCGGGCCGCGTGAAGCGCGGCAAGACCGTCAAGATCGCCGCTCTGACGCAGGACCTGGCCGACCTCGACGCCGTGGCGGACGACCGCGTCAGCGACGTCGTGGCGCGCCGGCGCGCGTCGTACGTGGTCGAGGGCAAGGAGATGACCCCGGGCCAGCTGCTGGAGCGGCTGGGCTTCACGTCCGCCCAGCTGTCGACGCCGGTGCGCGACCTGTCCGGTGGCCAGCGACGCCGGCTGCAGCTCATCCTGATCCTGCTCGACGAGCCGAACGTGCTGATCCTCGACGAGCCGACGAACGACATGGACACCGACATGCTTGCAGCGATCGAGGACCTCCTCGACACGTGGCCCGGCACGTTGCTGGTCGTGTCGCACGACCGGTACCTGCTCGAGCGCGTCACCGACCACCAGTTCGCGGTGCTCGACTCGCGCCTGCGGCACCTGCCCGGCGGCGTCGACGAGTACCTGCGCCTGCGGGCCGCCCAACCCGCTGAGTTGCACGTTCCGCCCGAGACACGCCGTGCGAACGAGGCGCAACGTGCAACTCAGCGGGGAGGACAGGCCGAGCGCCAGGCGAAGAAGGACGTCGTCCGGCTGGAGCGCCAGATCGAGCGGCTCACGGCCCAGATCGCCGACCTCGAGCGGGCCATGGTCGAGGCGTCGACCGAGCCCGCCCGGCTGATGGAGCTGGAGCGCGAGCGCGGCCCGCTCGTCGAGGAGCTCGAGCGCGCCGAGGAGGCCTGGCTCGAGGTCTCGGCCGCCCTCGAGGGCTGAGTGGGGTCCGGTCCTCAGAGCTCTCCGGGTTGCCTCAGCTGTTGATCGAGCTCGTCCAGCACGTGAGGCAGGGCCCCGTCCGACTCGGTCGTCGGCGCATAGACCACGAGCGAGTGGAAGACGAACCGGACGACGAACGCGACGAGCAGGGTCATGGCCGTGGCGACCACGGCGGAGACGTGCCAGGTCTCGACCATGAAGGCCAGCACGGGGATCCTGATCGCCGCCTCGACGTTGTTGAAGCCGAACGACTTGGCGAATCGCGCCCACCCGGAGCCCGCGTTCCGCCGGAGATCGGCGAAGACGAAGTGCTCGATGAGCAGGAAGTTCCCCACGATCGTCACTTCCGCGGCAACCACCGCCGCGGCGACGTAGCCGAGGCCGAGCATCGTCAACAGCCAGACGATGGCGATGTTGGCGACGGCACCGAGCGCACCGATCATGGCGAACCCGGACATGCGGCCGAACCGGAGACTCGCGAGCTGGAGCAGGAATCGGATGCCCTGCGTCAAGGACGCCTTCGACTCGCCGGCGAAGCGTTCGGCGAAGTGGAAGGGGATCTCCGAGACGGAGAGGCTCTGTCGCGCGAGGATCTCGAGGAGGATCTTGAAGCCACGCGGCTGGAGTCCGGCGAAGTCGACCCGGTCACGGGACACCAGGAAGAACCCGGTCATCGGATCGGTCACGGCTCTGAGCCGGACCGGGAACATCGCCTTCGTGACGAGGGTCGAGGCGCGTGAGACCAGGACGCGGACGAACCCGGACAGGCCGTCGTTGGTGCCGTCGCCCACGTAGCGGGAGGCGACCACCACGGCGCCGTCGGTCCGGTCCGCCTTCGCCAACAGCTCGGGGATCTTCTCCGGCGGATGCTGCAGGTCGCCGTCCATGACGACGCACCGGTCGTGGGCCGCCGCGCGGATGCCCTCGACCACCGCACCGCCGAGACCGCCCCTGGCCTCGTCGGGGTCACGGTGGATGAGTCGCACCGGCAGCTCGCTGGTCGCAGCGACCGCGCGAATCACGTCGGGAGTCTCATCCGTGCTGTCGTCGACGAAGACGATCTCGGCTTCCAGGCTCCCGAGCGATGCGCTCACGCGTCGAACGAGCTCAGCGACGTTGGGTGCCTCGTTGAAGACCGGCACGATCACACTCACACCCGTCACGATCGCCTCTTCTCTCTCCTCCACCACGGAGGGCGCTCAGGCCACAAAACGCTTGTCAGTGCAGCGGATATCCGGGTTCGAGGCTATGCCAGATCATCCGAGCGCGTGCATGAATCCCCGTCCTCGCATCGTCTATTCGAGCGGAGTCAGGCGAAACAGGAACGTCGAGGGCCCGGACCACGCGAGGGTCGCTCGTAGGCCCTCCCGGGCGAACAGTTCGTTGGCACGGTCGACCGAATTGACACGTCCCCGGGCCACGAGAGCCCAGGACCGACCCGACGCGCGGAGTTCGTCCGCCGATGTGCTCAGGTCCGCGCCCCGGCCCCACATGGCGTCGGACTCCTGGGCCGAACTGACGATCCCCACGTCCCTCAGGCGCTCGAACTCGCTCGGATAGGCCTCGAGCGCGCGCCGCGGGCTGCGCGGTTCGCCGCCGTCCGGAACGAACACGACCGCGTCACCTTCGGTCGCGGAGGACTCGAGTCGCGATGCCGCGGCCTTCCAGTCCGAGGACTCCTGCGCGAACCGGCCTCGTTGCTCCACCGCGACGAAGCCGCATGAGACCACGATCGCTCCCAACAGCAGGATTCGTGCGGCCCGCGGGAGACGCACCAGGCCCGTCGCGGCCAGCATCGCCGCCGCCGGTGCACAGAATGCGAGGTACCGGGGAGCGAAGACCGGCGTGGCGATCCAGGACACGAGTGCCAGGCACACTCCGGGGACGATGAGCCACGGCAGGGCCAGGAGCACCAACGGCGGCTGCTCCACGAGTGATCTCAACGGCACCAGTCCGGCCAGGATCGCCATCCAGGTGAGGGCGCCGACGATGATCGCCTCATCGAACCAGGCTGCGGCGGCGAACGTGCCGACGAACCGCACGGGTGTCAGCGGGGGGATCCACGAGATCTGTGCGGACTGTCCCGCGCCGATGACCACCAAGGGAGCGACCAGGGCCACGACCAGCGCGACGACGCCCACCCACCTGGTCCAGACCGTCCGCGAGGACCTGGACCAAGCGATGGTGAGCGCATGCGCCGCGATGATGGTCAGGGCGACCAGGGACAGGGCGGCGATCGCCGTCAGGGCCACACCGTAGGCCAGCCACCACCAGCCCCCGCGACGCATCCCGATCACCAGGAAGCCACTGGCGAGGGTGACCACTGCTGCCACCAACATCGGTGAGCGCGCCTCGGTCGCCCCTCCGAGCACCACGGGCATCGTGGCGATCAGGACGCCGGCCAGCCACGCGGTTCTCCGACCGGCGAGGGTCCAGGCGAGCATGACGGTCGCTGTGGTCACGACCCCGGCCGCCACGGCGGAGGGGAGGCGAAGGACCACCGGCGAGGGTCCGAAGACATCGGCGAACGGCTTGACCAGCGCGTAGTACACGGCGTGGACGGCGTCGACGTGGCGGAGCGTGTCCGCGAGGGTCGGTCATGACTTCGAGACTGCATTCACCGTGGCGACCTCATCGGTCCAGAGCGACGGGTTCCAGGACCAGGCGAATCCGAGGCAGGCGGTGAGGAGACCGAGGGCGGCCGCGGTGGGGAGGGGACGATCGAGGTGCATGGGCGACCCTGTCTCTGTGCCGGATCGGTGGCGTGCGGGATCCGGACGCCGTCAGCGTAGGGCCAGAGACGTCTTTCGCGGCGCCGTTCGAGCGATTCTGCGAGGGAGTGAGAACTGATGCTCCCGCGCTCAACCGTTGAAATGCGCCGTCAGGGTGCGCAGCGCCTGGGCGACGTGGTCGCGATCGGCGGCCGGCAGGTTCTCGAGGATCGCGCTCTCGAGCCCGAGCAGGGTGTCGAGCGCGCCGTCGACGCGCGCGCGACCGTCGGCGGTGAGACGCACCAGCACGCCGCGCCGGTCGGACGGCGCGGGCCGACGCTGCACGAGACCCCGCTCGACGAGCCGGTCCACCCGATTGGTCATGGTGCCGCTGGTGACCATCGTGGCGGCGACGAGGTGGCCGGGCGAGAGCTCGTACGGCTCGCCGGACCGGCGCAGGGCGGACAGGACGTCCCACTCCCACAGCTCGAGGCCGTGGGTGGCGAAGGCCTGCTTGCGCACCCGCTCGAGGTGCTTGGTCAGACGCGTGAGCCGGCTGAAGATCTCCAGCGGCGTGACCTCGACGTCCGGGCGCTCGCGGCGCCACGCCGCGACGATCTGGTCGACCTCGTCCATGTCGACCACGGTAGACCATCAAGAATCTTGACGTAGAGATAGTTCGGTCACGCCGCCCCGGGGCGACAGTCCGCAGGCGTGCCCTCCGGTAGCCTGAGACCGCCGTCCCCGGTTGGTCTGTCGGCAGGGCCCGCCTGACTTTGAATCAGGACTAGCGACGTAGGTTCGACTCCTACCCGGGGAGCCAGAAGGCCATCCGCCCGCCCCGCGGTTCCGGTAGCCTTCGACGGACTTTCAACGAGAACGGAAGCCCGATGAGAACTGGATTGAGACGGCTCGCGCGTCGTGCCGCCGAGCCGGTCGACCGGCTTCATGCCCGCCTCGTCCTGCCCGAGCCGTCGGGTCCGGTGCAACGAGTCACCGTGGTGGGGATCTATCGCGAGGGCGAGCCGATCGCGAGTGCCGCCGCCGAGCTGGCCGCCAGCCGGCACCACGTGGACTTCCGGCTGGGTGCGATGGGCGAGTCCGCCCCGCAGCTCCGCGACCGGACCGCGCAGGAGTGCATGAGCGCGGGCAAGTTCCAGAACCTGAACGACCTCGTCGAGGGCGTCGGGACGGAGTCGGACTGGCTCCTCATCATCGACGACGACGTGCTCCTCCCGCCGGGCTTCCTCGACCGGATGATCGAGGTGTGCCGGCGCTGTGACTTCGCGCTCGCGCAACCGGCGCAGTCCAGGACCAGCAACGCCAACTGGCCGATCGCGAAGCGCCACTTCCTGTCGCTGGCGCGCGAGACGCGGTTCGTGGAGATCGGTCCGGTCACGCTCGTGCGCCGCGACGCCGTGCAGCTGCTCACGCCGTTCCCGGCCGACCTCCGGTTCGGCTGGGGCCTGGACTTCGTGTGGTCCGACGTGATGAGGCGCCACGGATTGCGCCTGGGCATCGTCGACGCGCTCGCCGTCGAGCACTCGTCCCGCGCCGTGGCGAGCACCTACTCGTGGGACCGCGCGCAGGAGGAGGGCCGCGAGTTCCTGAAGACGGTGGACCACGCGCCCGTGAGCGTCACGGACGGCTCCGGGATCCGGACGTATCGACGGGCACCGCAGCCGCCGGCGCACTGACCACCATGCCGGCCGTCCCCTCGACTCCCTACACTCGAAAGGTCGTCGATCGAGGAGTGTCGTGAACGAGCAGGTCATCGCGATCGTCCTGGCCGCAGGTGCCGGGACCCGTATGAAGTCACGCCGAGCGAAGGTGCTCCACGAGGTCGCCGGGCGGCCGATGCTGGGGCACGCCCTCGACGCCGTCCGGTCCGCCGGGATCGACCGGGTCGTCACCGTCGTCGGTCACGACCGCGAGCAGGTCGAGGCGGCCGTCGGCCGGCTCGACCCCACTGCCACGATCGCCGTCCAGACCGAGCAGCGGGGCACCGGCGACGCGGTGCGCGTCGCCCTCGACGCGGCCGACGCCTCGGCCGAGACCTATCTGGTCACCTACGCCGACGTGCCGCTGCTGTCGGCCGAGACGCTGCGCGGGCTCGTCGACGAGCACCGAGCCGCCCGTCGTGCGGTCACGATCCTCACGTCCGAGCCCGAGGACCCGACCGGGTACGGCCGCATCCTGCGTGACGCCGACGGCGGGGTCGTCGCCATCCGCGAGCACAAGGACGCCTCCGACGAGGAGCGCGCGACCCGCGAGGTCAACAGCGGGATCCTCGTGGTCGACGGCCCGTTCCTCGACCGCGCCGTCCGAGCCCTGAGCACCGACAACGCGCAGGCCGAGCTCTACCTCACCGACATCGTCGGGCAGGCCGTCTCCGAGGGCCTCCCGGTCGGAGCCCACGTGCTCGAGGACGTCTGGCAGACCGAGGGCGTCAACGACCGCCGCCAGCTGGTGCGGCTGGGTCGCGAGCTCAACGCCCGCATCGTCGACCGGTGGCTGACCGAGGGCGTCACGATCCTCGATCCCGAGACCACCTGGATCGACACGGCCGTGACGATCGGGCGCGACACGACGCTGCTGCCGGGCACCCAGCTGCTGGGCGCCACGACGGTGGGGGAGGGCGCGACGATCGGCCCCGACACCACCCTGCGCAACGTCGAGGTCGGCGACGACGCCACGGTCGTGCGCACGCACGGATCGGACGCCGTCGTGGGCGCCGGCGCCTCGGTCGGGCCGTTCGCCTACCTCCGGCCCGGCGCGGTGCTCGCCACCGGGGCGAAGGTCGGCACGTTCGTCGAGATCAAGAACACCCGCATCGGCCCCGGCGCCAAGGTGCCGCACCTGTCGTACATCGGCGATGCGGAGGTCGGCGAGGGCACCAACCTCGGTGCCGGCGCCATCACCGCCAACTACGACGGCGTGAACAAGCACCGCACGACGATCGGCACCCACGTCAAGACCGGATGCCACAACGTCTTCGTCGCTCCGGTCACGATCGGTGACGGCGCGCACACCGGTGCCGGAGCCGTCGTCCGCGAGGACGTGGCGCCGGGGGCGCTGGCAGTGCCGGCGAGCGGACAGAGGACAATCGAGGGGTGGGTCGCGAGCCGGCGGCCGGGCACGCCTTCCGCCCATGCAGCGGACCAGAACACGCAGGAGACCAGCGGTGGCGACGAACAAGAGCCTCAGTAAGCGCACGCCCACGAGCAACCTCATGTTGTTCTCGGGCCGCGCGCACCCCACGCTGGCGAAAGAGGTCGCCGAGCTGCTCGAGGTCGACCTCGTGCCGACCACGGCCTACGACTTCGCGAACGGCGAGATCTACGTCCGCTTCGAGGAGTCGGTCCGCGGCTGCGACGCCTTCGTGATCCAGAGCCATGCGGCGCCGATCAACGAGGCGATCATGGAGCAGCTGATCATGATCGACGCGCTCAAGCGCGCCTCGGCCAAGCGCATCACCGTGGTCCTGCCGTTCTACGGCTACGCCCGCCAGGACAAGAAGCACCTGGGCCGCGAGCCGATCAGCGCGCGCCTCATGGCCGACCTGTTCCTCGCCGCCGGCGCCGACCGGCTCATGACGGTCGACCTGCACACCGCCCAGATCCAGGGCTTCTTCGACGGCCCCGTCGACCACCTGCTGGCGATGCCGATCCTCACCCGCCAGGTGCGCAAGCGCTACGGCAAGAAGCCGCTCGCCGTGGTCTCGCCCGACGCCGGCCGCATCAAGGTCGCCGAGCAGTGGGCCCGCCAGTTCGACAACGCCCCGCTGGCGTTCATCCACAAGACCCGCGACGTCACGCAGGCCAACGTGACGAAGGCCAACCGCGTCGTCGGTGACGTCGCCGGCCGCACCTGCATCCTGGTCGACGACCTGATCGACACCGGCGGCACGATCTGCCAGGCCGCCGAGGCCCTCATGGCCGGCGGCGCCGCCGAGGTCGTCATCGCCGCGACGCACGCCGTGTTCTCCGGCGAGGCCGTCGACCGGCTGAAGAACTCGGTCGCCACCGAGGTCATCGTGACCAACACGCTGCCGCTGGCCGAGGAGCACCAGTTCGACAAGCTCACCGTCCTGTCGATCGCGCCGCTGCTGGCGCAGGCCGTCTCGGCGGTGTTCGAGGACGGTTCGGTCACCAGCCTGTTCACCGAGTGACGGCACCATGACCACCGGGGCCGTGCTGCGGGCCGTCGTCGAGCTCGCGCTGGCCTACGCGGTCGTCGGCCTCGTCGGCGCCGGCGTCCTCGCGCTGGCCGCCGGTGAGTCCGGTGCGGACACCCTCGTCCCGATGGTGGTCCTGGCCGTCACCCTGATGTTCGCGGCCGTCGTCATCGTCGCCCTCGCGCGCCTCGTGGCCGGCTGGCTCGACGATCGCGTCGCCGAGCCCGAGGTCGTGGCGATCATGGTCGCGTGCGCGCTGGTCCTGCTCAGTGGTGTGCTGACCGTCCCCTCGCTGGGCCTGCTCGCCGTCGCCGTGGCGGCGGTGCTCGCGCTCGCGACGCACCTGGTGCTGACCCGCCGCTGGACCTGAGTCCTGCGCCTTGTTGCCGATTTCTTGACGTGGGTGGCCGTGGGATAGACTCGACGGGTTGCCTCGGCGAGGGTCCGGACGGACCGTGATCGACAGGGCGCTCCGCAGGAGTGCTGTGTCGAGCGCCGAGACCGACCGAGACCTAGACGAAAATCCCCCTCCGAGGAGAGAACCCCCGTGGCCGAGATCAAGCTTTCCGCCGAGCAGCGCACCGAGTTCGGCAAGGGTGCCGCCCGCCGCATCCGCCGTGACAACAAGGTCCCCGCCGTCCTCTACGGACACGGCACCGACCCCGTCCACGTGACCCTGCCGGGCCACGACACGATGCTGGCGCTCAAGACCGCCAACGCGCTCCTGGCCATCGACCTGGGCTCGGACAACCACCTCGCCATCCCGAAGGCCGTCCAGCGCGACCCGCTCAAGGGCTTCATCGAGCACGTCGACCTGCTGATCGTCAAGCGCGGCGAGAAGGTCACCGTCGACATCGCGATCAACATCGTGGGCGAGCCCGAGCCGGGCGTCCTGGTCGTCACCGAGAACGCCAGCGTGGCGCTCGAGGTCGAGGCCACCCACATCCCCACCGACATCGAGGTGTCGATCGCGGGCCTCCAGCAGGGCAGCCAGGTCCTGGCGTCCGACCTCGACCTGCCCGAGGGCGCGTCGCTGGCCGTCGAGGACGACCTGATGATCCTCAACCTGACGCACGCGCCGACCGCCGCCGAGGTGGACGCCGAGCTCGAGGGCGCCGAGGCCGAGGCCGGCATCGAGCGCGACGAGACCGAGGCCGAGACGTCCGAGGCCGAGACGCCCGAGCCGGAGTCCGAGCAGGGCTGATGACCTGGCTGGTCGTCGGGCTGGGCAACCCCGGCTCGTCCTATGCCGCCACCCGGCACAACGTCGGGTACCACGTGACCGATGAGCTGGCCGCCCGGATGGGCGGCCGGTTCTCGTCTCTGAAGGCGGCCCGGGCCGACGTGGTGTCGGGTCTGCTGTCGGGACAGCGCGCGGTGCTGGGACGGTCACGCTCGTACATGAACGAGAGCGGGGGAGCGGTCTCCGCCCTCCTGAAGTACTACGACGTCGCACCGGACCACCTCGTGGTGATCCACGACGAGCTCGACCTGCCGCTGGGGTCGCTGCGCTGCAAGCTCGGCGGCGGCGACAACGGCCACAACGGGCTGAAGTCGATCCGTCAGTCGATCGGCACCGGCGACTTCCTGCGCGTCCGCTTCGGCATCGGTCGCCCGCCGGGTCAGCAGACGGTGCACGACTTCGTGCTGAAGCCGTTCGCCAGGACCGAGCGCACCGAGGCCGACATCGTCGTGCAGGAGGCCGCCGACGCGGTCGAGAGCCTGATGACGGTGGGCCTCGAGAAGACGCAGAGCGCCTTCAACCGCTGAGCGGGCGTCGGGCTCAGCCCGCGTGGCGGGTTCTCGGCGAGCCCGGGGGGTCCTGGTCGCGCCGATCCCGTGAGCCGGTGCCTCGCGCCTCGATGCGGGCGAGGACGTGGTCGGTGATCGTGAACGTGAGCGAGCGCGACGCCTTCACGACGGCCGCGTGGTTCGACGAGCGGGACACGTGGGCGTCCACGAGGGAGAGGCCGTGCACGGCACGCCGCGGCTTGAGGGCCTCGAGGTCGAACCGGGTCGGCGGGTTCCAGTGCTCGGACGCGGCCTGCCACCGGATCCCGTGGAGCTGCGCCACCAGGGTCGCGAGGTCGATCGGTCCGGACGTGCTCGCCAGGACCGAGAGGAGACGGTCGAGCTCGACCATGGTGAAGGTGCGCGGCCGCGCAGCCGGGTCCATCCGGGCCACGGCGGATCGTTCGCGGGGGGTGGCGGTGACGATGAGCGCGGAGCCCGAGGTCAGGGTCGGCGTCAGTCGGGTGGAGCGATGGGCCCGGGCGAAGTCGCGACCCTTCGGCTGCTCCGCGACCAGCGCCTCGGCCTGCGGGCAGATCTCCTGGCCGGGGACGGCATCGGTGCCGGCACTCGCGATGTGCAGCCCGCTCTCCGACGAGCGCTCCGACGCGACGAACTCGGCCACCGCGGAGCGGCACACGTTGGCTCGGCACACGAAGAGCATCGAGGGTGCTCCGGTCTGCTGCACGATGTCACGTCCCTTCGGTGAGGCCGGGTGGCGAACGGGCCGGCGCGTCATCCATGAGACGCGGATCGCTCGGCACCGTGACGCCAGTGCCTCGATCCAAGTTTTCCAGAGGCGTCCTGATGAAATCACGGGTGGCTGACGGGTGCAAGCGAAACGCGGTGCTGGTGAGACCCGTGGGATTCGCGCCGCGTGTCGCCCCCGCGATCGATTGCCCGAACGCACGCACGAACCGAGACGCCGCCCCTAGAATCGCCGTGCGGCCACGGGCCGCCACGAACTCGCGGCGGCGTGAGTCGGCCGGTCAAGTCTCGAAGCGCGGTTCTCGATGAACGACACTCAGCAGTCCAGGTCTCGGCCGGCGCTGCGTACGGCAGGAGCCAGTGCGCTCGCGCGGCTGATCGTCCTGGCGATCAGCACGGGCCTGGGGATCGTCGTCACCCGACTCGTCATCGAGAACTACGGGGTCGACGCGTACGCCCAGTACATGCTGCTGGTGGGCCTGATCGCGCTCGTCCCCTTCGCCGACCTCGGCATCTCGGCGTCGATCATCAACACGGTGGCGGCCTCCGACGACCCACGCCACGATCCGCGCGTGCGCGGCGTGCTCGTCACGTGCGTGCGGATCCTCGCGGGGTCGATGGCCGTGATCCTGCTGGTCTCGGCGACGATCACCCTCACGGGGTCCTGGGAGACACTCCTCGGCGACGGACTGATAAAGGGGTCGGGGCCGATCGCCGCCGCCGCGTGCCTCGCGGTGTTCGCGATGACGCTGGGAATCGGGTACGGGCAGCGGATCCTCATCGCACTCGGCCAGAACCACGTCGTGATCCTGCTCGGCCTGGTCCAGACGCCGATCGTGCTGGCGTGCATCGCCGTGCTGCTCCTGCTCGACGTCGATGCCGGCGGCTACCTCGCCATCGCGGCGTACTGCGGCACCTTCGTCGCCGCGGCGATCGCGATGGTGCTCGCGAATCGTGCGGTGCGGCCGATGCTGCGGCTCGCCTACCGGGACGCGGTGCGCGTGCGATCCGTGCGGGGCGCCCGGGTCTTCGACACGGCGCTGCCCCTGCTGATCCAGATGATCGCCCTGCCGATCGCCATGCAGTCGAGCCGCATCGTCCTCAGCCACGTGGGGTCGCGGGACGAGCTGGCCCAGTACAGCCTGGCGGCCCAGATGTTCCTGCCCATCGTCGGCGTGGCCATGGCGGCGGGTGTGTCCCTGTGGCCGGTCTTCGCCCGGGAGCGGGCCGCCGGCGTCTCGTCCACCTCCTCACCGCACGTGATGGCCCTGTGGTTCGGCGGAGCGGCTCTCGTCGTCTCCGGGCTCGTCGCCGTGGCGTCGCCGTGGCTGGCCGAGATCGCCTCCGGCGGCGCGATCCGGCTCGACCTCGCCCTGGTCGTGGCCTTCGTCGTCTTCGTCGTCGTCCAGGCGGCCAAGAATCCGCTCGGCAACTACCTGACCGACGCGCGAGGGCTGCGGTTCCAGGCGGTCATGGTGACGCTGATGATGCCCTGGAACATCGTCGCCTCGGTGCTCCTCTCGATGCAGTGGGGCGCCATCGGTCCCGTGATCGCGTCGATCTCGGGCGTGCTGATCTTCCAGCTGGCCGCCAACTGGGTCTACGCCACGCGCACGAGGGCGGTGACGCGATGACGTCGATGGCCCACGTCGGGGCGTTCTCGATGTCCAACTACGGCGACCAGATCTACCCGGGGGTGTTCGGCGCGCTGTCGCGGCACGTGGGGATCCGGCCGCCTGACCGGCACTACGGATTGATCGCCGGGCAGCTGCCGGACGGCCGGGCGGTCGACCCGATCACGAGCTTCCGTCCTGAGGGCCTCGACGCCGTCCTGATCGGCGGCGGGGACATCGTCCGGGTCGACCGAGGCGTCGTCGCCATGGACCACCTGTGCGTCCCCACCGAGCAACGGCGACGCTGGATCAACCGGGCGCGAGCCCGGCGGTTCGCGCACCGCGCCATCGGCGACCGGCCCGGACCGTGGCTGGCGCGATCCTGGGGGGTGCCCGCGGCCTACGTCTCGGCCGGGGTGCACACCCTGCCGAGGTCGCCCGAGGTGCTGGAGGCGGTGGCTGCCCTCGCCGGCGCGTGGGTGCGGACACACCGTGGCGCCGACCTGCTGCGCGATGTCGGGATGAGTCCGGAGCGCGTTCTCGTCGGGCCGGACGCGGTCTTCGCGCTGCCGCTGGTCGAGTCCGCCGCCGACGCGGCCGAGCGCGGGTCGCGCGTCCTGGCCGATCGTGCCGGGCGGTCGGACGGCGTCGTGGTCTTCCACGCCGCGGCGTTCGCCGGGTGGACGTCCGAGCGGCTCGCGAGCCTCATCGAGGCGTGTGCTCCCGCGCCGTGCGTCGTGCTGCCCCTCGGCCGGTACGCCGGCGAGCAGGAGATGCTGCGCGAGGCGGCCGAGCGCGCGAGGGTGCCGTTCCTGGGGATCCTGCCGGCGAACGACGTGACGGCGGTGTTCGCGGCCGCCGGGTGCGTGGTGAGCACCAGCATGCACGCGGCGATCGTCGCCGCGACGTACGGCCGTCCGGTCGTCTCCCCGGGGGTCGCCAAGACCGCCACGGCGTTCGAGGCGTGCGTCGAGCCGCCGCCGCTTCACCAGGCGACCGATGCGCAGATCCCGGCGCTCGTGAACGAGCTGCGTCGGCGGGAGAGCGAGGAGCCGGGCGAGTCGAACCTGGCGGCGGTCGTCGACACGTACGAACGGATCGTCGCCCTCCTGGGGTCCAGGTGACCTCGGCACCGCGATCCCTGCGTTCGGACCCCGTCGCCGCGGCGGCGTGGGGCGTGCTCGCCACGATCGTCGCCTTCGTCGGCAGCTGGATCCCGTCCTTCTGGCTGGACGAGGCGGCGTCGCTGTCCGCGGCCGACCGCCCGCTGGGCGACCTGGCCGGACTGCTCGGGCGCATCGATGCCGTGCACGGCGCCTACTACCTCGTCCTCCACGGGTGGATCTCGGTCTTCGGGACGTCTGAGCTGGCGGTGCGGGCGCCGAGCGCGATCGCCGTGGGCATCGCGGTGGCGGGCACCTACGTCCTCGGGCGGCAGCTCTTCGCGGGCCGCGTGCCCGCCGGCGTCGCCGCAGCGATCCTCACGGTCCTGCCGCGGGCCACGTGGATGGGCCTGGAGGCGCGCTCCTTCGCCTTCGCCCTGGTGGTCGCGGTGTGGATGACCGTGGTCTTCGTGTGGGCGTCCAGGACCGGTGGGCGGCGGTGGACGGCCTATGCGGCCCTCGTGGCGATCGGCGTGATGTTCCACCTCTACGTGGCGCTGCTGCTCCTCGCCCATGCACTGGCCGTGCCGGCGTTCGTCCGCGGGCCGCGGGAGCGGGCCGCCTGGCTCGCAGCGGCCGCGGGAGGCGCGGTGGTCGCCGCCCCCGTCGTGCTCACGGCGCTCGGACAGCGAGGCCAGCTGACCCAGACGACGCTCACGGCCCCCGGCCTGGTCCGGCGCGCCGTCGTCAACCAGTGGTTCCTCGGAGAGACGCCGGGCGACGTGGCGGCGGGGCCCTGGCTGCCGGCGGCGCTCCTGCTCGCGCTGCTGGGGTGGGCCGCAGCCGCCGTCGGCGTGACGCGCGTCCTGCGGTCCGCGCGGTTGGGTGCGCGCGAGGGCTCGGCGGCCCTGCTCGTCGGGTGGGTCGTGATCCCGACCGTGCTGGTCGGCGGCTGGTCGCTGCTGGGTGGCTCGCTCTACCACCCGCGCTACTTCGGGTTCTGCGCTCCGGCGCTGGCGCTGTTGATCGCCGCCGGCGTGACCGCGATCCGCGGCCGCGTGACGCAGGTCGTGGCCGCCGGGGCGGCGGTGCTCCTGGTCGCCCCGGTCTATGCGTCCCAACGGGGCGAGAGCGCCAAGAGCGGCTATGACTGGTCCGTGGTGGCCGCTCGTCTCGAGGCCGACGCACGCGACGGCGACGGGGTCTACTTCAGCCCGTTGCGACGCGACGACGCCACCGTGGTCCGGGCCACCAGCCGCTCGATGGCCAGCGCCTACCCGCAAGCGTTCGAGGGACTCGTCGACGTCACCCGACTCTCGGAGCCGGACGACGACGTCCTGCTCTTCGCGGGTTCGCGCCAGCTCGCGGAAGCGGGTCCCGTGCTCGACGGGATGGACACGCTGTGGGTGGTCCGACGCACCGACCTCGAGTCCGAGGTCCGCAGCGGTGACGAGGCCGTCCTCGAACGACACGGCCTGCGGTTGACGCGGTCCTGGGCCGGTTCCCGGACCACCGTGGCTCGCTTCGACCGCCGCTGAGCGCGCCCGAGCGGTGCGGGGCCTACGGGTCCTGTGTCCCCGTGAGGGCGGCCAGGACCTCCGCGAGTCCGTCGGCCGTGCTGCGCACGTGTCGGGCGACCTCGCTGTGGCGCGCGGCGGACAGGTGGGCGTCCGGGATGTCGAACCGTCCGTCGTCCGGTGAGCGGCGGGTCGGAGCCGACGAGAGGGCGGACCGCTGGAGGTGCATGAGACCGATCAGCCGGGCGGTGCGCTCGGCCGCGGTCTCACCGGGGCTCAGGGCGTAGTCGGACTCGGTCAGCCGCGACGAAAGCCGGATCGCCTCGTACGCGGTGAAGGTGCGGCTCCGGCTCTCGGGCGACAGCTGGGCCAGGAGGCTGCGCTCGTCGCGCGACGTGGCGATGACGAGATCGGCGCGGTCCAGGGCGTCGGCCGTGACGGGCGTCGATCGATGACGCTCCAGGTCCTGCCGCGTGGAGGTCAGCCGACGCGCGAGCCGTGAGCAGGCGGGCCGGCCCGGATCGGCGTTCACGCCGCCGTCGAAGAGGGCGATGCGCGTCGTGCCGTGACGGCCGGCCAGGGCCCGACGCAGGAGGGCGACCAGATGGGGCGATCGGCAGATGTTCGCGTTGCACACCACGAGGACCGCGAACGTGTCGCGGGCCCGCAGTCCCGGAGTATGGACCTCGGCACTCCGCATGGGCAGATCATCGCAGAAGTCCGGCCGGTCCGGGCGGTGGATGATCCACTCGCTTCGGCTCCGGGACGGGCCGTTCGCCCCTACACTCGGTCGCGTGACTTCGCAGGCTGGCGCCAACGAACCGACGACGGGATGTCGGTCATGACGCTGCGCGCGTACGTCAAGACGATCCAGCGGCACCTCGCCGTCATCCTCGTCCTGGGGATCCTGGGAGCGCTGGTCGGTTTCCTGCACGCGAGCAACACGCCGCCGACCTACCGCGCGACCAGCCGCGTCCTGCTCACCACCGACCTCGGCGGCAGTGCCACCGACATCGTCCAGGGGTCCAACTACATCCAGAACATCGTCTCGTCGTACGTGCTGCTCGCGAACTCCGAGATGGTGCTCGAGCCGGTCATCGACCGGCTCGACCTCGACGTCACGCCGAGGCAGCTCGCCGGATCGGTGAGCGCGTCGTCGCCGCTCAACACCGTCGTGATCGACGTCGCCGTCGTCTCGGGCGAGCCCGAGCAGGCCCGCAGGATCGCCTCGGCGGTCACGCGCGAGCTCGCGGCCGCGGTCTCGGAGGTGTCGCCGGCGAGCAAGCGCGGCGACCCGGTCATCCGACTCACCACCGTCGGACCTCCCTCGACCCCCACGTTCCCCATCGCGCCCAACCGGCGGAACGAGACCGTCCTCGGTGCGCTGGTGGGCCTGGCCCTCGGCCTGGGGTACGCCTTCCTGCGGCGGTTCTTCGGTGCCTCGATCCGCGAGGTCGCCGACATCGAGGAGGTCACCGACCTGCCGGTGCTGGGCGAGATCGTCGAGTCCGGGCGCGGCGACTCCTTCATCCGCGCCGTCATCGCCGATCGCCGCGGACTGCAGTCGGAGTCCCTCCAGGGGCTCATCACCAGCCTGAGCTTCCTGAGGGTCCCCGACGGCGTCTCCTCGCTGGTGATCACGTCGGCGACGCCGGGCGAGGCCAAGAGCTCGGTCGCGGCCGGCCTGGCCGTCGCGGTCGCCGCCGGGAACATGAGGGTCCTGCTCGTGGACTGCGACCTGCGCTCGCCCTCGGTCGGGTTGGTCACGGGGCTGGAGTCGGCGGTCGGCGTCTCCAACGTGCTCTCGGGGCGGTTCGAGTTCTCGACGGCCGTCCAGGAGTGGATCCCCAACCTCGATGTCCTGGCGGCCGGACCCATCCCGCCGAACCCCGCTCAGCTGCTCAGCAGCTCGGCGATGAAGGACCTGATCGACCACGCGAAGGCCGAGTACGACTTCGTCATCCTGGACTCGGCGCCGGTGCTCGCCGCGGCGGACTCGGTGTGGCTGGGCCACATGACCGACGGGGTGCTGGTGCTCGCCCGGCGCGCCAAGATCTCGACGGGCAAGTTCGTCAAGGCGCTCGAGATCCTCGAGACGGGTCGGTCGCCGCTGCTCGGCGTCGTCCTGACGCGAGCACGTCGCCGCCACCGGTTCCGCTACGGGAGCGACGGCGTGTACGGCAAGCGGCCGCGCGAGCGGGTGGACGCGTGAGACCGGTCCACGTTACAGAGGCCGGATTTGCAGCCGTGCCCCGTGTTTGCAAGGATTTGCGAAGCAATCTCGGGATGTACATGACTTCGACGGAGTCGCGCAGCGCCGCGCGACGCGACCCGCTCACCCCCAAGGTTGACTCTTGATGACGAAACGACTGCTGCGCCGCCGCCCTGTCGCGGCCCGCTCCATCCCCCTGCTCCTCGGACTCGCTCTCATCGCGGGTGCCATGGCGGGCGCGGTGACCGCGTCCGCCGGCGCGACGGTGATCCAGGACGACTTCGACCGGAGCGTCGGCTCGGGCTGGGGCAAGGCGTCGAGCGGTCAGGCGTACACGACCGGCTCCGCCCAGCGGCTGTCGGTCAGCGCAGGCGCGGGTCGGGTCGACCTCCCGGCCGCCACCAACGCCGCGGCCATCGCCGAGGGCGTCAAGCTCGGTGACTCCTACGCCAAGGCGGTCGTCTCCTTCGAGCGCGTCGGGGACGGCGTCTCCAACGGAGTGTCCTCGTCGCTGCTCCTGCGCCGCAAGGGCCTGGGGTTCTACTACGAGGCGCGCCTGCGCCAGCTCGCGCCCGGTCGGTTCGGCCTGACGGTCCTGCGCAGCGACCGCACCTCGTCCGCCGCCATCGCGGGGGAGACCGTCGTCGCCACCAACGTCGCGTCCGGTCAGAAGCTGTCGGTCGAGTTCGTCGCGACGGGCAGTGCCACCGTCGACCTCAAGGCCAGGGCCTGGGTCAGCGGCGCGTCCATGCCGTCGTGGCAGGTGACGGGGCGCGACGCGTCGTCGTCCCGGGTCACCGAGGGATCTCCCGGCCTGAAGTTCGACGCGTCGGCCGGGTCGGCCCGCACCACCGTCCTGGTCCACCAGTACCGCGCGGCCGACACCGGCGAGAGCACGCCGAACACCGGCAGCACGCGTCACCTCGCCGACGACTTCTCGCGTCGCTGGACCGAGGGTTGGGGCGCGTCGACCAGCGGCGCCCTGTACGCGACCGGCGCGCCGGGCCGGCTCTCCGTCGACGGCTCCCGGGGACGGGCCGAGGTCCAGCCCGGCAAGTCCGCGGCCTCCGTCGCCGAGGGTGTCAGCCTGACCGACGCGTCGATCACGGCGGACCTGGCGGTCGAGACGGCCCAGCGCGGAGGCGGAGCGACGTCCGCCGTCCTGCTGCGGCGCTCGGTGTCCGGGCGCTACTACGAGGCGCGCCTGCACCACCTCGCCAGCGGCGGTCTCGGGCTCTCGATCCACCGCACCGCCGACGGTTCCACCACGACCATGGTGGCCCAGAAGACCGTGCTGGCGAGCGTGCCGGCGAACCGGTCGGTCACCGTCCAGTTCTCCACGGTCGGCGACGCGAAGGTCGACCTCAAGGCCCGGGCGTGGCTGACGGGCGCCGGCCCGGCACCCGACTGGCAGGTCGTCGGCTCGGACTCGTCCGCCGCCCGACTGCGGGCGGGCGGCGCACCCGGCCTGAAGTTCGACGTGTCACCGGACGGTGTCACCACGGTCGTCCGCGCCGACAACCTCGCGACGGCCGCAGCGGTCGCCGCGGGCACCCCGACGCCGACGACGCCCACCCCCACTCCGCCTCCCGCGACGGCTACCACGCCGGCGCCGACGCCCACCCCCGCTCCCACGACGCCCGCGCCGTCCGCTCCGTCGGCGGTCGGGTCCCTCCCGGTGGGTCAGGCCAGCTACCCGGTCCCCGCGAACGCCGTGTACGTGGCGCCGCTGGGGTCGCGGACGGGCCAGGGCACCAAGGCCGATCCGTACGGAAGCTTCGGCTACGCCCTCGAGAAGGCCAAGGCCGGCTCGACCCTCGTCCTGCGGGGCGGCACCTTCCACGAGAGTGTGCTGATCGACAAGTCCCTCACGGGCATCACCGTCCAGAACCATCCCGGCGAGGCCGTCTGGTTCGACGGCTCGAAGACGGTCTCCACCTGGGCGTCGAGCGGGTCGCGCTGGGTCGCCTCCGGTTGGAACGCCGTGTTCGACCACCGCATCATGTCCGGATCCACCGACGAGACGAGCCGCTGGGTCGATCCCGCCCGCCCCCTGGCCAGCTACCCCGACCAGGTCTGGATCGGGGACAAGGCCCTGACGCAGGTCGCCTCGGAGTCGGCCGTGTCGGCGGGCGAGTTCTACGTCGACAAGGCGGGCAAGCGCCTCGTCGTCGGTGACAACCCGGCCGGGAAGTCGGTCCGTGCCAGCGCGTTGAAGCGGGCGATGGAGATCCACGCGACGGACGCGGTGGTGCGAGGCATCGGCGTGCGCCGGTACGCGACGACGAAGAACGACTTCGCCGCCGTCATCGCGGGCGTGTCCGGGATCGAGTTCGAGAACGTGGTGGTGGAGGAGAACGCGTGGCTCGGCATCGCCGCCTGGGCCTCTGGCCAGCGCTACCGCAACGTCACGGTGTCGGAGAACGCCATCATGGGGTTCGGCGGCAACAACACCAACGACCTGGTGGTCGAGAAGTCGGTCTTCCGGGGCAACAACGCGCAGGGCTTCAAGCCGACTCCCGTGGCCTCGGGCATCAAGATCACCCGGGCGAAGGACGTGGTCCTGCGTGACAACGTCGTGGCCGACACCCGCCACGCGGGCGGCATCTGGTTCGACGTGTCGTCCTCGAACCTCGAAATCGTGGGCAACTCGGTCTCCGGCAACGCGGCCGGCGTCATGATCGAGCTGAGCGAGGATGCGGTCGTCGCGGACAACCACATCTTCGGCAACGACGGCACCGGCCTGCGGATCCAGGCCTCGGGCTCGGTCGACGTCTGGAACAACACGATCGTCGGCAACCCGCGGCCGTTCGCGGTGTGGGACGACGAGCGGAAGCAGGACGTCAAGGCACTGGCCGCGACGATCCCGTGGGTGGTCGACGACATCAGCTTCCACAACAACGTGGTGAGCATGACCGGCTCCAACACCTGCCCGATCCTGACGCAGGACGAGGCGCAGGTCCGGACGGGCAACGAGTTCGGCATCACGTCGAACAACAACGCCTTCCACCGTCCCGGCGCGCAGTCCCCGGCGAACTTCGCCTGCTGGGCCAACGGCATCTACCAGGTCAAGAGCTTCAAGAACCTGCAGCAGTTCCGTGACGGCACCGGCAACGACAAGGCCTCCGTCCTCACCGAGGGAGCGGCCATCGTCGACGCCAAGGGCGCGGCGGGCGCATCGACCAGGGCGTCGGTGGGGAGCGTCGCAGCCGGCCTCCCGGCCGCGATCGCCGCGGCGACCGGTCAGCGTGCCGGGGTGGAGGCTCTGGGTGCGTTCACGGAGCGCCGTGGGTGACCCTGGCCCAGCGCCGGAGGTAGGCGGCGGCGGCCCGGGCCGGCTCGGGGTCGTCGTCGTCAACTACGGCTCGAGCGAGCTGCTGCGCCAGAACCTGGCGAGCATCCCGTTCTCCGCCGAGACCGTCGTGGTGGTCGTGGACAACCACTCCTCGGCGGCCGAGCGATCGACGGTGCGAGCGCTCATCGACCAGCGGTCGTGGGTGGGCGTCTACCCGCAGGCGAACCTCGGCTTCGGCGGAGGCTGCAACGTCGGGGTGGAGGAGGCGCTGGCGCGCGGGGTCACCCGTATCCTGCTGCTCAACCCGGACGCCTCGATCGACGCGCCCTCCGTGGCCCGCCTGGAGTCGGCGGTGAGGGACCGACCCCTGTCGCTCGTGGCGCCGACGATCCTGACCGGCACGGGCGCGGTGTGGTCGGCAGGAACCGACGTGCTGCTCGACTCCGGGGACATGCGCGCCTGGGCCCGGCGGGTCGAGGGCGAGCGTCGCCTGCCCTGGCTCTCGGGCGCCTGCCTGATGCTCTCCGCGGAGTTGTGGCGACGGATCGGTGGCTTCGAGGAGGACTACTTCCTCTACTGGGAGGACGTCGACCTCTCGGCGAAGGTGCTGGAGGCCGGGGGAGCGGTGGAGCTCGTGGCGGGGGCGACGGCCGTGCACGACGAGGGCGGCACCCACGAGGGCGGGGGCGGGGCCCGGGCGAAGTCGTCGCTCTACTACTTCTACAACACGCGCAACCGCCTGCTGTTCGCCCACCGGCACCTCGACCGCGACGACGTGCGTCGGTGGGAGCGCCGGGCCTGGCAGGCCGGCCGCGGCATCCTGCTGCGCGGCGGACGCCGGCAGCTCGTCCGCCCGCACCGCACCCTGTGGCCCGTCATCCGTGGCACGGTCTCCGGATGGCGAGCCAGTCGCCGTCCTCGTCCGCTCGGACAGCGGGTCCGCGTGTACGAGGGCCTGCGGACCGCCCACCTGGAGCGCTTCCACCAGTGGGAGCCGGCCTCGGTGCTCTACGGCGGACGCAACTACGACTTCGCCGAGGAGCTGCTGCGGGGCCTGGACGTGCGCCGCTTCGGCAGCACCGCGAGCCTCGCCCGTGACCTGCTCCGTGCCGACGTGCGCCAGCTCGAGGTCAACGAGCCGCTCATGCTCTCGGCGGTCAAGAACAGCCTCGTGGCCGCGGTCGCGGTGCGACTCCGGGGGCTCGTCGCAGGGCGGCGCGTCCGCATCGTCAGCTACGCGATCGGCAACGACGACCCGTTCACCTCGCCGAGTCCTCGGCTGGCGTCCTGGTGGCGACGACGGCTGTACCGCGCGATGGTGCGCCTGCTGATGCTCCAGGTCGACCGCCTGGCCGTCGGCACCGAGGGGGCCATGGTCCAGTACCGCCCCTACCGGACCCGGCGCTCTGCGCAGGTGCGTCTGGTGCCGGCGCTGCCGGAGCCGTGTGCGGTCTGTCCGCTGGACGGCGCCCGGACCGCGGTGGTGTTCCTCGGCGCGTTCGACGAGCGCAAGGGCCTGCGCCAGCTCCTCGAGGCCTGGCCGAAGATCCGCGCGTCCGCTCCCGGGGTCCCGTTGCGGATCCTCGGCAAGGGCGACCTGCGCCCTCTCGCTGAGGAGGCGGCGGCCACCTGGGACGAGGTCACCGTCCATGTCGATCCGAGCCGCGAGCTCATCCATCGGGAGCTGGCGTCGGCCGCGGTGCTCGTCCTGCTCTCCCAGCCCACCCCGACGTGGCGTGAGCAGGTGGGGCTGCCCCTCGTCGAGGCGTTGGCCCACGGCTGCGAGGTGGTGGCCACGACGGAGACGGGGATCGCCGACTGGCTGGCCGGACACGGACACCGGGTGCTGGATCCTCGGACCGCCGGACCGGACGAGGTCGCGGCCGCCGTGCGGCAGGCGCTGGCTGCCGATCGTGCGGCGGGAGACGTCCTCAGGGACCTGCCCACGGTCGACGGACGGCTGGCCGCCGACCGCTGGATGTTCTCCTGAGCGCTACGTCCAGCCGATCGCGGCGGCGAGTCGATCCGCGAGGTGCCGGCTGGTGAAGTCGTCCTCGATGCGCTGACGGGCGTCGCGGCCCATCGCCGCGGCCCGCGCCGGGTCGTCGACGAGCTCGATCAACCGCTCGACCAGGTGGTCGACCGATCCGGGCCGGGTCAGGAAGCCGGTCACGCCGTCGTCGACGTAGTCCTCGGCGCCGGGGGTGTGCGTGAGGATCGCCGGCCGCCCGGTGGCCTGGGCCTCGAGCGAGACGGTCATGCCCGAGACGTGGAGGTTGGGACGGGTCGCGATCGCCACCACCGAGGCCCGGCGATACATCTCGCGCAGCTCGGCGTGCGGGAGGTGGGGGACGATCGTGACCCCGCGGCCGGAGGACACGGCCTTCGTCTGCAGCACGGCGCGGACGTGCGGACGGGCGCGCACGACCTGCTCGAAGGCGGTCAGGATCGACTCGTGGTCACGGTCGCGGTCGCCCCCGGCGCTGAAGAGCAGCGGCTGGTCGGGGTAGGGCGCGGGTGAGAAGAACTGCTCGTCGACGCCGAACTTCACGAACGCGCAGGGTGTCCCACCGTCGACCAGTCGGTCCATGGCGTCGAGCTGCCCCCGACTGAGGACCCAGACCGACCTCATGGCCGACAGGGTCCTGCGGACGCCGGCCAGGGAGCGGGCGTCGAGCCGCTCCAGCTGGTCGGTGGCCCAGATGACACCGCAGTGCATGCGGCCGTAGCGCCGGGACACCGCCATGGTGTGGGCCGTGCCCTCGTCCCAGGCCAGTCCGAGTCGGTCGTGGCGCGCCGGCCGGGGAGACAGGCGCCATGCGAGGCGCCCGCCTCGCGACGGGGCGTCCAGGTGCGTCACCCGGACGGGTCGGTCGGGACGGTCGAGTCGCTCCAGGCCGTAGGGCCACCGACCGGGTACCTCGCCACGTGCGTGCCGCTCGCTCCACGCGGCGGAGGCGACGGGGAACACGAACTCGGCCTCGACCATGCGCACTCCGTTCGGCCCCGAGATGTCCAGCGATGATTGGCCACCGTACCGGAGGTCCGGCGGGTGCCGTCGCGTCCGTCCCGGCGCGTCGGAACGGGCCGAACGGCCGGTCAGGCCTGTGAGGGATGTGACTGGAGGGTGTGAAGAAAACGCAGGGGCCAAACGCTATTTCTGAGGTCAACCATTCGGCGAACGGTGTATCGAACAGCGTGTTTGACTGCTCGTGTTCCAACGAATTCGCCGGGGGGAAACGCGACTTTCGTGGGCATCCAGCACGGTGCACTGATCAAAGGACTACGCACGTGAACAGCATGCTTCGCCGGCCCCTCGTCGCTGTCGGCACCCTTTCCCTCCTGGTCCTGGCCGTGGTCGTCCCGTCGATCACCGGCGCCGGCGCTGCGGAGCCGCTGCCCGAGACGGTCACGGCCGACGCCCTGCCCACGGCACAGATCAACGGCAAGGCCACGACCGTGCTCATCGTGAACGACACGGTCTACGCCGGAGGCGAGTTCACCAGTGCACGACCGCCCGGTGCCGCCGCCGGCACCAGCGAGAGCCCGCGGTGGAACGCGATGTCGTTCGACCTGAAGACCGGGGCGCTCAACAGTTGGGCGCCCCAGTTCAACGGCCAGGTCAAGGACATCGCGACGAACCCGGCCAAGACGAAGCTCTACGTCGTCGGAGCCTTCACCCAGGTCAACGGCATCGCCCGCAACCGCATCGCGGTCTTCGACCTCCCCAGCGGCAACCTCAACAACGTCGCCCCCAACATCAACGGCATCACGAGCACGGTCGCCGCGACGAACGACGCGATCTTCGTGGGCGGCTACTTCACGGGCGTGAACAACCTGCCGCGCGGCCGCGCCGCGGCGATCGACGCCTCGAACGGTGCGACGCTGCCCTGGCGCAGGGACGCCGACAACAACCAGGTGCAGTCGATGGAGGTGTCCGCCAGTGCCAACAAGGTCCTGATGACCGGCAACTTCACGTCGGTGGGCGGCAGCAGCGAGCCGGGGTACGGCCTGTTCCTCTCGGACGCGACCTCGGGCGATCCGCTGCCGATGCCGGTGAACAGCCAGGTGCGTGACGCCGGGGCGAACTCCGGCATCGCCAAGACCGACAGCGACGGTGAGAAGTTCTACGGCGTCGGCTGGCACTACGGCTCGGGTGGCAACGTGGAGGGGACCTTCGCCGCGAACTGGAGCGACGGATCGCTGGAGTGGATCGAGGACTGCCACGGCGACACGTACGACGTCGCCGCGACCTCGGAGGTCGTCTACACGGCGAGCCACAAGCACTACTGCGGCAACAGCAACGGCTTCCCGCAGTCGGAGCCGTGGTCGTACTACCACTCGAACGCGTTCAGCAACGACGTGCGTGGCACCAACACGCCTGACATCTACGGCTACGAGGACCACCCGGGCGCGCCGCGCCCCGAGCTCCTGAACTGGTGGCCCACCGCCGCCGTCGGCTCGATCAGCGGCCAGGCCACGTGGGCCGTGGACGCGGAGGGCGACTACACCGTCTTCGGCGGCGAGTTCCCGCGGATCAACGGCCAGGCGCAGGCCGGACTGGTCCGCTACGCGAAGCGCTCCGTCGCCTCGAACCCGAAGAAGCGCGGACCGCAGAACTCGGCCGCGGCGATCAATCCGTCGGCGCGCAGCGTCCGTCCCGGCGAGGTCCGGCTCTCGTGGCCGGCCAACCGCGACCAGGACAGCGCCAAGCTGACCTACCGGATCTACCGCGACAACGTCAACGCCGCCGGCCTGGTCCACGAGGAGGTCCAGACGGCTCGCTGGTGGGAGGGCAAGCCCATGTCCTTCACGGACACCGGCCTGACCCCGGGCGCCTCGGTGCGGTACCAGCTGAGGGTCCTCGACGACGACGGGAACCTCGCCACCTCCAACTGGGTGACCACGACGGTCGCGCTCGAGGACACCCTCGGCACGTACGGCAACGCCGTCTTCGACGACGGGGCGACCAAGTACTGGCGCCTCGGCGACAGCGGCAACACGGTCGCCGACTGGCTCGGCAACGACGACACGACGGCCGGGTCGGGCGTGTCCCGAGGCACGGCGGGCGCGCTGAACAACTCGACCGACACGGCCTCTGCGTTCAACGGCACCGCCAACGGACGGGTGATCTCCACGCAGCTCACGCCCGGCACGAACACCTTCTCGACCGAGGTGTGGTTCAAGACCTCCTCCTCGGCCGGTGGCAAGATCGCCGGCTTCGGCAGCAGCGCGAGCGGTGACTCCAACAACTACGACCGCCACCTCATGATGAACACGGCCGGCCGCCTCGTCTTCGGCGTCTACCCCGGTGCTGAGCGGACGGTGACCTCGACGCGGTCGTACAACGACGGCCAGTGGCACCAGGCCGTGGCCTCCCTGAGCCCCGGCGGCCAGGTCCTCTACGTCGACGGCAAGCGGGTCGCCCAGCGCACCGACACGACGTCGGCGCAGGCCTACAACGGCTACTGGCGTCTCGGCGGTGACAACACCTGGACCGGTGCCAAGAACTTCAACGGCCAGATCGACGAGTTCTCCGTGTACCCGACGGCGCTGACCGCCGCGCAGGTCAACGACCACTGGATGAAGAGCGGCCGCTCCTCGGCGCTCAAGACCGTTCCCGCGGACTCGTACGGCGCTGCCGTGTTCAACGACAGCCCCGAGATGTACTGGCGCCTGACGGACACCGGCTCCACGGCGACCGACTCCGCCGTGATGGGCGAGCAGGAGGGCACGATCGCCGGCAACAAGACCGCGGGGCGTCCCGGCGTCATCCCCGGGAACACGGCGATCGGCCTCGGTCCCAACACGGGCCTGTTCGGCCTGAACCCCGGTGGCGTCGTGGTCTCCAAGGCGCAGTCCGCCGCACCGGCGACCTTCAGCCAGGAGGTCTGGTTCAAGACGACGATGACCGGCGTGGGGCGCATCTTCGGGTTCGGCTCCAGCAGCGGCACGGCCGCCTCGTCGAACTACGACCGGCAGCTCTGGCTGGCGAACGGGCGCCTGAACTTCGGTGTCCACCCCGGGACCAGCGTCGTCATCACGTCGAGCGACACGCTGAACGACGGCCAGTGGCACCACGTCGTCTCCACGCTCGGACCTGACGGGATGAGGCTCTACGTCGACGGTGAGCTCGACGCCACCCACGCGAACACGTCCGCCCAGGCCTACAACGGCTACTGGAAGCTCGGTGGCGACCGGCAGTGGACCGACTCGTCCACGGCCTGGTTCAACGGCGACCTCGACGAGGCCGCGGTCTACTCCCGGCCCCTGTCGACCTCCGACGTCCAGCGGCACTTCCTGGCCGGCGGCGGCGACCTGCCGAACGTCGAGCCGACCGCGGACTTCACGGTGACCAAGGACGGCCTGAAGGCGGACTTCACGTCGGCCGCCACGGACGTCGACGGCACGATCGCGTCGTACCTGTGGAACTTCGGCGACGGTGAGACCAGCACCGCGGCGAACCCGTCGCACACGTACGACGAGGAGGGCGTCTACACCGTCACGCTGACGGTGACGGACAACGAGGGTGGCCAGGGGACGTTCTCGGCACCCCTCACGATGGAGCTGCCGAACGTCGCCCCGGTCGCCGACTTCCGCACGACGGTGACGCCCGGGTCGAGGACGGTGCAGTTCACGTCCGAGTCCAGCGACAGCGACGGGGCGATCACGTCCCACGTCTGGGACTTCGGCGACGGGGCCACGTCGACCGACCAGAACCCCGCGCACGACTTCGGGAGCTTCGGCACCCACGAGGTCACGCTGACGGTCACCGACAACGAGGGCGCCACGTCGTCCAGGACCAGGACGGTCTCCCTGGAGGCGCCGAACCAGCCGCCGGTGGCCGCCTTCGCCGCGACGGTCAAGGGCCTCAAGATCACGGTGGACGCTGGCGGATCGAATGATCCCGACGGCACGATCGCGTCCTACGACTGGGACTTCGACGAGGGTGACGACGGATCCGGAGTGTCGGCGACGCACACCTACGCCGCGGCCGGGACCTACACGGTCACGCTGACGGTCACGGACGACGACGGCGCCACGGACACCGAGACCCACGAGGTCACGGTGACGGTTCCCGCCGCGACGAACGTCGTCGCGAAGGATGCGTTCGAGCGGGCGGTGTCGGGGTCGTGGGGCACGGCTGATGACGGTGGTGTCTGGTCGACGCCGGCGTCGGCGCAGCGGTACTCGGTGGCCGGGGGTGCGGGTGTGCTCGCGCTGCCGGCGGGCGGGACCGTGGCGGCCACGTTGGGTGAGGTCGAGTCGGCGAACACGCGGGTGACCGGGGTGTTCTCGGTCGACAAGCTGTACGAGGCGACGTACGTGTCGTTGGTGGGCCGCAAGGTGGGCAGCAACG
>NZ_BJZQ01000011.1 GCF_007992115.1 Aeromicrobium flavum
CACCGCGACGGATGCGACCGCTGCGCTCCAGGCACCCGGTGCGGTCGGTGTGTGGGGCACACTGCCCGCCGCCGGATCGGCTGCCGCACCGCTCTCGATCAAGTGGGACCAGATCACCGCGATCGACCCCACCGTCGTGCTCGAGGAGCCGGAGGAGCCCGAGGAGCCGACGCCGAACGTCGCCCCGGTCGCGGACTTCAGCTGGTCGGCCTCGGGCCTGACGGCGGCGTTCACGTCGGGCGCGTCAGACTCCGACGGGACGATCGCGTCGCATGCGTGGGACTTCGGGGGCGGTGCGACGAGCACCGCGACGAACCCCTCGCACCCGTTCACCGCGGCGGGGTCGTACCCGGTCGAGCTGACCGTGACCGACGACGACGGAGCGACTCACTCGGTCACCAAGACCGTCACGGTGACCGCGCCCGAGCCGGAGGATCCGGAGCCGGCCCGGCTGCTGGGCAGGGATGCGTTCGAGCGGTCGGTGACGGGGTCGTGGGGCACGGCTGACGATGGTGGTGTCTGGTCGACGCCGGCGTCGGCGCAGCGGTACTCGGTGTCCGGTGGTGCGGGTGTGCTCGCGCTGCCGGCGGGTGGGACCGTGGCGGCCACGTTGGGTGAGGTGGAGTCGGCGAACACGCGGGTGACCGGGGTGTTCTCGGTCGACAAGCTGTACGAGGCGACGTACGTGTCGTTGGTGGGTCGCAAGGTGGGCAGCAACGAGTACTACGCCCGGTTGCGGTTGGCCGCGGACGGCAGTGTCCGGCTGAACCTGTTGCGCAACCCCGGAACCATCGGGGTGGGGACGCAGTTCGTGCCGAACCTGACGATCGTGCCGGGGGAGAAGTACCGGTTGGCGATCGAGGTGACCGGGTCGGGCACGACGACGGTCCGGGGCAAGGTCTGGAAGGACGGTGCGGCCGAGCCTGACTGGCAGCGCACCGCGACGGATGCGACCGCTGCGCTCCAGGCACCCGGTGCGGTCGGTGTGTGGGGCACACTGCCCGCCGCCGGATCGGCTGCCGCACCGCTCTCGGTGAAGTGGGACGACATCACCGCGATCGACCCCACGGTCCCGGAATGACCGGCGGGTCGAGCATCGGAAAGTGAGCGACGCCCCGGCGCCGCGGAGCTAGGGTGGAGTCCGCTGGCCTCGACATCGCGGGTCGGGGGAGGAGGCGCCGGTGACGCGACGCGACGCTGCGCGCAGGCTGTCGACCTTCCCGGGCGGGACGGCCGCGCGCGAGGTCGAGCTGGTGCACCTGCTCGCCCTGGCGCTCGTCCTGCTGACGGCGCTGAGGGTGCCGCTGCCGCTGGGGGTGCCCTCCGCGTTGGTGGTGGGGGTCCCGCTGCTGCCCATCACCCTCGGCGCGCTGCGTCGCTTCCGCTTCATCCCGCTTTTCGTGGTCCTCAGCACCGTGGCGGCGCTCTGCGGCGTCCTGCTGACGATGCACCACGCGGCGGACGCGGGCTGGGACTCCTCCATCCTGGTCGCCAACACGGCGCGCCTGTTGGCCCTGGCCGTCGCGGTCGTCAGCCTGCTCTGGGCCAGGACGGTCCTCGGGCTGCGCACCGTCATCCTGGTCTTCGGCCTCGGTGCGCTGATCAACGTGGCGCTCGTCGGCGGCATCCATCCGGGCAACCCGTGGAAGTTCTCGCTGTCCGTCCCGGTGATCCTGCTGGCACTCAGCCTGAGGGGGGTGTACGGCAACCGCACGCGGGAGTTCCTCGTGCTGGTGGTGCTCACGGTGATCTCGGCGATGAACGACTCGCGGTCGGCCGCGGCCATGCTCATCATCGCGGCGGCGATCGTCCTGACGCAGGGAGAGCGGAACCGGGACGGTCGGGGGTCGCGGCGCCGACTCGGCGTGGTGCTGGTCCAGCTCACGGCGATCGGGCTCGGTGGCTACTTCGCCGTCCAGGCGGCCATCCTCGAGGGGGCCCTCGGTGAGGCCGCCCGGGACCGCACGGTCGCCCAGTCCGAAGCCGCCGGATCGACGCTGCTCGGCGGCCGGCCGGAGATCGGCGCCAGCATCGCCCTGATCGAGGCGCATCCGCTCGGTCTCGGCGCGGGCACCCTCGTCAGCTACGACAACCTCGTGCTGGCCAAGGAGGGCATGCGCACGATCGGGTACGACCCGAACAACAACTACGTCGAGGTCTATCTGTTCGGCCGCACCTTCGAGGTGCACTCGGTCGTGGGCAACCTCTGGATCCATTTCGGCCTCGCCGGGCTGGGCGTGGTGGTCATGATCGCCCTGATCCTGATCCACGGCCTCATGGTCGTGTCGTCGGACAGGGTCGCCCGCGGCGCGGTGGTCTACCTCGCCCTGAGGTCGCTGTGGGACCTGCCGTTCAGCCCGTTCTACACGTCTGCGGCGACCCTGGCGCTGACGCTGGCGGTGAGCGCCGTTCCGGCCGCGAGGTCCGCGGACCCGGTCGAGAAGCTCAGCTGAACCTGCCGACGAAGCGCGCCACCGGCAGCTGCGGGGCGAGGTCGACCTCGAGGGTCACCCGCCTGCGGTCCTTGCGGTCGATGTCGAACAGGTAGACGCCCGAGGCGGATCTGCCCGCCGGGATCGACGTGGGGAGGGGACGCCCCCCGGGCTGGCTCAGGATGTTGGCCGGGACGAGGTCGTTGCCGTGGTAGGCGTTGACGACCGCGAACCGGGTGTCGAGGAGGTCACGGGTGCGATTGGTGACCCGGAGGGTCACGCGGACGGCCGGCCCGGCCGTGTCCTCGGGCAGGACGGCCTTGCTCCTGACGGACTCGATCCTGACGACGCGCAGACTGATCGCCTTCGAGAGCTTCGCCGTGCCGTCGGGCTCGACGGGATCGAGAGCGGTCCGCTCCCCGGCGGGGTCGGTGGCGACCGGCGAGGGATCGTCCGTCGGCACCACGGCCGACGGCTTGCCGGAGGCGGGGGCCTTCGACGGCTCGGCGGTGGTCGCGGAACCCTTCGTCGCGTCGGCGTCATCGTTCGCGGCGTCGCCGGCGGTGACGGCCCAGATCCCCCAGGCGAGCGCGGCGACGACCACGAGGGCCACGAGTCCCAGCAGCCAGGGTCGTGCGGCGCGGGGGCCGTCGGAATGGTCGCTCATGTGCTTGCTTCTTCCTCGCGGCCCGGTGCTGTTCGCCTCCCAAGTGTAGGTGGCGAACGGCGCGCGCGGACCCGATCAGCGCGGTCCGCCGGTCCCCTCCCCGCGGGAGGGGGACAGGCCGACCGCCTCCCGGATCTGCCGGCGGTACCGGTCGGTTCCGAAGCGCTCCAATGCCTCCGTGTGACCGTTCTCGGCCAGCCTCCGCGCGAGGGCCGGGTCGTGCGCCAGCGTCGAGATCTGCTGCGCCAGGGAGTCGGCGTCGCCCGGGACGGCCAGCAGGCCGGTGGACCCGGCGGTGACGATCTCCGCGAGTCCCTGCGTGTCGGAGGCGACCAGCGCGCGCCGGGCGAGGAGCGCCTCGACGGCCGTGTTGCCGAAGGGCTCGACGCGTGAGGGGACCAGGACGACGTCGGCGCGTTCGAGAGCGGGCCACACCGGGTTGACGTAGCCGTGGAAGGCGACCCGGCCGTCGAGGTCCGCCGACGCCGCCAGGTCGCGCAGGTCGTCGACGAACCACTCGTACCCCTCGAACACCGAGCCGTACACGTCCAGGGTCACGTCGATGCCGGACCGGGCGAGCCGGGCGGCCGCCTCGAGCGCGACGTCGATCCCCTTGCGGGGGGAGAGCCGCCCCACGACCACCAGCGCGAGCGGATCATCGGGCCTGCGCTCCCGGGCGGGCGCGGGAACGGTGGGTGGTCCGGGGACGCCGTTGTAGACGACCTCGACCCGGCGGCGCAGCACCGGCAGGACGTCGGTCAGGGCGCGCGCCGAGGACCGGCTGTTCACGATCAACCGCGTGGCCAGGAGGTTCGGCAGGGCCAGGAGCGTCCGGAACGCCTTCGCCCCGTCCTCCTCGGCCTCGTGCACGTGACAGATCGTGGGCCGGCGCATCGCCCGGCCGGCGGCCAGCCACCAGGGGATGGTGATCGTGTTCACGAGGACGAACTCGGGATCGAGGCGTCGCAGGAGCGCGGCCACGCGCGGGAGGGCCGCGAGCACCTCGGCCAGCAGGCGGGCGAAGCGCAGCGGGTGCAGGGCGGACTTCCGCAGCACCGGGAACCGCATCGTGAGGACCTCGGCGCCACGCGCCCGCAGCTCGCCGACCAGGGGTCCGGGGCCCGGCAGTGCCACGACGACGTGGCGGCCGGACTCGACGAAGGCCTCGACCGTCTCCAGCAGCTGCAGGTCGGAGCCGTACAGGTCGGCGGACGGATGGGCGACGAGGATCGCCGGGGCCGTCACGTCGGGCCACCTCGCCCCGTCGCCGCGAGGAACGCCCGGAGGTGGGCGCGTCCGGCGTCGGACCAGTCGCGCGCCGCGAGGTTCGGTCGGTCCGACGCGTCGATGGCGGCCGCGGCGTCGAGCGCGCGGGCCAGGTCGGAGGCATCCACCCGGTCCTCGAAGAGGTGGACCCATCGGGCACCGACCTCCGCGGCCAGCGCCCGGTTCACGGGGGTGTCCGGGACGAGGATCGGGCGGTCGAGCGAGAGGGCAGCCAGGGAGACGCCGGAGTTGTGCATGTGCAGGTACGGCATAACGACGAGCGAGGCGCTCGAGAGCTCCTCGACGAACGCGGCGTCGTCGACGTACTCCAGCCGCAGGCTGATCCGGGGGTCCTGCTCCGCCAGCGACGTGACGGTGTCGGCCAGCTCGGTCGTGGAGGGCTGACCGGTGACCCGCAGCGTCGCGCCCTCGTCGTCGAGATCGTGGAAGGCGCGCAGCAGGTCCTCCACGCCCTTGTACCGGCGGATGAGCCCGATGTAGCCGATGCGTCCGGGGACGGCGGTGGCCCGGGGGAGGCGCGCGTACCACTCCCGGTAGTGGCCATGGGGGATCGTCTCCACGACGCGGCCGACCGGGAGGTCGGTCGCGTCGTTCAGCCGGATCTGGACCCGGGTCAGCCGGTCGATCCAGTCCAGGAGCCGGTGGTCGTACCAGGCCAGGCCGCTGGGTCGATGGAGGTTGTGCGTCGTTCGCACGATCGGGGTGCGCGTCAGTGTCAGTCGCAGCAGGATCAGCGTCGTCAGCGCCCGGCGGGCCACACGTCCCTCGAGCGAGTGGCCGCCGAAGAGGTTCTCGGGCCAGTGGAGGTGCAGGAGGTCGTAGCCGCCGGTCAGCGCCCGCCGGGCCGTGAAGGTCGAGACGGTGAGGCCCTCGGTCGCGCGCAGCGCCGCGTCCACCTGCGTGATGTAGGGGTTCGTCGTGGGCTTGATCCCCGCGTACCCCTCCAGGACGCGGATCGGCCGACCGTGAGCGCTCACCGCGCGACCTCCCGGTACCAGCGTCCGACCACCGCGGGGAGTCTCTCGCGCGACCAGCGGTCGTGCGGCGTGCCGCCGTGCTCGGCCGCCGCGCCCAGCTGCTCGGCGAGATTGGCCACGATGTCTCCTTCCAGCGGAGCGACGTACGCATTGCGCTCGGCGAGCGTCGCGGGTCCGCCCAGCGGCAGGCAGACGACGGGGCAGCCCAGCGAGCTCGCCTCGCCCGCGACCCACCCGGCCTGGTCGTGCATGGACGGGAACAACAGCGCGTCGGCGCGGACGAAGGCGTCGAGGACCTCGGTGCGGGGACGGTGCCCGTGGAAGGTGACGCGGTCGTCGATGCCGAGCTCGCGCGCCAGGGCCTCGAGCGCCGGACGCTCGTAGCCCTCGCCGAACACCTCGAGTCTCCAGCCGGCGGCACGGGGGTGGGCGAGTGTCGCGAGGGCGAGGCGTCCGCCCTTCCAGGCGAGGAGCCGGCCGACGAAGACCGCGAGGTGGCCGTCGTCGCTCCGCCGCACGTGAGGACGGTCGACGACGGCCAACGGCTCGAGGGCGGCGTTCGGCTCGACCTCGACCCGGCGGCTGTCGCCGAACCGCTCGGCGACGCCCGGGTTCTGTGCCACCACGAGCGACGCCCGCGCGGCGATGCGGTCGCCCCAGAGCCGTCGCGGCAGGCCGGTGAGCGCACCGCGGACGGTCTCGACCACGGCGCCCCGGGCACCGAGCCAGCGGCGGAGACGGCGCACGGGCACGGCGGTGGCGCCGCCGACCGGACCCCAGACGAGGGGAACGTCGGGCACGGCGGTGAGCGCGGTGGGCAGCCAGTCGTTCGCGAAGGTGACGTGGTGGAGGACGTCGAAGCCGACCTCGTCGTGCGTCCGCCGGACCACGCGGCGCAGCGTCCACTGCCAGAAGCCGTAGTAGACGTAGATCCCGAGGGGCAGGGTGCGGATCCGCTGCACCCAGGCCGGCAGGTCGTGATAGATCAGCGTCACGTGCTGGGCCAGCTCGGTGTCGGCCCGCAGCGCCGACTCCATGGACTCGGCGAGGCGTGGCCGCGTGAACACCCAGACGTCATGCTCCTGCGCGGCCGCCAGGGCGAACGCCCATCCGGCGCTCTGCTCGGGCTCGTCACCGGGGCCGCATGCGGCGGCGCCCAGGGCGACGCGCAGCCGCCCGGCGTCGCCCGACCCGGCACGGGGCTGGCCGCTCATGTCGGTCTCCTGCCGGTCAGTGTCGCCATGCTGCCGCGAGTGTAGTGGGCTCGCGCGACTTGGTGAACAGGACGCGATTTGCGCTCTACCCTGACGCCATGAGCGATGCATCCGGCGTGCGTGACCTCGACGTCGTCGTGGCCGTGGTGACGTTCCGGCGCCCCGAGCAGGTGGCGGAGCTGGTGCCCGCGTTGCTTCTGCAGCTCGACGATCTCGCTCAGGAGGCGAGTCGGACGCGGCTCACGCTCCTCGTCGTCGACAACGACCCGGAGCGCTCGGCGCACGCCGTGGTCGAGCGGTTCGACGATCCTCGCATCCGCGTGGTCGCCGAGCCGGTCCCCGGCGTCTCCGCGGCGCGCAATGCGGCCCTCGGGGCAGCGGACGAGGCCGATCTCCTGGTGTTCATCGACGACGACGAGCGACCCCACCCGGGCTGGTTGCGGCACCTGCTCCGGACGAAGGAGGTCACGGGCGCGGACCTGGTCAGCGGGCCGGTGGTCTCGATCCACGACGGCGACCTGGACCCGTGGGTGGCCGCCGGCGGGTTCTACGACCGCGAGCACCGGTCCGGACTGGTCACCGGCGCCCCGATCACGCACGCCGCGACGAACAACCTGCTCGTCGACCTGCGCACGGTGCGTGCCGCCGGCGTGCGGTTCGACCCGGGTTTCGGGCTCACCGGTGGCGAGGACTCGCTGTTCACGGGCACCCTGGTCCGGGACGGCGCGCGGGCCGTCTGGTGCGCCGAGGCCCGGGTCGACGACGTCCTCCCGACGGAGCGGACGACCCCGCGGTACGCCGTGGACCGCACCGTCTCGCTGGCCAATGCGGCAGCACGCGTCCGGCTGGCGCTGGCCACGAGCCCCCGGCAGCGGGTCCGGGAGCGGGCGACGCTGGGGGTCAAGGCGGCCGTCCGGCTCACGACCGGCGCGCTGCGGCACGGGTGGGGGCGCCTCACCGGCTCGGAGCGCCACGCGGCCCGGGGCGCCCGCGCGATGGCTCGCGGCCGTGGCGAGGCCATGGCGGTGTTCGGTCATGCCGAGGCTCCCTACGCCCGTTCCTGACTACCCCGACGCACCGACGCGGGCGACGAGGTCGGCGATCTCGGGCTCGCCGAGGCGGGCGACCTCGATCAGCCGTGCACCGTCGCGGCGCCAGATGCCGGCGCGCGGCTCCGGCGACGCGACTCCCGCGAGGCGGGGGTTGTCGACGATCATCAGGTGCCCGCCCTGCGGGAGGCTGTCGCGCACGGACGTCAGGGCGGAGCCCAGCTGGGCGTCGGTGAAGTAGAGCCGGCGGAGCAGGTTCGCGATCTTGATGACCTGCGGCTGTGGTCCGGGCCACACCGCGAAGACGTCGTGGACCCGGTAGGTCACCCGGGGGTCCTCGGCGATGAGGCGGCGCGTCTCGGGGTTGAGCAGCAGGACCTCGTGGCCGGACGCGACGAGCCGGTCCCGGCCACGACGGATGAGCGGCGCGTAGAGACCCCGCACGGCGCGAGACAGGTGCGGCCAGGCGGAGAGGCGCCGGCCGCCCACGAGGACGCAGGTGCCGTCGGCGTCGAACAGCAGGGTGTGCCGGCCGACGTCCACGGCGCGCAGGGTCAGGAACAGGTCGGCGATGACGTACTCACCGAAGTCGGGCAGCCGCCGCACCAGGTCGACGCTGGTCGAGCCGTCGGACGCGCCGATGTCGACGATGCGGGCGCCGTCGAGGGGAACCGTCTCGATCAGGAGGTCGTCGGGGCCGGTGTGGCGTGCGGCTCCGGTGATCTTGATCGTGCCGCCGACGTAGATCGATGCCATCGCCTCCCGGAAGGCCTCGGGGGTCGCCGTCTCGTCGAGGATCGTCAGGGGGTCCTGGCGGAAGAAGCGCCGGGTCGGACCGACTCGCTCGAGCGCTGCAGGCCAACGACCGCGCACGGGCCGGATGGGTGCACGCATGCCCGCATGCTAGCGAAGCGGCTTCGGAGCCGTGGCGCTTTCGCTTGCGCTCCGCGTCACGTGCTCCGGCGCCTTCCGCTCGCCGTCCGGCGGGTCGAGGAGCCGTCGGCGAGCCGGGCCGCGAGGGCGAGGTAGCCGTCGGTGACCGCGTCCCAGGAGTAGCGGTGCCGGACCCGCTCGCGGACGACCTCGGCCGTGGCGACGGCGCCCGGGACGTCCCCCTCGACCGCGACGAGGGCCGGGGCGAGCTCCTCCGGCGTCGCGAAGTACCGCGAGTCCGAGCCCAGCGACTCGGCGTTGAAGCTGACGTCGAACGCGATGACCGGGGAGCCGGCCCCGATCGCGCGGAGCAGGGACGGGTTGGTGCCTCCGACGCTGTGGCCGTGCACGTAGGACGCGGCGTTCGCGTACAGGGCGTCCAGGAGCTCCTGGTCCCACACGCCGCCGACCAGCCGGATGCGGGGGTCGCCCGCGGCGATCGCCTCGATCCGGGCCGTGTACTCGTCGGCGTACGGAGCCGAGCCCACGACGACGAGCGGCAGGGTCGCCGCGCTGTCCGCGTAGCCGCGCACGATCTCCAGCACGTGGTTCTCGGGCTCGAAGCGGGCGACGACCAGGTGGTAGCCGCGGTCCGTGAGCCCGAGCTCGGCGATGCGGGCGGTGTGCCGGTCCGTGAGGATCGGGGCGCCGTAGACGAGCAGGTCGGTCGGGGCGCCGAACTCCTGCGTGTAATAGTCCGCGATCCCCTGGGCGTCGGCGATCAGGGCGTCGGCCCACCGCACCGAGAGGGCCTCGGCCGTGCGGTAGTACCGACGACCCGCGCCCCCCCACTTGGCGCGCTTCCACTCGAGGCCGTCGACGTGCACGGCGACCGGCAGCCGGCGGAGGCGCAGCAGCGGCAGGAACACCGCGTTGGCCGAGTTGAAGACGAAGGCGGCGTCGTGGCGACGCCGGGTGGCCAGCACGTGGAGCACGGACAGGAAGGTGTGGCTCAGGGTCTCGAGGGCCTTCTTGCGCGCGGCGGGCAGGTGCACGAGCGTCATGCCCAGGTGCTCGGCCGGTTCGCCCTCGGCGCCCCGGCAGTAGACCGTCACCTCGTGCCCACGATCGGCCATCCGCCGGCCGATCTCCTCGATCGCGGTCTCGAAGCCGCCGTATCTCGCGGGCACGCCGCGGGTGCCGATCATGACGATCCGCATCAGCGGGTCCCGGAGTCGAGGGCGCGCAGCTCACGCCACCACTTGACGAGGGCCAGGGCGAGCATCGCCGCGCACGCGGCGAGCACCAGCGTCCACGCGACCCGGAAGCCGGCCTCCCAGCCGAGCAGGACGAACACCCAGCACTGGAGGCCGTAGTCGGTGGGCAGGATGAGGAACCGGCGCACCGGGTGCTCCGCGGGCAGGCTCGCCGGGTCCACGGGCGCTGCCGGCGGTCGCAGGGTCGGCATGAGGATCAGGCCGAAGTAGGTCGCCGCGGCCACGAGGGTGAAGCCCAGCGGCACCAGGAGCCAGCCGTCCGAGGGCAGGTCGAAGAAGCGGAACCAGCACACGGCGACCGCCAGGTGCAGGCCCAGGGTCTTGAAGCAGTCGATCGTGTGGTCGAGCCACTCGCCGGCCTTCGAGCCGCCGCCCCGCAACCGCGCGAGCTGGCCGTCGACCGAGTCCATCACGTAGCCGGCCGCGAGCAGCACCGCCACGAGCACGCCCGACCACCACGTCGGATCGACGAGCGCCAGCACCGCGATCCCCGCCCCCGAGAGGAGGGCACTGACGACGGTGGCCTGGTTGGGCGTGAGGCCGAGGCTGTTCATCCACGCGGCGACGAGGCGGCCCGCCGGCCGGTTGACGTGGCGGGAGTACGCGGCCGTGCCCCGGGCCGGCTTCTGGGCGGAGCGCAGCGCGTGCAGGCCCGTCCGGAAGTCGATGCGAGTCGTCTCGGTCAAGGTGGCGCCTCTCCGCTGTCGCGCGTCTGCGGCGCGAACGTCGCGCGTCAGCCTAGTGCGGCCGGGTACGCCCTGTCCTCGGCTTGCGGCGGCCCGTGACGGGAGGGACGGCGGCGGGGCGATCCGTGGCCGGTGACCGGCGAGCGACCATGGGCGGTGGCCGTAGTCTTGACAGGCCATGGCCCAACCTCTTGTGACGGCGTCCGTCGCCGCCGAACCCCACCTCGCATCGTTCGTCTCCGCCGTGCGGGAGGGAGCCGAGACACTGCACCTGACGGCGCCGGCGCCGCTGTACCCGTTCGTCACCGCGGCACTCGTGCACGACGCCGCGGTCGTCGTCGCCGTCACCGCCACCGAGCGCGAGGCCGACGACCTGGCGGCCGCGGTGGGGGCCCTGATCGGACCCGAGGCCGTCGCCGTCTTCCCGGCGTGGGAGACCCTGCCGCACGAGCGCCTCTCGCCTCGGTCCGACACCGTCGGCCGGCGGCTCGCCGTCCTGCGCCGGGTGGTCCACGGGGGCGACCAGCGGCCGCGCGTCGTTGTGGCGCCGGTGCGCTCGATCCTGCAGCCGCAGGTCAAGGGCCTGGCCGACCTGGAGCCGGTCGAGCTGCACGCCGGCAGCGAGATGGAGCTGGACGAGGTCGTCCGGCGGCTCGCCGACGCGGCGTACACGCGGGTCGACCTGGTCGAGCGGCGCGGTGAGTTCGCGGTGCGCGGCGGCATCGTCGACGTGTTCCCGCCGACCGAGGACCACCCGCTGCGCGTCGAGTTCTGGGGCGACACCGTCGACGAGATCCGGCGCTTCGCCGTGGCCGACCAGCGCACGCTCGAGCCCGTCGAGCGGCTGTGGGCCCCGCCGTGCCGCGAGCTGCTGCTGACCGACGAGGTCCGGGCGACGGCCGCCCGGTACGCCGAGCGTCATCCCTCGCTGGCCGAGATCTTCACGAAGCTCGCCGAGGGCCACGCCGTCGAGGGCATGGAGTCGCTCGCGCCGGTGCTGTCGGGCGAGATGGAGCTCTTCGTCGACCTGCTGCCGGCCGGGTCCGTGGTGCTGGCGACCGACCCCGAGCGCATCCGGGCCCGCGCGGCCGACCTGTTCGCGACCAGCGAGGAGTTCCTCGCGGCGTCCTGGGCCAGCGCCGCCGGCGGTGGCGAGAGCCCGATCGACCTGGGCTCCGCGGGGTTCCACGAGCTGGACGAGGTGCGCACCCACGTGGCCGGGCTCGGCCTGCCGTGGGCCGAGGTGTCGCCGTTCGCGCTCGACGCCTCGCGCACGATGGACGCCGAGGCGGCTCCGCAGTACCGCGGCGACCTCGAGGCGGCCGTCGCCGACATCGTCCGCTGGCGGGGCGAGGGGCGGCACCTGGTGTACGTCGCCCCGGCCCACGGCCAGGCCCAGCGCGCCGTGGAGCTGCTCGGCGAGCGCGACATCCCGGCGGTCCTCGTCGACCGCGCGGACGGCGCCGACGTCGCCGGCCAGCGCGTCGTCCAGGTGGTCTGCGCCGACCTCGACCACGGCTTCGTGTCGGAGTCGCTCGGCCTCGTGGTCCTGACCTACGGCGACCTCGTCGGACAGCGCGCCCCCGAACGAGCCGCGCGCTCGATGCCGGCGCGCCGGCGACGCCAGATCGACCCGCTCGAGCTCAAGCCGGGCGACCCCGTGGTGCACGAGCAGCACGGCGTGGGCCGCTACGTCGAGCTGGTCAACCGGGTCGTGCACGGCGCAGCCCGGGAGTACCTCGTGCTGGAGTACGCCGCGAGCAAGCGCGGCCAGCCCGCCGACAAGCTGTTCGTGCCGATGGACCAGCTCGACCAGGTCAGCCGGTACGTCGGCGGCGAGTCGCCCTCGCTCGACCGCCTCGGCGGCGGCGACTGGGCCAGTCGCAAGAGCCGCGCCCGCAAGGCCGTGCGCCAGATCGCGGACGAGCTGATCAAGCTCTACGCCGCGCGGCAGTCGACCCAGGGCCACGCGTTCGGTCCCGACACCCCGTGGCAGGCCGAGCTCGAGGACGCCTTCGCGCACATCGAGACGCCCGACCAGCTCTCCACCGTCGACGAGGTCAAGCGCGACATGGAGCGCACCGTCCCCATGGACCGTCTGGTGTGCGGCGACGTCGGCTACGGCAAGACCGAGATCGCCGTCCGCGCCGCCTTCAAGGCGATCCAGGACGGCAAGCAGGTCATCCTGCTCGTCCCGACCACGCTGCTCGTGCAGCAGCACTACACGACGTTCGCCGAGCGGTACGGCCAGTTCCCGGTCACGCTGCGGCCGCTGTCGCGGTTCCAGACCGAGAAGGAGGCCAGGGCGACGCTCGACGGCCTGGCCGACGGCTCGGTCGACATGGTGATCGGCACCCACCGGCTGCTGCAGCCGGGCGTGAAGATCAAGGACCTCGGCCTGGTCATCATCGACGAGGAGCAGCGCTTCGGTGTCGAGCACAAGGAGGCGCTCAAGCACCTGCGCGCCGCCGTCGACGTCCTGAGCATGTCGGCCACGCCCATCCCGCGCACGCTCGAGATGGCCGTCACCGGCATCCGCGAGATGAGCACGATCGCCACCCCGCCCGAGGAGCGCCACCCCGTCCTGTCGTTCGTGGGTCCGTACGAGGACCAGCAGGTCACGGCCGCGATCCGGCGCGAGCTGCTGCGCGAGGGCCAGGTCTTCTACCTGCACAACCGCGTGCAGAGCATGGACAAGGCGGCCGCCCGCATCCGTGACCTCGTGCCCGAGGCGCGCGTCGCGGTGGCCCACGGCCAGATGGGGGAGGCCCGCCTCGAGGAGGTCATGGTCGACTTCTGGGAGAAGCGCTTCGACGTGCTCGTGTGCACGACGATCGTCGAGTCCGGCCTCGACGTCTCGAACGCCAACACGATGATCATCGAGCGCGCCGACACGCTCGGCCTGTCGCAGCTGCACCAGCTGCGCGGCCGCGTCGGCCGCAGCCGCGAGCGCGCCTACGCCTACTTCCTCTACCCGCCGGACAAGCCCCTCACCGAGACGGCCCACGACCGGCTGGTGACGATCGCCCAGCACTCCGAGCTCGGCGGCGGTATGGCGGTGGCGATGAAGGACCTCGAGATCCGTGGCGCGGGCAACATGCTCGGCGGCGAGCAGTCGGGCCACATCGCCGACGTCGGCTTCGACCTGTACATCCGGCTCGTCGGCGAGGCGGTCGCGGAGTTCCGCGGCGACGCCGAGCCCGAGAAGGAGGTCAAGCTCGAGCTGCCGGTCGAGGCGCACCTGCCGCACGACTACGTGCCCAGCGAGCGGCTCCGGCTGGAGATGTACAAGCGCCTCGCCGACGTGCGCGCGACCACCGACATCGACGAGCTGCGCACCGAGCTGCAGGACCGCTACGGCCCGCTGCCCGACTCGGTCGACACGTTGCTGCTCGTGGCGGCGCTGCGCGTCAAGGTGCGCGCGGCCGGCCTGACCGAGGTGACCTCGGCGGGCTCGAACATCCGCTTCACGCCGGTCACGCTCAGCGAGTCGGCCAAGCTGCGGATGAACCGGATCTACCCCAAGAACCTCTACAAGGAGGCCGTGAAGGTGCTGCTGGTGCCCGCGCCGCGCCAGGAGGGCATCGGGGGCAAGCCGCTGCGCGGACGCGAGCTGCTGGAGTGGGTCGGTCGCGTCGTCGACACGATCACCGGGTAGGCCCGCAGCAGGTCGCTGCGGGCCCCCGGATCAGCGGCGGCCGGAGAACGCGCCGAGCGACTTGGTGCCCGGGGTGCGGCCGATCGCCTGGGCGATCGTCGTCGGCAGGGGAGTGGCGACCGACGCCGTGGCGCCGCGGACGGCGCTCGTGGTGGTGCCTCGGCCGTCCACGACCGCAGCTCCCTGCAGGAGGCGGGACGCCTTGTCGTTGCCGGTCCACGCGCGGAACTGGGCGAGGTCCTTGAAGCTCTTGACCTGCTTGAGGCCGTTCGCCCAGCAGGCGAAGTTGGCGGGCGCCGTGACGCCGCGGCGGTGGAACACGTTGTTGTTGGAGCGGATGCCGAAGTCGTTCCCGTGGCGGACCTGCGCCTCGTCCTGGGTCAGGATCGGGCACGTGTTCGACCCGGTCATGCTGACTACGTTGTTGCGCAGCTCGATGTCGTCGGTCTTCCACGGGATCGTGGCGGCGAGGGACGCGACCTCCTGCTTGCGCGCATCGTCCCAGGCCGCGAACGGCCGCGGGTCGACGATCGTGTTGTTCCAGACGTCGACCGAGCCCGACGCCTGGACGCGCAGGCCGGTGCCGACGTTGCCGTAGATCTGGTTGTCGGCGACCAGTGCGCCCTCGCTCAGCTCGATCATGAGGCCCGCCGCGTTCCCGTGGATCGCGTTGCCGACGATCGTCAGGTTCGAGGACGAGACGTCGAACCAGATGCCACCGGCGAAGGGGGTGTCGGCGACGACGTTGTTGCGCAGCACCACCCGGTCCGCGCGGGTGATCTTGATGCCCGAGGCGACCGGCGCCGGCTTGAAGCCCTGGGCGTTGTTGCCCCGGAACTCGGAGTTCTCGATGACGAGGTTGCTCGACTTGTTGCCGCCGAAGCCCATGATGCCGTTGTTGGACACGGTCACGTTCCGGTAGCGCTGGCCGGAGGCCCACGCGGCGATGCCGACCCAGGCGTTGTCCGAGACCACGACGTTCTCGAAGGAGATGCCGGAGACGCCGGCGACCACCGCGGCGAACTGCTTCTGGGTGGACGCGTAGCGCCGCACGCCGATGCCGCGGATCACGACGTCCTTCGCGTGGATCTCCATCGCCTTCTGCAGGCTGCTCGCGTCGACCTTGCGCCCTGCGGGATTGTCGCCGATGACGATCCGCTTGCCGGCCTTGTCGATGAAGAACGTCCCGGAGGTCACGGACTTCTCGGAGGCGACCTGCGTCAGGGCGCGGCCGTCGAGCCACACCTGGTCGGGGTGGCTCGCCAGCGGGCGAGCGGCGTTCACCCAGCGACTCGTCTCGTCCTTCGATCCCGACATGATGCGGTGGTCGAACGTGTGGTTCCAGCCGGCTGCGGCCCAGCGGCCGCCCGTGGACTTCCAGTTCGTGACGCGCTCCGAGCCGTCGAGCCACACGGCCTCGCCCGGGGCGTTCTGGATCGTCAGGCCGGTCTTGCGGGCCCCGATGAGGAAGCTCTCGTGGTACGTCCCGCCGCGCAGGACGAGGGTGGCGCCGGCGGGTGCCTTGGACACCGCGTGGGCCAGGCTGCCGAAGGGGTTCTGGGCCGTGCCGGTGCCGCTTGCTGTTCCGCGCGCGGCGACGTACAGGGCGTTCGCGGGCACGGCGTAGCGCGCCGAACCGACTGGCGCCGATCCGAGCGTGCGGTCGCCCGCGACGGGAGCCGGGGCCGGAGCGGGCGCGGGAGCGGGGGAGGTGGACTTCGCGGCGGCGCGGCCCAGGACCGAGACGGCCGCGGAACGGGTCGTGGGGAAGGTGCGGACCTTCGTGCCGGCGCGCTGGCGCACCTTCGACGCGGTCGCGCGGTAGCGCCACGTGCCCTTGGGAGCCTTGATCGTGATCCGCACCGAGGTGCGCGTCTTGCGACTGGCGACGGTGCGCCACGTGCGCTTCTTGCCGTCCCAGCGCTGGAGACGGACGGTGCGCTTGACCTTGCTGGTGTTCGTGATGCGGAAGGTCACGGGCGAGCCGGCCGTCACCTTCTTCTGCGTCGTGCTGAGTCGCAGGGCGACCTTCTTCGCGGTGCGCGCCTTCACGGTGACGACGGCAGACCGGCGCGTCGCGCCGGACGCGACGGCGCGGTACCGGGAGGTGCCCTTCGGCGCCTTGACCGAGACGCGGGTCGAGGCGCGCATCTTCCGCTTCGCCACGGTGCGCCAGGTGCGCTTCTTGCCGTCCCAGCGCTGGAGGCGCACGGACCGCTTGGACTTGCTCGGGGCCGTGATCCGGAACTTCACGCGGGCGCCGGGGGAGACGCGGGTGTCGGATGCGCGCAGCTTCAGCGCGGGCTTCGCCGTCGCCTTCGTCGCGACAGCCACGGACGGCACCTGGACGCCGGTCGCCGCGGGCGCGCCGACAGCAGCCGTCGTCGACCCCACGAGAGCGAGGACGAGGAGGCTCAGGATGACCAAGGGACCGGTGGTGCGTGTGTGACTCACGTGATTGATGGTCGCACGTTTTGCCCATGATTTGCAATGTGATTGAGGGACACGCGGGCCCAATGAGTTGCAAGGGAGTGTCGGTGCGCTATGGGGGGAGTCCGCCACCACCGGTCGTGCAGCGCTCACGGGCGCCCTGCTCGCGCTTGCGGGGAAGCGTCAGGATTCGCAGGGGGCGACAACTACAGTGACGAGGTGAGTTCCGAGGATTTGACCCCGACCGCCGAAGAGCCGTCCACGTCGCGCCCGCGCTGGAAGTCGGTGCTGATCGTCCTGGTACTGGCGGTGGGACTGGCGCTGGTGGCCGCACTGCTCTCGGGAGCCTGGCTCCAGCGGCAGCTCGGCGGCCAGGTCGAGCGCCTGCCGTCGGCCATGCCGACCGGGGACCGGCCCGAGCCCACCGAGGCGATGAACATCCTGTTGATGGGCAGCGACAAGCGCAAGGACGGCTCGGTCGCCGGCCAGCGCAGCGACACGCTCATGGTGCTGAACGTCGCGGAGGACCGGAAGTCGGTCTCCGTGGTCGGGATCCCGCGTGACTCCTGGGTGCAGGTGCCCGGCCTCGGGCCGTCGAAGATCAACGCGGCCTTCGCCGACGGCGGACCCGCCCTCGCCGTCGAGACCGTCGAGAAGCTGACCAACGTGCGGATCGATCACGTCGGTGTCATCGACTGGGAGGGATTCAAGGCGCTCACTGACGCCCTGGGCGGCGTGCCGATCACCATCCCCGAGACGGTGCGCGACGGCTCCAACGGCCGGACGTGGGAGAAGGGCACGCAGCGCATGGACGGCAAGACCGCGCTGGCCTACGTGCGTCAGCGCTACGGCCTCGCGGGCGGCGACCTGGACCGCATCAAGCGTCAGCAGAACTTCATGCGGGCACTCATGAATCAGACGCTCTCGCGCCAAACGTTCACGAACCCCAGGCGTCTTTACGACGTGCTCGACGCGGTCACGGACAACCTCGCGGTCGACGAGGACTTGACGACGGGCGACATGCGCAATCTGGCGTGGTCGCTGCGGTCGATCAGGTCGAGCGACGTCAAGTTCACGACCGTCCCGGTCAAGGGCACGGGGATGGAGGGCGCGCAGAGCGTCGTGTACCTCGACCGTCCCGCCGGCGACGAGCTGTGGCAGGCGGTCCGTGAGGACAAGGCAGCCGAGTGGATCGACGCGACCGACTCGGGCCTGCAGGAGAAGGTGAACTGAGTCACGCGCCCGGTACTGTGGCGCCCATGATGAAGACTCGTGTGGCCGTCCTCGCGATCGCCGCGTCGGTGATGGCCGGCTGCGGTCCCGTGAGCCCGGGCGCCGCCGCCGTGGTGGACGGCAACAAGATCCCCTTCTCCGAGGTCGACGACGGAGCCGACGTCTATTGCGCGGCGTCGCTCTCCCAGGGTGGCGAGGGCGCGGCGAGCGTCGACAACGCCGCCCTGCGGCGCCAGTCGCTGGCCGACCTCGTCGCCGGCGAGGTGGCCGACCGGATCGCGGCCGAACGCGACTACACGGTCACGGTGCCGGCGCTCGGCGCGCAGGAGAGGGCCCAGCTCGAGGAGCTCTTCGGCGACCGGTTCGACGCGGCGTTGCGGCTGGTCGAGCGCAACCAGCGCACCGGCGTGATCGCGACGCAGATGGCGCGCGAGGCCGACGCCAGCCTCACCGACCAGGAGCAGCTCCTGCAGGCCGGCCAGCAGCTGTTGGCCCAGGAGACGGCGAGCAGCGACATCGACGTCGACCCGCGCTTCGGCCTCGACGAGACCGTCCAGCAGATCGGCGAGACCGGATCGCTGTCGGTGGCCGGCGGCGAGCTCGACGCCACCGCGGTCGAGGACCGTCCCGCGGCACTGCAGTGCTCCTGACGTGAGCCGGGAGTTCGACCGCCTCGTCGAGGTCATGCGGCGGCTGCGTGCCGAGTGCCCGTGGACCCGCGAGCAGACGCACGAGTCCCTGCGCCGCTACGTCATCGAGGAGGCGTACGAGACCGCCGAGGCGATTGACCTCGCCGACTCCGAGCACCTCCGCGAGGAGCTGGGCGACCTCCTGATGCAGGTCGTCATCCACGCGTCGATCGCCGAGTCGGACCACGAGGGGTGGACGACCGACGACGTGGTGCGCGGGATCGCCGACAAGCTGGTCCACCGCAACCCGCACGTCTTCGGCGACGTCACCGTCTCGTCGGCCGCGGAGGTCGACGCCAACTGGCAGCGGCTCAAGGCCGAGCGCAAGCAGCGGACGCACCCGGCCGAGGGCATCCCTGCCGACCTCCCGGCGCTGATGGCGGCCGACAAGGTCCTGGGTCGGGTCGACCGTCCCGTCGAGGGGGACGACCTGGGTGCGCGGATGCTGCGCCTGGTCGACGAGGCCCGGAACGCGGGTCTCGACGCCGAGGCCGAGCTGCGTGCGGCGACCCGCCGCCACGCGGACGCGTCGGCGGTCGAGTAGTCAGACGACGGTGATCTGGGGGGAGTAGAGCCCCATGACGTCGAGGGCTCTGGCGTGGTTCTCGGGCGTCGACCCCGCACACGCCTCGGCGACGACCCGCACGGTCGCCCCGGCGTCGGCGGCGGCCAGTGCGGTCGAGATGACGCAGCAGTCCGTCGCGACTCCCGCGAGCAGCAGCTCCGGGGCGGGACCGGTCACCGACTCCAGGGCCCGCCACTTGCCGAAGGTCGTGGCGTCGACCGTGTCGTCGGCCAGGTCGGCCAGCTCGGGGACCAGGTCGAACAGGGCGTCGGTCGGCGGGCGGTCGGCGAACGGCCACGCCTCGAAGTAGGCGTTCCACGACCCGGTGCGCGCCGCCCCGACCGCCGGCACCCAGCGTGTGACGATCGTGCGGTGCCGGGCCGCGAGGGTGCGGATCGGGTCGACGATGGCACCGAACATCGGCGAGCCCCACGGCGAGTCCGGGGCGGCGAAGACCCGCTGCGGGTCGATGACGACGAGCCAGGGCTCGGTCACGCCCGGTCCTCCTGCCGGGCGACCCGGCCGCGCTGCAGCAGCAGCGTCGCGAGGAAGCCCAGGCCGAAGGCCAGCAGCACGCCGAGGTTGGCGTAGGCCCAGTTGCCCGTCCAGTAGCCGTCGTCCGCGACGAAGGTGCCCAGGCCGAGCGGTTCGATGAGGTAGCCCTGCCAGTTGTTCCACGACGCGTCCGCGGCGAAGCTGTTGACCACCAGACCCCACCCGACGACCGAGGCCACGACCATCGTGGCGATGGCGGGCCAGTTCCAGGCGCCGTAGCGACCACGCGGGTCGAAGAGCGCCTCCTCGTCGTAGTCGTCGCGGCGCAGCGCGAGGTCGGCGATGACGATGCCGGCCCACGCCGCGATCGGGACGCCCAGTGTGATGAGGAAGCTCTGGAACGGCGCCAGGAAGGTCTCGGAGAAGAAGACGACGTAGATCGTGCCGAGGGTCAGGATGACGCCGTCGATGAACGCGGCGGTGGGCCGGGGGATCTTCACACCGAGGCTCAGCAGGGTCAGGCCGCTGGAGTAGATGCCCAGCACCGCGCCGCTGACGAGGGCCAGGATCGCGGCGATGAGGAACGGCACGAGGTACCAGGTCGGCAGGACCGTGGCGAGGGTGCCGACGGGGTCGATGACGATCCCGTCCGCGAGCTCGGTGGAGGAGCCCGCCAGCAGGATGCCGTAGAGGACGAGCACGACCGGAGCCAGCGACCCGGCGAGCGTGTTCCAGGCGACGATCTGCGACCCGGGCGTGGACCGACGCTGGTAGCGCGACCAGTCGGCGGCGATGTTGATCCAGCCGAAGCCGAAGCCGGTCATGACCATGACGAACGCGCCGATGACGGCCTGACCCGAGCCGTTGGGCATGGCGGTCACGGCGTCGAGGTCGATCTCGTCGACCGTGAGGGCGATGTAGCCGATGGTGGCCAGGCCGGTCAGCCACGTCAGGACCGACTGCATGCGCATGATGACGTGGTAGCCGGCGACGGAGGCGGCGACGATGAGCGCGGCGACCACGATCATCGCGATGATCTTGGTGGCGGTGCCGCTGCTCCAGCCCAGCTCGCGGAACACCGTGGCCGTGGCGAGCGTGGCCATGATCGCGAGGAACGTCTCCCAGCCGATCGAGATCAGCCAGCTGAAGACGCCCGGGAGCTTCTGCCCGAGGACGCCGAACGGCGCGCGCGACAGGATCATCGTGGGCGCGGACCCGCGCTTGCCGCCGATCGCGACCAGGCCGCACGCGGCGAACGACACGACGATGCCCAGCACCGCGACGAGCGTGGCCTGCCACAGGGACAGGCCGAAGCCGAGCACGTAGGTGCCGTAGGAGATGCCGAAGACCGACACGTTGGCCGCGAACCACGGCCAGAACAGGTCGGACGGCCTGGCGGTGCGCTCGCTCTCGTCGATGATCTCGATGCCCGTGGTCTCGATCCCGGCGCGGCGGACCGCCTCCAGGCCCCCGGTGGGACCGTCGTTCCGTACCGTCATGGTGGTGCCTCCTGCTCGTGCGTGCGATCACTTTCCCACGCGTCACGCGACCGGTGGGGGACCCGGCGGGGTGCTTCGTGGCGGGGCGTGGCCGGGGCTAGGCTGGCCCTGCTCGACTCCCACCCTCCGAACCACACCGAGGAGCCTGCCGTGGCCATCATCAGCGACGTCGCCGCCCGAGAGATCCTGGACTCCCGGGGCAACCCGACCGTCGAGGTCGAGGTCGTCCTCGACGACGGGACGCTCGGCCGTGCCGCGGTGCCGTCAGGAGCCTCCACCGGCCAGTTCGAGGCCGTCGAGCTGCGCGACGGTGGCGACCGCTACCTCGGCAAGGGCGTGCTGAAGGCCGTCGAGGCCGTCAACGGCCCCCTGGCCGAGACGCTCGTGGGCTTCGACGCCGACGACCAGCGCGCCATCGACCAGGCCATGCTCGACCTGGACGGCACGCCCAACAAGGGCCAGTACGGCGCCAACGCGATCCTGGGCATCTCGCTCGCGGTCGCCCACGCCGCGGCCGAGTCCGCCGGCCTGCCGCTGTTCCGCTACGTCGGCGGCCCCAACGCGCACGTGCTGCCCGTGCCGATGATGAACATCCTCAACGGCGGCGCCCACGCCGACTCCAACGTCGACGTCCAGGAGTTCATGATCGCGCCGATCGGCGCCGAGAGCTTCGCCGAGTCGCTGCGCTGGGGCGCCGAGGTCTACCACGCGCTCAAGGGCGTGCTGCACGACCGCGGGCTGTCCACGGGCCTGGGCGACGAGGGCGGCTTCGCCCCGAACCTCGAGAGCAACCGGGCCGCGCTCGACCTCATCGCGGTCGCCGTCGAGAAGGCCGGGTTCACGCTCGGCTCCGACATCGCCCTGGCGATGGACGTCGCGGCCAGCGAGTTCCACGGCGACGGCGGCTACACGTTCGAGGGCGTGGCCAAGTCCACCGACGAGATGATCAGCTACTACTCCGAGCTCGTGTCGTCGTACCCGATCGTGTCGATCGAAGACCCGCTCGACGAGGAGGACTGGGCCGGCTGGTCGGCGATCACGGCCGCCCTGGGCGACAAGACCCAGCTCGTCGGCGACGACCTGTTCGTCACGAACGTCGAGCGCCTCAGCCGCGGCATCGCCGAGAAGGCCGGCAACGCCATGCTGGTCAAGGTCAACCAGATCGGCTCGCTGTCGGAGACCATCGACGCCGTCGACCTCGCGCACCGCGCCGGCTTCCACAACATGATGAGCCACCGCTCGGGCGAGACCGAGGACGTCACCATCGCCGACCTCGCCGTCGCCACGAACTGCGGCCAGATCAAGACCGGCGCTCCGGCCCGCTCCGACCGCGTCGCCAAGTACAACCAGCTGCTGCGCATCGAGGAGATGCTCGGCTCGGCCGCCAGCTACGCGGGCGCGCGCGCCTTCCCGCGGTTCTCCTGAGCATGGCCGGACGCGGATCGACCCCGCCCTCGCGCCGACCCGCCGGTCGCCGCGACGGTCGGTCGACCCCGCGCGCGACCACCCGCCCGACGACCGCTCCGGTCGCGGTCGGCCCCACCGGGTCGGGCACCCGCTTCACGACGCGGGCGCTGATCCTGCTGGGCGTGGCCGTGATGCTGATCGCCTCGTACACCGCCTCGGTGCACGCCTGGTGGCAGCAGCGGTCCGAGATCGCCGCGCTCGAGGCCGAGAACCGGCAGACCGAGGCCGACATCGACGACCTCGAGGACCAGCAGAAGCGCTGGAGCGACCCGGCGTACATCCGCCAGCAGGCCCGTGAGCGCTTCGGCTGGGTCATGCCCGGCGAGGTCGGCTACCGGGTCATCGGCGTCGACGGCGAGCTGAAGGGCCAGTCCTCGACGCTCGAGGAGCCCGAGGTCGCCCCGCGCAAGCCGTGGGTCGAGCGCCTGTGGGGCTCGGTCGAGGCCGCCGGCGAACAGCCCCAGGAGGCGGCGCCCGCCGAGCCCGCCGACGACGACCCCGCACTGGAGACCGACGAGTGATCGACCCCGAGGACATCGCCGCCATCACCGACCAGCTCGGGCGGCCGCCCCGCGGCATGATCGAGGTTTCCTCGCGCTGCCCGTCAGGTCATCCCAGCGGCGTCAAGACCGAGCCGCGGCTGCCCGACGGCACCCCGTTCCCGACGCTGTACTACCTGACGTGCCCGCGGCTGACCGGTGCGATCGGCACCCTCGAGGCGTCCGGCCTGATGGCCGAGTGGACCCAGCGGCTCGCCGACGAGCCCGAGCTCGCCGCCGCCTACCGCGCCGCCCACGAGTCCTACCTCGCCGAGCGTGAGGCGATCGGCCACGTCGACGAGATCGACGGGATCAGCGCCGGCGGCATGCCCGACCGGGTCAAGTGCCTGCACGTGCTCGTCGGTCACTCGCTCGCGAAGGGGCCGGGCGTCAACCCGCTCGGCGACGAGGCCGTCGGGCTGCTGGGCGACTACTGGGGTCACTCGTCGTGCGCTCCGGCGTCGGCGTCCGACTGACCGACCCGCTCAGCAGGTACCGGGTCAGCAGGTAGGTGATCGGGATGGCGAAGACGGCCACGGCCAGCGGTGCGATCCTCTCGCCGACGCCCAGCTGCGACACCGCGATCGACATCCCCACGGTGGTGATCACGAAGTTGGCCAGGTTCGACAGCGGGAACAGCAGGAAGGTCCGCCAGGTCGGCCGCACCTTGAACGTCAGGAAGCAGTTCAGGAAGTACGAGAGCACCATCGCCAGCAGCGTCGCCACGACGTGCGCCACCAGGTAGGGCACGTCCATCGCGTGCATCAGCAGGTACAGGACGTAGTAGACGCCGGTGTTGATGACGCCGACGACGACGAACCAGAGGGTGGACCGGGTCCAGTGGACGGCCGTCACCGGGTCGCGACGTCGTCGGTGCTCGGCGGGGACGTCAGGGCATCGTGTCCGCGGCCGATCAGCGGCAGGTCGCCGGGCGGTCCGCCGTCGACCTCGCGGACGAGGAAGTGGGGGCGCTGCTTCGTCTCCATGTAGATCCGCCCCAGGTACTCGCCGAGGACGCCCAGCATCATGATCTGCAACCCGCCCAGGCCGAGGATCGCGCACAGCAGCGTCGTGTAGCCCGGGACCGGGTTCCGGTGGATCGCCGAGTCGATGCCGACCCACAGACCGTAGAGCACGGCGAGCACCGAGATCAGCATGCCGAGGTGGATCGCCAGCCGCAGCGGCTTGCTGTTGAACGAGATGATCGAGTCCAGCCCGTAGTTGAACAGTGACCGCGAGCCCCACTTGCTCTCGCCGCCGACCCGGGGCGCGTTGCGGTAGTGGATGTGGGTCGTGGGGAAGCCCACCCACGCGAACAGGCCCTTGGAGAAGCGGTTAGTCTCGCCCAGCGACAGCATCGCCCGCACGGCCGGTCGGCTCAGGGCGCGGAAGTCGCCGACGCCGTCCTGGATCCGAACGTCGATGAGCCGGTTGACGAGACGGTAGTAGAGCCGCGACAGGGCGGTGCGGACGGCCGGGTCGCCGGTCCGGTCGCGCCGGGCGACGACCTGGTCGTGGCCGGCGTCGACCAGGGCCAGCATCGACGGGATGAGGTCGGGCGGGTGCTGCAGGTCGGCGTCCATGAGGACGGTGACGTCCGCGCGGGAGCGACTCATCCCCGCCAGCATCGCCGCCTCCTTGCCGAAGTTGCGGCTCAGGGCGGTGTAGTGGACCTGCTCGTGGGCGTGGCTGAGCGCCCGCATCCGCTCGAGCGTGTCGTCGCGGCTGCCGTCGTCGACGAGGATCACCTCGAACGTCCGGCCGGTGGAGGCGAGCACCGGGACGAGGGCCTCGACCAGCCGGTCGACCACGGCGCCCTCGTCGAAGCACGGGACGACGACGGCGACCTGCGGCTGCGGAGACGTCTCGCCGTCGTGGTGGGTCACGCGACGAGGATAACGCCGGTCCGCGGTCGGTCGACCCATCACGCGACCGGGATCGCCTACGATGCTCCGGTGACCGACCACGATGATCGGGAGGCGACGTCCCGGACGTCCCGGGCGGCGCGGTGGGTCTCCGTGGTGGTCCTCGTCGCGATGGCCGGCCTGCTCGCTGCGGCCGCCGCCGGAGGCGCCGACGTCCGGCCGATCGCCGACGAGTGGTGCCTCGCGGCCTGGACGTGGAACGACGGGGTGGACGGCATCGTCGACCGCCTCTACTTCGACGTCAACGGCCGTGCTGCGAACGCCGCGGCCAACGGCGTGGTCTACAGCTTCGGCCTGACCGGCTCGCGGATCCTGCCGCTCGTGCTCATCGTCGGCTACGTGGCCGGGATCTTCCTGCTGCTGCGCCTCGGGGGCCGATTGACGCGGTGCGTGGTCCCGAGGCTCGCCGCCCTCGCGGCGGCCGGCACGGTCACGGTGCTCCTGCTGATGGCCGGACGGGTCGTGTACCAAGTGCTCTACTGGGCCCCCGGCAGCCTGTCCCACACGCTTCCCCCGCTGATCGGCGTGTGGGCGCTCGTCCTCGTGCTCGCGGCGGAGCTCTCCGGCCGACGCGCCGTGCGGGTGCTGACGGTCGTCGTGCTGTGCCTGGCCGGCTTCGTCATCGGCACGCTCAGCGAGGCGTTCGTGCTCGTCAGCGGGATCCAGGCCGCGGCTGCGGGCCTGTGGCTCCTGGTGCGTCGCGCGCCGCGGCGGCTGCTGGGATACCCCGCGGCCTGGTGCGTGGGACTGGTGGCGGGCTTCGCGATGCTCTACCTCTCGCCCGGCCGCAGCACGCGTCAGGCGCGAGCGAAGGACAAGGCGTCCCTGCTGTCGTCGGAGGGCCTGCAGGACCTGCTGCGGCAGTGGGCCTCGATCTGGGAGGTCCTGCTCACCGAGCCGCTCCACCTGGCGGCCATCGCGGTCGGCGTGCTCCTCGGGCTCTCGGTCGGTCTGCCCGCCCACCGGCGGGCGAAGCCGGCCACGGTGTTCGAGGTCGTCGCGATCGTGGCGCTCGTCGCCCTCACGTCCCTGGGCGTCATGGTGGCGCTGCGGGTGGGCTACGGCGTGAACGGCTGGAGCTACGAGCGGGTCTGGACCAACTTCGTGGCGTCGGCGCTGCTCTCGGTCGTCCTCCTCGGCGCGATGCTCGGTGCCTGGGTGCGCGGACGTCTGGCCGATGCCGGCGGGGCGGTGGTGGCGGTGGCCGCGGGTGGGGTCGTCGTCCTGTGCGCGGTCGGCGTGGCGACGCAGCTGACGACGCTGCACCGGGACATGGCCGCGCGCTCGGTCGCCTGGGACGAGCAGGACGCCCGCGTGAAGCGCCTCGCCGCGCAGGGGCAGGACGACGTCGCCTACGCGCCGCACCCGATCGGCGGACTCACGGAGCCCTTCACGTACCGGGACTACGAGGTCGACTGGGTCGCCCGCTGCGTCGAGTACTACTACGGCGTCGACCGCCTTCATCGGCCACCGACCGACGGCCGATAGCCTGACGGCATGGGCGGCAGCACGGTGGCGGCGATCGATTGCGGGACCAACTCCATCCGACTGCTGATCGCCGAGGTCGACGGGTCCACGAAGACCGACCTGACGCGCGAGATGCGCGTGGTGCGTCTGGGACAGGACGTCGACCGCACCGGAACGCTCGCGCCCGAGGCGATGCGCCGCACGCTCGACGCCTGCCGGGAGTACGCGGGCATCATCGCCGCGATGGGGGTCGACGTCGTCTCGTTCGCCGCCACGTCCGCCGTGCGTGACGCCGACAACGCGACGGAGTTCTCCGACGCCGTCGAGGCGGTGCTCGGTGTCCGGCCCCGGGTCCTGACCGGCGAGGAGGAGGCGCGCGCCTCGTTCGAGGGCGCGACCGGCGACGTCGCCGACGTGCTCACCGCGGTGATCGACCTGGGCGGGGGATCGACCGAGGTCGTCCAGGGCCTCGGCACGCCGTCCTTCTCGCACTCCTTCGACCTGGGGTCGGTGCGGATGACCGAGCGCTTCCTGCTCACCGACCCGCCGTCGGTCGGCGAGGTCACCGCGTGCATGGCCCACCTCGACGCGGTCATCGCACCCGTGCTGGCGGGCCTCCCCCCGACGGAGGAGATCGTCGGGGTCGCCGGGACGATCACCACCATCGCGGCCCACAGCCTCGCCCTGCCGTCCTACGACAGCGAGCGCATCCACCTCGCCCGGCTCCGCATCGACGACCTCCGCGCGGCGTGCGGGTCCCTCATGCAGATGCCCGTCGCCGACCGGCGTGCCCTGCCGTACATGCACCCCGGGCGGGCCGACGTGATCGCCGGCGGCGCGCTCATCCTCGACCGCGTGCTCGAGCACCTGCCGCGCGCGACCGACGAGATCGTCGTCAGCGAGCAGGACATCCTCGACGGCATCGCCTGGGGCGCCGCGCGAGAGCTCGGATGATCCGCGTCTCCGTGCCCGACGAGGCGTGGCACCGGGCGCTCGAGGACCTCGACGTCGAGCTGGTGCGGTGGGACGGGACGTCCACGCAGCCCGAGGGGTGGCTCGACCTCGCCGTGTGGCCGTACACGCTGGCACCGGCCGACCTGGCGGCCATCGACGCCTCGCGCATCGGGCTGGTGCAGGGGCAGTCCCTCGGCTACGACGGCGTCGCCGACGCCCTGCCGGCCGGCGGCCGGTACGCCAACGTCGTGGGCGTGCACGAGGACTCGACCGCCGAGATGGCCGTGGCGCTGCTGCTGGCCGCGGTCCGCAACCTCGACGTGTTCGCAGCGCAGCAGGCGCAGGGCCGGTGGCGGAAGGCTCGGTCGTCGAGCCTGGTCGACCGGCGCGTGATGCTCCTCGGCGTCGGCGGCATCGGCTCGCGCGTCGCGGCCCGGCTGGACGGCTTCGGCTGCGAGATCGTCCGGGTCGGCTCCACGGCGCGCGACGACGAGCGCGGTCACGTGCACGGCACCGCCGAGCTGGCCGACCTGCTCCCCACGGTGGACGCCGTCGTGGTGGCGGTGCCGCTCACGCCCGACACGGAGCGCCTCGTCGACGCCGACTTCCTCGCGCGGCTGCCCGACGGTGCGATCGTCGTGAACGTGGCCCGCGGTCGCACCGCCGACACCGATGCGGTGCTGGCCGAGGCCGGCCGCCTGCGCTACGCCTCGGACGTCTTCGATCCGGAGCCGCTGCCCCGGGACCACCCGCTGTGGTCGGCGCGCGGCGTCATCATCACGCCGCACGTGGGCGGGCGCGATGACGACGAGGACGGACCAGCAGCCCAGGACGCCGTGCGGGCCCAGATCGCCCGGCTCGTCGCCGGCGAGGAGCCCGTCGACGTCGTGGTGGACCACCGCGCGGTCGGCACCTCGTAGGCTGGTCCCTGCTCCCGTAGCCCAACGGCAGAGGCAGACGGCTTAAACCCGTCCCAGTGCGGGTTCGAGTCCCGCCGGGAGCACCCTCGAGGTCAGGACTGGCGCAGCTGGACCGCGGACCACGTCTCGTCGAGCAGGGTCGGCTCGGTGGTGCGCCATCCGTACTCGTCGACGCCGGTGCGCAGGATCGTCAGCGGCAGGTCGCCGGTGGGGTAGAGGACCCACACCCGGCCCACCGACCCCAGTCGCGGCAGGACGTCGTCCAGGCGCATGTGGAACTCTTGGGTGTTCGACACTGCGATGACGGCGGTGTCGATGCCCGACGGCTTGTCCCGCTCCGAGGGCTCGGGGTGGTTCTGGGCGCCGGTCCAGGTGTCGTCGAACCAGCGGTCGTCGTTGTCGGTCGCGTCGTCCTCGTAGGTCTCGACGCCCTCGGGGAGGGGGTCCAGCAGGGCCGTCTCCTCGACCGAGTCGCCGACGATCCAGACCAGCGACCCCGGAGTGATGCCGAGGGTCTCCGCGGTGGTCTGCTCGTCGGTCATGGGGTCAGCATAGTGGCGCTGACGTCCCGGATCGTGCGTCCCTTGGCCAATCCCTTGGCCTCGAAGCGGGTGACGGGGCGTCCGGGGAACCGGTCGTCCCAGGTGCCGGCGGTGGTGAAGCCCTCCGCGCGGCCGACCACCTCGAGCATCTGGTCGGCGTAGTCCTGCCAGTCCGTGGCGAGCCGCCAGACGCCCCCGGGCCGCAGCACGCGGCGCACGAGCGGGACGAACTCGTCGGTCACGAGCCGACGCTTGTTGTGGCGCTGCTTGTGCCACGGGTCGGGGAACCACACGCGCACCTCGTCGAGGCTCGCCTCCGGCAGCACCCGAGTCAGCATCGGCACCGCGTCGACCACGGCCAGCCGCACGTTCTCGACCTCGTGGTGGCGCAGCGACAGCAGGGTCTGGGCGACGCCCGGCACGTACACCTCCAGGCCGAGGAAGTCAGTGTCCGGGTGCTCGCGCGCCGCGTGGACGAGGGACTCGCCGCGCCCACTGCCGATCTCGAGCACCAGCGGCGCCCGGCGCCCGAACAGCTGCTCCGGGTCGAGCGTGAAGCCCTCGGCGACCGACGTGCTGGTGCGGCCGCGGGGGATGTCGACGACGAAGCGGTCGGCGACGTCGTCCCAGGCACCCTGCAGCCGCTCGGTGAGGCGTCCGCCGCGCCGGGTGAACGAGACCACCTCGCGGCGGAACGGCTCGTCGTCGGCGTGATCTCGACGGTCTTCGGCAGCATCGGGCATGGTCCGAACCTATCGAGCCTGCCATCGTGGCCGACATGGTGATCAGTGCGGACACGAAGGACTGGACCTGGGTCCTCGAGCGGACCTGCGACGCGTGCGGGTTCGACCCCGCCGAGGTCGACCCGGCGCGGGCGGGGGAGGAGGTCCGGGCGATGGTGCCTCGGTGGCGCGCCGTGCTCGGCAGGCCGGAGGCGGCGGATCGACCGGACGACGCGACCTGGTCGGCGCTGGAGTACGCGTGCCACGTCCGCGACGTGCTGGTGCTGTTCGCCGACCGACTGCGGCTGATGCGCGAGCAGGAGGCGCCCGAGTTCCCGGACTGGGACCAGGACGCGACGGCCGTCGACTCCGGGTACGCGACGCAGGACCCCGCCGTGGTCGCCGGTGAGCTCGGGCCCGCCGCGGACGCGTTCGCCGCCGAGATCGCCGCGGTCGTCGACTGGACGCGGCCCGGCCACCGCTCGAACGGCTCGGCCTTCACCGTCGACACCCTCACGCGCTACGCCATGCACGACCTCGTGCACCACCTGCACGACGTCGACGCCTGAGGCCCGACACGCCGCTTCGGTGTCGTGGTCTGCACACTAATGCGGATTGCGTGGTACCGTCCCGTGCATGGATGCAACACAGCTCCTCAAGGGAGTGCTCGACGTCGCGGTCCTCGCGGTCGTCGAAGGCGAGGACGGGTACGGCTACGACGTGGTCAGGCGACTGCGCGCGGCCGGGCTCGAGGAGGTCGGCGACGCCTCCGTCTACGGCACGCTGCGGCGGCTGTACTCGGCCGGCGCCCTGACGTCGTACGTGGTCCCCAGCGAAGAGGGACCGCACCGCAAGTACTACGGCATCACACCGCAGGGTCGATCGATGCTGGCCACGCAACGCAAGACCTGGGCCGAGTTCGCCCGCACGATGGACCGCCTGCTCGAAGGAGTCGCCGTATGAACGCCACCACCCTCCCGGCCGAGATCATCGCCTTCGCCGCCGCGGTCCGCGCCTCGCTGCGCGACCTGCCGGCCGACGAGGTCGAGGAGCTCACCGACGGTCTCGAGGCCGACCTGGCCGAGGCCTACGCCGAGGACCTCGCCCGCGAGCTGCCCGACCCGGCCGCCTACGCGGCCGAGCTGCGGGGTGCGGCGGGGCTGCCCACGCCGGAGCCGGTCGTGAAGCAGGGTCGACTGCGGCCGATCGTCGACGGGTTCGCCGAGACCCTGCGCGACCTCGACCGCTCCCTGCGCAAGAGCCCGGTCGTGGCTGGGGTGCTGGACTTCCTCGTGACCCTGCAGCCGGCGTGGTGGATCGTGCGTGGCTGGGCTGCGTACCAGGTGCTGGGAGGCATCTTCGGGTTCGAGGGCGACCTGCTGCCGACGCATCCTGGCTACTGGATCCTGATGCTCGTCCTGGTGGCCGGCAGCGTGGCCGTCGGGTTGCGGCGCTGGCGACCCTGGGTGCACGCGCTGATCATCGTCGGCAACATCGTCGCGGCGATCGCGACGCTCGCCGCGATGGCCAGCATTCCGACGAATGCCGAGGTCTGGCAGGCGTGGCAGGAGGCGGACCAGACCTACTACGACGACAGCATGGCGGCGGGCCCGGACGGCACGGGCGTCTGGCTCAACGGCAGCGAAGTCACGAACATCCATGCGTACGACGCGAAGGGTCAGCCGCTGAACGGCGTGCAGCTCTTCGACCAGGACGGCAAGCCGCTCGCGACCTCGGTGCCCGGCGGTAACGGGTGCCTGGTTCCCTCGCCGGTGGACGAGGACGGCTGCCAGACGTTCGGCGCGTGGGTGCCCACGCAGCTCGAGACGGGCGCCACGGTGTGGAACGTCTACCCGATGAAGATGGCCGAGTCGACCGAGGACGAGCCGACCACGCCGATCGCCGGTGCCGTCCCCCAGGACCGCCCGGCGCCGTTCGTCAAGGTGCCGGCGCTGATGCGGGCCGAGCCCGTGGATGCGGACGCTCCGAAGGTGGCCGACCCCGCGAAGAAAGAGGCCGAGAAGACCCCGTGAGCGGGAAGCGTGAGGGTGGTGGCGGCGTTGGATAGGGTAGACCCACCGACCCCGCCACCACCGGCGCGCGGGGCCACATCCTCCCGGAGGAACAGCATGAGAAGCAGCAACCCGGTCTTCGCGAACAACGCGGAGTTCAACGGCCGAGGCACCACGCAGTACGCCGATCCGTCCCAGTGGAAGATCGACCTGTCCGGCGACGGACGCGGCACGCAGACCCCTGGCCTGCAGGCCCCCGCCTCGCCCGGCCGGATGACGCTCGACTCCGTCGTCGAGAAGACCGCCATCACCGTCGGCACCGTCATGGTGTTCGCCGCGATCGCGTGGTTCACCATCGGTCAGATGTGGACCGACTCGCTCACGGTCAACGAGACCGCGGTCCAGCGGGCGTGGATGTTCGCGATGGGCGGCATGATCGTCGGCTTCGTCCTGGCGATGGTCAACTCCTTCAAGAAGGTCATCAGCCCCGCGCTCGTGCTCGCGTACGCCGCGGCCGAGGGCGTCTTCGTCGGTGCCTTCTCCAAGATCGTCTCCACCTGGGTGGGCGACTCCACGATCGTGTTCCAGGCTGTCCTGGCGACCTTCGTGGCCGCCGGCGCGACGCTCGCGGCCTACAAGTTCTTCAACATCCGGGTGACGGCCAAGTTCCGCAAGGTCGTCACGATCTCGGTGTTCGCGTTCTTCGCGGTCATGCTGGTGAACTTCGCGCTGAGCATGTTCGGCGTGCTCGACCAGGGCGGCCTGCGCGGCTTCGGCATGCTCGGCCTCGTGGTCTCGCTGTTCGCCATCGGTCTCGCCGTGCTGTGCCTGATCATGGACTTCGACTTCGTCGAGCGCGGCGTGGCCGCCGGGCTCCCCGAGCGTGAGTCCTGGCGTGCGGCCTTCGGCCTCACGGTCACGCTGGTCTGGCTCTACCTCGAGATCCTGCGCGTCCTGGCCATCCTCCGCGGTGGCGACTGATCCAGAGCGCACGAACGGCCCGTCATCCCCTGGGGGATGGCGGGCCGTCGTCGTGTGTGCGGCAGGACGGTCAGCGACGCCAGGGCAGCACGGCGGCCCAGCGGCGGCCACGGGTGGCCGGCGCGACCTGGGTGCCGCCGTGCTCGGAGGCCCATTCGGCGGCCTCGTCCAGCGTCATCTGCTCGGTCGCCCCGACGTCGACGGGCTGGACGCCGCGGGTGCGCCACTGGGCGACCGCGGCGGCCACGAGGAAGGTCGAGACCGTGGCGTAGCCGTCGGCGCTCGGGTGGAAACGGTCGTCGCCGAAGAGTGCGTCGCCCTTGAGCAGCAGGATCGGCTCGAGCGCGTCGGCCAGCGAGACGACGCGGGCGCCGGCCTCGACGGCGGCGACGGTCTGACGGCGGGCCAGGTGCCGGCTCCAGTAGCGGCAGACCGTGCGCAATGGCACGGGCAGCGGCTTGATCGTGCCGAAGTCCGGGACCGAGCCGACGACGACCTCGGCGCCCGCGGCCCGCAAGCGGGTGACGGCCGCCGCGAGTCGACGGGCCGATCGCTTGGCGGGCACCTGGTGCGTGATGTCGTTGGCGCCGATGAGGATGATCGCCAGCTGCGGGCGGTGGTCGTCGCCCGTGGCGATCTGGGTGGCGAGGTCGCGCGAGCGTGCTCCGACCGTCGACACGTTCCGGATGTGGGTCGGGCGATCGAGCAGCTGCGCGATGCCCTGGCCGATCAGCGCCGACGGCGTGTGGTCGACGCTCGACATCCCGTAGCCGACCATGGTCGAGTCCCCGAGCAGCAGGACGCGGATCGGCTCGCCGTTCAGCTCGTCGCCGTAGACGCCGTTCCCGATCGGCGGACGGTCGGGCGTGGTGCCGATGCGCCTGCGGGCCAGGAGTGCCTGTCCGATGAGGACCCCGTAGGTCCCGGCGCCGACGCCAGCGGTCCGGACGGCGGCCTTGGCGGTCGTCTTCGCGGGGCTCGGCACGCTCCCAGTGTAGGAAGTCGGGCCGCACGGTCGGACCCGGTTCCTAGGATGGAGGGGTGACCGACACCGTTCCCAACCTTCGCGACCTCGGCGGAACCGACGTCGAGGGCGGCAGCATCCGTCCCGGGCGCCTGTTGCGCAGTGCCCTGCCGCTGCGTGACGACGTGGCCCCGCCCGAGATCGTGTGGCCGCCCGCCGTGGTGATCGACCTGCGGTCCGTCGCCGAGGTCGAGCCCGAGCACCCGCTCGCCGGCCCGGACGTCACGGTCCACAACTTCCCGCTGCTGAGCGCGCTGCGGCCGGGGGTGGCGCCGCCGGAGTCCCTGGCCGAGCTCTACCAGCTGATGCTGCAGACCACGGCGCGTCACCTGGTCGAGGTAGTTGACGCCGTCGCCGCGGCCGACGCCACCACGCTCGTGCACTGTGCCGCCGGCAAGGACCGTACCGGGGTGTCGATCGCGATGGTGCTGGCGCTGCTGGGGGCCAAGCGCGACGACATCGTCGACGACTACCTCGTCACGGCCCAGAACGAGGAGCAGATCCAGGCCCGGTTCGCCCGCCTCTACGGCGAGCGTCGGGCGGCACTGCCCGCCGGGTACATCGCCACCCCGGTCGAGGCCATCTCGGGCGTGCTCGACACCTGGGACGAGTACCCCGGCGGTGCCGTCGCCTGGTTCCACCGCTGGGGCGGCCGCCCCGAGACGATCGACCGACTCCGCACCACCTTGGTCCGATGAGCCACGACCGGACGATCGAGTCGCGTGAGGTCCCGTTGGGCGGACTGCGCGGCCTGCGCGTCCACCGCACGCTCCCGAGCAAGGAGCTGCCCCTGATCGGCGCGTGGTGCTTCCTCGACCACTTCGGTCCCACCGACGACCCGATGCAGGTCCTGCCGCACCCGCACACGGGCCTGCAGACCGTCACGTGGCCGTTCGAGGGCCGCATCCGGCACCGCGACAGCCTCGGCAGCGACGTGGTCCTCGAACCCGGCGAGCTCAACCTGATGACCTCCGGCGACGGGGTGTCGCACTCGGAGTTCTCGCACGGCGAACCGGCTCCGATGCACGGCGTGCAGCTGTGGGTGGCGCTGCCGGACCATCGTCGCGCCGGGCCGGCCGCCTTCGAGCACCTGCCCGACCTTCCGCGCGTCGAGGGCTCCGGCTGGACCGCCGTGGTCTTCGTCGGCAGCTTCGCCGGGCGCACGTCCGAGGCCACGGTCCACACGCCGTTGGTCGGCGTCGAGTTGAGCCTCGAGCCGGGGCGGCACGAGCTCGACCTCGCCGCGGACTTCGAGCACGGCTTCCTCGGGGTCGACGGTGAGGTCGTCGTCGCCGGCGAGCCCGTCGAGCAGGGCGCGTTGCGGTACCTCGCGCCCGGCCGGGCCCGCGTGGCGCTCGAGGTCGAGCGGGCCACGACGGTCGTCCTCATCGGCGGCGAGCCGTTCGCCGAGGAGATCGTGATGTGGTGGAACTTCATCGGTCGCACGCACGACGAGATCGAGGCGGCCCGGGCCGACTGGGAGGCCCATGCGCCCCGGTACGGCAGCGTCGAGGGCCACGACGGGCAGGTCATCCCGGCGCCCCCGATGCCGCACGTCCGGCTCCGGCCGCGCGTGCGTCGCGACTGAACGTGACAGCGACACTGTCGAGGTAACTGCGAGTTACCGTTGACCCTCGCCGCTTTCCGGATACTCTCGGTATCCGGAGGTGGGTATGACGTACTTCACAGGCAAGGTCGCCGTCGTCACGGGCGCAGGATCCGGCATCGGCCGCGCTCTCGCACTGGAGCTGGTGCAGCGGGGAGCCCGCGTGGCGATCAGCGACGTGGACGCCCACGGGCTGGCCGAGACCGAGCACCAGGTCGCGGCGGCCGGGGGAGAGGTCCGGGCCGACCACCTCGACGTCACCGAGCGCGAGCGGGTCCTGGCGTACGCCGCCGATCTCGTCGCGCACTTCGGCGCAGTCCACCAGATCTACAACAACGCGGGCATCGCCTTCACCGGCGACATCGAGGCGATGGACTTCAAGCACCTCGAGCGGGTGATGGACGTCGACTACTGGGGCGTCGTCAACGGCACCAAGGCGTTCCTGCCGCACCTGATCGCGTCCGGTGACGGGCACGTCGTCAACATCTCGAGCGTCTTCGGCATCATCTCGGTGCCCACCCAGGGCGCCTACAACGCCGCCAAGTTCGCCGTGCGCGGCTTCACCGAGGCACTGCGGATGGAGATGGTCTCGCGCGGCCGGCCGGTGAAGGTCACGTGCGTTCATCCCGGCGGCATCCGCACCAACGTCGCCCGCAACGCGGGATCGGTCGACTCGCTCGACCACGACGCGCTGGCCACCTCGTTCGACCGCGTCGCCCGCACCACCCCGCGCCGCGCCGCGGAGGTCATCCTGAACGGCGTCGAGAAGGGCAAGGCCCGCGTGCTGATCGGAGCCGACGCCCGGGTGATCGACCTCGTGGCCCGCGTCGCGGGGCCCCACTACCAACGACTCGTCGGCCGTTTCGCCGGGAAGGCCGGACTGTGAGCCTGCTGAAGGTCAAGAACGCGTGGAGCGGCCAGAAGTTCCCGCACCCGCCCGGCCGCGTTCCGTTCGCGTACGACGCGCTGAAGATGCGCACGGGCACGCCGATGGCGAACATCATGCGGATGGGCGACGACCTGGGCCCGCTGTTCGAGCTGCGGGTGTTCTCGCAGCGCTTCATGTTCGTCTCGGGTGCCGAGCTGATGGCCGAGCTCTGCGACGAGACCCGCTTCCACAAGAACCTGCCGCCGGCGGTGGCGGCCCTGCGCGAGTTCGTCGGCGACGCGCTCTTCACGGCCTTCGACGGCGAGCAGAACTGGCACACCGCGCACGGCGTGCTGATGCCCGCCTTCTCCAAGGCGGCGATGCGCAGCTATCACGACACGATGCTCGAGACCGCGGCGGAGATGTTCGCGGTGTGGGACGGCCTCGAGGGCCCGATCGACGTCACCGCCGACATGACCAAGCTGACGCTGGAGACGATCAGCCGCTGCGCCTTCAGTCGCGACTTCGGCTCGTTCACGTCGCGCGAGCGCCATCCGTTCGTCGACGCCATGGTCTCCGCCCTGACGACCGGGATGCAGAAGGGTGCGCTCGACTCGGTGCCCGGTGGCCAGCGGATCGCCCGCCGGATCGACGAGGAGAACGCGGAGCACCGCGCCTACGTCGACGACCTCATGGACACGATGGTGCGCGAACGCCGCCAGAGCGGCGAGCGCCAGGACGACCTGCTCGACCGGATGCTCTACGAGGCGCACCCCGAGACGGGCATCAAGCTCGACGACGAGAACATCCGCGAGCAGATCATGACGTTCCTCGTCGCCGGACACGAGACGACGTCGGGCGCGCTCAGCTTCGTCCTGTACTACCTGTCGCGCGACCCCAAGATCCTCGCGAAGGCCCACGCCGAGACCGACGCCCTGCTCGGCGACGACGTCGACGCCGAGCCGACCTTCGAGCAGGTGCCGCGGTTCCGCTACCTGCGTCGCTGCCTCGACGAGGCGCTGCGGCTCTGGCCGACCGCGCCGGGCTTCGCGCGGTCGCCGCGCGAGACCACGACGATCGGTGCGGGCACCGAGTACGAGGCGGTCATGACGCCCGATGACTGGGCGCTCATCATCCTGCCGATGTCGCAGCGTGATCCCGCGGCCTGGGGCCCGACGGCCGACGAGTTCGATCCCGACCGCTTCCTGCCCGAGAACTCCAAGGGCCGGATGAAGAACGTGTACAAGCCGTTCGGCACGGGGGAGCGGGCCTGCATCGGCCGCCAGTTCGCGCTCCACGAGGCGATACTCGTGCTGGCCCGGCTGTTGCACCGGTACGACATCTCCGGCGATCCGGACTACGAGCTGAAGATCGACGAGCGGCTCACCATCGTGCCGCGAGGCTTCGAGCTGACGTTGACCCCGCGCACGCCGGGGGTGCCCGCGACCGTTCCACCGGTCGTCGACGTGGGCCCTGCCGAGGCGCCCGCGGAGTGCCCCGTCGCCCACTGAGCCACGGCACGGCGTGCGGTGTGACGTGGACCATCCAAGCAACTTGAGCAACTTCATCCCCACACGCTCTGTTTTCAGTACCCTTCCCGTGGCGGGCGCTCGGAGCGACCGGGATGTCGCCACGCCCTGACGCGATGGGAGGCAAGGATGACCCCCTTGCGGATGGTGCTGGCCTGCGGAGTGATGTCGGCGGCGGTCGGCGGTGGCGCGGCGCTCGTGACCACGTCCGTGTCGTCGAACGATGACGCGGTGCGCGTCGGCGCTCCGATGTACGGCTGCATGGACGTCGGTGCCGGATCGCTCACGCTCTCCGACACGTCGGGCGTGTGTGCTGACGGCCTCGTGCCGGTGACGTGGAAGGACGCATCCGACGGAGCCGCTGGCGCGGACGGCTCCGATGGGTCCGACGGCGATGACGGCTCCGATGGCGTGGACGGCGTGGACGGCGCAAACGGCGCGGATGGCTCCGACGGGGCTGAAGGCGCGAAGGGCGACAAGGGCGACGCCGGCGCGGCTGGCGCCAAGGGTGACCCGGGTGCGGATGGTCCCGCGGGCGTGAAGGGTGACGCGGGCGCGAAGGGCGACACCGGAGCCGCTGGGGCCAAGGGTGACCGGGGCGCCGATGGTGCCGCCGGCGCGAAGGGCGACAGGGGAGATACCGGCGCGGCCGGCGCGAATGGCGACACCGGAGCCAGGGGCGACAAGGGCGACAAGGGCGACACCGGAGCTGTCGGCGCCGCGGGCGCGAAGGGCGATACCGGAGCCAAGGGCGACAAGGGCGATACCGGCGCGAAGGGCGACAAGGGAGATACGGGAGCTGTGGGCGCCGCGGGCGCGAAGGGCGATGCCGGAGCCAAGGGCGATACCGGTGACACCGGCGCGAAGGGCGACAAGGGCGACACCGGAGCTGTGGGCGCCGCGGGCGCGAAGGGCGATGCCGGAGCCAAGGGCGACAAGGGCGACACCGGAGCTGTCGGCGCCGCGGGCGCGAAGGGTGACAAGGGCGATCAGGGCGACGTGCCGTGGAGCGCGGTCGCGGCGTGGGACGCGGGAACGACCTACAGCGCCGGACCGCCGTCGTCGGTCGTGACGCGTGCCGGCAGCACCTACGTGGCGGCGCGATCGTCGGTCGCCTCCGACCCCGCGACCAACCCGTCGGACTGGATCCTCATCGCAGCCGCCGGAGTCAAGGGCGACAAGGGAGACAAGGGCGATCAGGGTGCGGCGGGCGCGGACGGCGCCGCGGGTCAGGCGGGCGCCGTCGGCGCCACCGGTGAGACCGGAGCGACAGGTCCTCAGGGTCCGGTCGGACCAGCCGGCCCGACCGGCCCGACCGGCCCGACCGGCCCGATGGGTCCGATGGGCCCGCAAGGTCTGCCCGGCAACTCGCTGTTGGCGAACCAGTTCGGCAACACCGCGGGGACCAACCGCAGTTTTGAAGCACCGTACGACTGCATGCTGGGCGAACTCCGCCTGTCGGCGCAACCGTTGGGCGTCCCGGCCGATGGACGGCTGCTCTCCATCGCTCAGAACTCGGCGCTCTACTCCTTGTACGGGACGACCTTCGGAGGCGACGGCGTGACGAGCTTCGCGGTCCCGAACCTCCGAGCCGTGACCCCGAACGGGCTGCACTACGCCGTCTGCGACCAAGGGGTGTACCCCCAGTCGAACTGAGGGTCTGCTCAGGCGGTGAACAGTCCCGCAGCGACCGCCGCCCCGCGGTAGGCCACGGCCAGCGAGTCGACCGTCTCGTGTGCGTTCAGCCCGCTCGGGTTCGGCACGACCCACACCTGGGCACCCTCCAGGTCGTCGGGCTGGCGACCCGGACGGGCGGTCCGGTGGCCGAACGCCGTCCGGTAGGACGTGATGCCGGCGATCGCGACCACCCGCGGCCCCCGGGTACGCACGAGCTCGGCCAGGCGCGCGCGGCCGGCCACCAGCTCGACCGGGTCGAGTTCGTCAGCGCGGGCGGAGGCTCGCGCCACCAGATTGGTGATGCCGACGCCCCGGGCGCGCAGCTGCTCGGCGGCGTCGGCCGGGTCGTCGGTGTCGACCAGCCCGGCACGCACGAGGGCCGGGTAGAAGCGGTTGCCGCGCCGGGCGAAGTGCAGACCGGTGGCCGCGCTGACGAGTCCGGGGTTGATGCCGACGAACAACAGCCGCAGGTCGTCAGGTATCAGGTCGGGGATGGTGCGGCCGGCGAACGACTCCAGCTCCGCCCGCGTCCAGCTCATGGATCCAGTCTGCCGGAATGGATGGATCGGCACCGGCCACGGTTCGCACCGTCCAGAATGTGCCGATGAGCGATTCGCTGGTGGTGATCCCGTACACGGCCGAGCTCCTCGCGGGCTTCCTGCGGGACCAGGGCATCGAGCCACCGGAGAGGGAGGGCCACCCGGCCGCGCCGGCCGAGGTCGAGCGTGTCCTGCGTGAGGCGGACTGGCCCTTCGTGCACAACGGCCCGAGCGGCGCGGACGACGGGTGGGCGGTGATGTGCGAGCAGCGCGAGGGCCGCTGGCCCCCGCTGCAGGAGATCACCCAGGCCGACGACGGCGTCCTGGGCTTCCGGCTCGGGCCGCTCTACGGACCCTTCCACGTGGCGCGCGAGGTGTCACGGACGTGTGGACCGCAGGTGGCCGTCGAGAGCGGCGGTGCCCGCGCGGCGGTGGTCACGCCCGACGCGACCTACGAAGAGTTCCATCTGGCTCTCTACGAGACCCCGGCGCCCGCCGACGGCGAGGACCGGGAGTGGTCCCCGCCGCGTTGATCGATCAGGCGTAGCGGACGCCGGTGGCGTGCAGCGGGCAGTAGCCGAACGGGTTCTTCACGAGGTACTGCTGGTGCTCGACCTCGGCGTAGTAGTAGGCGTCGAGCGGCCGGATCTGCGTGGTGATCTCGCCGTACCCGTGGGCCGTCATCTGCTGCTGGTACGCCTCGCGCGACGCCTCGGCCTCGGCCTGCTGCTCGGGCGTGGTGGTGAGGATGACCGAGCGGTAGTTGGAGCCGCGGTCGTTGCCCTGGCGCATGCCCTGCGTCGGGTCGTGGTTCTCCCAGAACACCTTGAGCAGGTCGGCGTAGCTGATGATCGAGGGGTCGAAGACGACGCGCACGACCTCGGCGTGACCGGTGCGACCGGTGCACACCTCCTCGTACGTGGGGTTCGGGGTGTGGCCGCCGGCGTAGCCGACGGAGGTGGACCAGACGCCGGGCTGCTCCCAGAACGTCTTCTCCTCACCCCAGAAGCACCCGAGTCCGAACACCGCGACGCCGAAGCCGTCAGGGCCGTCGGTCTCGATCGGGTTGCCCGTCACCAGGTGCCGGTCGCCGACCTCGAACGGGCGGGTGTCACGGCCGGGCAGGGCCGTCTCGGGGGTGGGGAGCGTCGCCTTGTCGAATCCGAATCGCATGTCGTCGTCAACGCCGTGCGGCCCCGGAGTGTTCCCGTAGCCTCGGAGCGTGAGCAACGAGACGCCGCGCGGCGCCGGTCGGTACGAGGTCCCCATCGGGATCGAGATCGCGGCGGCGTGGGCCTGGCGGATCGTCATCATCGGTGCCGCCTGCTACGTCCTGGCCCTGACGCTGGGCCACTTCTCCGAGGTCACCATCCCGGTGGCCGTGGCGCTGCTGCTGGCGGCGCTGACGATCGGCTCCGTGGAGTGGCTCGTGCGCCACGGAGTGCCGCGGGTCCTGGCGTCGCTCGGCGTGGTGCTGGCGCTCCTGGCGTCGCTCGTGGGCCTGCTCGGCCTGGTCGGCCAGCAGCTCTCCACCCAGTTCAACGACCTGCGCGAGAGCGTCGTCGAGGGCATCGACAAGCTGCAGGACTGGGCACGTACCGGTCCGCTCAACCTCTCCGACCGCCAGCTCGACGTGTGGGTCGAGCGGATCCAGGACGCCATCTCCGGCGGCGACCAGGAGGTCGTCAACCAGGCCACCGAGGTCGGCTCCCAGATCGGCCACTTCGTCGCGGGGTTCTTCATCGCCCTGTTCGCGCTGTTCTTCTTCCTCTACGAGGGCGAGCGGATCTGGTCGTGGGTCGTGCAGCTGTTCCCGCGTGCCTCGCGCGAGAAGGTGACGTCCTCCGGCCGCGCCGCCTGGGGCTCGCTGACCGCGTTCGTCCGGGCCACCGTGCTCGTCGCGCTCGTCGACGCGATCGGCATCGCGGCCGTCGCCCTGATCCTGCAGGTGCCGCTGGCCGCGGCGATCGGCGTGCTGGTGTTCCTCGGCGCCTTCGTGCCGATCGTCGGCGCCCTGGTCTCCGGCATGGTGGCGGTGCTCGTGGCCCTCGTGGCGCACGGCCCGGTCACCGCCCTGCTGATGCTGGCCGGCGTCGTTGCGATCCAGCAGCTGGAGTCGCACGTCCTGCAGCCGTTCCTCATGGGTGCGATCGTGGCGCTCCATCCGCTGGCGATCCTGCTGGCGATCACGGCCGGCCTGGTCGTGGCCGGTGTCGTGGGCGCGCTGCTCTCCGTGCCGTTCGCTGCCTGCCTCAACAGCGTCGTGAGGCACCTGGCCCAGGGGGAGCCACCCGACACCGACGGCCTGCTCGGCGAGGAGTCACGCGACTTCGGCGACGACCCGCCACCGTCGACGGCCTAGGCTGAGCACGTGGACCTCCACGACGCGCGCGAGGCGCGCAACCTGCTGCAGGGCGTCAGCGAAGTCACCCCGCTGACGCATTCGCGCTGGCTCGAGGCGCTCACCGGCCGCGACGTTCACCTCAAGTGCGAGAACCTCCAGCGCGCGGGATCGTTCAAGATCCGCGGCGCCTACACGCGCATCGCCCGCCTCTCGGACGAGGAGCGCTCACGCGGCGTGGTCGCAGCCAGCGCCGGCAACCATGCGCAGGGCGTCGCGCTCGCGGCCAAGCAGCTCGGCGCCGCCGCGACGATCTTCATGCCGCACGGCGCCGCCCTGCCGAAGGTGCAGGCCACGCGCGGCTACGGCGCCGAGGTGCGCTTCCACGGGTCGGGCGTCACCGAGGCGCTCGTCGCCGCCCAGGAGTTCGCCGACGAGACCGGCGCCACCTTGATCCACCCCTTCGACCATCCCGACATCGTCGCCGGACAGGCGACGGTCGGCCTCGAGATCGTCGAGCAGCTGCCCGAGGTGGCCACCATCCTCGTCCCGCTCGGCGGCGGGGGACTGACAGCGGGCATCGGCCTGCTGAAGTCCGAGCGGCCCGACCTGGTGATCGTGGGCGTGCAAGCCGAGGCGGCCGCGGCGTATCCCGACTCGCTCGCCGAGGGCATGCCCGTCTCGGCCGACCTCGGGTCGACGATGGCCGACGGCATCGCCGTGGCGCGGCCCGGCGACGTGCCGTTCGACCTGATTCGCGAGCACCTCGACGAGGTCATCACCGTCTCGGAGGAGTCGATGAGCCAGGCGCTCATCGGCCTGCTGGAGCGCGCCAAGCTGCTCGTCGAGCCCGCCGGCGCCGTGGGCGTCGCGGCGCTGCTGGAGCACCCGGATCGGTTCGACGGCCCGATCGTGCCGGTGCTGTCCGGCGGCAACATCGACGCCCTGCTGCTGCTGGAGGTGATCCGCCACGGCCTCGCGTCGGGCGGGCGGTTCCTCATGTTCCGGGTCCGGATCTCCGACCGTCCCGGCGAGCTGATGCGCCTGTTGACCGCCCTGGCCGAGATGGACGTCAACATCCTCAACGTGCACCACGACCGTGGCTCCGAGGCGCTGGGCGTGCGCGAGGTCGAGGTGGCGCTGCAGGTCGCCACCCGCGGCACCGAGCACCGCGCCGACGTGTGGAAGCGCCTCGTCGAGCTCGGCTACGCGCCTCGCTGAGCGCCACCGCCCCGCGAGTGGCGCAAAAAGGCCCGCCACTCGTCGAGTGGCGGGGG
>NZ_BJZQ01000012.1 GCF_007992115.1 Aeromicrobium flavum
GCGTCCACAGCCCTGCCAGGGTCCACGCGCGCCGTCCACAGGCTGCGCGTGGACCCTGTCGTCGTTCCTGCCCCGAGCGGGAGGCTGGCGCCATGAACGACGCCGACAACCACGTCCTGCTCCGCGGACGGGTGGCTGATGCCGCCGAGACCCGGACCCTGCCCAGCGGGGACGAGATCGTCTCCTTCCGCCTGATCGTCGATCGCAGTCCGGCGGCGAAGCGCCGTTCGAGCCAGAGCGTCGACACGTTCGACTGCTCGGCGTGGACCGCACGCCTGCGCGGCAAGGCGCTGCGCCTCGGTCCGGGCGACCGCGTCGAGGTCAGCGGCGAGCTGCGCCGGCTGTTCTCCCGGGCCGGATCGGGCGTCTCCAGCCGGGTCTACGTCGACCTCGGGTCGCTGACCCGCCTGCCCGACCCACCGGTAGCCTCGAACGCATGACCCTGGCCGCGACCGACCGTCCGCTGGTCGCCTCCCACGACGCGATCCTGCTCGATCTCGACGGGGTCGTCTATCGCGGCGGCGAGGCGGTGCCCGGAGCGGTCGAAGCCCTCACCGCTGTCACCGAGGCACGCCTGGCCTACCTGACCAACAACGCGAACCGTCCGCCGCGGGCCGTGGCCGACCACCTGGTCGAGCTCGGCCTCGACGTGTCCGTGGATGACATCGTCACCTCCGCCCAGGCGATCGCCGGGGTGATGGCCCATGACCTGCCCGCCGGCTCGCCGGTGCTGGTCGTGGGCGGTGAGGGTCTGCGGGCGGCCCTGCGTGAGCGCGGGCTCGTCCCGGTCGCCGATCGTCATGCCGAGGGCGTGGCGGCCGTGGTGCAGGGCTACACGCCCGACCTCGGGTGGCGCGACCTCGCGGAGGCTGCGTACGCCGTCCAGTCGGGGCTGCCGTGGTATGCGAGCAACACCGACCTGACCATCCCGACCGCCGAGGGCATCGCCCCCGGCAACGGTGCGCTCGTCCATGCCGTCGGCCTCGCCGTCGGGCGCGAGCCGGTCGTCGCCGGCAAGCCCTACGCGCCGCTGTTCGAGGAGACGATCGAGCGGATCGCCCCCGGGTCGCCGCTCATGGTGGGCGACCGGCTCGACACCGACATCAGCGGGGCGCGCCGCGCGGGGATCGCCTCCTTGTTCGTGCTCACGGGGGTGAACAGCCTGTCCGACGTCGTCAACGCGATCGCCGACGAGCGTCCCGACTTCGTGGGTCACGACCTGGCCGCGCTGCACGACGCGCACCCGGAGGTCGTGGTCGACGGCGAGCGCGCACGGTGCGGGTCGGCCTCGGCCGAGATCCGGGACGGTGCCATCGCCGTGACGTCGCCGGGGGAGCCCACCGAGACGCTGCGCGCGGTGGTCGGACTCGGCTGGGCGTGCCGGGACGCATCGGGAATCAGCGTGACCGTCGATGCGACAATCGACGCATGACCACCGAACCCACCGCGGACGCCGCCGGACGCCCCGACCCCTCGTCGATCGACGAGGCCGTCGCGATGCTCGATCGGCTCGGCGAGCTCGAGGTGGCCCAGCACCCGCAGGTGTTCGAAGCCGTCCACCGGGTCCTGCGCGACCAGCTCGCCGGCCCGGCCGGGACCCGCGGGTGACCCGATGAGCCGCCGGGTGCGGCTCGACGCCGAGCTGGTGCGCCGCGGCCTCGCGCGCTCGCGCGACCAGGCGGCCGGACTCATCGAGCAGGGGCGCGTCCTCGTGGGCGGCAACGCCGCGAGCAAGGCCGCGACCCAGGTGACGACCGACCAGGCGATCGTGGTCCGGGAGGGCGACGACCCCGGGTGGGCCTCCCGCGGGGCGCACAAGCTGCTCGGAGCGCTCGAAGTGTTCGAGCCCCAGGGCCTCACCGTCGCCGGCCGCCGTGCCCTCGACGCCGGTGCCTCGACCGGCGGGTTCACCGACGTGCTGCTGCGCCGCGACGTCGGCGAGGTCGTCGCGGTCGACGTCGGGTACGGCCAGCTGGTCTGGTCGCTGCAGTCCGACTCCCGCGTCCACGTCTTCGACCGCACCAACATCCGCGCGATCGACACCGAGTTGATCGGGGGTCCGGTCGACCTCGTCGTCTCCGACCTGTCCTTCATCTCCCTGACCCTCGTGCTGCCGGCCTTGATGAGCGTCTGCCGGCCGGACGGCGACATGGTGCTGATGGTCAAGCCCCAGTTCGAGGTGGGCCGCGAGAACCTCGGCAAGAACGGCGTCGTGCGCGACCCCGACCTGCACGCCTCGGCCGTCCACGGCGTCACGACCGCCGCCTGGGCCGGCGGGTGGGGGACCCGCGGCCTGGCTCCCAGTCCGTTGCCGGGCCCGGCCGGGAATGTCGAGTACTTTTGTTGGCTGAGGACCGACGCCCCCGCCCCTGACGAGGCGGCGGCCCGTGCCGCGGTCGCGGCCGGCCCCCTGGCTGGCGGGAACCAGAAGGAAGGAAGCGGGTCATGAGGAGGGTGCTGCTCGCGGTCCATGTGCTCCGCCCGGGTGCGCCCAAGATCGCCGCCGACTTCGCAGCGACGCTCCAGGCCGCCGGGATCGAGGTGCGCGCCATCGTCGGTGAGGCGGAGGCCCTCGAGGAGGCCGGCGCCGTCGACCTCGTGTCGGTGCCGGCCGAGCCCGGTGCCGCCGCCGACTGCGAGCTGGCCGTCGTCTTCGGCGGTGACGGCACGATCCTGCGCGCCGCCGAGCTGTGCCGCGGCACCGGCACGCCGTTGCTCGGCGTCAACCTCGGCCACGTGGGCTTCCTGGCCGAGGCCGACGAGGAGGACCTCGACCACGTCGCCCAGCGCGTCATCGCCGGGGGACTCACCGTCGAGGAGCGGCTCACCGTCGACGTGCTCGTCTGGCAGAACGGCGACGTCGTGGCCACGAACTGGGCGCTCAACGAGGCATCGGTCGAGAAGGCCTCCCGTGAGCGCATGCTCGAGGTGGTCGTCGAGATCGACGGCCGCCCCGTGTCGCGGATGGGTTGCGACGGCGTCGTCTGCGCCACCCCCACGGGATCGACCGCCTACAACTTCAGCGCCGGCGGACCGGTCGTCTGGCCCGAGGTCTCGGCGCTGCTCATGGTGCCGATCAGCGCGCACGCGCTGTTCGCCCGCCCGATGGTGGTGTCGCCCGAGTCCACGCTCGCGGTCGAGGTGGTCGGCGAGACGACCTCCGGGATCCTGTGGTGTGACGGCCGGCGTGCCGCCGAGCTCCCGATCGGCGCTCGTGTCGAGGTGCGGCGTGGAGCCGAGCCCGTGCGGCTCGCGCGGGTGCACCCCGCCTCGTTCGCCGACCGACTCGTGCGCAAGTTCGAGCTGCCCGTCGCCGGGTGGCGCGGCTCGTCCCAGGCGGCGCGCCGGGCCGCCGGGGAGCGCTGATGTGGCGCTACCTGCGCCTGGAGTCCCTGGGCGTCATCGAGGAGGCCGAGCTCGAGCTCGGTCCGGGCTTCACCGTCATCACCGGCGAGACCGGAGCCGGCAAGACGATGGTCGTGACCGCGCTCGGCCTGCTGCGCGGTGAGCGGGCCGACCTGGCCCTCATCCGCCGCGGTGCCGACCGGGCGCGCATCGAGGCGTCCGTCGTGGCGACGCCCGAGGTCGCCGCGCTGGTCGAGGAGGCCGGAGGTCACGTCGACGACGACGAGCTCGTGCTCGCGCGCGTCCTGACCAGCCAGGGCCGCAGCCGTGCGCTGGCCGGCGGTTCGACGGTGCCCGCCGCACTGCTCGCCCGGCTGGCCGACTCGCTGGTCGCCGTGCACGGCCAGTCCGACCAGCAACGGCTGGTGCGCCCGCAGGAGCAGCGCGGCGCGCTCGACCGGTTCGCCGGGGCCGAGGTGTCAGGCCTGCTCGAGCAGTACCAGCCCGCCTACGAGCGCCTGCGCGCCCTCCAGGCGCGCCTGACCGACCTGCGCACCCATGCCGGCGAGCGCCTGCAGCGGCTCGACCTGCTGCGGCACGCACTCGACGAGATCGACGCGGTCGACCCGCAGCCGGGGGAGGACGAGGAGCTCGTCCAGCGCGAGAACCGCCTGGCGCACGCCGAGTCGCTCGCCGCGGCCGCCAGCGGCGCGTCCGCCGTGCTGTCCGAGGACGAGAGCTCCGCCGCGGCGGCGATCGCCGCCGCGCAGTCGGTGGTCGACCCGGTCACCGGGAACGACCCCCGTCTCGAGGCGCTCGCGGAGCGGCTCCGGCGCGCGGCGATCGACCTCACCGACATCGCCTCGGAGTTCGCGGCCTATGCGGCCGACATCGAGCTCGACCCCAGCGGACTGGCGACGGTGCAGGACCGCCGTGCCGCCCTCACCGCCCTGCAGCGTCGCTATGGTCCGAGCCTCGACGAGGTCATCGCGTGGGCCGAGCGGTCGCGGGCCGAGGTGCTGGAGCTGGACCTGGACGACACGGCGATCGAACGCCTCGAGCAGGAGGTGCAGGACGTCCGCCAGACGGTGGTCGACCTCGCCAAGCGGCTCACCGAAGCCCGGACGCGGGCCGCCGAGCAGCTGTCCGCCGAGGTGGGTCGCGAGCTGGCCGACCTCGCCCTGCCGTCGGCGCGGCTCGAGATCCGGGTGGTCCGCGGCGAGCCGGGGCCGCACGGGGCCGACGACGTCGAGATCTGGTTCGCCGCCAACAGCGGCGCCGAGCCCCGCCCGCTGGCACGTGCCGCGAGCGGCGGCGAGCTCTCGCGCCTGATGCTCGCGATCGAGGTGGTCCTGGCCGGACGCGATCCGGTGCCGACCCTGGTGTTCGACGAGGTCGATGCCGGGATCGGCGGGCGCACGGCGGTCGAGGTCGGTCGTCGGCTGGCCCGCCTGGCCCAGCACGCGCAGGTCATCGCCGTCACCCACCTGCCGCAGGTGGCCGCGTTCGCCGACTCCCACTTCATCGTCAGCAAGTCCGACGACGGCACCGTCACCAGCAGCAGCGTCATCGGCCTGGACCACGCCGGACGCGTCGACGAGCTGGCCCGGATGCTCGCCGGGGTCGACGACTCGTCGGCCGCCCAGGAGCACGCCCGCGAGCTGCTCGAGCTCGCCCGCACGCCCTGACCGCCAGGGGTGACGGGGGACTCAGATCGCGCCCCCACGGCGTGTCGGGGGCGCATTCTCATGATCCAGCGGTTCCATGGAGGGCATCATGCCCATCTTGAAGCGCAGGAACCCTGCCGTGCCCGACGGGCCCGGCGTCGTCGGCCCGGCGCGGCTGTGTCGCGGATCCGCGGACCTGTCGTCCGTGCGTTCCGGCGACGTCGTCGTCCTCGACTCCACCGATCTGGAGGCCGACACGGCCCAGCAGCTGGTCGAGCGCGGCGTCGCAGCCGTCCTCAACGTCTCGTCCTCCTCGTCGGGGCGGTACCCGAACCTCGGCCCGCAGGTGCTGGCCGGCGCCGGCATCCTGCTCGTCGACCGGGTGGGGGAGGGCGTGTGGCAGTCGCTGCGCAGCGGTGACGTCGTCCGGATCGACGACGGGGTGGTGCACCTGGGCGACACCACGGTGGCCACGGGCATCGAGATGACGGCGTCGCGCGTCCGCGACCAGCTCGACGCCGCGTCCTCGGGACTGTCGAACCAGCTCGACTCCATCGTGACCAACGCGGCCGACACGCTGCGGCGCGATCGGGCCATGCTGCTCGAGGGGGCGGGCATCCCGGCCGTCTCCACGCAGATCAAGGGTCGTCCGGTCGTCATCGTCGCCGAGGGCCCCGACGCGGAGAAGGACCTCAGGTCCGTCCGCGCCTTCATCCACGACCACGACCCCGTGCTGATCGGCGTGGCCGCGGGGGCCGAGCGCCTCATCGCGGCCGGCCTGCGGCCGCACCTCGTCGTCGGTCGCGACGACGACATCACCGGCCGCATGATCGAGCGGGCCGGCGAGGTCGTCATCGTCTCGGCCTCCGGCCGCCTCGACCGCCCCGAGCACTACGAGGCGCACGGCCGTCAGCCGGTGGTCTTCACCGCCGCCGGCACCCCCGAGAACTTGGCCGTCCTGCTCGCCGACCAGAACGAGGCCGCCGTCATCGTGCAGGTCGGCGCCCCGTCCCGTCTGGTCGACGTCGTCGACGGTGACACCGCCGACGCCGCGGGCACCTTCATCGCCCGGCTCCGCGCCGGCTCGCGCGTCGTCGACGCGCAGGCCGTGGCGTGGTTCGCCCGCCAGCGCCTGAGCTGGTTCACGCCCTTGCTGCTGCTGCTGGCCGGCGTCGTCGCCGTCGTCGCCGCCGTGGCCACCACCCCTCTCGGTCATGAGTGGCTCGCGCCCGTGGCCGACCGTGTCTCCTCCTGGATCGAAGGACTCGTCTCGTGATCAACCTCCGCTACCACGTCATCTCGCTGGCCGCCGTGCTGTTGGCCCTCGCCGCGGGCATCGCGGTCGGGGCCGGGCTGCTCGACGAGAGCGACGCCGCGACCACCGCCTCCGACACGAACCAGGCTGAGGTCAGCCCGGCCGTGGCCGGCTTCGACGCGGGCTACGCCGCGTTGACCTCGCCGGCTCTGCTGCGCGACAAGCTCAAGGACCGCACCGTCCTGCTGCTGACCACCCCGGGCGCGCGCGACAACGAGGTCGACTCGCTGATCGAGAACCTCACCACCGCCGGTGCGCGGGTCACGGGGCAGGTCGGCCTCACGACCAAGCTCCTGTCGCCCTCGAACCGCCAGTTCGTCGAGGGTGTCGCCACGCAGTCCGACCCGGAGGCGGCGGACGCCTCCAGCGACTACGGCAAGGTCGGCGCGGCGATCGCACGCGGCTACCTCACCCAGGGCGACGGGGCGCTCGACGAGACGGCGCGCACCATCCGCTCGGCCTTCGTCGAGGGCGGTCTCCTCGAGCCCGAGCAGGACCCCGAGACGTCGGCGCAGCTGGCGCTCGTCGTCTCGGGGCCGTCCGGCGCGTCGGCCGGGGGAGAGGGCACCGTCGTCTCCAGCATCGTCGAGAGCCTCGACGCCGGCAGCCAGGGGGTGGCCGTCGTCGGTCCGGTGTCATCGGGCGAGAGCGGCGTCGTGAACGCCGTGCGGGGCAGCGACGCCGCGGCCAACGTCTCCACCGTGGACGTCACCGACACCGGCACGGGGCGCGTCGCCGCTGTCCTGGGCCTCGTCCGGGAGTCCGACGGCCAGTCGGGCGCCTGGGGCACGTCGCGTGCCGCCGACGGGCCGGTCCCGAACTGACCTCGGAAGCCGGGTCGGTCCGCGTGTGTGGTCCCCGGCGTCGGCGCTCGATGGTAGGCTGGAGTTCCGTGGAACCCAGAGTCGAACCGATCCTCACGGATGGTTCCTCAGACCACGGGTGCGGCCGCAGGCACCGCCCGGTTCCTCACTCGAATCGGAACCACGGGAGTCACGTTGGCCATTAATGCCGTCACCAAGCACGTCTTCGTCACGGGCGGAGTCGTCTCGTCGCTCGGCAAGGGCCTGACCGCCTCGAGCCTGGGTCGACTGCTCAAGTCGCGCGGGCTGCGCGTCACGATGCAGAAGCTCGACCCCTACCTCAACGTCGATCCCGGGACGATGAACCCGTTCCAGCACGGCGAGGTCTTCGTGACCGACGACGGCGCCGAGACCGACCTCGACATCGGCCACTACGAGCGCTTCCTCGACGAGGACCTCGTCGGCCGCGCCAACGTCACGACCGGCCAGGTCTACTCCGACGTCATCGCCCGCGAGCGTCGCGGCGACTACCTCGGCGACACGGTCCAGGTGATCCCGCACATCACGAACGAGATCAAGGACCGGATGCTGTCGATGGGCGGTCCCGACGTCGACGTCGTGATCCACGAGATCGGCGGCACGGTCGGCGACATCGAGAGCCAGCCGTTCCTCGAGTCGGCCCGCCAGGTGCGTCAGGAGGTCGGCCGGAACAACGTCTTCTTCCTGCACGTCTCGCTCATCCCGTTCATCGGCCCGGCCGGCGAGCTGAAGACCAAGCCGACCCAGCACTCGGTCGCCGCCCTGCGCTCCATCGGCATCCAGCCCGACGCGATCGTGTGCCGCTCCGACCGTCCCGTGCCCGCCGGCGTCAAGCGCAAGATCTCGCTGATGTGCGACGTCGACGAGGACGCCGTGGTCACCGCGGTCGACGCGCCGTCGATCTACGACATCCCCAAGGTGCTCCACTCCGAGGGCCTCGACGCGTACGTCGTGCGCCGGCTGGACCTGCCGTTCCGCGACGTCGACTGGACCGAGTGGGACGCGCTCCTGCGCCGCGTGCACGACCCCGCTGAGGACGTCACGATCGCGCTGGTCGGCAAGTACATCGACCTGCCCGACGCCTACCTGTCGGTGGCCGAGGCGCTGCGCGCCGGCGGCTTCGCCAACGACGTCAAGATCCACCTGCGCTGGGTGCCCTCCGACGAGTGCGCCACCGAGGCCGGCGCCGCCGAGCAGCTCGGCGACGTCGACGGCATCTGCGTGCCCGGCGGCTTCGGCATCCGCGGCATCGAGGGCAAGCTCGGCGCCCTCACGTACGCGCGCACCCAGCAGATCCCGACGCTCGGCCTGTGCCTGGGCCTGCAGTGCATGGTGATCGAGTACGCCCGCACCCAGCTGGGCATCGACGACGCCAGCTCCACCGAGTTCGACCCCGCCACCGAGCACCCGGTCATCGCCACGATGGCCGAGCAGCAGGAGTTCGTGGAGGGCGCCGGCGATCTCGGTGGCACGATGCGCCTGGGCCTGTACCCCGCCAGCCTCAAGGCCGGCAGCATCGTCAGCGAGCTCTACGGATCGGACAAGATCGAGGAGCGGCACCGTCACCGCTACGAGGTCAACAACGCCTACCGCGAGCAGCTCGAGCAGGCCGGCATGGTCTTCTCCGGCACGTCGCCGGACTCGACCCTCGTCGAGTTCGTCGAGCTGCCCCGCGAGGAGCACCCGTTCTACGTGGCCACGCAGGCCCACCCCGAGCTGCGCTCGCGTCCGACGCGGTCGCACCCGCTGTTCTCGGGCCTGGTCGCGGCGTCGCTGAAGCGCAAGCTGGAGATGCGGCTGCCCGTCGAGGGAGCATGACGAGCCACCCGCGCCTGCCGGGGCTGGTCGCGGACCCGTCCATCGCCGCCGCAGCGGGCACCTGGCCGCAGAGCGGGTCCGAGACCGGCTTCCAGAACGCGTACCTGACGCTGACGATCGACACGATCGTCGGTCCCGACGGCGACACGCACCCGCGCGTCGTGGTCCGGCCGCGACGCGCCGTCGGCGTGGTCGCGGTCGACGACGAGCGGCGGATCCTGCTGGTCGAGCAGTACCGGCACCCGATGGGCCGCCGCATGCTCGAGATCCCGGCGGGGCTGATGGACGTCGACGGCGAGGAGGCGCTGCAGACCGCGGCGCGCGAGCTGGCCGAGGAGACCGACGTCGTCGCCGAGACCTGGCGCGAGCTGATGACGATCGCCCCGACGGTGGGCTACTCCACCGAGACGATCACGCTCTTCCAGGCGACCGGCCTGACGCCGGTGCCCGACGCCGACCGCACCGAGCGCGAGGCCGAGGAGGCCGACATGGCGCAGTGGTGGGTCGACCTGGACGACGCGGTGGCCGCGTGCCTCGACGGGCGGATCTTCGACGCCAAGACCATCGTGGCGATCCTGGCGGTGGCACGGGCGTGACGCAGGGCGCGGCGGTCGAGCGGGTCGTGGCCGAGTACCTGTCCCACCTCGCGGTGGAGCGGGGACTGGCCGAGAACACGCTCGCCTCGTACCGCCGCGACCTCCGTCGCTACACCGCGTACCTGACCGACCGGGGTGTCACCGATCCCGCGGTCATCAGCGAGGAGGACGTCCTCGGGTTCGCCGCGGCGCTGCGGGCCGGCGACGAGGACCATCCGGCGCTCGGCACGGCCAGCGTCGCCCGCACGGTGGTCGCCATCCGCGGCTTCCACAAGTTCTGCCTGCGCGAGCAGATCGTCCAGAACGACGTCACCGCGGCGGTGCGTCCGCCACGCCCGGCCTCGCGGCTGCCGAAGGCCCTGCCGCTGGAGGACGTCGAGGCGCTGCTGAACGCGGCGGGGGAGGCCGGCACCGCGCTGGCGCTGCGCGACCGGGCCCTGCTCGAGGTGCTCTACGGGACGGGCGCCCGGATCTCGGAGGCCGTCGGGCTCGACGTGGACGACGTCGACCTCGAGCAGTCGTCGGTGCTGCTGACCGGCAAGGGCTCGAAGCAGCGCATCGTGCCGCTGGGGTCGTTCGCGCGCGACGCCACCGAGGCCTACCTCTCCAAGGCCCGGCCGCACCTCACCACGACCAGCGGCAGCGGCCCGGCGATGTTCCTGAACGCCCGCGGCGGACGGCTCTCGCGCCAGAGCGCCTGGACGGTCCTGACCAGGGCCGCGCGCCGCGCCGGCCTCACGGCCGACGTGTCGCCGCACACGCTTCGCCACTCGTTCGCGACCCACCTGCTCGACGGCGGCGCCGACGTCCGCGTGGTGCAGGAACTGCTCGGCCACGCCTCCGTCACGACCACCCAGATCTACACGCTCGTGACGATCGACAAGCTGCGGGAGACGTACGCGGCGTCCCATCCCCGAGCGCTGAGGTGAGCGGTACAGTGACCGACATGCCACGTTCGGATCTCGGACCCACCGGTCGCCCCATGCCCGAGCTCCCGGACCCCGGACCACGGACCACGCAGGGCCCCGCCGTCGTCATCTCGATGTGCAACCAGAAGGGCGGCGTGGGCAAGACCACCACCACGATCAACCTTGGCGCCGCGCTGGCCGAGACCGGTCGCCGGGTGCTCCTGGTCGACTTCGACCCGCAGGGCTCGATGACGGTCGGACTGGGCTACAACGCCCACGAGATCGAGCAGAGCATCTACCACGTCCTGATGGACCGTGAGCTCTCCATGAAGGAGATCATCATGGAGACCTCCGTCAAGAACCTCGACCTCGTGCCGGCCAACATCGATCTGTCGGCCGCCGAGATGCGCCTCGTCACCGAGGTCGGCCGCGAGCAGGTCCTCGCCCGCGCCCTGCGCGACGTGCGCCGCGACTACGACGTCATCCTCATCGACTGCCAGCCGTCGCTGGGCCTGCTGACGGTCAACGCCCTCACCGCGTCCGACGGCGTCCTCATCCCGCTGGAGTGCGAGTACTTCGCCCTGCGCGGCGTGGCGCTGCTCAACGAGACCATCGAGAAGGTCCGCGACCGCACCAACTTCGACCTGCGGGTCATCGGCCTGCTGGGCACGATGTTCGACAGCCGCACGCTGCACGGTCGCGAGGTCCTCCAGACCCTCGTCGACGGCTGGGGCGACGCGGTGTTCCACACCGTCATCCGCCGCACGGTCAAGTTCTCCGACTCCACCGTCGCGGGCGAGCCGATCACCGAGTACGCGCCGACGTCGCCGGGTGCCGAGGCCTACCGACAGCTGGCCAGGGAAGTGCTGCAGCGGTGTCCCGACGCGTGAACCTGCCCGGGGCGGACGAGCTGTTCCGGCCGACCGTTCCCAGTGGCTCCCGTAACGATGACGCCCCCGCCGTGCCGGCCTCCGGCAGCGGCCGGGTCAAGCACGACGAGAAGATGACCGTCTACCTGACCAGCGACGAGCTCCTCGCGATCGAGCAGGCGCGCCTCGAGCTGCGCTCCGTGCTGGGCCGCAAGGTCGACCGTGGCCGCCTGGTGCGCGCGGCGATCGCCGGTGCGCTGGCCGACCTCGACACCCGTGGGGGCGACAGCGAGCTCGCCCGTCGGCTCGGCGAGGAATGAGGCCTGCGGTGTCCGTCGCCGAGCCGGCACCCACCGACGCGCCCGACGCCGGCTTCTCGGTCACGCTGGGCAACTTCGAGGGGCCCTTCGACCTGCTGCTGCAGCTGATCTCCAAGCACCAGCTCGACATCACCGAGGTGGCGCTGTCCGTCGTCACGTCGGACTTCATCGCCTACACGCGTGAGCTCGAGGACGACCTCGAGCAGACCACGAACTTCCTGCTGATCGCGGCGACCCTGCTCGACCTCAAGACGGCGCGGCTGCTGCCGCAGGCCGAGGTCGAGGACGAGGAGGACCTCGCCCTGCTCGAGGCCCGCGACCTGCTGTTCGCCCGGCTCATGCAGTACCGCGCCTTCAAGACCGTCGCCGCCATCTTGGCCGAGCGCTTCGAGAACGCGCTGCTGCGCCACCCCCGTGCCGTCACGCTCGAGCCCCGGTTCGCGTCGCTGCTGCCCGAGGTCGAGATCCGTGCCACCGCCCAGGACCTCGCCGCCCTCGCGGCCGCCGCGCTGGCGCCCAAGCAGGTGCCGCTCGTGTCGCTGGCGCACCTGCACGCGCCGTCGGTCAGCGTGCGCGAGCAGGCGCACCTCGTGGTCGACCGGCTGCGCCGCGAGCGCTCGCTCACGTTCCGCGCCATCACCCAGGACGCGCCCGACGGCCAGACGAAGGTCGCGCGATTCCTCGCGCTGCTCGAGCTGTTCCGCGAGGGGATGCTGTCGTTCGAGCAGGCCGAACCGCTCGGCGAGCTGACCGTCCGCTGGACCGGCAGCGACGACGGCGACATCGACGTGGGCGACGAGTTCGACGAGCCGCTGTCGGCCGACGACGACGCCGGTACCGCACCGCTTGCGGAGGACGAGACGACCGGAAGTGACGATGACCGAGACTGACGACCAGGGCCTCACCGCGCCCGCCGAGCCCGAGCGACCGCCGGTCGAGCTGCGCCCCGCCCTCGAGGCCGTGCTGATGATCGCCGACGAGCCGCTGGAGCACCTCGTGCTCGCGCAGGCCGTCGGGCACCCGCCGGCCGACGTCGAGCAGGCCCTGCGCGCGCTCGCCGACGAGTACACCGAGCAGGGCCGCGGCTTCGAGCTGCGCGAGCTGGCCGGCGGCTGGCGGTTCTACAGCCGCGAGGACTACGCCGACGTCGTCGCGGCCTTCGTGCTCGAGGGACAGCAGGCCAAACTCAGCCAGGCGGCGCTCGAGACACTCGCCGTGGTGGCGTACCGCCAGCCCATCAGCCGTTCGCGCATCTCCGCGATCCGCGGCGTCAACGTCGACGGCGTCGTGCGCACGCTGGTCACCCGCGGGCTCATCACCGAGCTGGGGCACGACGGCGAGTCCGGCGCGATCCTCTACGGCACCACCAACTACTTCCTCGAGCGGATGGGCCTGGGCGGGCTCGACGAGCTGCCCGAGCTCGCTCCGATGCTGCCCGACCTGGAGGACCTCGACAGCGAGCTCGAGCGCGTCGCCCAGCAGACCGCCGAGCGCGAGGCCGTTCCCGCCGAGGGCGAGGCCGCGCCCGAGGCCGGCACCGAGTCGAAGGAGGGCACCGATGGCTGAGCCGATCCGCCTGCAGAAGGTGCTCGCGGCCGCCGGCGTCGCCAGCCGTCGCCGCTGCGAGGAGCTCATGGTCGAGGGCCGCGTCGAGGTCAACGGCGAGATCGTCACCCAGCTGGGCGCGCGCGTCGACCCCGTGGGCGACGTGGTCCGCGTCGACGGCAAGCGCATCCCACCGCCGTCCGACCACGCCTACGTGATGCTCAACAAGCCCCGGGGTGTCGTCAGCTCCATGGCCGACGAGCAGGGCAGGCCCGACCTGTCCGGCCTGCTCGAGGACCGCACCGACCGGCTCTTCCACGTGGGCCGGCTCGACACGGACACCTCCGGGCTGCTGATCCTCACCAACGACGGCGACCTCGCGCACCAGCTCGCGCACCCGTCCTTCGAGGTCACCAAGACCTACGTCGCCCTGGTCGACGGCACGGTCGCCTCCGCCCTGGGCCGGAAGCTGCGCGGGGGAGTGGAGCTCGAGGACGGCGTCACCGCCGTCGACCGCTTCCACGTCCTCGACCGCAGCCGCGGCAAGAGCCTCGTCGAGCTCGACCTGCACAGCGGCAAGAACCGGATCGTGCGCCGGCTGCTGCACGAGGTCGGCCACCCGGTGCTGGAGCTGACGCGCACCGCGTTCGGTCCGCTGCGCCTGGGCGACCTGCGGTCCGGAGCCCTGCGCGACCTGTCCCGTGAGGAGCTCGGAGCGCTCTTCGATAGCGTGGAGGCATGAGTGCCGACCGTCCTGACGCCGTCGTGCCGGGTCCGGTCCTCGTCGTCGGCTGCGGCCTGATCGGCACCTCCGTCGCCCTTGCGCTGCGCGACCTGGGGGTGACCGTGCACCTGCGTGACGCCAGCGCCTCGCACGTCGAGATCGCCGCCTCCGTCGGTGCCGGCAGCCCCGATCCGGTGGTGTCCCCGGCGCTCGTCGTCGTGGCGGTGCCGCCGGCGGCCGTCGTCGACGCCGTGCGCGCGGCGCTCGCGGAGTTCCCCGAGGCCGTCGTCACCGACGTCGCCAGCGTCAAGGGCCCGATCTGCGCGGCCGTCACCGATCCGCGCTTCGTCGGCGGTCACCCGATGGCGGGCAAGGAGCGCTCCGGCCCCATGGCCGCCTCCGGCCTGCTCTTCGAGGGCCGTGCGTGGGCGGTGGTCCCCACCGCCGACACCGATCCCGAGGCGCAGGCGCTCGTCGAGCGAGTCGCGACCTCGGTCGGAGCCGTCGTCCGCCGGATGGACGCCGAGTCCCACGACCGGGCCGTGGCGCTCGTGTCGCACGTGCCGCATCTCGTCTCCGCCCTGACCGCCGGCCTCCTGACCGAGGCCCCCAGCGACGACCTGGCGCTCGCCGGCCAGGGCCTGCGCGACGTCATCCGGATCGCCGGCAGCGACCGCGGGCTGTGGGTGGACATCATCGGCAGCAACGCCGACCAGGTGGGGGGCATCCTCGACGACCTTGCCACGCGTCTCGACGACCTGCGGTCGGCGGTGCGCAACGCCGACGGCTCGGTGGGCGAGCACCTCGACCGCGGCCGGGCCGGCGTCGCCCGCGTGCCGGGCAAGCACGGCGATCAGCCCGCGGAGATCGCCACCGTCTTCGTCTCCATCGACGACACCCCGGGCGAGCTGTCTCGCCTGTTCGCCGCCGTCGGCAACGCCGGGGTCAACATCGAGGACATGCGCATCGACCACGAGCTCGGCCGCCCTGTCGGCGTCGTCGAGGTCGTGGTGCAGGCCGGCGTCGCCGAGCACCTGCTCACCGCCCTGACCGAACGCGGCTGGGCCGCGTTCCGCTGAGGAGAGATCCATGACCGACGTCATCGCCATCGACGGCCCCTCCGGGTCGGGCAAGTCCAGCACCTCGCGCGGGGTCGCCTCGCGGCTGGGCTTCGCCTACCTGGACACGGGGGCGATGTACCGCGCGATGACCTGGGCGCTGCTGCAGCGGGGAGTCGACGTGCACGATCCCGCCGCCGTGGCCGCCGCGGCCCGTGAGGTCGTGCTGACCTCGGGCACCGACCCGGCCGCGCCCACCATCGCCGCCGACGGGGTCGACGTGTCCGAGCCGATCCGCGGTGACGAGGTCACCTCGGCGGTCAGCCCGGTGGCGACGGTGCCCGAGGTCCGCGAGCAGCTCGTGGCCCTCCAGCGGGACGCGATCGCCCGGGCGACGGGCGGCATCGTCGTCGAGGGGCGGGACATCGGCACGGTCGTCGCCCCGGACGCGTCGCTGAAGATCTACCTCGTCGCCGACCCCGTCGCCCGCGCGCAGCGGCGTGCCGCCGAGCTGGGTGTCGAGGACGCCGAGGCGATGCGCGAAGCCCTGGCCCGGCGCGACGCGATCGACTCCAACCGTGCGGCGTCGCCCCTGGCGCAGGCCGACGACGCGGTCGTGGTCGACGGCACCGACCTCACGCTCGACGAGGTCATCGACCGCATCGTCGGCCTCGCCACCGCGTCGGCCTGACGCGGTCGGCCGCCCGCGCGACGCGGGTTGGAGCCCGGGGCCGACGTCTGGCAGAATGGGGGATTGCGTCCGGAACCGATGGGCCCTCTCTCCCGTCGGACCCGGCCCCAGACGACGACCGGCATGCCCCACACGCCGGTTCCGAATCACCCACAGATCGATACTTCAAGGAGACACCACACTCGTGGCAGTCAAGATTCGCCTCAAGCGGATGGGCAAGATCCGCACGCCGTTCTACCGCATCGTCGTCGCCGACAGCCGCACCAAGCGTGACGGCCGCGTCATCGAGGAGATCGGCACGTACAACCCCAAGACGGAGCCGTCGACCATCAACGTCGACTCCGAGCGCGCCCAGTACTGGCTCGGCGTCGGCGCGCAGCCGACCGAGGCCGTCGCGGCGATCCTCAAGCTGACCGGCGACATCGGCGGCAACGCCACCCTCAAGCAGCCCGAGCCCAAGGCCGACAAGGCCGAGGCGTTCCAGGCCGCGCTGAAGGAGCTGCACGCCGAGCCGAAGAAGTCCGCCACCACGAAGGCCAAGAAGGCCGACGCGAAGGCTGACGAGCCCCCCGCCGAGGAGCCCAAGGCCGACGAGGCGCCCGCCGAGGAGCCGAAGGCCGACGAGGCCAAGGCCGAGGACACGAAGGCCGACGAGGCCTGATCATGGCCGCCGTCATGCAGGAGGTCGTCGAGCACCTCGTCGCCGGCATCGTCGACAACCCCGACGAGGTCCAGGTCCGCTCCAAGCAGACCCGCCGCGGCGAGCTGTTCGAGGTTCGGGTCAACCCGAACGACCTCGGCAAGGTCATCGGTCGTCAGGGTCGTACGGCCACGGCGATCCGCACCGTCGCATCGGCCATCGCCGGTGCCGACGGAGCGCGGATCGACTTCGTGGACGTCGACCGGCGCCGCTGAGCACGATCATGCGCGTCGTCGTCGGTCGGATCGGCCGTGCCCACGGCATCCGCGGCGACCTCACCGTCGAGACCAGGACCGACGAGCCCGAACGGCGTTTCGCCGTGGGCTCGTCGGTCCTGTGTCGTGGTGGCACGTTGACCATCACCTCCGCCCGTGAGCACTCGGGCCGGCTGCTGGTGTCGTTCGCCGAGGTCCCCGACCGCACCGCCGCCGAGCAGCTGCACGGCGCCCTGCTCGAGGTCGAGGTCGACCCCGACGAGGTCCCCGACGACGACGAGGCCTACTACGACCGCCAGCTGATCGGCCTGACCGTCCTCGTCGACGGCCAGACCCGCGGCACGGTCACCGAGGTGCTGCACCTGCCGGCGCACGACACCCTCGTGCTCGACCTCGACGGCCGCGAGGTCCAGGTCCCGTTCGTCGAGGCCCTCGTGCCCGACGTCGACCTGGACGCCGGCACCGTGACGGTCGAGGACCGCCCCGGCCTGCTCAACCCCGAGGACGCGGACGAGGTGCGCTAGTGCGCATCGACGCGATCTCCATCTTCCCCGACTACTTCGCGCCGCTGGACCTGTCGCTGCCGGGCAAGGCGCGCCGCGCCGGCCTGGTCGACTTCACGGCCCACGACCTGCGCGGCTGGGCCACCGATCGCCACCGCACCGTCGACGACACGCCCTACGGCGGCGGCGCCGGCATGGTGATGAAGCCCGAGCCCTGGGGTGAGGCGCTCGACGCCGTCTGCACCGACGCTGCCGTACTCATCGTGCCCACGCCGTCCGGCGCCCCCTTCACCCACGCCGACGCCGTCGATCTCTCCGGTGCCGAGCACCTCGTGTTCGCCTGTGGCCGCTACGAGGGCATCGACCAGCGCGTCATCGACCACGCCGCCACGCGCTGGCAGGTCCGCGAGATCTCGCTGGGCGACTTCGTCGTCAACGGCGGAGAGGTCGCGGCTCTGGCCATCATCGAGGCCGTGGTGCGCCTGATCCCGGGTTTCATGGGCAACCCCGAGTCCCTCGCCGAGGAGTCCCACGCCGACGGCCTGCTGGAGTACCCCGTCTACACCAAGCCGGCGCACTGGCGTGACCTCGACGTCCCCGAGGTCCTGCTGTCGGGCGACCACGGCCGGATCGCCGCGTGGCGCCGCGAGCAGTCCCGGGCGCGCACGCGGCAGCGTCGTCCCGATTTAACACACGACGCCGGCGAGTAACACGCCCGTAACGGCGGCGGAGGCCGGACGTAATCGGCCATGAGCAGTATCGGTTCAGCGTTGCGACAAGGGAGTTCGCGCGCTGCTCACGTGTTACCTACTGCGAAGAGGTTGATATGGAACCCGGGACGATCTGGCTGCTGATCTGCGCAGCACTTGTTCTCTTCATGACGCCCGGCCTGGCGTTCTTCTACGGCGGACTCGTCAAGGCCCAGAGCGTCATCTCGATGATGATGTTGAGCTTCGGTGCGATGGGCCTGGTCTTCGTGCTGTGGATCCTCTACGGCTTCAACATGGGCTCGGCCGGCGAGTCCGACCTCATCGACGGCTGGCTGGCGAACCCGTTCTCGGACTTCGCCCTGCAGGACCTCGCGACCGGTGACGGCGCGTCCGGCCTGGCCGGCGTGGCCTTCGGCTCGACGTTCGCGGTGATCACGACGGCGCTGATCTCGGGTGCCGTCGCCGACCGCGCGCGCTTCTTCCCGTGGATGCTGTTCTCGGGCCTGTGGGCCACGATCGTCTACTTCCCCTCGCAGGGCTGGGTCTGGGGCTTCGACGACGAGGGTCTCACCGGCTGGATCGGCACGCTCACGATCGGTGACGCCGTCCCGATCGACTGGGCCGGTGGCACGGTCGTCCACATCAGCGCCGGCGCAGCGGCCTTCGCCCTCGCCCTGGTGCTCGGCAAGCGCACGGTCGGCTTCAGCAAGGACGCCGCCGAGCCGCACAACGTCCCGCTCGTCCTCATCGGCGCGGCCATCCTGTGGTTCGGCTGGTTCGGCTTCAACACCGGCGCGGCGACCGAGAGCGGCCTCGGCGCGCTCATCTTCCTGAACACGATCGCCGCGCCGGCCGCGGGCGTGCTCGGCTACATCGTCGTCGAGCACTTCAAGGACGGGAAGCCGACCGCCGTCGGCGCCGCCTCGGGCATCGTCGCCGGCCTGGTCGCGATCACCCCGTCGTGCGCCAACCTGTCGCCGTTCTGGGCGATCGTCCTGGGCCTGCTGGCCGGTGCGGTCTGCTGCTTCGCGATCGACCTCAAGTACAAGCTCGGCTACGACGACTCGCTCGACGTGGTCGGCCTGCACCTGGTCGCCGGCTTCATCGGCTGCCTGTACCTGGGCTTCTTCGCCACGGACACGGGCCTGTTCACCGGTGGCAACCTGGAGCAGCTCGTCGCCCAGATCATCCCGTCGGTGTTCGTCGCGGTCTACTCCTTCGCCGTGGCCTTCGGCCTCGGCAAAGCGATCGACGCCACGATCGGCTTCCGGGTCACCGAGGACGAGGAGGTCGCCGGTCTGGACAACGTCCTGCACGGCGGCGCCGCCTACAAGTTCGACTGATCACGCACCACCCGCGACGCCCCGTCCCCGATTTCCTCGGGGGCGGGGCGCTGTGGCATCATGGAGTGCTGGTGCCGGACGACTCTGCCACGAGGGAGTCCCCACGCAGCACCACCCGAAATCTTCGAGCAACACCGACATCCGCCAGGTGACTTGTGGCACCGGCGAGGAGAGAACCATGACGAACGTCATCGACCAGATCGCCGCGCAGAGCAAGCGTGACGACGTGCCCGACTTCCGCGCCGGCGACACCCTCAAGGTGCACGTCAACATCGTCGAGGGCAACCGCTCGCGTGTGCAGATGTTCCAGGGCGTCTGCATCAAGGTGCAGGGCTCGGGCATCGGCCGCACCTTCACGGTCCGCAAGGTCAGCTTCGGCGTCGGCGTCGAGCGCACCTTCCCGCTGCACTCGCCCGTGATCGAGAAGATCGAGATCTTCACCCGCGGTGACGTCCGTCGCGCCAAGCTGTACTACCTGCGCAACCTGCGCGGCAAGGCCGCCAAGATCAAGGAGAAGCGCGAGGTCTGATCCCCGCCCTCCCGACGACCCCGCTCCTGCGAAGGAGCGGGGTCGTTGTCGTTGCGTGGCTAGGATCGCGGCGTGACCCACCCGCGTGCCGCTCGTCGTCGGCTGCCGCGGTGGCTCGAGTCGGTGGGGTTCGTCGCCGGCACGCTGGTCCTGGCCCTGTGCGTCAGGGCGTTCGTCCTGCAGGCGTTCGTCATCCCGTCCGGCTCGATGGTCCCGACCCTGGCGAAGAACGACCGCATCGTCGTGGAGAAGTGGTCGTACTGGAACGACGCACCGCGCCGGGGCGACGTCGTCGTGTTCGCCGACCCGGGCGGCTGGCTGCCCGACGAGGGCCCGCCCGCGCCCTGGCAGCGCGGACTGCAGGCGATCGGCCTGATGCCCGCGGGCGGCCACCTCGTGAAACGGGTGATCGGTGTCGCCGGCGACGAGGTGCGCTGCTGCGACGCGCGCGGCCGCACCCTGGTCAACGGGTCGCCGGTCGACGAGACCTACCTCGCCTCCCGGGCCGCCAACGCGCGGAAGACGTTCCAGGTGACGGTCCCGCGCGGTCGGCTGTGGGTCCAGGGCGACAACCGCGGGAACTCGCAGGACTCGCGGTACCGCCTCGAAGCGGGCGACGACGGCTTCGTGGCGACCGACCTCGTGGTCGGCCGGCTGTGGTGGCGGACGTGGCCGCTCGACCGCTTCGGCCGGACCGGCGGGACCGACGCGTTCGACGACGTCCCGCGTCCGTGACGCGGCCACCGTTGCGCGGATCGTCCTGACCCAGCCGGTAGGCTCATTGGGTGCCTGAGGAGAAACGTCAACTGCCGCTCTGGCAGGAGTCCCTCCTCCTGGTGGCGACGGCCCTCGTGCTGGCCCTGATCGTCAAGACCTTCTTCTTCCAGGCGTTCTACATCCCGTCGGACTCGATGGTCCCGACGATGGTCAAGGACGACAAGCTCCTCGTGCAGAAGTGGTCGTACTGGTCCGGCGGACCCGAGCGCGGCGACATCGTCGTCTTCCGGGACCCGGGCAACTGGCTCGGTGAGGACCTCGCCGACGAGTCGTCCAACGCGGTCCAGCGCGGCCTGGAGCTGGTCGGCCTGTTCCCGTCCGGCGGCCACCTGATCAAGCGGGTCGTCGGCGTCGGTGGCGACCGGGTCGTGTGCTGCGACGCCGAGGGACGCACGACGGTCAACGGCGAGCCCGTCGACGAGCCCTACCTGGCCGACCAGGACGCCAACGCCGACCAGACCTTCGACATCAAGGTGCCGAAGGGCTACCTGTGGGTCCAGGGCGACAACCGCGGCAACTCGGCCGACTCGCGCGCCCATCTCGGAGAGCCCGGGGGAGGATTCATCGCTGACGACGACGTGGTCGGCAAGGCATGGTTGAGGGTGTGGCCGTTCAACCGCTTCGGAGTGATCTCCGGCTCGGACGCGTTCGACGAGGTCCCGTGAGCGCGGCGCCGTCGTTGCGGGTCGAGCGTCGCCTGCTGCGCGAGGGGCGCACCGCGCTGGCCTGCAGCGACGAGGTCGGCCGCGGCGCCCTCTCCGGACCCGTCACGATCGGCATGGTCGTCGTCACCGAGCAGACGCGCACCGCGCCCCAGGGCGTCCGCGACAGCAAGCTGCTGACGCCCCAGGCGCGCGAGGCCTTGGTGCCGAGGATCCGCCGCTGGGCACCGATCCACGCCGTGGGGCACGCCAGCCCGGCCGAGATCGACGAGTACGGCATCATCGCGGCGATGCGCCTGGCCGGGCACCGCGCCCTGGCCCAGCTGGCGGTGCGCCCCGACGCGGTCCTGCTCGACGGCAACCACGACTACCTCACCGTCCCCGGCCAGTCGGCCCTGTTCGGTCCGCCCGACCTGCGCGACGACGTGCCGCCGGTGACCACGATGATCAAGGCCGACCTGCGCTGCGCCGCCGTGGCCGCGGCCAGCATCCTGGCCAAGACGACGCGCGACGCGATGATGGTCGCGCTCGCGGCCGAGCATCCCCAGTACGGCTGGGACGTCAACAAGGGGTACTCCGCGCCCGAGCACATCGCGGCGCTCGCGGAGCACGGGCCGAGCGTCCACCACCGCCGCTCCTGGTCGCTGCCGGGGTGCGGTCCGCAGCCGGAGGCGCCGGTTACGATGACCGACACGACGACGCGGGAGGTGGTGGCCGGGTGAGCGCCGAGGACCTGGAGCGGTACGAGAACGAGATGGAGCTCGCGCTCTATCGCGAGTACCGCGACGTCGTCTCGATCTTCAAGTACGTCGTCGAGACCGACCGCCGGCTCTACCTGTGCAACGCGGTCGACGTGAAGGTGCGCTCGGAGTCCGGCGACGCCTACTTCGAGGTGACGATGGCCGACGCGTGGGTGTGGGACATCTACCGCCCCGCCCGATTCGCCAAGAACGTGAAGGTGCTGACCTTCAAGGACGTCAACGTCGAGGAGCTGCAGGACTCCGACGTGAAGCTGCCCACCGCCTGACGGTCATGTCGTCCGATCCCCGTGCACCCGCCGACGGCGCGCGGACCTTCGGCCATGTCCTGGTGAACACGCTCGTCGCCAACGTCACGACGAGCTTCCTGTGGTTCGCCCTGACCTTCTGGGTCTACCTCGAGACCCGCTCGGTCCTGGCCACCGGCGTCGTCGGCGGAGCGTACATGCTGATGCTCGCGGTCTTCTCGATGTACTTCGGCACACTCGTCGACCGGCACCGCAAGCGCGACGTGCTGCTCGGGTCGAGCCTCGTGACGATGGCCGCCTTCGTCGCGGCCGGAGCGCTGTACGCCGGGGTGGGCCCCGATGCCATCGTCGACATGACGGGGCCGTGGTTCTGGCTGTTCTCGGGCATCGTGCTGTTCGGTTCGGTCGTCGAGAGCCTGCGCAACATCGCGCTCTCGACGCTCGTGACGCTGTTGATCCCCGAGGACCGACGGGACCGCGCCAACGGACTGGTGGGCACGGTCCAGGGCCTCGCCTTCATCGTCACCAGCGTCTTCAGCGGGCTCGCGATCGGGCAGCTGGGCATGGGCTGGACCCTGTTGATCGCGAACGCCCTGACGGTCTGCACCGTCATCCACCTGTTCTTCGTACGGATACCGGAGGAGCGTCCCGCAGTCGACGTGGACGGTCGCCGCCCGACGGTCGACGTCCGCGGCGCGCTCGCGGCGATCGCGCTGGTGCCGGGGCTGTTCGCGCTCATCGTCCTCACGACCTTCAACAACCTCGTCGAGGGCGTCTTCATGGCGTTGATGGACCCGTACGGGCTGACGCTCTTCACGGTCGAGCAGTGGGGCTTCGTGTTCGGGGTGGCGTCGACGGGGTTCATCATCGGCGGCCTCGTGATCGCCCGCTGGGGCCTGGGTGACAACCCCCTGCGCACGATGCTGGTGGTCCTGGCCGTGCTGAGCGTCGTCAACGCGACCTTCACGCTGCGCGAGTGGCCCTGGCTGGTCGTCGCGGGGATCTGGGTGTTCCTGCTGCTGATGCCCGCGGTGGAGGCCGCGGAGCAAACCATCATCCAGCGCGTCGTGCCGTTCGCCACGCAGGGTCGGGTGTTCGGCTTCGCGCAGGCCTTCGAGGCGGGGTCGGCTCCGGTGACCTCGTTCCTCATCGCGCCGATCGCGGAGTTCTGGGTGATCCCGATGATGGAGTCCGACGCCGGCGCGCAGCGGTGGGGCTGGCTGGTCGGTGCCGGCGACGCGCGCGGCATCGCGCTGATCTTCTTCTTCGCCGGGCTGGTCATGCTGGTGATCTCCCTCGCAGCGTTCGGCACGCGGTCCTACCGGGTGCTGTCCGAGCGCTACCGGACCGGCGCGACCGCGGACACCTGACGGTCCGTCCACAGGCGGGTCGTCGGGCGAGCACGTGTCCACAGGGGCCCTCGGACCCCTACTCGCGGCGGTCACGCGCCGCGAGGCTCGTTCCATGACCTACGCGCGCAACCAGGCCATCGGTGCCTACGGAGAACGCATCGCCGCCGACCACCTGCGGAGCCTGGGGATGGTGATCCTGGCCCGGAACTGGACCTGCCAGCACGGCGAACTCGACATCGTGGCCCGGGACGGCGACACGCTCGTGGTCTGCGAGGTCAAGACCCGCACCAGCACGACGCACGGCACGGCGCTCGAGTCCGTGACCGGTCGCAAGCTCACCCAGCTCCGTCGCTCGCTGTCGAAGTGGCTCGAGGCGTTCGACGTGCACCCGGACGGCATCCGCATTGACGTCGTCACGGTGTGGGTGCCGACGAGCGGTGGACCCCGCGTCGACCGGATCGCCGGGGTGGCCTGATGGCGTCCATCCACGCGATCGCCCTCGACGGCCTCGCGGGTCGTCCTGTCGAGGTCGAGGTCGACATCGCCTCCGGGCTCTCGGCCACGGTCATGGTCGGGCTGGCCGACACCACCGTCAGCGAGGCACGCAACCGCGTCCGCTCGGCCGTCGTGAACTCCGGGACCGCGTGGCCGGACACCCGCGTCACGATCAACCTGGCCCCGTCGAACCTGCCGAAGAGCGGACCGCACTACGACCTGGCGATGGGGCTGGGGGTCTTCGCCGCCAAGTCGATCGTGCCCACCGACACCCTCGCGCGCACGGTCTTCCTCGGCGAGCTCGCGCTCGACGGACGCCTGCGGGCGGTGCGAGGCGTCCTGCCGGCGACCCTCGCCGCGGCCGACGCCGGGTTCGAGCGGGTCTTCGTGCCCGAGTCCAACGTGGCCGAGGCCCGCCTCGTCCCCTCGGTCGAGGTCGTGGGCGTACGGTCCCTGCGGCAGGTCGTGGCCCTCCTGCGCGGCGAGGAGGAGCCCGACGACCCGCCCGTCCCGCCCCTGGACGAGTCGGGCGACGCGGGATGGAGCCGCGTCGTGCCGTCGGACCACCTCGACCTCACCGACGTCGTGGGCCAGGACGACGCGTGCCTCGCCACGGTCATCGCGGCGAGCGGGGGCCACCACCTGTTGCTCACCGGGCCGCCCGGCGTGGGCAAGACGATGCTCGCCCAGCGCCTGCCCGCGCTGCTGCCCGACCTCGACCCCGACGACTCGCTCGAGGTCTCGGCCCTGCACTCGCTCGCCGGCGTCCTGCCGTCGGACCTGCCGATGCTCGTCCGGCCGCCGTTCCTGGAGCCGCACCACACCGCGAGCGCCGCGGCGGTCGTCGGTGGCGGCAGCCGGGTCGTCCGGCCCGGGGCGATGTCCCTGGCGCACCACGGTGTGCTGTTCCTCGACGAGGCTCCCGAGTTCGCCATCAACGTGCTCGAGGCGTTGCGACAGCCGCTCGAGAGCGGACAGGTCGTGGTGTCGCGATCGGCTCAGACCGCGGTGTTCCCCGCGCGGTTCCAGCTGGTGCTGGCCGCGAACCCGTGCCCGTGCGGCCACGCCGGCTCGGTCATGCAGCGGTGCGAGTGCACGGCCGCGACCCGGCGGCGCTACGCCGACCGGCTGTCCGGCCCGATCCGCGACCGCATCGACATCCACCGCACGCTCGTCGAACCGTCCCGTCGCGAGCTCGTGCACGGCCTCGGTGCGCGACCGGCGATGAGCGAGCTCGCGGCACGGGTCGCCGACGCCCGCGACCGCCAACGACGCCGGCTGGCCGACACTCCGTGGCGGGTCAACGCCGCCGTCCCGGGCGTCGACCTGCGCAAGACGTGGCCCGCCGAGGACGAGGGGACGCGGCTGCTCGAGCAGCAGGTCCGCGGGCACAAGGTGACCCCTCGGTCCGCCGACCGGGTCCTGCGCCTCGCGTGGAGCATCGCCGACCTGTGCGGGCACGGCCGGCCCACCGTCGACGACGTGCAGACCGCGCTCGACCTGCGCCGCGGCAGCCCGATCGGCGGCGACGTCGTGCGCCTGCTGGAGGCAGCATGACCGGCAGTCGGTCCCGGGCGGCCCTGAGGCTCTCGCTCGTCGCCGAGCCCGGAGACCCTCGCCTGGTCGTCTGGCGTGAGCGGTGCGACCCGGCCGAGCTGTGGCAGGCGGTCGTCCGGGGCGGCGTCGGCATCCCCGACCGATGGCACGACGCCGCGGCGGACGCGGTCCGTGCCGCCGACGCCGCGCTCCGCCGGGCCGAGGGCTGCGGAGCGCGCTGGATCGCCGCCGGGACTCCGGGGTGGCCGGTGGCTCTGGAGGACCTCGACCACCTCGAGGGCATCGGGCAGGTGACCGGGTCGCCGCTGGGCCTGTGGGTGCGCGGCGGCGGCGACCTCACCACCATCGCGGCCGCGCCGATCGCCGTCGTCGGGGCGCGCGGGTGCACCACCTACGGTGCCGAGGCCGCCAGCGACATCGCCGCCGACTGCGCCGACCAGGGATACGCGGTCGTCAGCGGTGCCGCGTTCGGGATCGATGCCTGCGCGCATCGCGGCGCCCTGCTCGGCGGCGGTCCGACGGTCGCGGTCATGGCGTGCGGGGTCGACGTCGACTACCCGCGGGCCCACGCCGCCCTGCTCCACCGCATCGCCGAGGAGGGACTCGTGATCAGTGAGTTCCCCCCGGGTTCTGAGCCGCAGCGGCACCGGTTCCTCGTGCGCAACCGGATCATCGCGGCGCTCAGCGTGGGCGTGGTGGTCGTCGAGGCGGCCGCGCGCAGCGGCTCGCTCAACACGCTGCACTGGGCCGACCAGCTGGGGAGGACGACGATGGCCGTCCCCGGACCGATCACGTCCCAGGCGTCCTGCGGCACCCATCGTGCCGTGCGCGACGGCAAGGCCCTGCTCGTCACCTCCGGACGCGACGTCGTCGCCGACACGTTCGGCCTGGTCGACGACGATCTCCCGCAGGTCGGCCCGGGAGCCCGCCGGGTGTGGGTGCGGCTCGGCGCGGAGCCCGTGCCGGCCGAGCAGATCGCGGCGGCGCTGCGGCTCAGTCCGGTCGCCGTCCACCGGGCGCTGCGCGAGCTGGCGCGTCACGGCGTGGCGTCCGCGGGCGAGCGGGGATGGTCGCGTCACATCGGCCACTCCGGCGATGACGGACGGGTAGGTTGAAGACGTGAACGAGTCGTCGGGCGTGGACCCCGCACAGGCCGACGAGGTCTTCGCCCACTGGGAGGAGCGGTACAGCTCCCGGGACGGTGTGTGGTCCGGTCACGTGAACGCTGCGCTGTCCCGCGTCGCAGCCGACCTGGCTCCGGGGACGGCCCTGGACCTGGGGTCCGGCGAGGGCGGGGACGCCCTCTGGCTGGCCGAGCGGGGCTGGGACGTGACGGGAGTCGACATCTCGCCCACCGCGCTGGCGCGGGCCGAGGTCGCCGCCGACCGAGCCGGGCTCACCGAGCGGGTCACCTGGATCGCCGCCGACCTCGAGAGCTGGAGCAGCGAGCTCCGCTTCGACCTCGTGACCGCGTCGTTCCTGCAGTCGACCGTCGCGCTGGACCGCGCCCGCATCCTGAGGTCCGCGGCCGACCGCGTGGTCGACGGCGGGCACCTCCTGATCGTCGCCCACGCGGAGGCGCCGCCGTGGGCCCATGACCACGACCACGAGCACGCCTCGCAGGGACGCGCCGAGTTCCCCTCGCCGCAGGACGACCTGGCGATGCTCGACCTCCCCGCCGACGCGTGGCAGACGGTGATCGCCGAGGTGCGCGACCGGCCCGCCTTCTCTCCGGACGGCGAGCAGGTCGTGCTGCGCGACGGCGTCCTGCTGCTCCGGCGCAGCGCCTGACCCGCGGGCTCCCGCTCTCAGGTGTGCAGCGGGGGAGCGGTGGGTCGTGCGTGGCCGAGCTGCTCCAGGGCGTGGTCGATGAACCCGTCGAGGACCTCGAGTCCCTCCCGGACCGCCCCGGTCGACCCGGCGAGGTTCACCAGCAGCGTGGCGCCGCAGATCCCGGCGACCCCGCGTGAGAGGGCCGCGTGCGGCGTCGTGCCCAGCCCGCGCGCCCGGATCGCCTCGGCGACGCCGGGGGCGGGCCGGTCGATCAGGGCGGACGTCTGCTCGGGGGTGTGGTCGTCGGCGGTGAACCCGGTGCCGCCCGTGGTGAGGACCAGGGCGCAGCCGTTGTCCACCAGCCGGCGCAGCAGCAGGCCCACCTCGGGGCCGTCCGCCACGACGTGCGGCCCGGTCACCTCGAACCCGCGCGCCTGCCCCCACGCGGCGATGCGCGGACCGGTCAGGTCCTCACGCCGTCCGTCGGCCGCCCGGGTGGACGACACGACGACGCCGAGGAGGGGACGGGCGGCAGGCTCAGTCATCGCGCTGCCAGTCGTGGGTCCCGCCGGACTTCGCCTCGACCCGCACCGCGTCGATCACCGCCGTGGCGTCCACGGCCTTGACCATGTCGAAGAGCGTGAGGGCCGCGACGCAGACCGCGGTGAGCGCCTCCATCTCGACCCCGGTGGGGGCCGTCGTGGCCACCGTGGCCTCGATCCGCACGGTGTCGTCGAAGGCGTGGAAGTCGATCGTGATCGACGAGAGCGGCAGCGGGTGGCACATCGGCACGAGGAACGGGGTCTGCTTCGCGGCCAGGATCCCGGCGATGCGCGCGGTCGCGAGTGCCTCGCCCTTGGGCAGGTCGCCGGCCATGATGCGCTCGACGACGTCCGTCCGCGTCCGCAGCAGTCCTGACGCGGTCGCCCGGCGCCGGGTCGCGGCCTTGCCGGACACGTCGACCATGTGCGCGCTGCCGTCGGGCCGGTAGTGCGACAGGCCCGAGGGCTCCGGCGCCTGGTCACTCATGCGATCCTCCACCACTCCACGGTATCGCCGGCCTCGCGCGCCGTGACCGACTCGGGCACGAACACCAGCAGGTCGGCTCGGGCGTAGGACACGGCCAGGTGCGATCCCGCCTCGCCGACGAGGCTCACGCGGCCGTCGGGTTCCATGCGGCCCCGACGTACCTGCACCCGGCCTGCCGGTGACGTGAGCGGCTCCGTCAGGACGGCGGTGCCCGAGGGACGCCACGCGACGCGACCGGCGGCCTGCGCCAGCGGGGACCGCAGGAACAGCTCGAACGAGACCAGCACGCTGACCGGGTTGCCGGGCAGGCACACGACCGGCACCTCGCGCGCTCCGTCGCTCCACCGGGCCAGGCCCTGCGGTCCGCCGGGCTGCACCGCGACGTGGCCGAACCACGCGCCGGGGCGTCCCTCCAGGACCTGGCGGACCACCTCGCGCGTGCCGGCGCTCACTCCGCCGGTGGTCAGGATGACGTCGTGATCGGTGACCAGCCGGTTCAGCAGGTCCTCGAGCGCGGCCGGGTCGTCCTCGACGACGTGGGCCGTGGCCGCCAGGCCGAGCTCGTGGGCGTGGGCCAGCAACGCCCGCGAGTTGGAGTCGGGGACGGCCCCGCTGACCAGCTCGGCACCCGTGGCGACGATGGCCACGCGCAGGGGCGGGACGACCTCGACCGTGGTGACGCCGGCGACGGTCAGGGCGCCGACGGCCGCGGCGTGCAGGGGTGCGCCCGGCTCGAGGACGGCCTCGCCGGTCCGGACGTCGGCGCCGCGCGGGCGGACGAAGGTGCCGGAGGCGACCGGCCCGGAGAACTCGACGAGGCCTCCGCCGGCGACCGGGCCGAAGTCGCCGGGGCGCGTCCGCTCCACCGGGACGACGGCGTCGGCTCCCGGGGGGACCGGCGCGCCCGTCATGATCGGCGCGGCGGTGCCGGGGTCGAGCCGGGGCGGAGCGGTGTCGCCGGCGACGACGTGCGCGACGGTCGGCAGGGTCACGGGGAGGTCGCCGGCCCGGTCGAGGTCCGCCGCGTACACGGCGAAGCCGTCCATCTGGCTGTTGTCGAAGCCCGGGACGTCGAGGGTCGACACCGCCGGCGCCGCGAGCCGGCCCGTGAGGCCGGGGACGACCCGGCACTCGAGCGGGGGATCCTGCGCCCGCCGCTGGGCGGCGCCGCGGATCACTGCGGCCACCTGGTGGACGTGCTCGTCGACCGATCTGCCCATCGTCGCTCCTGTCGGTGTCGCACCTGAGCCGTTAACATCGTCTTCATGTCTCAGGTGCGTGTCTCGGACGCCGCGGATTTCCTCGGTGTCAGCACCGACACCGTACGCCGCCTCATCGGCTCGGGCCGGTTGCCGTCGACGAAGGACGGCTCGGGTCGGACCGTCGTGGACGGTCGAGCGTTGGCCGAGTATGTGCGGACCGAGGGGCGGTCCGTCGCCGACCCGACCACCGTGGGGCGCTCGGCGCGGAACCGGTTCGTCGGCATCGTCACCGAGGTGGTCAGCGACCGGGTCATGTCCCAGGTCGAGCTGCAGTGCGGCCCACACCGGGTCGTCTCCCTCGTCAGCACCGAGTCGGTGCGCGAGCTCGGGCTCGAGCCCGGCGTCGTCGCGGTCGCGGTGGTCAAGGCGACGAACGTCGCCCTCGAGATCCCCGGCACGCGCGCGTGAGGGCTCACGCCGCGGCCATCCTCGCGTCGGTGCTGGCGCTCTCCGGATGCGGCGCCGGCCCCGCGTCCACGGAGCGCACGCTGACGGTGTTAGCCGCGGCGTCGCTCGCGACGGCCTTCACCGAGCTGGCCGACGAGTTCGAGGACGAGCATGCGGGCGTCGACGTCCGGCTGTCCTTCGGGGGCTCGTCCAGCCTCGCCGCCCAGATCGCCGAAGGGGCGCCCGCGGACGTCTTCGCCGCGGCCGACGAGCGCACGATGTCGCTCGTGGCCGACGTGGGCGTCGCCCGGGCGGAGGCGGTGGTCTTCGCCACCAACACGGTGCAGGTCGCCGCGCGGCGGGACGGTCCCGTGAAGTCGCTCCAGGACCTCGTCGGGCCCGGGGTGAAGGTCGTCCTGTGCGCGCCCCAGGTGCCGTGCGGTGCGGCCGCGCGCGAGGCCCTCGACACCGCCGGGATCGAGGTCGAGCCCGTCAGCGAGGAGCAGTCGGTCGCGGACGTGCTGGGCAAGGTCGCGAGCGGCGAGGCCGACGCCGGAGTCGTCTACCGCACCGACGTGCTCGCGGCGGGCGACCGCGTGACGGGTCTCGAGCTCCCGGGCCCGGCGCGGGTCGTCACCCGGTGCCCGGTCGTCGCCCTCGACGGTCCGGCCGACGAGGCACTGGCGGCGGAGTTCGTGGCCTTCGTCTCGGGTCGGGAGGCCCGGGCGACCCTCGACGCGGCGGGGTTCGGGACACCGTGAGGACCCGACCCGACGTCCCGGCCTGGATCGTCCCGCCGGCCCTGATCGGATGGGCGCTGCTGGCGCTGCCGCTGGTCGGGCTGGTGCTGCGCGTGGACTGGCGTGACTTCGGCTCCCTCGTCACCACCGAGGCGTCGCGCGCTGCGCTGTGGCTGAGCCTGCGAACGGCCTCGGCCAGCACCGTCCTGTGCCTGCTGCTGGGTGTCCCGCTCGCGCTCGTGCTGGCGCGGTCGACGGCGCGATGGGCTTCGGCGGTCCGGGCGGTGGTGCTCGTGCCGCTCGTGCTGCCACCGGTCGTCGGGGGTATCGCCCTGCTCGCCACCTTCGGCCGGCGGGGCTGGCTCGGGCAGCACCTGGAGGTCCTCGGGATCGAGATCGCGTTCACCACGGTCGCGGTCGTCCTGGCCCAGGCGTTCGTCTCGCTGCCGTTCCTGGTCGTCACGCTCGAGGGCGCCCTGCGCGCCGCGGACCCCGGGTACGCCGACGTGGCCGCGACGCTCGGCGCCGCGCCGGGCCGCGTGCTGGGCCGGGTGACCCTGCCGCTCGTGGCTCCGGGACTGGTCGCCGGCACGGTGCTGTCGTTCGCGCGCGCACTCGGCGAGTTCGGCGCGACGGTCACGTTCGCCGGCAGCCTCCAGGGCGTCACGCGCTCCCTGCCGACCGAGATCTACCTGCAGCGCGAGGTCGATCCTGATGCCGCGATCGCCCTGTCGTTCCTGCTCGTCGCCGTCGCGGTGGCCGTGATCGCGCTCGTCCACCGGCCGGGGAGGTCGCCGTGGTGACGCTCGAAGCGCGGGTCCGCGACCCCGAGCGGGGCGTCGCGCTCGAGATCGCGGTCCGGGCGGGTGCGACGCTGGCCGTCCTCGGTCCGAACGGCGCCGGCAAGTCGACGGTGCTGAGGACGATCGCCGGCCTGCACCGCCCGGCCGGGGCACACGTCCGCGTGGGCGAGCGGCTGCTCGCCGGCGACGGCACGTGGGTCGCGCCGCATCGTCGATCGGTGGCCCTGCTGGGTCAGGACCCCCGGCTCTTTCCCCACCTGACCGTGCGCGAGAACGTGGCGTTCGGGCTGCGTGCCCGAGGCAGGGCCGACACCGCGCCGGCCGACCGATGGCTGGAGCGGGTCGGCGCGCAGCAGTGGGCCGATCGGCGCCCCGCGGAGCTCTCGGGTGGTCAGGCGCAGCGGGTGGCCATCGCGCGCGCCCTCGCGGTGGAGCCCGACGTCGTGCTCCTGGACGAGCCGCTGGCCGCGCTCGACGTCGAGGCCGTCCCCGAGCTGCGGCGTGTCCTGCGGCAGGTGCTCGCCGACCGGACGACGGTGCTGGTCACCCACGACCCGCTCGACGCCCTGGCCCTGGCCGACGAGGTCGCGATCGTCGAGGCGGGCCGCGTCGTCCATCTCGGGGCCGCGCGGCACGTCCTGCTCCACCCGCGGAGTGCGTTCGGTGCGGCCCTGGCGGGCGTCAACCTCGTGGAGGGGGTGGCGGTGGGTCCGGACCGGTTGCGGGTGGCCGACGGTCGTGAGCTGACCGGCACCGCGCTGACGCCGCTGTCGCCGGGGTCGGGAGCCACCGCGACGTTCGCGCCCACCGCCGTCGCCGTCCATCGGGTGCGGCCGGGGGGCAGCCCGCGGAACGTCGTGCCGGCCGTCGTGGCGGCCGTCGAGCTCCGGGGTGGCACGTGTCGGGTCGAGGCCTCGGGCTGGCTGGCCGACGTGACGACGGCCGCGGCGGCCGAGCTCGACCTCGAGCCCGGGCGCGACGTCTGGCTCAGCATCAAGGCCACCGAGGTGCGGCTCGACCCGACCTGAGCGGCCTCCCGGGATCGACGGGCGACCGGTGCGAGAGTGGGGGAGTGGGTGACTTCTCCGAGGCGTGGGCCCGCACGCTGGCCGACTACGAGCGGCACCTGGTGCAGGAGCGCGACCTCTCGGCCCACACCGTGCGGGCGTACCTGACCGACCTGGCGGGCCTGGCCGAGCACGCGACGCTGCTGCACGTCGACCCGGCCGAGCTCAGCATCCGCACGCTGCGCAGCTGGCTCGCGAACCTGCAGACCCGGGGGCGGGCCCGCACGACGATGGCGCGCCGGTCGACGGCAGCGAGAGTCTTCAGCGCCTGGCTCGAGCGCACCGGACGTGCGACGACCGACGCCGGTGCGCTGCTGGCCGCCCCGAAGGCCCATCGCACCCTGCCGCCCGCCCTGAACCAGGGCGACATGCGTGGCGTGGTCGACGCGATCGTCGCGTCCATCGAGGACGACGAGCCGACCGGTCTGCGCGACCTGGCGATCATCGAGCTGCTGTGGGCCACCGGGGTCCGCGTGGGCGAGCTGGTGGGTGCGGACGTCGACGACCTTGACACGTCGCGCCGGGTGCTGCGGGTGCTGGGCAAGGGCTCGAAGGAACGGATGGTCCCCTACGGCCTGCCCGCCGATGACGCGCTCACGGCGTGGCTGCAGCGGGGTCGTCCCGCGCTCGCCGTCGCCGGCAGCGGACCCGCGCTGTTCCTCGGCGCGCGCGGCGGACGGATCGACGCCCGCGTCGTGCGTCGCATCGTGCACGAGCGCGTCGCCGCCGTGCCCGACGCGCCGGACGTCGGCCCGCACGGGCTGCGCCACACGGCGGCCACCCACCTGCTCGAGGGCGGCGCCGATCTGCGCTCGGTGCAGGAGCTGCTGGGCCACGCCTCGCTCGGGACCACGCAGATCTACACCCACGTCAGCGCCGACCGGCTGCGCGCGGCGTACACGCAGGCGCACCCGCGCGCCTGACCGTCACCCACCCGAGCCGAGCGGGTCCACGGGCCGCCCGTCGAGGAGGCGCATGAAGTGCAGGTGGCACCCGGTCGAGCTGCCGGTGGAGCCGACCCGGCCCACGACCGTGCCGCGTCCGACCGACGCCCCCGGGCGCACGGAGACCGACGCGAGGTGGGCGTACGAGGTGCGGGTGCCGCCGGCGTGCCGGACCTCGACCTGCAGTCCGTACGGCCCGTTCGTGCCCGCGCGCGTGACCTCGCCCGCGGCCACCGCCGGCACGGCCGTGCCGCACGCTGCGCCGATGTCGACGCCGTCGTGGAGCTTGCGCACGCCGGTGACCGGGTGGACCCGCATCCCGAACGCGGAGGTGACCGGGCCTGCGATCGGCAGGTCGCCGCCCCCGAGGTCGGGTGGGTCCGGTGGCGACCCGTCGGGGTCGATCAACCGGTAGGACCCCGTCGAGCCGAGCAGGTCGGCGGGATCGAGGTACGCGTCGCCGCGGAGGCGGCCGAGGTTGAGGCACGTGCGGCGGCACGAGGGGTGGCGACCCAGCAGGCGGCCGATCGGCTGGCCCGCCGTGACGGCGTCACCGACCCGGACGACGGGGGAGACGGGTTGGTACGTCGACCGCTCGGCGCCGTGGGTGATCGTGATCGTCCACACCCCGGCCACCCGGCCCGCGAACGTGACGCGACCCGCGGCCACGGCGCGCACGGTCTGCCCGGGCCGTCCGGGCAGGTCGACGCCACGGTGTCCCGCCCCGTAGTCGGAGTCGGGCGGGTCGAACGGCCGGGCGATCCGGTGGTCGCCCAGCGGCCAGGTCCACGGCGTGGCGGCGGCCGGGGACGCGGCGGCCAGGGCGGTGAGGGTCACGACGAGCAGGCGGAGGGCGCGGGACATGGTGCGAGCCAACCCGTCGCGCGACCGGTGCGGGAATCCTCGACGTGGCCCCTGTGGACGACGCTCCCGGCGTCCTCCCGGCCTGTGGACACCGGCCGTTCGGACTCCGGTGATGCCGATTTCCTCGGGGGAGGGGCGGTGGACTAGACTGGTCCCATCTGCCCTCCGGGGCGGAAATTCGCGTGTCCTCTCCCGTGACGTGAGAACCGAACGGGGCGCGGCCCGGGTCCCGATCCGTCGGGTTGGCCCGCGTCGGACACCAGGGCGCCGCCGACCGGCGGTGCGTCAACTTGGTTTGAAAGGAAGTACGGCCATGGCCGTCGTCACCATGCGTCAGCTGCTCGAGAGCGGCGTTCACTTCGGGCACCAGACCCGTCGTTGGAACCCGAAGATGAAGCGATTCATCATGACCGAGCGCAACGGCATCTACATCATCGACCTGCAGCAGTCGCTGTCCTACATCGACTCGGCGTACGAGTTCGTCAAGAGCACCGTCGCCCGCGGCGGCACGATCCTCTTCGTCGGCACGAAGCGCCAGGCGCAGGAGCCCGTCGAGGAGCAGGCCAAGCGCGTCGGCATGCCCTTCGTGAACCAGCGCTGGCTCGGCGGCATGCTCACGAACTACACGACGATGTCCGCGCGCCTGCAGCGCATGAAGGAGCTCGAGGAGGTCGACTTCGACGACGTCGCCGGCTCGAACCGCACCAAGAAGGAACTCCTGCAGATGCGTCGGGAGTACACCAAGCTCAGCCGTACGCTCGGCGGCATCCGCGACATGGGCCGCGTTCCCAACGCCGTGTGGATCGTCGACACCAAGAAGGAGCACCTCGCGGTCGACGAGGCGAGGAAGCTCAACATCCCGATCGTCGCGATCCTCGACACCAACTGCGATCCCGACGACGTCGACTACCCGATCCCGGGCAACGACGACGCCATCCGCTCGGTGGGCCTGCTGACGCGCGTCATCGCCGACGCCGTGGCCGACGGCCTCATGTCGCGTGGTGGCGCCAAGACCGGCGAGGAGACCCCGGGCGAGGAGCTCGGCGCCGAGGAGCCGCTGGCCGACTGGGAGAAGGAGCTGCTGGCCTCGAAGGCGGCCGAGCAGTCCGCCGAGACCCCCGCTGCCGAGGCCCCCGCTGCCGACGCTGCCGAGGCTCCTGCTGCCGAGGCCCCCGCGGCCGACGCCGCCGAGGCCCCCGCCACGGAGGCCCCCGCCACGGAGGCCCCGGCCGCCGAGGCGCCGGCCGAGACGCCCGCCGAGTCCTGAGCCACTGACCATCTGCCGGCCCGACGCGATCCGTCGGGCCGGCAACACCAGAACCGAGGTTGAAACATGGCAATCACCGCTGCCGATGTGAAGAAGCTCCGCGACGCCACGGGCGCGGGCATGATGGACGCCAAGAAGGCCCTCACCGAGGCCGACGGCGACTTCGACAAGGCCGTCGAGGTCCTGCGGATCTCGGGTGCCGCCAAGGCCGCCAAGCGCGGCGCCGAGCGTGAGGCCTCGTCGGGCCTCGTCGCCAGCGTCGGCACGGCGCTCGTCGAGCTCAACTCCGAGACCGACTTCGTCGCGAAGAACGACCAGTTCATCGAGCTGGCCGAGCGTCTCGCCGTCGCCGCCGACGCCGCCAAGCCGGCCAACGCGGAGGAGTTCGCGAACGTCCAGCTCGAGGACGGCAAGACCGTCGCCGAGACGATCAGCGCCCTGGCCGCGGTCATCGGCGAGAAGCTCGAACTGGGCCGGGTCAGCTCGCTGACCGGCAACGTCGCCACCTACATGCACCGTCGTGCCAGCGACCTGCCGCCGGCCGTCGGCGTGCTCGTCGAGTACGAGGGTGACAACGAGGCCGCCGCGCGCGGCGTCGCGATGCAGATCGCGGCCATGCGCCCGCGCTGGCTGACGCGCGACGAGGTTCCGGCCGAGATCGTCTCCAAGGAGCGCGAGATCGCCGAGGCCACGGCCAAGGAGGAGGGCAAGCCCGAGCAGGCGCTGCCCAAGATCGTCGAGGGTCGCGTCAACGGGTTCTTCAAGGAGAACGTGCTGCTCGAGCAGTCGAGCGTCACGGACAACAAGAAGACCGTCAAGGCGGTCGCCGAGGAAGCCGGCATCACGATCAAGCGCTTCAGCCACATCGAGGTCGGCGCCTGAGTCGCACCCCGATCGCACCGAGGGCCCCGTGGAGTGATCCACGGGGCCCTCGTGCATGGGCGCCGGTGTCGACGTGCGTGCACCGGCGTCCGCGGCATCGGATAATCTCGTCCCATGGCTCGCCGCGTCCTTCTCAAGCTGTCCGGTGAGGTCTTCGGTGGAGGGGCGGTCGGCATCAACCCCGACGTCGTCAACGACGCCGCGGCCCAGGTCGCCCAGGCGGTCCGTGACGGCGTGCAGGTCGCGATCGTCGTCGGCGGCGGCAACTTCTTCCGCGGGGCCGAGCTGAGCCAGCGCGGCATGGAGCGCGCCCGCGCCGACTACATCGGCATGCTGGGCACCGTCATGAACGCGCTCGCCCTGCAGGACTTCATCGAGAAGCAGGGCGTCGAGACCCGCGTGCAGTCCGCGATCGCGATGTCGCAGGTCGCCGAGCCGTACATCCCGCGCCGCGCCATCCGCCACATGGAGAAGGGCCGCGTCGTCATCTTCGGCGCCGGCGCCGGCATGCCCTACTTCTCGACCGACACGGTGTCGGCGCAGCGGGCGCTCGAGATCAAGGCCGACGTGGTCCTGATGAGCAAGAACGGCGTCGACGGGGTCTACGACTCCGACCCCCGCCGCAACCCCGAGGCCACGCGCTTCGACAGCCTGACCTTCACCGAGGCCCTCCAGCGCAACCTGCAGGTCGTCGACGCGGCCGCGTTCGCGCTGTGCATGGAGAACAACCTGCCCATGATGGTGTTCAACATGAACGACGAGGGTGCGGTCACCCGTGCCCTGCGTGGTGAGATGATCGGAACACTCGTCCACGCCTGAGCGTGGGCACCCCGACGATGCAACGGAGCATGACGTGATCGACGAGACACTGCGCGATGCCGAGACCCGGATGAAGAAGGCGGTCGAGCACACTCGCGACGAATTCGAGGGAATCCGGACGGGCCGCGCGCACCCCGCGATGTTCGCCCAGATCACCGCCGACTACTACGGGACGCCCACGCCCCTGCAGCAGCTGGCCGGGTTCCAGGTGCCCGAGGCGCGCACCGTCATCATCCAGCCGTTCGACATCGGCGCGAAGGCGGCCATCGAGAAGGCGATCCGCGACTCCGACCTGGGCGTCAACCCGTCCGACGACGGCAAGGTGCTGCGCGTGACGCTCCCCGAGCTGACGCAGGAGCGTCGCAAGGAGTACATCAAGCTCGCCCGGTCCAAGGCCGAGGACGGCCGCATCGCCGTGCGCGGCGTGCGTCGCAGCGCCAAGCAGACGCTCGACAAGGCCGAGAAGGACTCCGAGATCAGCAAGGACGACGTCACCGGCGCCGAGAAGCGCCTCGACGCCGTGACGAAGAAGCACGTCGACCAGATCGACGAGGCGTTGAAGCTCAAAGAGGCAGAGCTCCTTGACGTCTGACGTCCCGACTCCCGACGCGGCCGGGGAGAAGAAGACCGGCCGCGCCGGACGCGACCTTCGCGCCGCGATCACCGTCGGCGTCAGCCTCGTGGCGATGGTCCTGCTGTCCCTGTTCTGGGTGAAGGACCTGTTCCTCGCCGTGGCCGCGGTCGCCCTCGTGGTGGCCGCGCTCGAGATCGCCCGCGCCCTCGCCACGGCGGGCATCAAGGTGCCGCTGGTGCCGGTGCTCACCGGCGGCGTCGCGATGCTCGTCGTCGGCTTCTACGACGACATGGACACCGCGGCCGCGATCATGGCCCTCACCGTCATCGCGACGATGGCGTGGCGGCTGCGCGAGGGCAGCGACGGCTTCGTGCGCGACGCGACGGCCGGCATCTTCCTGCTGTCGTACCTGTTCCTCATGGGCACGTTCGTCATGCGCATGCTCGCCGTCGACGACGGCGTCTGGCGCGTCGTGGCGTTCATCCTCGTGACGATCGCCTCCGACATCGGCGGCTACGCCGCGGGCGTGCTCTTCGGCAAGCACCCGATGGCGCCGACGATCTCGCCCAAGAAGTCCTGGGAGGGCTTCACCGGCTCGCTGCTCGCCGGCATCGCGTGCGGCGTCCTCATCGTCGTCTACGCGCTCGAGGGCCCGTGGTGGGCCGGGCTCGTGCTCGGCGTCGCGGGCGTGTGCTTCGCGACCCTGGGCGACCTGTGCGAGTCGCTGATCAAGCGCGACCTCGGCATCAAGGACATGGGCGACCTCCTCCCCGGACACGGCGGCCTCATGGACCGGCTCGACTCGCTCATCGCCGTCGCGCCCGTCGCGTACCTGGTGATGTACCTGCTGGTCTGACGCCATGACCGTCCTTCGCGACTACGCCGCGTCGGTGACGCAACCGTCGCTCGGCCAGTCGGCGGCCCTCTTCGACGAGGTCGCCAGCCCCGACGGCACCCTGCGCACGGCGTGGAAGCGGCTCGCGGCCGAGGCCGTCGACCTCACCCTTCCCGAGCTCAACCGGGTCGGGGGCGAGATCACGCGTCTGCTCGGCGACGAGGCGGTCGTCTACACCCCGCCCGGTGGCGAGCAGCGCTCCTGGCGCCTGGATCCCGTGCCGCTGGTCATCGCCGCCGACGAGTGGGCCGTGCTCGAGAAGGGCCTCGCGCAGCGCGCCGAGCTGCTGAACGCGATCCAGCTCGACCTCTACGGCCCGCAGGAGCTGTTGTCGCGCGGCACGCTGCCGCCGAGCATCGTCTTCGGCCACAGCGGGTTCCTGCGCGTGGTGGCCCGGACCCGGGTCGACCACCAGCGCCAGCTCGTCATCACCGGCACCGACCTCGGGCGGACGCCGACGGGGGAGTGGCAGGTCCTGGCCGACCGCGCCCAGGCCCCGTCCGGCATCGGCTTCGCGATGGAGAACCGCCGGGTGCTGTCGCGCGTGCTCCCCGTCGCGTACCGCGAGGCGGGCCTGCACCGCCTGGCCCCGTTCTTCCAGGCGCTGCGCGTCTCGCTCACGCAGGCGGCCCCGCACGGGCGGGACAACCCCCGTGTCGTGGTGCTCTCCCCGGGCCCGACGTCCGAGACGGCGTACGACCAGGCCTTCATCGCGACGACCCTGGGCTTCCCGCTGGTCGAGGGTAGCGACCTGGTGACCCGCGACGGCGCGGTGTGGATGCGGGTGCTGGGCCGGCTCGAGCGCGTCGACGTGATCCTGCGGCGGGTGGACGCCGACTGGAGCGATCCGCTGGAGCTGCGCGGTGAGTCGCAGCTGGGCGTGACGGGCCTGACCGAGGCGGTGCGCCGCGGCTCGGTCACCGTCGTCAACGGCCTCGGGTCCGGTGTCCTGGAGAACCCGGCCCTGCTGCCCTTCATGTCGGCGATGTGCGAGCAGCTGCTCGACGAGCCGCTGCGCCTGGCCGGGGTGCCGACGGTCTGGGCCGGCACGCCCGAGGGGCGCGACCAGGTGATCGACCGACTCGACGCGCTGGACGTCCGCCGCATCGACCCGCCGTTCGAGGTCGACCTGGCGCGTGACGCGCTGGTGGCCGCGATCGTGGCCGAGCCGTACCGCTTCGTGGGGCAGGAGCGGGCGACCGTCTCGGTCTCGCCGACCCTCGACCGCGGCATCCTGCAGCCGCACGCGCTGACCCTGCGGGCGTTCACCCTGCGTCACGGCTCCAGCTACCGCCCCATGATCGGCGGCCTCGCCACCGCCGCCCCGATCGGCACCGCGCCCGACCAGGTGGGCGTCAGCAAGGACGTGTGGGTCCTCAAGGAGTCGCCGGACGAGCCCGACCAGGGCCTGCTGGACCAGCTGCCGGTCTCGCAGGCCCGCGCCCCCGTCACGCAGGTGCCGCGCGTGCTCGACGACCTCTTCTGGCTCGGCCGCTACGCCGAGCGGGTCGAGGACCTGCTGCGCCTCGCGATCGTCACGCACGAGCTCGCCGAGGACTTCCAGGGCCGTCCGCACTCCAGCGGCGGGCAGACGCTCTCGGTCGTCGCCGGCACGCTGCGGTCGCTCAGTCCGTCGGCGTACGACCGCGCCGACTTCGAGGGCGACCTGCGCTCGCTGCTGCTGGACGCGCGGCGGCCGGGGTCGGTGGCGCAGACCGTGGCGCGGCTCAAGGAGATCGCGCAGAGTGTGCGCGACCAGGTGTCGCCGGACCTGTTCCGGGTGTTCGGTGCGATGGACCGCGCCCGGGGCGCGCTGGCGGCCAACCCCCACGGCTGGCAGATCGGCGAGAGTGCCGGCCGGATGCTCACCGACGTCCTGGCCCTGCACGGGGTCACCGGCAACATGGTCCGCGACGAGGGCTGGCACCTCATGGAGATCGGCCGGGGGATCGAGCGCAGCCTCCAGCTGTGCCACGTGATCGGACCGACGCTGTCCGCGCGGCGCGGACTCGACGTCGATCGCGACCTCCACCACGCCGTCCTGCAGGCGTCCGAGAGCGCGATCACGCACCGCCGCCGTCACCGCGGCGTGGTGCGCGGGGCGTCCGTGCTGGACCTGCTGCTGCTCGACGAGACCAACCCGCGCTCGTTGCTGTTCAACCTGCGCGCCATCGACGCGTCCCTGGCGACGCTGCCCGGCTCCAGCGGCTCCACGCGCCCCGAGCGGCTCGTCGACGACCTGCTGGAGGAGCTCGACCGGCTGGACGTCGCGGACCTGTTGGCCACCGAGGGCGACCACCGGCCGAACCTCGCGCGGTTCGCCCACGCCACGGCCCAGCACCTCATGCGGCTGTCCGACGCCGTCGGCGAGGTCCACTTCGCCACCGGACCCGTACCGCGGTCGCTCGCGTTCTCGACCGTCGGAGCCGGCGCATGAGGTACCGCGTGTGGCACCGCACCACCTACACGTACGACGAGGACGTGTCGAACAGCTACGGGCTCGCGCACGTCGTGCCGCGCGCCTCGCCGACGCAGCACGTCGAGTCGGTGGACGTCCGGATCGAGCCGACGCCGGGCGATGCCACGCGCGACATGGACTACTACGGCAACGCGGTCACGTACTTCCAGGTGACGTCCCCGCACCGCACGCTCGTGGTCGACGCGACGAGCGAGGTCGAGGTCGTCCCGCCCGTCCACGACCCGGCGGTGCTGGCGACCCCGTGGGAGCAGGCGCGCCCGGCCGACCGACCCGACGTCGACGGCGCGTGGCGGGCCGTCGACTTCTCCCTGCCCTCGACCCTGGTCGACCAGACCGAGCAGGCGCGGGCGTACGCCGCCGAGTCGCTCGTCCCCGGCCGTCCCGTCGGCGAGGCGGTCACCGACCTGATGCACCGGATCCACGCCGACTTCACGTACGACAAGGGCGCCACGACGGTCACGAGCCGGATCGACGACGTGTTCGCCCAGCGCGCCGGGGTCTGCCAGGACTTCGCCCACCTGACGCTGTCGTGCCTGCGATCGCACGGGCTCGCGGTGGCCTACATCAGCGGCTACCTGGCGACGACCCCGGCGCCGGGGCGCGAGCGTGTCGTCGGTGCGGACGCGTCGCACGCGTGGGCGGCCGTGTGGCTCCCGGACGGCAGCTGGCTGGCGCTCGACCCGACGAACGACCAGTGGGCGAACGACCGCTACGTCACCGTGGCCCGGGGGCGCGACTACAAGGACGTCCCGCCGGTCAAGGGCATCATCTACACCGACGCCAAGTCGTCCACCCTCGACGTGCAGGTCGACGTCGCGCCGCTGGTGTGATCTGAGCCGCCGAGGTGGCGCGAGCCGCCCGGCGGCGACAGGGTGGGAGCGTGCGTGCCTTCGAGTGTCGTCAGTGCGGCAACCCCCTCTACTTCGAGAACTCCACGTGCGTCGCGTGCGGGGCGCGACTCGGGTTCTCCCGTGAGGAGCGGGCGATCGTCCCCGTCGACGCGCAGGGCCGGTACGTCGACGCCGAGGGTCTCGTGTGGTGGCTGTGCAGCAACCGCGACCTGTCGGCCTGCACGTGGCTCACCCGCTTCGAGGGGACGCTGTGCTCCAACTGCTCCCTCACGCGCACGCGCCCCAACGACGCCGATGCAGCCGGCATGCGCGCGTTCCCCGGTGCCGAGTCGGCGAAGCGCCGGCTGATCGTCGAGCTGGACGCGCTCGAGCTGCCGATCGTCACCCGCGCCGAGGACCCCGAGAACGGGCTGGCGTTCGACCTGCTGTCGAGCGCGAACAAGCAGGTCACGACGGGACACCAGAACGGCATCGTCACGATCGACCTGGCCGAGGGCGACAGCGTGCACCGCGAACGGCTCCGGCGCGACCTCGACGAGCCGTACCGCACCCTGCTCGGCCACTTCCGGCACGAGACGGGCCACTACTACGAGGCGCTCCTCGTCCGCGGCGACCGCCTCGAGGCCGCGCGGGAGCTGTTCGGCGACGAGCGCGAGGACTATGCCGAGGCGCTCGACCGGCACTACGAGCAGGGGCCGCCCGCAGGATGGCGCGACCGCTACATCAGCGCCTACGCCACGATGCACCCCTTCGAGGACTTCGCGGAGTCCTTCGCGCACTTCCTGCACATCACCGACACGATCGACACGGCCTGCTCGTTCGGCCTCACGTCGGTCGACATCGCGGCGTTCCGTTCGTTCCGGGACCTCGTGACGGGCGTGTGGATCCCCCTGTCGGTCGCGCTCAACCAGATCAACCGGTCGATGGGCAAGGATCCGCTCTACCCGTTCGTGATCGCCGGTCCCGTGCTGGACAAGCTGGAGTTCGTCGCCTCGCTGTCGCCGCGGTACCAGGCACTCTGAGCCGCGGTCGCGCGGATTCGTTGCGGGTGGGGCTCGTCTGGGACACTGGAGTCATGGCCAACGAGGTGAATGTCGCGGACGTCAATCCGAAGCCGCTGCCCCTCGTGATGGCACCGGCGAAGGGGCGGGGCAAGCCGCCGCGCCACCTGGCCGACCTCTCGGGTGACGAGCGCAAGGCGGCCGCCGAGGAGCTGGGACTCCAGCCGTACCGCGTGAAGCAGGTCGCGCACCACTACTACGCGCGGCACGAGCGCGACCCCGAGCAGATGACCGACCTCCCCGCGAAGGAGCGCGACGCCATCGTGGGCGCGCTGCTGCCGCCCTTGCTGTCGCAGGTGCGCGTGCTCGAGGCCGACAAGGGCACGACCCGCAAGACCCTGTGGCGCCTGTTCGACAACGCGCTCGTCGAGTCGGTGCTGATGCGCTACCCCGACCGCGCCACGATCTGCGTGTCCAGCCAGGCCGGCTGTGGCATGGCCTGCCCGTTCTGCGCCACCGGCCAGGGCGGTCTGCAGCGCAACATGAGCACGGCCGAGATCATCGACCAGGTCGTCGACGCCGCCCACCAGATGTCCTCCGGGGCGATCCCCGGCGGCCCGGGCCGGCTGTCGAACGTGGTCTTCATGGGCATGGGTGAGCCGATGGCCAACTACAAGGCCGTCATCGGCGCCGTGCGCCGCATGGTGGCTCCCGCTCCCGACGGGCTGGGCATGAGCGCCCGCAACATCACCGTCTCCACCGTGGGCCTCGTGCCGCGGATGCTGCAGCTGGCCGAGGAGGGCATCCCGGTCACCCTCGCGCTGAGCCTGCACGCGCCCGACGACGAGCTGCGCAACGAGCTGGTGCCGATCAACAACCGCTCGAGCGTCGCCGAGACCGTCGCGGCCGCCTGGAACTACGCGAAGACGACGAAGCGCCGCGTCTCGATCGAGTACGCGATGATGCGCGACATCAACGACCAGGCGTGGCGTGCGGACATGCTCGGCGACGTCCTGAACTCCTACGGCGACTGGGGCTGGGTGCACGTCAACCTCATCCCGCTGAACCCGACGCCCGGCTCCATGTGGACCGCCTCGCGTCGCGAGGACGAGCGCGAGTTCGTCCGCCGCCTCGAGGCCAAGGGCATCCCGACGACGGTCCGCGACACCCGCGGCTCCGACATCGACGGCGCCTGCGGCCAGCTGGCCGCCGCCGAGTAGGACCTCCGGGGGCGCAATCGCCTCTCCCACCCCACTTTTGGAACTCGTTTCACGTCGACGGAGTGCTCAGACGTGGATCCGGTTCCAAAAGTTGTCACGGGCTGGTCGGAGGCGAGCCTCAGAGGCAGCCGGCGTCGTGCATGGTGATCGCCACCTGGACCCGGTTGGTGGCGTCGAGCTTGGCGAAGATGCGCGAGATGTGCGCCTTCACGGTGGCCAGGCTCATGAAGAGCTCGCCCGCGATCTCGGCGTTGGAGCGGCCCTGTCCGACCGCTCGGGCGACGTCCAGCTCGCGCTCGGTCAGGGTGTCCACGAGCCGGGCGGCGTCGGTGCGGCGGTGGTCGGTGGTGTCCGCCGTGACCTGCCGGATGAGGTTCTCGGTCACCGCGGGCGACAGCATCGGCTCTCCGGCCATCACCGCCTCGATCGCCTGCACGATGCGCGGGGGAGGAGTGTCCTTCAGCAGGAAGCCCGCGGCGCCGGCCGCCAGCGCCGCGACGACGTGGTCGTCGGCGTCGAACGTCGTCAGCACGAGGACCTTCGGGGCGTCGGGCTCCGCGGTGATCGCCCGGGTGGCCTCGATGCCGTCCATCACCGGCATGCGCAGGTCCATCAGGACGAGGTCGACGGGCCGCTCGCGCAGGACGGCCAGCGCCTCGCGCCCGTCGGCCGCCTCGGCCACGACCTCGACGTGCGGGGAGCCGCCCAGGATCAGGGCCAGCCCCGCCCGCACCAGAGGGTCGTCGTCGGTCAGCAGCACCCGGGTCACGCGTTCCATGGCAACCAGACTCTCAGGACGTGGTGGTCCGACAGCGTCGCGTGGTGCAACCGGCCCCCGGCGAGCTCGGCCCGCTCGGCCAGGCCCACGAGCCCCAGGCCCGACGGGGGCAGGCTCGACGGGGCCTGCCCGGCGGGCAGCGGGTTCGACACCTCGATGACGAGCCCGTCCTCGGGCCCGCCGGACACGGCCAGGTGCACGCGCGCGTACGGAGCGTGCTTGGCCGCGTTGGTCAGGCCCTCCTGCACCACGCGGTACGCGGTGCGGCCGATCCCTCCCGGGACCGCGGACGGGTCGACCAGGAGCTCGGCGACGAGGTTCATGCCCGTGCCCCGGAAGTGCCCCAGCAGGTCGGGGATCGCGGCGGCCGTGGGCTGCGGCGGCTCGGGCTCGGCGTCCCCGGCGTCCTCACGCAGCACGCCCAGCACCTCGCGGAGCTCGACCAGCGCCAGCCGGGAGCTCTGCTCGATCGTCGCGGCCGTCGCCTTGACCTCGTCGGCGGAGAGGTCGTCGCGGTAGGACAGGGCGCCGGCGTGCATCGTCACGATCGAGATCCGGTGGGCGAGCACGTCGTGCATCTCGCGCGCGATCCGGGCGCGCTCGGCGATCCGGGCCTGGGCCACGCGCGCGGCCTGCTCGGACTCGGCGGTCTCGGCCCGGTCGCGCAGGGTGGCCAGCAGCTCGCGTCGCGAGCCGACGAACATGCCCCAGCCCACCGTGATCGCGATGATCGTCGTCAGCAGCGCGAGGTCGACCAGGATCAGCTCGCGGCCCTGGCCCGAGGGGTCGCCGAAGAGGATGAAGCCACCCCCGGACAGGGCGCTGGCGGCGCTGACCGGCAGGATCTCCCGCCAGCGGCGCCGCGTGGAGAGCGAGAACAGCGCCAGGGTCGCGGGTCCGCCCGCCGACAGGAAGAACCCGGCGACGAGATTGGTCGACAGGGCCACCGCCACGGGAAAGCGCCGGCGCCAGAAGACGGCCACGAAGCTGGCGGCGCCCAGCAGGAGGTCGAGCCAGAACCACCAGCGGGCCTGCTCCCACTGGTACTCGACCAGGGGCGACCACGCGATGGCCGAGATCAGCATCACCAGGCCGATCCGCCACGTGTACCCCCACCGGGAGATCGGGGGAGCGGGCGTCGTCACCGGTTCAGGATAGGTGCGCTCGACGCGGGGAGGCATCGGACCGGCGGCCGACGCACCCCCTACTTTCGGCCATCGGGTCTGGCGTGTCGGATGCAGCGCCGGAGCCGCCGGACACGGCAGGGTGGAGTCCATGATCGAAGTCCGAAATCTCTCCAAGTCGTACGGCGACTTCCGCGCCGTCGACGACGTCTCGTTCGTGTGCCAGCCGGGTCGCGTCACCGGCTTCCTCGGCCCGAACGGCGCCGGCAAGTCCACCGCGATGCGGATGATCACGGGCCTGACCCGTCCCTCCTCCGGCACCGCCACGATCGGCGGCGTCGCCTACGCCGACATCCCGAACCCCGCCGCGCAGGTGGGCGTCCTGCTGGACGCGTCGGCCCAGCACGGCGGCCGCACGGGCCGCGAGGTGCTGACCATCGGCGCGCGGGCGATGGGGCTCCCCGCCGAGCGCGTCGACGAGATGCTCGCGCTGGTGGGCCTGACGCCCAAGGAGTCCAAGCGGCGTGTGCGCAATTACTCGCTCGGCATGCGCCAGCGGCTCGGCATCGCCCACGCGCTGCTGGGCGATCCGCGGGTCCTGATCCTCGACGAGCCGGTCAACGGACTCGATCCGGCCGGCATCCACTGGATGCGCCAGCTGCTGCGCGAGTACGCCAACCGCGGCGGCACCGTGATGCTCTCGTCGCACCTGCTGCACGAGATCCAGATCATCGCCGACGACCTGATCGTCATCGGCCACGGCCGCATCGTCGCCATGGGGACGAAGGACGACCTGCTCCGCACCGCCGGCAGCCGCGTCCGGGCGCGCGACAACGCCGCTCTCGTCCGTGCGCTCGAGGCCGCCGGACTGGAGGCGAGCCAGGCGTCCGACGCCGTCACCTCCACCGCGACGCCCGAGCAGGTGGGCCTGGCCGCGGCCGCGGCCGGCGTGCCCCTCATCGAACTGCGCGAGGCCGACGGCGCCGGCCTGGAGGCCATGTTCCTCCAGCTGACCGCCGAGGACCAGCGCGACGTCATCGCCCCCGAAGGAGTCCAGGCATGAGCACGCTCACCAACCAGCCCACGATCGACACGACCCGACCGGCGATCCCGTTCGGGCGCGAGGTCCGCGTCGAGACGCGCAAGATGTTCGACACCCGCGGTGGCCGGTGGCTGTTCATCATCACCGGCCTGCTGATCGTCCTGGCGATGGGTCTCACGCTGCTCGTCGTCGCGCTCAACGACGAGGTCACGATCACCGCCTCCGGGTTCTCGGACGTCATGACGATCCCGGTCTCGATCCTCGTCCCGATCTTCGCGATCCTGACGGTCAGCAGCGAGTGGAGCCAACGCACGCACCTGACGACGTTCACGCTGCAGCCGAACCGCGGTCGGGTGGTGGCGGCGAAGTTCGTCTCGGTCACCCTGCTCGCCGTCGGCACCATCGTCCTGGCCGTCGCCCTCGGCGCCGTGGGCAACGTCGTCTACGGGCTCATCACCGACCACGATGCGGTGTGGAACGTCTCGGGCAAGCAGCTGTTCTGGACGGTCGTGCTGCAGCTGGTCTTCTTCTGGATGGCCTTCGCCCTCGCGACCCTGCTGCTCAACACGCCCGCCACGATCGCGGTCTTCTACGTGGTCGCGCTGATCCTGCCGGTCATGGTCTACCCGGTCCTGAGCTTCATCTTCGAGTGGGCGCGCGACCTGCTGCCCTGGGTGGACTTCAACTACGCGGCGATGCCCCTGATCAGCGGCGAGAACTTCTTCGGAGAGGCGGTGGACGTCGGTCCCGTCGAGTACGTGCGGTTCGCGTTCACGATCTTCCTGTGGGTCGTGGTGCCGGGCGTCCTGGGCTACCTGCGGATCCAGCGCACCGAAGTGAAGTGAGGCCGAGCCGTCCGCGCGATGGTCGCTCGCTAGGTTGGGTCACATGCCCGACCTGCTGACCATCGCGCGCGACGGCGACGTCGTCGTGCTGACCCTCGGCCGTCCCGACCGGCGCAACGCGCTGAACCTGGCGCTGTGCCGCGAGATCCACGAGGCCGTCGTCGACGCCGTCGACCAGGAGGCTCGCGCCCTCGTGGTCACCGGGGACGGATCGGCCTTCTGCGCCGGCGCCGACCTCGACGGCGTGTACGGCGACGAGTTCATCGAGGCGCTGTACCGGATGCTGCACCACCTGGCCGAGGTCCCGGTCCCGGTCATCGCGGCCGTCAACGGCCCGGCGATCGGGGCAGGCACCCAGCTGGCCATCGCGTGCGACCTGCGCGTCGTCGACGAGCGTGCTCGCTTCGCGGTGCCCACCGCACGCAACGGCATGGCCGTCGACGCGTGGACGATCCGCACCCTGGCCCAGCTCGCGGGCTCGGGCCGCGCCCGGCGGGTGATGCTCGCCGCGGACACGATCGACCGGGACGAGGCCCTCTCGTGCGGCCTGGCCGATCGCGCCGGCAGGCTCGAGGACGCCGTGGCGTGGGCGCACGAGATCGCCACGCTGGCGCCGCTGACCCTGGCCCACAACAAGCTCGTCCTCAACGGCAGCACCGACGACGAGCGCATCGCGCAGAGCTTCGCCGACGTCTGGGCCAGCGAGGACGTCAAGGAAGCCGCCACCGCTCGCGCCGAGAAGCGCGACCCGATCTTCCGGGGGCACTGATGGGACGGCCGCAGAGCGTCGCGTTCCGGGCGCTCGACCGCCACGTCGTCGCCGGCCGGGCCGACGAGGCCGCGCTGTCCACGGCGTCGGGCACGCTGTCGTACGCCCAGCTGCTGCACGAGTCGGCGTCGCTGGCCGGCGGCCTGCGTGACCTCGGACTGCGTGCCGGGGCTCCGGTGCACCTGGACGTGCCCGACCGCCACCTCTGGGTCGTCAGCGTGCTGGCGATCGTCCGCCTGGGCGCCGAGCCCGACCCCGACGCGTCGTTCACGATCACGGGCGATCCGGTCATGATCCGCGCCGCGGACGAGGAGTACGAGTTCGACCTGGTCCTGCGCGCGGGGCGCGTCGACCCGGCGCCCTCGTCCGTCCACGACGAGGGCGACTACGGCGAGCGGATGGAGCGCCGGTTCGGCGACGTCCTGGCGACGCTGTTGCACGGTGGCACGCTGACCTGAGCCGGTTCCGCCGCGAGGGTCCGCGGTTCGGCGGCCGGTGCCACAATGGGCCCCATGAGTTCGCGCGTGGTCGTTCTGGGCTCGACCGGGTCGATCGGCACGCAGGCGCTCGACCTGGTGCGAGCCAATCCCGACCGGTTCGACGTGGTGGCGCTGGCCGCCGGGGGCGCCGATCCGTCGACCTTGGCGTCGCAGGCGCTCGAGTTCGGCGTCGAGGTCGTCGCCGTCGCCAATGCGACCGCCGCCCAGGACGTTCAGCTGGCCCTCTACGCCGAGGCGCAGCGCCGTGGCTGGTCGGCGGGGGAGTACCGGCTGCCGCGACTCCTCGCCGGGCCCGATGCCGCCGCCGAGGCCGCTCGCGTCCCCGCCGACACCGTGCTCAACGGCATGACCGGAGCGGTCGGCCTGCTGCCGACGCTCGCGGCGCTCGAGACCGGTGCCACGCTCGCGCTGGCCAACAAGGAGTCGCTGATCATCGGCGGCAGCCTGGTGCTCGACGCCGCGAAGCCGGGACAGCTCGTGCCCGTCGACTCCGAGCACTCCGCCCTGGCGCAGGCCCTGCGCGGTGAGGACCCCGAGGACGTCCGCCGCCTGGTGCTGACCGCCAGCGGCGGCCCGTTCCGTGGCCGCACCCGCGACGAGCTCCGCGACGTGACGCCCGAGCAGGCCGCGGCCCACCCCACCTGGGACATGGGCCCGGTCATCACGATCAACTCGGCCACCCTCGTCAACAAGGGGCTCGAGGTCATCGAGGCGCACCTGCTGTTCGGGATCGAGTACGAGCGGATCGACGTCGTGGTGCACCCGACCTCCGTCGTGCACTCGATGGTCGAGTTCGTCGACGGATCGACCATGGCCCAGGCGTCCCCGCCCGACATGAGGCTGCCGATCGCCCTCGGCCTGTCCTGGCCCCGCCGCGTCCCCGGCGCGGTGCCCGCCTGCGACTGGACCTCGCCCACGGCGTGGGAGTTCTTCCCGCTCGACGAGACCGCCTTCCCGGCGATCTCCGTCGCGCGGCGGGCCGGCTCGTTCGGCCGCACGGCCCCGGCGGTGTTCAACGCCGCCAACGAGGTCTGCGTCGCCGCCTTCATGGCCGGCGACCTCGACTTCCTCGGCATCGTCGACACGGTCGCCGCCATCGTGGACGAGCACCTGGTCGATCCGGTGTGGGCCACCGGCGACCTGACCGTCGAGCGGGTCCTGGCCGCCGACGCCGCCGCGCGCGACCGCGCCCGCGAGGTCGTCGCCGGGCGCGCGGAGGTGACGAGCCGATGATGTACGCGCTCGGCGTGATCGTCTTCCTCATCGGCGTGGCCGTCTCGATCGCGCTGCACGAGGTCGGGCACATGTGGCCGGCCAAGAGGTTCGGCGTCAAGGTCACCCAGTTCTTCGTCGGCTTCGGCCGCACCGTGTGGTCCGTCAAGCGGGGCGAGACCGAGTACGGGCTGAAGCTGATCCCGCTCGGTGGCTTCGTCAAGCTCGTCGGCATGCTGCCGCCCGAGCGCGAGGAGCGCGACCACGACGGGCACCTCGTCGTGCGCTCCTCCAACACGGGCATGTTCACGCAGATGGCCACCGACGCACGGGCCGCCGAGTACGAGGACGTCGACCCGGCCGACGAGGACCGGCTGTTCTACCGCAGGCCGTGGTGGCAGAAGGTCATCGTGATGGCCGGCGGCCCGACGGTGAACCTGCTGATCGCCACGGTCCTGTTCGCGATCTCGTTCATGGCGTTCGGGGTGCCCACGCCGACCACCACCGTCTCGCAGGTGTCCGACTGCGCCGTCACCGACGCCGAGGCCGGGCGCGCCTGCACGGACGCCGATCCGATCACGCCCGCTCGGAAGGCCGGCCTCGAGCCCGGGGACGTGCTCACCACGTTCAACGGCGAGCGGCTCGACGACTGGACCGAGCTCACCACGCTGATCCGCCGCAACGGCGACCGCGAGGCCACGATCGGCTTCGAGCGCGACGGCACCGCCCAGCAGGTCACCGTCAACACCTCAGTACTGGCGCGTGCGTCGATCGACGACCCCGAGCGGGTCGAGAACGTCGGCTTCCTCGGCGTCTCGCCGGAGTTCGTGACCGAGCGCCAGGGACCCCTCTTCGTGGTCGACCAGATGGGCGAGATGATCGGCGCCACCGCCAACGCGCTGGTGCACCTGCCGGTGCGCATGGTCGGCGTCGTCCAGGCCGCGTTCGGCGCCGAGCGGGAGGCGGACGGCCCGGTCAGCGTCGTGGGCGCCAGCCGCGTGGCGGGCGAGCTCGTGACGTACGACGACCCGACCTGGGGCGAGCGCGCGCAGCGCATCATCAGCCTGCTGGCGAGCCTGAACCTGTTCCTGTGGCTGTTCAACCTGATCCCGCTGCTGCCGCTCGACGGCGGCCACATCGCCGGGGCCCTCTGGGAGCAGCTCCGTCGCACGTTCGCGCGCCTGCGCGGACGGCCCGATCCGGGCTTCGTCGATGTCGCCAAGATGCTGCCCGTGGCCTACGTCGTGGGGGTCCTCCTTATAGTCATGGGTGTGGTCCTGATCTATGCCGACATCGTCAATCCGGTGAGAATCTCGTGACCGGGGTCGACCTCGGAATGCCCGAGGCTCCGCCGCCGGTCCTCGCGCCTCGCCGCCCCACCCGCAAGATCAAGGTGGGCTCGATCGACGTCGGCGGCGACGCCCCGGTCTCGGTCCAGTCGATGACCACGACGCTCACGTCCGACATCAACTCGACGCTGCAGCAGATCGCCGAGCTCACCGCCGCCGGCTGCGACATCGTGCGCGTGGCGTGCCCCAGCCAGGACGACGCCGAGGCGCTCCCCGCGATCGCGCGCAAGTCGCAGATCCCGGTCATCGCCGACATCCACTTCCAGCCCAAGTACGTGTTCGCCGCGATCGACGCCGGCTGTGCCGCCGTCCGCGTCAACCCGGGCAACATCCGCAAGTTCGACGACCAGGTCGGCGCGATCGCCAAGGCGGCCAAGGACGCGGGCGTCTCGCTGCGCATCGGAGTCAACGCCGGATCGCTCGACAAGCGCCTGTTGGAGAAGTACGGCAAGGCCACGCCCGAGGCGCTCGTCGAGTCGGCCGTGTGGGAGGCGTCGCTGTTCGAGGAGCACGACTTCCACGACTTCAAGATCTCGGTCAAGCACAACGACCCCGTCGTCATGGTGAAGGCCTACGAGATGCTCTCCGAGCGCGGCGACTGGCCGCTGCACCTGGGCGTCACCGAGGCCGGCCCGGCGTTCCAGGGCACGATCAAGAGCGCCACCGCGTTCGGCGCACTGCTCAGCAAGGGCATCGGCGACACGATCCGCGTCTCCCTCTCGGCCCCGCCGGTCGAGGAGGTCAAGGTCGGCATCCAGATCCTGCAGTCGCTGAACCTGCGACCGCGCAAGCTGGAGATCGTCTCCTGCCCCTCGTGCGGCCGCGCGCAGGTCGACGTCTACACGCTCGCCGAGCAGGTCACCGCCGGCCTCGAGGGGATGGAGGTGCCGTTGCGCGTCGCCGTCATGGGCTGCGTCGTCAACGGCCCGGGCGAGGCCCGCGAGGCCGACCTCGGGGTCGCGTCCGGCAACGGCAAGGGCCAGATCTTCGTCAAGGGCGAGGTCATCAAGACCGTGCCCGAGAGCCAGATCGTCGAGACCCTCATCGAAGAGGCCATGCGCATCGCCGAGACGATGGAGCCGGTCGAGGGCGGCGGCGCCTCGGTCTCCGTCTCCTGACGGAGCCGTGTCGCCCACCGGACCGCCGGTTACGCTTTTCCCATGACTGAGGTCTGCGACACACCCGCAGCGACGTCCTCGTACGTGAGGCCGTTGGGGCGGGCCGACCTCGAGCTCATCCACGAGGTCCTCGAGCGCGAGCCGCTCGTCGACATGTTCGTGCGCCACCGGGTCGACTCCACCCGCCTCGACCGTCGGTGGTTCGGGGCCGAGCTGTGGGGCTACTTCGAGGACGGTGCGGCGGTGTCGCTGCTGCACGTCGGCGCCAACGTCGTCCCGGCGCAGGCCACGCCGGCCGCGATCGAGGCCTTCGGCAGCCGCTTGCTCTCACACGGTCACAAGCCCAGCTCGCTGGTCGGCCCCGCCCGGGCCGTGCTGCCGCTGTGGGACCTCGTCAAGGACGCGTGGGGCCCGGCGCGGTCGCCGCGTCCGGCGCAGCCCTTCATGGTGCTCAAGCACGACAGCGACGTCCCGCTCGACCCGCGGGTCAAGCCGGTGCGGATCGACCAGGTCGACACCCTCTACCCCGCGTGCGTGGCGATGTTCACCGAGGAGGTCGGCGTCCACCCCGAGTCGGTCGGCTCGCCGAGCGGCTACCGGGCCCGGGTCACGCAGCTCGTGTCGATGGGCTGGTCCTACGCGATCATCGAGAACGACACCGTCCTGTTCAAGACCGAGGTCGGCGCCGCGACCGACACCGGGTGCCAGCTCCAGGGCGTCTGGGTGCACCCCGACCTGCGCGGCACCGGCGTCGCCGCCCCCGCCCTGGCCTCGGTGATCCGGCAGGTGCGCCGCTCGGTGGCCCCGTCGGTCACGCTCTACGTCAACGAGCACAACACGCCCGCCCGGCGCGCCTACGAGAACGTCGGCTTCCGCCAGGTCGAGACGTTCGCCTCGATCCTGCTCTGACCCGCACCGCCCCCACCGGAAGAAGACCCATGTCCCGTCGCACCGACCTGGCGCTCGTCGCCGTCCCGTTCGCCGTCTCCGGTGTCATCCACCTGGTCCGGCCCCGGGTCTTCGAGGCGATCGTGCCCAGGTTCCTGCCCCGTCACCGCGAGCTCGTCCTGGCCTCGGGCGTGGCGGAGCTCGTCTGCGCGGCGGCCGTCGTGGCGCCGCGCACCCGGCGGGTGGGGGCGCTGGCGTCCGCCGGACTCCTCGCCGCCGTGTTCCCCGCCAACGTGCAGATGGCCGCCGACGTGGTCCGCAGCCGGCGCGCCTCGCCGGCGTACAAGGCCGGCGTCGTGGCACGGCTGCCGCTGCAGTGGCCGCTCATCCGGGCGGCCCTGAGCCTGGCGCGCGCCAGCCGATAACCTCGTGCCATGCGCATGAGCCAGCTGTTCCTCCGTACCCTGCGCGACGATCCCGCCGATGCCGAGGTGCCGAGCCACAAGCTGCTCGTCCGCGCCGGCTACGTCCGTCGCGTCGCCCCCGGCATCTACTCGTGGCTGCCGCTGGGCCTGCGGGTGCTGGCCAAGGTCGAGGCGATCGTCCGTGAGGAGATGGCCGCGATCGGCGGCCAGGAGGTGCGCTTCCCCGCGCTGCTGCCGCGCGACCCGTACGAGGCGACCGACCGCTGGACCGAGTACGGCGACAACCTCTTCCGGCTCAAGGACCGTCGCGGCAACGACATGCTGCTCGGCCCGACGCACGAGGAGATGTTCACGCTGCTGGTCAAGGACCTGTTCGGCTCCTACAAGGACCTGCCGGCGGTCCTCTACCAGATCCAGACGAAGTACCGCGACGAGGCGCGTCCGCGCGCGGGCATCCTGCGCGGCCGCGAGTTCATCATGAAGGACTCGTACTCGTTCGACGTCACCGACGAGGGACTCGAGCAGGCCTACCAGGCGCATCGCGCCGCCTACATCCGGATCTTCGACCGGCTGGGCTTCGACTACGTCATCGTGAAGGCCGACTCCGGCGCGATGGGCGGCTCGGCCAGCGACGAGTTCCTCGCGGTGCTCGAGACCGGCGAGGACACCTTCGTCCGGTCGCCCGGCGGCTACGCTGCGAACGTCGAGGCGGTCACCACGGTCGTTCCCGACGCGATCGCCTTCGACGGACTGCCGGCGGCGCACGCCGAGCAGACGCCCGACACCCCCACCATCGAGACGCTCGTCGCCCACGCCAACGCCGCGTTCCCGCGCGACGACCGCCCGTGGACCGGTGCCGACACGCTCAAGAACGTCCTCATCATGCTGCGCCACCCCGACGGCTCCACCGAGCCGCTGGCGATCGGCCTGCCCGGCGACCGCGAGGTCGACGCCAAGCGGCTCGAGGTGCAGGTGTCGCCGGCCGAGGTCGAGCCCTTCGGCGAGGAGGACTTCGCCCGGTACCCCGACCTGGCCAAGGGCTACATCGGTCCGGGCGTGCTGGGCACCGAGAACGCCACCGGCATCCGCTACCTCACCGACCCGCGGGTGGTCGACGGCACCAGCTGGATCACCGGCGCCGACGTCCACGGCTCGCACGTCTTCGACCTGGTCGCCGGCCGCGACTTCACGTCCGACGGCACGATCGAGGCAGCCGAGGTGCGCGCCGGCGATCCCGCGCCCGACGGCTCGGGTCCGCTCGAGCTCGCCCGCGGCATGGAGATGGGCCACATCTTCCAGCTCGGCCGCAAGTACGCCGAGCGGCTGGGACTGCAGGTGCTCGACGAGAACGGCAAGCTCGTCACGGTCACGATGGGCTCCTACGGAGTCGGCGTCTCGCGCGCCGTCGCCGCAGTGGTCGAGGGATCGTACGACGAGCTCGGCATCGTGTGGCCGAAGGAGGTCGCGCCGTTCGACGTGCACCTCGTGGTGGCGGGCAAGGCTCCCGAGCTGTTCGAGGGTGCCGACGGCATCGTCGCCGACCTCGAGGCCGCCGGCCTGGATGTGCTCTACGACGACCGGCCCAAGATGTCGCCCGGCGTGAAGTTCAAGGACGCTGAGCTGATCGGCGTGCCGACGATCGTCGTGGTGGGCAAGGGCCTGGCCGACGGCGTCGTCGAGGTCAAGGACCGCGCCACCGGCGAGCGCCGCGACGTGGCCGTGGCCGACCTGGTCGCCACGCTGACGGCCTGAGCTCCGCCTCCGGCGGACGAGATGTGTAGCGTTGGCCACCCGTTTTCCGGGGATTTCCGTGGAATTCAGTGGAGAACGCCACACATCTCGCGTGCGTGGGATTGACAGCCCCCGGACGATGGATCGGTGAAGCGACTCGCCGCCGTCCTGCTCGTGCTCACGCTCGCGGGCGCCTGCACGACGAAGGTTGAACCAGGCGCTACGGGCCCCACAGTGCTGACGATCAACGACGCGACGCCGGTGCTGACGGTGGGGGAGGACTACGACGTCGTCACCCGGGTCCCCGCGGAACTCGACGGGCGCGCCGCCTCGCTCGTGGGGTGGACCACCGATGGCACGGAGATCCACCAGCGTCACGCGCACAGCGCCGACGGCGACGCGACGGGCGGCGACCCGTATGCAGTGGCTCTCGTGGCGCGCGATCCGAGGACGGGCCGCACCACGGTGCTCTCGGACCGCGCGCGGCGCCAGGGCCCGGTGGCGCGCGACCGGCTCCCCGGGAACGCGCTCCAGATACTGTCGGCCGTGGTCGAGCGTGACCTCGTCGTCTGGATCGAGGCGCGGAGCACCCGCATGTCCGGCAACCTGTACGTCCGCGACATGGCCACCGGCGTCGAGCGACGTCTCGTCCGCTCGGTCGCCCGCGCGGACGCGTCGCCCGTCATCCACGACGGTCATGTGTACTTCGTCGGGGTGGATGGGGACGATCTCGACGCGGCGCCCGCGAGGACCTCGGTGTACCGGGTGCCGGCCGACGGCTCGGGCGAGCCGAAGCCCGTGGCGCCGGGCGCGTCCGCGGTGTTCGGCGACAGGTCGCCGGTCCCGAGCACGCCCAAGGACGTGCTCACGGTGGCCTTCGCCGATCGCGTCGTGGACTGGGACGTCGAGCGGGGCGCCGAAGGTGAGATCGACGGCACGGAGCTGGCGGCCGACTGCGGCGCTTCGGCCGGCGAGGGCGTCAGGGTCGTCTGCGCCGGGTCGCCACAGGAGCTGACGATCGACACGGGCGACGAGCGCTTCGTGGTCGAGGGTGCCCGAGGGAGGTTCGCCTGGCCGCAGGCGAACGGCCGATGGGTGATGTTCACGGTCGACGACGACAGCCGCCAGACCCAGTACGTGTTCGACCTCGAGCGCGAGAAGCTGCTGCAGGTGCCCGCGACCCGGAACCTGCGAGGCCTGCACACCCGCTCGTTCTCCCTGGCCGTGCTCGGCAGCTGGGAGCCCGACGCGACCGAGCCCGTGATCGAACTCCGTCGCTGACCTGCGCTCCGCCTCCGGCGGACCAGATGTGTAGCGCTCTCCACCCGGAAACCCTGGATCTGACGAGAATCGAGTGGGTACCGCGACACATCTCGCGTGCGGAGGCGCGAGCAGCGGGACCGGGCGCGGTCAGTCCAGGCCGGGGAACGGCTCGGGGGCGGCGCCCCAGCGCACCTGCGCCAGTGCGGCGGTCCGGAGGCCGCGCACGGCTCGGTCGCGGGCCTTCTCGGTGGTCTCGGGCACGAGACGGACGCACGCGGCGGCGATCCGCGACTCGACGTCCTGCACGAGCACGCGGCCCGCGGCGGCATCGCGAGGGTCGGGCACGTCGTAGGCCGCGGCGGTGCCGACGGGCCGACCGCCGAGTGACGTGACGACGGCGCGGAGCCGGTCGCGCGTCGTGCGATGCGCGGCCAGCTCCTTCCGCGCGGCGTCGGCGAGATCGGGGAAGCGGGCGCCCACGAGTCCCAGGACCCAGATCGCCTCGTGCTCCAGGGCCAGCCAGCGCTGCGTGAGACGCAGCTCGATGTCGCTCATGCCAGCGTCTCCGCCTGCGCGAGACCGGCCGCGAGGGACGCCAGCACCTGAGCGAACTCGGGGGAGATCGCCGCACGCGCGTCGGTGGCCCGGTGGCCGGCCGCGGTCCGCAGGGACCGGGCGAGGTCGCCGGTGGCGGTGCGTGACCCGGGGATGGCTCCCAGCTGCTCGAGCTGAGCGCTGAGCAGGTCGACCACGGGGGCGTTGCCGGTGCCGCGGGCGACCGCCAGCACGCGCTGCTGGTCGTCGACCACGGCCTTCATCAGCGACGTGTCCTCGGGGCGGGGGAGGTGCTTCGGCTTCGCCCCCACCGCGCGCAGGGCGTCGTCGAACGTGTCGGTGGCGAACAGCCCGGCCAGCGCCACCGCGGTGCCGCCGGCGGCGACCAGGACGACGCGACGGCTGCTCACGACCGCAGACTACCGACCGCACCGGCTTCGGTAAGGTGGGGTCTTCACGGACCACAACTGAAGAGGAGCACCGATGACGACCCCCATCATCGACCGGATCTCGAGTCTTCTCGAGCCCGTCACCTCGTCCCTGGGGCTGGACCTCGACGAGGTCGAGCTGGTGGGCAAGGCCGAGCGTCGTCGCCTCCTCATCGCCGTCGACCGCGACGGCGGCGTCGGCATCGACCAGGTCGCCGAGGCCACGCGTGCCATCTCCGCCGCGCTCGACGAGTCCGACGTGATGGGGGAGTCCCCCTACACGCTCGAGGTCGCGTCGCGCGGCGTCGACCGCCCGCTGGTGTCTCCTCGACACTGGCGGCGCAACGCCGGCCGCGTCGTCGCCGTCGAGCTGGTCGACGGCGAGCGCTTCGAGGCCCGCATCCGCGCCAGCGACGACGCGGGCGTCGACCTGGCCATCCAGGGTGAGGTCACCCGCTTCCCGTACGACGAGATCGTCAAGGCCGTCGTCCAGATCGAGCTGAACCGGAAGGACGTCTGATGGACATCGACATGTCCGCGCTGCGGATGCTGGAGAGCGAGAAGGGGATCAGCGTCGACGTCGTCGTCGACGCGATCGAGACCGCGCTGCTCTCGGCCTATCACAAGACCGCGGGTGCCCAGCAGACCGCGCGGGTCGAGCTCGACCGCAAGACCGGCCACGTCACGGTGTGGGCGCGCGAGCGCCTGACGCCGCCGCCGGCCGAGGACGGCGAGGCGCCCGCTCCGACGCTCTCCGAGGAGTTCGACGACACCCCCGAGGACTTCGGTCGCTTCGCCGCCTCCGTGGCGCGCCAGCTGATCATGCAGCGCATCCGCGACGTCGAGGACGAGAAGAAGTTCGGCGAGTTCTCCGGCCGCGTCGGCGACATCGTCTCCGGCGTCATCCAGCAGGGCCGCTCGCCGGGCGACGTCTTCATCGACCTCGGCACGGTCGAGGCGATCCTGCCGGTCAACGAGCGGGTCCCCGAGGAGCGCTACGCGCACGGCGAGCGGATCAAGGCGTACGTCTACGAGGTCGAGCGCGGCATGCGCGGCCCGCGCGTCAAGCTCTCGCGCACCCACCCCAACCTGGTCAAGCTGCTCTTCGCGCTCGAGTCGCCCGAGATCGCCGACGGCACCGTCGAGATCGCCGCGATCGCCCGCGAGGCCGGTCACCGCACGAAGATCGCCGTGAAGGCCAACGCCGCCGGCGTGAACCCCAAGGGCGCCTGCATCGGCCCGATGGGCCAGCGGGTCCGCGCCGTCATGCACGAGCTGCACGGCGAGAAGATCGACATCGTCGACTTCAGTGAGAACCCGGCCGAGTTCATCGCGTACGCGCTGTCGCCCGCCCAGGTGAAGGGCGTGACGATCGTCGACGAGATGACCCGCTCCGCCCGGGTGATCGTCCCGGACTTCCAGCTCTCCCTGGCCATCGGCAAGGAGGGCCAGAACGCCCGCCTCGCAGCGAAGCTGACCGGTTGGCGCATCGACATCCGGCCCGACACGGCCCCCGTCCCCGACGGCGATTCGTCGTCCTCTCGGTAGAGCCGCTAGACTTGTCGATGGTGATTCGTACGTGCGTCGGTTGTCGGCAGCGTGCGGACAAGACCACTCTGGTGAGAGTCGTCGCCGGTCGGGATGCCACGGGATGGACCGTGGAGCCTGATCCCGGCGGATCTCGACCGGGCCGCGGAGCGCACTTGCACCCCGCGGAACGGTGCCTGGAGCTCGCGCTCGACCGGCGAGCGTTCGTCAGGGCCCTTCGTCTCGAAGGTCCCGGCAGCACGGACGCTGTGGCCGACTGGGTACGGGCCGTGGCCGATCAGAGCGCCTGACCACCCTCGTGGCACCGACCGGTGTCACTCGAAACGGAAATCGGAGCACTCGCTCATGAGCACTCGATGAGTACTTACCGATGAGCCTGTACGTCAACTACTGATCCGTGCCTCCTTCGGGGCCGGATCCCTGAAGGAGAAGAGTGGCTGTCAGAGTCCACGAGCTCGCCCGCGAGCTAGGTGTTGAGAGCAAGGTCGTCCTGTCCACCCTCAAGGAGATGGGCGAGTACGTGAAGTCCGCGTCCTCGACCGTCGAGGCGCCTGTCGTGCGCCGCCTCAAGGAGGAGCACGGCGATCGCCTGCTCGAGCAGGGCGCCAAGAAGGCTGCCAGGAAGGCTCCCGCCAAGAAGGCGGACGAGGCCCCGCGGGCTGCCGAGAAGACCCCCGAGTCCACCCCCGCCGCTCCGCCGGCCACCCCGTCGGCCCCCACCGCGCCGAAGCCCGGCCCGGCCCCCACCCCGGCCCCGGCCCCGGAGGCACCCACCCCGGCGCCCGAGGAGTCGCAGGCTCCCGCCCCGGCTCCCGAGGCTCCGGCCGCGGCCGCCGCCGAGACCACGGACGCCCGTCCTGGTCCGGCGCCGACCCGCACCCCGGGCCCTCGTCCCGGTCCCGCCCCGGCTCCGCGTCCCGGCTCTGCCGGTGGCCTGCCCACGGGCGGCTCCGCGGGCTCCGGTGGCCCCCGTCCCGGTCCCCGCACCCCCGCGGCGCGTCCGGGCAACAACCCGTTCTCGTCGAAGCAGGGCATGCAGCAGGACCGCGCACCGCGGCCGCCTGCCGCTCGTGAGGGTGGCGCTCCGGCGCGCCCGGGCATGCCTCGTCCCAACCCGGCGATGATGCCCAAGCAGTCCTCGGTCACGCCCGCCCGTCCCGGCGGACGTCCCGGCCCCGGCGGTCGCGCCGGTGGTCCCGGCGGCCGTCCCGGCGGCGGCGCAGGCCGTCCCGGCGGTGGCGGCGGTGCCGGCGCCCGTCCCGGCGGCTTCAGTGGCCCTCCCGGTGGCGGTCGCCCCGGTGGACCGGGCCGCAACCAGCGCGGAGGCACCCAGGGTGCCTTCGGTCGCGCCGGTGGCCCTGTGCGTCGTGGTCGCAAGAGCAAGCGCGCGAAGCGTCAGGAATTCGACCAGATGCAGGCGCCGTCGATCGGCGGCGTGCGCGTCCGCAAGGGCGACGGCCAGGTCGTGCGCCTGGCGCGTGGCGCCTCGCTGACGGACTTCGCCGACAAGGTCGGAGTCGACGCGGCATCGCTCGTCCAGGTGCTGTTCCACATGGGCGAGATGGTCACCGCGACGCAGTCGGTCAACGACGAGACGCTGCAGCTGCTCGGTGAGGAGCTGAACTACGACGTCCAGGTGGTCTCGCCCGAGGACGAGGACCGCGAGCTGCTCGAGTCCTTCTCGCTGGAGTTCGGCGAGGACGAGGGCGACGAGGCCGATCTCGCGGCGCGCCCGCCGGTCGTCACCGTCATGGGTCACGTCGACCACGGCAAGACGAAGCTGCTCGACGCGCTCCGCAAGGCGAACGTCGCGGCCAAGGAGGCCGGTGGCATCACGCAGTCCATCGGTGCCTACCAGGTCGTCACCGAGGTCGACGGCAACGAGCGTGCGATCACCTTCATCGACACCCCCGGTCACGAGGCGTTCACCGCCATGCGTGCTCGTGGTGCCCAGGCGACCGACATCGCGATCCTCGTCGTCGCGGCGGACGACGGCGTCATGCCCCAGACGGTCGAGGCGCTCAACCACGCCAAGGCCGCCGATGTGCCGGTCGTCGTCGCGGTCAACAAGATCGACAAGGAAGGCGCCGACTCGACCAAGGTCCGCGGCCAGCTGACCGAGTACGGTCTGGTGCCCGAGGAGTACGGCGGCGACACGATGTTCATCGACGTGTCGGCGAAGGCCGAGATCGGTCTCGACGCGCTGCTGGAGGCCATCGTGCTGACGGCGGACGCCGAGCTCGACCTGCGCGCCAACCCGAACCAGCGGGCCGAGGGCCTCGCGATCGAGGCTCACCTCGACCGCGGTCGTGGCCCCGTGGCCACCGTGCTGGTCCAGCGCGGCACGCTGCGCGTCGGCGACTCGCTCGTGGCAGGACCGGCCTTCGGTCGCGTGCGCGCCATGCTCGACGAGTTCGGCGAGAACATCCAGGAGGCGACCCCGTCGCGTCCGGCGCTGGTGCTCGGCCTGACGGCCGTGCCCGGTGCGGGCGACAACTTCATGGTCGTCGAGGACGATCGCCTCGCCCGCCAGATCGCCGAGAAGCGTGAGGCCCGGGAGCGCAACGCGCTGCTGGCCAAGCGCTCGGGTCGCCGCACCCTCGAGGACTTCATGTCCTCGTTGGAGAAGGGCGAGACCGACGAGCTGCTGCTCATCCTCAAGGGTGACGGTGCCGGCTCGGTGGAGGCGCTGGAGGACTCGCTGGCCGGGATCGAGATCGGCGACGAGGTCGCGCTGCGCGTCATCGACCGTGGTGTCGGTGCGATCACCGAGACCGACGTCAACCTGGCGGCCGCGTCCAACGCGGTCATCGTCGGCTACAACGTCCGCCCGCAGGGCAAGGCGACGGAGCTGGCGGACCGCGAGGGCGTCGAGATCAAGTACTACTCGGTGATCTACCAGGCGATCGACGAGATCGAGGCGGCCCTCAAGGGCATGCTCAAGCCGATCTACGAGGAGCAGCAGCTCGGTACCGCCGAGATCCGCGACCTGTTCAAGTCGAGCAAGGTCAAGGGCGGCAACATCGCCGGCTGCATGGTCACGAGTGGCTCGATCCGCCGCAATGCGAAGGTTCGCATCGTGCGCGACGGCTCGGTCGTGGCCGACAACCTCGACGTCCTGTCGCTGCGTCGCGAGAAGGACGACGCGTCCGAGGTCCGCGAGGGCTTCGAGTGCGGTGTCGTGGTCTCGTACTCCGATGTCAAGGTCGGCGACGTGATCGAGGCCTTCGAGCTGGTCGAGAAGAAGCGGGACTGATCGTGGCCAGTCCACGTCAGGCCAAGAAGTCCGACCGGATTAAGGAGATCGTCGCGACGATGCTCGAGCGGCGGGTCAGGGACCCGCGGCTCGGCTTCGTCACGATCACCGATGTGCGGCTGACCGGCGACGGTCAGCACGCGTCGATCTTCTACACGGTCATGGGCGGTGAGACGGCCCGGGCGGACACCGCCGCGGCGCTGGTCAGCGCCACGGGACTGATCCGCTCCGAGGTCGGCAAGCAGCTCGGTGCCCGGCACACCCCGTCGCTGGAGTTCTTCCTGGACTCCGTGCCCGAGACGGCGCGCGAGATCGAGGAGTTGCTGGCGAAGGCCCGCGAGTCCGACGCGCGCGTCGCCGAGCAGGCCCAGGGTGCCGCGTACGCGGGCGAACCCGACCCGTACAAGGCCCGCGAGGACGACGAGGAGCCCGGTGACGACTGAGTCACCGGGCCCCGGCTCCGGCCTCGTCGTCGTCGACAAGCCGTCCGACTGGACGTCGCACGACGTCGTCGCGCGGGTCCGCCGGCTGGCGGGCACGCGCAAGGTCGGGCATGCCGGCACGCTCGACCCGATGGCCACCGGCGTGCTGGTGGTCGGGGTCAACCGGGCCACCCGGCTGCTCGGCCACGTGGCCGGCGCGGACAAGGAGTACCTCGCGACGATCGCGCTCGGCGCGACCACCGTCACCGACGACGCGCAGGGGGACGAGACCGGCTCCGCCGACGCCTCGTCCCTCGGCGCGGAGGCGGTGCGCGAGGCCATGCTGCCGCTGACCGGCGCGATCGACCAGGTGCCGTCCGCGGTGTCGGCGATCAAGGTCGACGGCAAGCGCTCGTACGCCCGGGTGCGCTCGGGCGAGCAGGTCGAGCTCAAGGCGCGCCGCGTCGAGGTCGCCACGTTCGAGCTGATCTCCTTCACGCCCGGCGTGCGCGCCGAGGCGCAGGTGCGGGTCGAGTGCTCCAGCGGCACGTACGTGCGCGCGCTGGCGCGTGACCTCGGTGCCGCACTCGGCGTCGGCGGTCATCTGACCAGCCTGCGGCGCACGCGCGTCGGCCGGTTCGGTCTCGAGCAGGCGCGCACGCTCGACCAGCTGGCCGAGTCCTTCGACATGGTCGGCCTCGACGTCGCGGCCCGCGCCTCGTTCGCTCCGGTCGACCTGACGCAGGAGCAGGCGCAGGCGGTGCGGTTCGGTCGGGCCCTGCCCGACCTCGTGGTGCCCGAGGGTCGTCCGGTGGCGGTCTTCGCGCCCGACGGCGCCTTCCTCGCCCTGTACGAAGCCGCCGGTGCCGGGGCGCGCCCGCTCGCGGTCTTCGTCTGAGACGGCCTAGGCTGAGCGCCATGTCGTTCCCGTCGTCACCCCATGGCTGGGTCCGGCGCGTGCTGATCGGCGGCCTGCTGGTGCAGGTCGCGGCCATCGTCTCGCTGATGGTCACCACCTCGATCCGCAAGCGGACGCGTGGCAAGGGCATCCCGCCGCTGCCGCGGGTCGAGGCCGAGCACTTCACCATCGGCGGTGAGAACGAGGTGCAGGTCTACATCTCCGGCGAGGCACTGTTCGACGACATGCTCGCGGCGATCGACGGTGCACGGCACCGGGTCCTGCTGGAGTCCTACATCATCAAGGGCGACGCGATGGGCCGGCGGTTCCGGCAGGCGCTGCGCGACGCGGCCGATCGCGGTGTCGAGGTCTGCGTGATCTATGACGGCTTCGCGAACCTCGTGGTCCCGCCGCGGTTCTACCGCTTCGGGCACGGCGTGAAGATGATGCGGTACCCGATCCTCCCGCGCCGGCTCGCGGTGTTCAGCCCGCGGTCGTGGGGACGCGACCACCGCAAGATCCTCGTCGTCGACGACACGATCGGCTTCGTCGGCGGCTACAACATCGGCAGCCTCTACGCGGACGAGTGGCGCGACACCCACGTCGCGGTCACGGGCCCGGCCGTGTGGGACCTCGAGAACGCGTTCATCGACTTCTGGAACGACGTGCGGCCCACCGAGACGATGGTCGCCATGTCGGAGGCCACGTGGGATCCGCACGTGCGCGCCCACCGCAACGTGCCCCGGCAGCTGATCTATCCGATCCGCGGGATGTACCTCGAGGCGATCGACCGGGCCACGGCCACGATCGAGATCACCCAGGCATACTTCATCCCCGACAAGAACATCCTCGAGGCGCTCGTGGACGCCAGCCGACGCGGTGTGCACGTGCGGATCCTCGTGCCGCGCGTGTCGAACCACGTCGTGGCCGACTTCATCGCCCGCGGGTACTTCGGCCCGATGCTCGAGGCCGGCGTCGAGATCCTGCGCTACCGCCACCACATGGTGCACGCCAAGACGATGACGATCGACGGCGAGTGGTCGACGATCGGCACGGCCAACATCGACCGCCTCAGCCTGACCGGCAACTACGAGATCAACCTCGAGATCCTCGACGAGAAGCTCGCCGCCGGGATGAGCGCCATCTTCGCCCGCGACGCCGACAAGGCCGAGACCCTCGACGCCGCCACCTGGCGCGCCCGCTCCACCATCGCCCGACTCTACGAGGCCCTGCTCCGGCCGTGGCGGCCGCTGGTCTGAAGGCTCCCGCCGAGGGAGCGGTGCGTGTGGTCCCACCGCATCCCGCCGAGCGGTGAGGGTGGTCCCACGCGGGGTCCTCGGGTGGGACCACCCTCACCGCCCTCCGGTGGGGCCCGGGGACGGCGCCCGTTCATGAGAGTCCTCTCATGGAGGTCTCACCCAGGCCTCACGGCCGGCGGCGAGAGTGGAGTCACCAACTTCGAGGAGGACCCATGAACAGCAGCATCCGTACCGGGATCGTGGCGCTGGCCGGAACCGTCGCGTTGACGACGGGCGGAGTCGTCGTGGCGCAGGCCGCGACGGGCAGCTCGCCCGATCCGGCCAAGCGCGAGGACTCGACGAGCAGCGTCGTCTCGACCGTCGTCGACGACGACCCGACCCCGGCCCCGGACCCGACGGCCGGCCCCACCGTCGATCCGACCCAGAACACCGTCAACACCACGGTGTCGCGGCAGACCGTGGCCGCTGCCGGCCAGCAGGCCGACGACCCGACCGCCAACACGGTCCAGTCGCGCCAGACCGTGCAGTCGCGCGCCTCAAAGCAGTCGAAGGCCAGCGCGCCGAGCCGCAAGTCCGCGCAGACGGTGAAGTCGGCCCCGAGCCGCCGGTCCGCGCCCAGCACGAACGGCCGCTGATGCCGCAGAACCCCGACCCCGAGGCCCCGGCGGCGCAGCTGCCGCCGGGGCTCCTCGGCATCGCCGAGCTCGGCGGGGGACTGCACCACGAGGTCTGGCTCGCGTACGACGAGACGAGGCTGGCGCCCGTGGTGGTCAAGGTCCTCCGCGCCGAGCTGGTCGACGACGCCGACGCGATCGCCGGGACCCTGCGCGAGATCGAGGTCCTGTCGCAGCTGGCGCACCCGTCGATCGTGCGGCTCTACGACTACGACGACGAGGCCGAGCGGCCGTACCTGGTGCTGGAGCACCTCGACGGCCCCACGCTGTCGGCGCTCATCTTCCGCGACGGTCCGGTGCAGCTGCACCAGCTGCTGCCGCTCGCCCTCGAGCTGGCCGGGAGCATCCACCACCTGCACTCACGCGGACTGGTGCACCTGGACGTCAAGCCGAGCAACGTCATCATGGGCGCGCCGGCGAAGCTCATCGACCTGAGCCTCGCGCTCGACTTCGAGACGGCTGCGTCGCTGGACCAACCCGTCGGCAGCGACGAGTACATGCCGCCGGAGCAGTGCGACCCGGTGGCCCACGGCCCGATCGGCCCCGCCAGCGACGTGTGGTCGATCGGCGCGAGCCTCTACCGAGCCGCGGTGGGCCATCGGGCCTGGCGGTTCACCGCCGAGGACCGCTGGCCCCAGCTGACCACCGCGCCGGCGCCGATGCCGGACTTCGTCCCCGCTCCGGTCCGCGACCTCGTCATGGACTGCCTGGCGTTCGACCCGGCCGACCGGCCGTCCACCACCGAGCTCGTCGAGCGGATCGAGCCGCTGCTGGCGTCGCTGCCCGCCGCGCGCCTGTCGGGCTTCAGCCTGCGGCGCTGATCACTCGACGCGGTAGCCGATGCCGCGGACGGTGGTGACGAGACCGGCGCCGAGCTTCTTGCGCAGGTAGCCCACGTACACGTCCACGACGTTGGAGCCGGGGTCGAAGTCGTAGCCCCACACGTGGGACAGCAGCTGCTCGCGGGACAGCGCCTGCCCGCGGTGGCGCAACAGCACCTCGGCGAGCGCGAACTCGCGCGCGGACAGGTCGACCTCCCGGTCGCCGACGTAGGCGCGGCGGCTGCGGACGTCGAGCCGCACGGACCCGGCCGCGAGGTCCTCGTTGACGATCGTCTCGCCCGTCGTGCGCAGCCGCAGCCGGACCCGCGCCACCAACTCGGCGAAGCGGAACGGCTTGCTCATGTAGTCGGCGGCGCCGCCCTCGAGCGCGGCCACCGTGTCGGTCACGGAGTCCCGCGCCGTCAGGACGATGACGGGCAGCGGCGACTTCTCCTCGCGCAGCCGCTCCAGCACCGTGAACCCGTCCATCCCGGGCAGGCCGATGTCGAGCACGATGAGGTCGAACTCGCCGCTGAGCGCGTAGTCCAGACCCGTGACGCCGTCGGCCACCACGGTGGGCGCGAACCCCTCGGCACGCAGGCCCTTCGCGATGAAGGACGCGATGCGCTCCTCGTCCTCGACCACCAGGATCCGGCTCATGTCACCGATCCTCCACGATCGGCAGGCGCAGGCGGAAGACGGCCCCGGAGCCCGGGGGAGACTCATCGAGCACGACCGCTCCGCCGTGCGCCTCGGCGATCGCGCTGACGATCGACAGGCCCAGGCCGAACCCGTCGTGCGACCCGGTGGTGGTGAACCGGTCGAAGATCTCGGCCCGCAGCTCGGCCGGGACGCCCGGCCCGTCGTCGGCCACCCAGAACTCGACCACTCCGCCGGCCGCGCTCGATCCGATGGTGATCGTGTCGCCGTCCTGCGTGTGCCGGACCGCGTTGTCGGCGAACTGCAGCATCGCCTGGGTGATGCGCTGACCGTCCAGGAGGGCCTCGCCCGAGGCGGCCAGGTCCGTGCGCCAGTCGCGATCGGCCAGCGCGCGGCAGCGCGCGATGACGCCCTGGCCGAGCACCTCCAGGTCGACCGGCTCCAGCCGGACGAAGTCGGGGCGGCGCGCCTTCGCCAGCACCAGCAGTTCGTCGACGAGCCGCGACATCCGGTCGATCTCGTCGAGCAGCAGCGCCTTGGTCTCGAGGACGTCCTCGGGGTCGCGCTCGGACATGACCTCGATGTGCCCCCGGAGCACCGTGAGGGGGGTGCGCAGCTCGTGCCCGGCGTCGTCGAGCATCCGCCGCTGGGTCGCGAACGCCGCCTCCAGTCGGTCGAGCATCGCGTTGAACGTGATCTGCAGGTCGGTGAGGTCGTCGTGGCCGGTGACCTCCAGCCGCTCGTCCAGGGAGCCGGCGCTGATGTCGCGGGCCGTGTGGCGCAGCCGGGTCAGGGGAGCGAGCAGACGCCCGGCCAGCCAGGAGGAGGCGGCGACGACGATGACGAGGGACAGCAGGCCGACGAGGGCGTAGGTCGTCAGCAGGTCGGTCAGGCGCTCCTGCGCCAGCGTCCGGTTGCGGCTGACGACGAGCGCGGCCGTCTGGTCGCCCTGCCGCACCGTCAGGACGCCGACCCGGTACCGCCGACCCCCGGACTCGAACGTGCGCATGCCGCCGGTGGTCCGCAGGTCCCGCACGAGTGCCGTGAACCGCGGTGAGTCGAGCAGGTTCCGGTCGGAGTTGCCGATGTACTGCGGGCTGCCCGTTGCGGGGAACGCCCACACGACCTCGCCGTTGTCGGGCAGCGTGCGGGCCAGGAACGCCTCGAGCCGGGCGTCGGCGCCGATCTGCTCGTCCGCTCCGAAGGACGCCCGGAACTCGGCGAACTCCTGGGTGATCGCGGCGTCGATGCCCTGGTCGATGCGGCGCGACTCGACGACCCACATCGTGATCCCTGCGGCGAGCAGGGTCGCACCCACCAGCGCGGCGATGGCGACGATCAGTCGGCTGCGGACCGAGAAGCTGCCCCAGCGACGCCTCACCGTCGTCCGGTCCGTCGTGGGCAGTGGTCAGTCATCGTCCGGGCCATCGTCGTCCTCGCCGACCCGTCGGTCGTCATCCTCCTCGTGGTCGTCGTCGTCCTCGTCGACCGGCCGGGGGCGCGGCTTCACCTGCGTGGGCTGGGTGGGCGCCGGGGTGGTCGGACGCGCGGTGGGCGGGGTGGTCGGCGGGGTCGCTGCGGGCGAGGCCGGGGGAGCGGTGGCGGTCGGGCCGCCCGACCGGGTCAGCCCGGCGGGACTGATGACCACGGGCTCGACGGTTCCGTCCGAGCCGTCGGCGGGCAGGAGCCGGTCGACCAGGAGGCCACCCAGCACGAGCACGAGCGCTGCGACGACCGCGATCGTGAGCAGGGGACGGGGGCGCATGCCCTCATTCTCCCTGCTGGGAGGCCGATCCGGATGAGCGGTCGATGAGAGTTCGGCGGAAGGCGGGCGCACGCGGCGGTGGGTCGGCGGCGCCCTTGTGCAACATCGGCAGCACCCGCGTCGGCACGAGCTCGGAAAGCACGATCACGCTGCTGGTGCGCGCGACCGACCCCGAGCGGCTGATGTGCAGCAGCGTGTCCTTGAGGTCCTCGTGCGAGGTGGCGGCGATCTTGCAGACGATGTCGGCGTCGCCGCTGGTGATGAAGGCCTCGAGCACGTTCGGCAGGGAGTCGAGCTCGGCGGTGACGGCGTCGATGGAGCCCTGCACGATCTGCAGCGTGACGAACGCCTGCACCGGGTGGCCCGCGGCGGCGAGGTTGATGTCGGGGGCGTAGCCGGTGACGACGCCCGACTCCTCGAGCTTGCGCAGCCGCGACTGGACCGTCGCGCGAGCCACCCCCAGCAGGCGCGACAGCTCCAGGTCTCCGACGCGGGGATGGGTGTGCATCGCCTCGATGAGCGCGACGTCGAGTCGGTCCAACATGCACCGAGCCTAGCAATCTGGACAGTTCGGCACCGGAGTTCGTGGTCGGAATGACTACCCTGACCACCTCGCACCGGCGCGGTTGCCCACCGACGCCAACGGGTGTGTCCTGCATCACATGAGCCTCGACCTCACCGATGCCGAACGCCTCGCCCACCTCGACCTGAGCCAGCTGCAGCAGCTCGTCGGCCTCGTCGAGCACGACGCGACCACCGACCCGTTCCCGGTGACCGGGTGGGACGCGATCGTGTGGGACGTCGGCAACGCGACGCAGTCCGCCCACTTCTTCATGTCCGCCTACGCGATGGACCTGGTCGCGTACTCGGGCCCCGTGACGGGCAACCGCGACCACCATGCCTACGTCCTGGTCAGCGGTGCGGTGCGGTTCGTCCTGCGCGGCGGCGTCGACCCCGACAGCCCGGTGATGGACCACCACCGCCGGCACGGCGACGGCATCGTCGACATCGCGCTCGAGGTGCCGGACGTCGACGCCTGCATCAGGCACGCCCGCGAGCAGGGGGCGACGATCCTCGAGGAGCCGCACGACGTCAGCGACGAGCACGGCACCGTGCGCCGGGCCGCGATCGGCGCGTACGGCGAGACCCGGCACACCCTCGTCGACCGCAGTCGGTACTCCGGCCCGTACCTGCCCGGCTACGTGGAGCGCTCGTCCACGATCACGCGACCGGAGGGGGCGCCGAAGCGGATCTTCCAGGCGCTCGACCACGTGGTCGGCAACGTCGAGCTGGGCCGCATGGACGCGTGGGTCGACTTCTACCACCGGGTGATGGGCTTCACGAACATGGCCGAGTTCGTCGGCGACGACATCGCCACCGAGTACAGCGCCCTGATGAGCAAGGTCGTCGCCAGCGGCAACCATCGGGTCAAGTTTCCCCTGAACGAGCCGGCGATCGGGAAGAAGAAGTCGCAGATCGACGAGTACCTGGAGTTCTACGGCGGCCCCGGCGCCCAGCACCTGGCGCTCGCGACGAACGACATCCTCGCGACGGTCGACTGGCTGCGGGACGCGGGCATCGAGTTCCTCGACACCCCCGACTCCTACTACACCGACCCGCAGCTGCGGGAGCGGATCGGCGAGGTGCGCGTGCCGATCGAGGAGCTCCAGCGCCGGGGGATCCTGGTCGACCGCGACGAGGACGGCTACCTGCTGCAGATCTTCACCAAGCCCGTCGGCGACCGGCCCACGGTGTTCTTCGAGCTGATCGAGCGGCACGGGTCGCTCGGCTTCGGCAAGGGCAACTTCCAGGCGCTGTTCGAGGCGATCGAGCGCGAGCAGGCGCGACGTGGCAACTTCTGAGTCCGGGAGGCCCTGATGGCCCACTACCGCAGCATGGGGCGGGTCCCGCCGAAGCGGCACACCCAGCACCGGGCGGCCGACGGGTCGCTCTACCGCGAGGAGCTGATGGGCGAGGAGGGCTTCAGCTCGGACTCGTCGCTGCTCTACCACGTGGGCGTGCCCTCGGCGATCGTCGAGGCGCGCACCTGGCAGCTGCCCGATCGGGCCACGACCCCCAACGAGCCGCTGCTGCCGCGGCACCTGAGGCTGCACGACCTCTTCGACGACGCCGACCGCGACCTCGTCACCGGGCGTCGGCTCGTGCTCGGCAACGCCGACGTGCGCCTCTCGTACGTGGTGGGCGCCCGCCCGTCGCCGCTCTACCGCAACGCCACCGGCGACGAGTGCGTGTTCATCGAGGCCGGCCGCGGTGTCCTCGAGACGGTCTTCGGGCACCTCCCGTTCGGCCCGGGGGACTACCTGGTGGTCCCGCGCGCCACGACGCACCGGTGGGTCCCGCAGGGCGACGTCCGGGCGTACTGCATCGAGGCGAACAGCCACATCGGGCCGCCGAAGCGCTATCTCTCGCGCTTCGGCCAGCTGCTCGAGCACGCGCCGTACTGCGAGCGTGACCTGCGCGGGCCCGGTGAGCCCGAGGTGCGCGACGAGACCGACGTCGAGGTGCTCGTGCTGCACCGCGGCTCCGGCCCGTCGGGCCTGGCCGGGTCCGTCCACGTCGTGCCGCGGCACCCGTTCGACGTCGTCGGCTGGGACGGCTGCCTCTACCCGTACGCGTTCAACGTCGCCGACTTCGAGCCGATCACGGGGCGTGTGCACCAGCCGCCCCCGGTGCACCAGGTGTTCGAGGGCACCAACTTCGTCGTCTGCAACTTCGTGCCGCGCAAGGTCGACTACCACCCGCTGGCGATCCCGGTGCCGTACTACCACTCGAACGTCGACTCCGACGAGATCATGTTCTACGTCGACGGCGACTACGAGGCGCGCAAGGGATCCGGGATCGGCAAGGGCTCGGTCTCGGTGCACCCGGGCGGACACTCGCACGGACCGCAGCCGTCGGCGATCGAGGCGAGCCTGGGCGCGGAGTCGTTCGACGAGCTGGCGGTCATGGTCGACACCTTCCGGCCGCTCGAGTTGGGCGAGGGCGGCCGAGCCGTCGACGACGGGGTCTACCACCGCTCCTGGGGGCGGGCATGACGACGGCCTTCGCGCGGCTCTTCGACGACGCGGCCATGTTCCCGCCGGGCAACGCGCCGGTCGACGTGGCCGTGAAGGCCCACCTCGGCCGCGACAGCGACCTGGTCGGCCCCTTGGTCTGCGACCTGGCGCGGGTGCCCGCGGTCATCGCCGAGGCGACCGAGCCGCTCGGGATCGCGGTGGTCGGCCGGGTCGAGGACGTGGTCCCGGCACTGGGCCTCGTGGCGGGGTCGCCGGTGTCGGTCGCGTCCGCCGAGATCCTCGGACCGGTCCGTGCGCTCGCCGGCCTGCCCGTCCGGCCGGTCGCGGTGGAGATGCCGTGGGGCGACGGCCTCGGCGTCCCGGACGACGCCGTGCTCAAGCTGCGGTGCGGGGGAGACCACGTGCCGACGGTCGACGAGCTGGCCGCGGCGATCCGGCACTGCGTGGAGCACGACCAGCCGTTCAAGCTGACCGCCGGACTGCACGCCGCGATCGCACACGACGGGGCCCACGGGTTCGTCAACGTGATGGCGGCGGTCGTCGCGGCGATGCGCGGCGACGACCCCGCACCGGTGCTGACCGCGGCGGCGGACCGGCTCGACCTCGCATCGCTGGGCGAGTCGCGGCGGCTGCTCCGGTCGATCGGCACGTGCGACCTCGACGAGCCGCTCGCCGGCCTGCGCGGACTCGGGCTGATCGCATGACCGACTTCGACCCGGGCACCCTGCCCTACTGCAGCTTCACGGCTCCCGACGTGGACGGGCCGCGCGTGGGCGTCGGGATCGGCGAGGGCGTGCTCGACCTGACAGAGCTCGCGCCGACGCTGGTGCCGGACCACGCGCTCCTGTTCGCCGAGGGCAGCCTCGACCGGTTCCTCGCCGCGGGCCCCGACGCGTGGGCCGCGGTGCGAGCAGCCCTCCTCGAGCACGTCCGCGGCGCACCGGCGGCGAGGCCCGTGGCCGAGGTCGACCTCCGCCTGCCGTTCGCGGTGGCCGACTACGTCGACTTCTACGCCTCGCGGCACCACGCCACGAACGTCGGGCGGATCTTCCGGCCGGACGGCGATCCGCTGACGCCCAACTGGGACCACCTGCCGATCGGGTACCACGGGCGCGCGGGCACGGTCGTCGTCTCCGGCACGCCGGTGCACCGTCCGTCCGGCCAGCTGCGGTCGGCCGACGGCTCGATCGGCTTCGGCCCGAGCGCCAGGCTCGACGTCGAGGCCGAGGTCGGGTTCGTCGTGGGCGCCGGGTCGACCCTCGGCCGCCCGGTCGGGGTGGAGGCGTTCGCCGAGCACGTCTTCGGCGTCTGCGTCGTGAACGACTGGTCGGCCCGCGACATCCAGGCGTGGGAGTACGTGCCGCTCGGCCCGTTCCTGGGCAAGTCCTTCGCGACGTCCGTCTCGCCGTGGATCGTGCCCTGGGCGGCACTCGCCGACGCGCACGTGGACCCGCCGGAGCCGAAGGTCGACCTGCAGGAGTACCTGCGTCCGCCCGGCCCCGGACTCGACCTCGAGCTGACGATCGCGATCAACGGCTCGGTCGTCTCGCACCCGCCGTTCGCGACGATGGCGTGGACGCCCGCGCAGATGCTCGCGCACCTGACGGTCAACGGGGCGTCGTTGCGGCCGGGCGACCTGTTCGCCTCCGGCACGGTCAGCGGCCCCGAGACCGGCCAGCTGGGCTCGCTGCTCGAGCTCACGTGGAACGGGACGAGACCGCTCGCCCTGGACGACGGGACCGAGCGCGGCTTCCTCGCCGACGGGGACACCGTGACCATCTCCGCCGCGGCCCGGACCCGCGACGGCCGACTGCTGCCCCTGGGCGAGGTCGAAGGACACGTGGTCTGACGACCACGGGGGAGGAGTGACATGTTCGAGGAAGGCCAATACTTCGCGCCCGTCGTGAAGAAGGACGACGGCAGCGTCTCGGTCGAGCTGAGCGAGGGGCACCCCGGCCTGCACGACCCGACGTACCGCGAGCGGCGCGACCGCATCGCCACCGCGGCGGCGCAGTGGACGCCCGGCGAGCCACCGCCGGTGATCGACTACACCGACGCCGAGCACGAGGTGTGGCGCGTCGTGTGTGCCGATCTCCACGAGAAGCACCGGACGTACGCGTGCCGGGAGTACCTCGACGGCAAGGAGGCGTTCGGCCTGCCCGACGATCACGTGCCGCAGCTCGCCGACCTGTCGGCGGCCCTCGCGCCGCTCACCGGATTCGCCTACCAGCCGGCGGCGGGACTCGTCCCGCTGCGCGAGTTCTACGGGGCGCTGGCCGACCGCGGGTTCTGGGCCACCCAGTACGTCCGGCACCACTCGGTGCCGCTCTACACGCCCGAGCCCGACGTCCTGCACGAGGTCGTCGGCCACGGCAACACGCTGGCCGACCGTCGGTTCACCGACCTCTACGAGGCGGCCGGCGCGGCGGCGCGGCGCGTCGAGTCCGACGAGGCGCTGCAGTTCGTCAGCAAGGTCTTCTGGTTCACGCTCGAGTTCGGCGTGGTCCACGAGCCCGACGGGTTGAAGGCGTACGGCGCCGGCATCCTGTCGAGCCCCGGCGAGATCGAGGAGTTCCGGCACATGACGATCCGGCCGCTGGACCTGGTCGAGATGGGCACGACGGAGTACGACATCACCCACTACCAGGAGGTGCTGTTCGCGGCGTCGTCGTTCGCGCAGGTCCAGGACGTCGTCGGCGGGTTCTGGGACACGTGCACCGACGACTCGATCGCGGCGATGAGGTCCGCTGCCTGACCCGGTCCGTGGCGCGTGTGGCACAGTGTCGCCGTGGTGATCTGGAAGGCGATGGACGGCGCTCCCGACACGTCGGTGTCCGGCCCGACGGCGGTCACGATCGGCAATTTCGACGGCGTCCACCGGGGCCACCAGTCGCTGCTCGCGGCCACGCGGGCCGCCGCCGGCGACGGCGCGGCCACGGTCGCCATCACCTTCGACCCGCACCCGGTCGCGATCTTCGCGCCGGAGCGCGCCCCGAAGCTGCTCACGACCCTGGAGCGGCGCATCGAGCTGCTGCACCAGCACGGCGCCGATCACGTCCGCGTGCTCGACTTCACCGCCGAGATGGCGTCCTGGTCGCCCGACGAGTTCGTCCGCGCCGTGGTGCTCGACCAGTGCCACGCGCGCGCCGTCGTCGTCGGCGACGGGTTCCGGTACGGCAGTCGCGCCTCGGGCTCGATCGAGACGCTCGCCGCGTCGGGGGAGCAGCACGGGTTCACCGCGACCGAGGCCTCGCTCGCGGGCGACGGCGTCGCCTTCTCGTCCACCCGCGTGCGCGAGGCGATCGCGGCCGGGGACGTCGCTCAGGCGGCCGAGGTCCTGGGCCGACCGCACGAGGTGTCCGGCGTCGTCGTCGAGGGCGACCGGCGCGGCCGCGAGCTCGGCTTCCCGACGGCCAACGTCCCGGTCGACGAGTCGTACGCCGTCCCGCCGGACGGGGTCTACGCCGCGTGGGTCGTCCTGCCCGACGGCGCGCGCCTGCCCGCCGCCACCTCGATCGGCACCAATCCCACGTTCGAGGGCGTCACCGACCGGCGCGTCGAGTCCTACGTGATCGACCGCGACGACCTGCACCTCTACGGCTCGCGGATCCGGGTCGAGCTCGTCGCGCGACTGCGCGAGATGGTCGCCTACGACGGCCTCGAGGCCCTGGTCGAGCAGATGCACCGGGACGTCTCGGCGGCCCGCTCCGCGCTGCTGCGTTGAGCGCGCGTGGCGATTAGGAGCGATCACCGGGCCGCTGATACCCTGAGGGTTGCCGTAGATCGGCCACGGACCCAGAGTGCCCCGGTGAACAGGCCCGGGCGCGCCGTGCAACGGACTCCAAGGAGAACACGTGTCGAAGAAGACCGCTGCCCCCACGGTGGCGAACCTGTCGAAGCAGGAGATCATTGACCAGTACGCCACGGGCGAGGGCGACACCGGATCCGCGGAGGTCCAGATCGCGCTGCTCACCGGCCGTATCTCGCACCTGACCGGTCACCTGCAGGAGCACAAGCACGACCACCACAGCCGTCGTGGCCTGCTGCTCCTGGTCGGTCGCCGTCGCCGGCTGCTGAACTACCTGCAGAACGAGGACATCGAGCGCTACCGCTCGCTCATCGAGCGTCTCGGCCTGCGCCGCTGACATCGCGGGCGGTCATCCCCTTGGGGATGGCCGCCCGTTCCGCATCACCCACAACAGCACACGCAACACCCACGACGAGGTCGGCGATTGCTCGGTCCTCGGTAGTGGCCCTCGGAGCGCCACCGGCGACCGCGGGCCTCGATCGAAGACCGGCCCGGCCCGGGTCCGAACGCGGACCGCGCCGGCGCAGCCGCCTCGTCCCGAAACCGCAGGAGAGCATCTCCTGCAGAAGGGACTCACATGTCCGACATCACCACCGTCGAAGCCGTCCTCGACAACGGCCGCTTCGGCACCCGCACCGTCCGCTTCGAGACGGGTCTGCTGGCCCAGCAGGCCGCCGGCTCCGTCGCCGCCTACCTCGACGACGACACGATGCTGCTCTCGGCCACCACGGCCGGCAAGCACCCCAAGGACCACTTCGACTTCTTCCCGCTGACGGTCGACGTCGAGGAGCGCATGTACGCCGCGGGTCGCATCCCCGGCTCGTTCTTCCGTCGTGAGGGCCGCCCCAGCGAGGACGCGATCCTCACCTGCCGCCTGATCGACCGCCCGCTGCGCCCGACCTTCAAGAAGGGCCTGCGCAACGAGGTCCAGGTCGTCATCACGGTCCTGGCGCTCAACCCCGACACCCCGTACGACGTCCTGGCGATCAACGCCGCCTCGGCGTCCACGCAGATCTCCGGCCTGCCGTTCACCGGTCCGATCGGCGCCACCCGCGTTGCCCTGATCGACGGTCAGTGGGTCGCCTTCCCGACGCACAGCCAGCTCGAGGAGGCCGTGTTCGACATGGTCGTCGCGGGCCGGGTCGCGGGCGACGACGTCGCGATCATGATGGTCGAGGCCGAGTCCACCGAGAACACCTGGGAGCTCGTCCAGAGCGGCGTCCAGGCGCCCACCGAGGAGATCGTGGCCGGCGGCCTCGACGCCGCCAAGGGCTTCATCCGCCAGCTGTGCGAGGCCCAGGCCGAGCTCGCGGCCACCGCCGCCAAGCCCGTCCAGGACTTCCCGGTCTTCCTCGACTACGAGGACGACGCCTACGAGGCCGTCCGCGAGATCGCCTCGGCCGACCTGGCCGGCGCGCTCACGATCGTCCGCAAGGCCGACCGTGAGGAGCGCGAGTCCGAGATCAAGGCGAACGTCATCGAGCAGCTCGGCGATCGCTTCGAGGGCCGTGAGAAGGAGCTCGGCGCCGCGCTGCGCTCGCTCACCAAGGAGCTTGTCCGCGAGCGCGTCCTGCGCGACAACGTGCGCATCGACGGTCGTGGCCTGGCCGACATCCGCGCCCTGTCCGCCGAGGTCGGCGTCATCCCGCGCGTCCACGGCTCGGCGCTGTTCCAGCGTGGCGAGACCCAGATCCTGGGCGTCACGACGCTGAACATGCTCGATCTGGAGCAGAAGCTCGACACGCTCTCGCCCGAGACGACGCGTCGCTACATGCACAACTACAACTTCCCGCCGTACTCCACCGGCGAGACCGGTCGCGTGGGCTCGCCCAAGCGTCGCGAGATCGGCCACGGCGCCCTGGCCGGCCGGGCTCTGCTGCCCGTCCTCCCGTCGCGCGCGGAGTTCCCGTACGCGATCCGCCAGGTCTCCGAGGCGCTGAGCTCCAACGGCTCGACGTCCATGGGCTCGGTCTGCGCGTCCACCCTGGGCCTGCTGAACGCCGGTGTGCCGCTGCGCGCCCCGGTCGCCGGCATCGCGATGGGCCTCATCTCCGGTGTGGTCGACGGCGAGCAGAAGTTCGTCACGCTGACCGACATCCTCGGAGCCGAGGACGCCTACGGCGACATGGACTTCAAGGTCGCCGGCACGCGGGAGTTCGTCACCGCCCTGCAGCTCGACACCAAGCTCGACGGCATCCCCGCCGACGTGCTCGCCGGTGCCCTGCAGCAGGCGCACGACGCCCGCCAGACGATCCTCGACGTCATGGCCGAGGCCATCGACGAGCCCGACGAGATGAGCCCCTTCGCTCCGCGGATCATCACGGTGAAGATCCCGGTCGACAAGATCGGCGAGCTCATCGGCCCCAAGGGCAAGATGATCAACCAGATCCAGGACGACACCGGCGCGAAGATCTCGATCGACGACGACGGCACGGTCTTCATCGGCGCCGAGCACGGCGACTCGGCCGAGGCCGCGCGCGCCGCGGTCAACGCGATCGCCAACCCGACGATGCCCGAGGTCGGCGAGCGCTACCTCGGCACCGTCGTCAAGACCGTCGACTTCGGCGCGTTCATCTCGCTGCTGCCGGGCAAGGACGGCCTGCTGCACATCAGCAAGCTGCGCGAGCTCAACGGCGGCCAGCGCGTGAACAACGTCGACGACGTGGTCAAGGTCGGCGACAAGATCCAGGTCGAGATCGCCGAGGTCGGCGACCGCGGCAAGCTCTCGCTGATCCCGGTGGTCGAGACGACCGAGGATGCGGCCGTCGAGACGGCCGAGGAGTCCTCGCAGGAGTCGGCCGACGCCTGATCGATCGCTCGTCACGAAGCCTCGCACCCCTTCGGGTGCGGGGCTTCGTCGTTCCTGGGCACGCATGTGGGAGCGCTCCCAATTTTGTCTTGACGTCGTGCTGTGACGTGAGCCACACTCATGGGAGCGCTCCCATGTCGGGTGGGGGACCGACGGAAGGCATGACGTGAATCGCACACGACAGTTCGCCGCCACACTCACCGCAGCCATCGCCCTGGGCGGACTGGCAGCCTGCGGCGACGGTGGATCGAGCGACGACGGGGAAGACATCACCCTGCGGGTGAACCTGTTCGGCAAGTTCGGGTACACCGAGGCCTACAAGAAGTTCGAGGCGGACCATCCGGGCGTCAAGATCGTCGAGACGGCCGAGGGCGACCTGGGCAAGTACAACACCAAGCTGACCCAGCAGATCGCCGCCGGCGGCGACGCGGGCGACGTCGTGGCGATCGAGGAGGGCCAGACGGTCGCCTTCCTGGCCGCCGCCGACAAGTTCGTCAACCTCCAGGAGAAGGGGGGCGACGACGTCAAGGACCGCTGGCTCCCGTGGGTGTGGGACAAGGCCACGACCGCCGACGGCAAGACCACGATCGGCTACGGGACCGACGTCGGCGGCCTGGCGATGTGCTACCGCCGCGACCTGTTCGAGAAGGCCGGCCTGCCCACCGACCGCGACGAGGTCGGCACGCTCTGGCCCACGTGGGACGAGTTCATCGCGACGGGCAAGAAGTTCCAGTCGGGCATCGGCGGCGACAAGGTCGCGTTCGTCGACTCCTCGACGAACACGTACAACTCGATCCTGATGCAGCAGGGCGACCACACGTACTTCGACAAGGACGACGAGCTGGTCTTCGACAGCAACCCGGCGGTCAAGTCCGCGTGGGACTACGCCGTCGAGATGACCGAGGCCGACCTGTCCGCCCAGCTGAAGGCCTTCAGCGACGAGTGGAACGCCGGGTTCAAGAACGGTTCGTTCGCCACCATCGCGTGCCCGGCGTGGATGACCGGGTACATCAAGGACCAGTCCGGTGAGGGCAACGCGGGCAAGTGGGACATCGCCACGGTGCCCGGTGGTGGCGGCAACTGGGGCGGCTCCTGGCTCGCCGTGCCGAAGTCCGGCAAGCATCAGGAGATGGCGATCGAGCTGATCGACTACCTCAGCGGCGAGGAGGGCCAGATGCTGGCCTTCGAGGCCGAGGGTCGCCTGCCCTCCCTGCCGGCGCTGCACGACAAGCCCGAGCTGAAGGAGGCGACGAACGCCTACTTCAACGACGCTCCGGTCGGCCAGCTGTTCGTGGCCGGTGCGGCCCAGCTCGAGCCGGTCTACCTCGGCACCAAGAACGTCCCCGTCCGCGACGCGGTCGAGAACGCCCTGCGCAGTGTGGAGAACGGTGAGGTTCCGCCCGCGAAGGGCTGGAGCGACGCGAAGGCGGCGGCCACCAAGGCCGCCCGCTGACGCACCCCTGACGCGGCCGGTGTCCGCGCGTTCCTCCAAGGCGCGGACACCGGCTGCCCACGCCCGGACCCCCACTCGGAGAGGATCTCGTCATGGCACGCACGCGACTGGCACGCCAACAGGGCGCCGGACTGGCGTTCGTCTCGCCCTACTTCCTCGTCTTCGCGGTCTTCGGGCTGTTCCCGCTCGTCTACACCGCCTGGGTGTCGATGCACGAGTGGACGCTGCTGGCCGGCAAGGTCGAGTTCGTCGGGCTGGCCAACTACCGCGAGCTGATGGCCGACAGTGCCTTCTGGCGGGCACTGGTCAACACGTTCGGCATCTTCGTGCTGGCGACCGTGCCCCAGCTGATCCTGGCCACCGTGCTGGCGCAGCTGTTGAACACGCGACTGCGGTCGCGGACCTTCTGGCGGATGGGCGTCCTGCTGCCGAACGTGGCCTCGGTCGCGGCCGTCGGCATCATCTTCGGGATGATCTTCGCCCGCGACTTCGGCATCGCCAACTGGTTGCTGGAGCAGATCGGGCTCGATCGGGTCGACTGGCGGGCCCACCGCTGGTCGTCGTGGATCGCCATCGCGGTGATGGTCGACTGGCGCTGGACCGGCTACAACGCCCTCATCCTGCTCGCGGCGCTGCAGTCGGTGCCCAAGGAGCTGTACGAGGCCGCACGCATCGACGGGGCCTCGTCCTGGCGCCAGTTCTGGTCCATCACGGTCCCGATGCTGCGCCCCACCCTGATCTTCGTGACGATCGTCGCGACCATCGGTGGCATCCAGCTGTTCACGGAGCCGCTGCTGTTCAACACCGGCGCCAACGCGATCTCCGGCGGCAACCGCAGCCAGTTCCAGACGGTGGCCATGTACCTGGTCCAGCAGGCCTTCACCGGCCAGCGGTTCGGGTACGCCTCGACGATCGCGTGGGTCCTGTTCCTCATCATCGCCGTCGTCGCGGCGATCAACCTGCTGCTGCTGCGGCGCATCCGATCGGCGGACTGACATGAGCCTTCGCACCCGCGCCGCCGGCGCCTCGCCGCTGATGTACGTCACCCTGACGTTCGTCGTGCTGCTGTCGGCCGCTCCGCTGTACTTCATGCTCGTCATGGCCTCGCGCGCCAACAGCGACATCCTCGGCATCCCGCCGCCGCTGCTGCCCGGCGACCAGCTGGTGTCGAACGTCGACCGCGTCTTCGCCAACGCGGACGTCCAGTTCGCCGAGGCCCTGCTCAACACGCTGATCGTCGCCTCGGTCGCGACGCTGGCCGTCGTGGTCACGTCCGCCCTGGCCGGGTTCGCCTTCGCGAAGCTCAAGTTCCGTGGCCGCAACGTGCTGCTGGTCGTCGTGGTCGCCACGATGATGGTGCCCGTCCAGCTGGGCCTCATCCCGCTCTACATGCTCATGACGAAGCTCGGCCTCGCCGGCGGACTGGCGTCGGTGACGCTGCCGTTCCTGGTCAGCGGCTTCGGCGTGTTCTTCATGCGCCAGTACGCCGCCCAGGCGATCCCCGACGAGCTCATCGAGGCCGCCCGGGTCGACGGCGCCTCCACGCTGCGGATCTTCTGGTCGATCGTCTTCCCGGCGTTGCGCCCGGCGGCCGCGGTGCTCGGCCTGCTGACGTTCATGGAGCGCTGGAACGACTTCCTGTGGCCCTACATCGCGCTCGACTTCGACCATCCCACCGTGCAGGTCGCGCTCTCGCGCCTGTCGGGCGGCTACTACACCGACCAGGCGCTGGTCATGGCCGGGACCCTCATGGGCACCCTGCCGCTCGTCCTGGTGTTCATCCTCTTCGGCCGCCAGATCGTCGGCGGCATCATGGAAGGCGGCCTCAAGTCATGAACGGTCTGAGCGAGCGGTTCGACCCCGGATTCGTGTGGGGTGCGGCGACGTCGGCCTACCAGATCGAGGGGGCCACGTCCGAGGACGGCCGCGGCGCCTCGATCTGGGACACCTTCTGCGCCCAGCCCGGTCGCACCTTCCGCGCCGACAGTGGCGAGGTGGCCGTCGACCACTACCACCGCTGGCCCGAGGACGTCGCGCTCGTGCGCGACCTCGGGCTGGGCGCCTACCGGTTTTCCGTGGCGTGGCCGCGCATCCAGCCGGACGGCCGGGGGCCGGCCGAGCCGCGGGGCCTGGCGTTCTACGACCGGCTGGTCGACGGGCTCCTCGAGGCCGGGATCGAGCCGTGGCCGACGCTGTACCACTGGGACCTGCCCCAGGCCCTCGAGGACGCCGGGGGCTGGCCCGTGCGCGACACCGCCGAGCGGTTCGCCGACTACGCCGCGATCGTGGCCGACGCGCTCGGCGACCGGGTGGCGAACTGGACCACCCTGAACGAGCCCTGGTGCGCGTCCTTCCTCGGCTACGGCGCGGGCATCCACGCGCCCGGCCGCACCGAGCCCGCAGCGGCACTGGCGGCGTCCCACCACCTCCACCTGGCCCACGGCCTCGCGGTGCCGCGGCTGCGTGAGCGCGTGCCCGGGGCGAAGGTGGGGATCACCCTCAACCTGTACGCGATCTCGCCCGCCGACGACACCGGCCGCCACGACGACGCCGTGCGCCGGATCGACGGGCTCATGAACCGGTGGTTCCTCGACCCCGTGCTGCTCGGCCGCTACCCGCAGGACGTCCTCGACGACGTGGCCGGGGTCGGGGGCACGGACGTGATCCGGGCCGGCGACCTCGCGACGATCGCCGCGCCGCTCGACTTCCTGGGCGTCAACTACTACTCGCGGCACGTCGTGGCGGCCGGTCCGTGGCCGGGTGCCTCGGAGGTCGACTTCGTCGAGCGGGACTGGCCGAAGACCGCGTCCGGGTGGGACATCGACCCGGTGGGGCTGGGCGAGGTGCTGGCGCAGGTGCACCGGGACTACCCGCCCCTCCCGATCTACATCACCGAGAACGGCGCGGCGTTCGACGACGTCGTCGGCCCGGACGGCACGGTCGAGGACCATGACCGGATCGCGTTCGTCGCGGGACACCTCGCGGCGCTCGCGGACGCGATCGACGCGGGGGTGGACGTGCGCGGATACTTCGCGTGGTCGCTGCTGGACAACTTCGAGTGGGCCGAGGGGTACGCGAAGCGGTTCGGGATCGTCCACGTCGACTTCGACACGCTGGTCCGCACGCCCAAGGCCAGCGCCCGCTGGTTCGCCGAGCTCGCCCGGGCGAGCAGCACGAAGGAGAGGTCATGACGGACGGTCGCCAACCCACGCTGGAGGAGGTGGCCCGCCTCGCCGGGGTGGGCCGCGGCACCGCGTCGCGGGTCGTCAACGGCTCGGAGCACGTCTCGCCGCACACGCGAGAGGCGGTGGAGCACGCTGTCCGCGAGCTCGGCTACGTGCCGAACCAAGCGGCGCGCTCGCTCAAGACCCGCCGCACCGACACGGTCTCGCTGGTCATCGCCGAGGACGAGGAGCGCGTGTTCGCCGAGCCGTTCTTCGCCGGCCTGGTGCGCGGCATCTCGCGCGCCGTCGACGCGACGTCACGGCGGCTGGTGCTGTCGATGGTGCCGGACGAGTCGCACCTGGAGCGCCTCGGCCAGTTCCTCACGCCCCAGCACGTCGACGGGGTCATGGTCGTGTCGCTGCACGACGCGTTGAGCCTCCCGCAAGGCGCGGGGCTGCCGATCGTCTACGTCGGCCGCCCCCGCGACCCGCTGGCCTGCTTCGTCGACGTCGACAACCGCGGGGGAGCGCGCCGCGCGGTCGACCACATCGTCGAGCGCGGCCGGCGCACGATCGCCTGCATCACCGGCCCCCAGGACATGGCCTCGGGCCGGGACCGTCTCGACGGCTACCGCGACGCGCTCGAGGCGGCGGGGCTGCCCTACGACGAGGACCTGGTCGAGCCGGGCGACTTCAGCGACGCCAGCGGCGTCAGCGGCGCGGCCGCGCTGCTCGAGCGGCGCCCCGACCTCGACGCCGTCTTCGCGGCGAACGACGTGATGGCCCTCGGCGCCCTGCGCGAGCTGTCGCGCCAGGGCCTCGACGTGCCCGGCGACGTCGCACTGGTCGGTTTCGACGGCTCGGCCGCCGCGGCCGCCTCGACCCCCGCCCTCACCACGGTGCGCCAGCCGCTCGGCGACCTCGGTGCCACCGCGGTCGACCTGCTGGCCCGGCGGATCGAGCACCCCGACGACGAGCGGACGTCGGTCATCCTGCCCGCAGAGCTGCAACTGGGAGAGTCGTCATGAGTCGTGTGGTCTTCGAGGGTGCGACCCGGGTGTTCCCCGGGCAGGAGCGGCCGGCGGTCGACCATGTCGACCTCGAGGTCGCCGACGGCGAGTTCCTGGTCCTCGTGGGCCCGTCCGGCTGCGGCAAGTCCACCACGCTGAGAATGCTCGCCGGCCTGGAGGACGTCGACGACGGGCGCATCCTCATCGGCGACCGCGACGTCACCAGGATGCCGCCCAAGGAGCGCGACATCGCCATGGTGTTCCAGAACTACGCGCTGTATCCGCACATGACGGTCGGCGAGAACATGGGCTTCGCGCTGCGGATCGCCAAGGTCCCGAAGGCCGACATCACCACCCGCGTGGCCGAGGCGGCCGAGCTGCTGGGCCTGACCGAGTACCTCGACCGCAAGCCCAAGGCGCTCTCCGGAGGCCAACGCCAGCGCGTGGCGATGGGGCGCGCGATCGTCCGGTCGCCCCGGGTGTTCTGCATGGACGAGCCGCTGTCGAACCTCGACGCCAAGCTGCGGGTCCAGACCCGCACGCAGGTCGCGGCCCTGCAGCGCCGGCTCGGGACGACGACGGTCTACGTGACCCACGACCAGGTCGAGGCGATGACGATGGGCGACCGGGTCGCGGTGCTCAAGGACGGCGTCCTGCAGCAGGTCGCGGCCCCGCGCGAGCTCTACGACCACCCGGTGAACCTCTTCGTGGCCGGGTTCATGGGCTCGCCGGCGATGAACCTGTTCGAACTGCCGGTGATCGACGGTGGGGTGGAGTTCGGCACGCGGATCCTGCCGGTGCCGCGCGAGGCCCTGACGGGGGCGGGCGGCTCCACGGTCGTGGTGGGAGTGCGCCCCGAGAACCTCGCGGTCTCGCACGAGGGCCTGCCGATCGTGGTCGACGTCGTCGAGGAGCTCGGTTCGGACGCCTACCTCTACGGACGGGCCGACGGCGTCACGCCGCCGGTCGTCGCCCGCACGGACTGGCGGAATCCGCCGGTCAAGGGGACCACCACGCACCTCGAGGTCATCGACCCCGACGCGGTCCACCACTTCGACCCCGTCACGGGTCACCGGCTGGGTCGATAGCATCGGGCCCATGACACGGGTGGCGGTACTGGGTGCGAAGGGCCGGATGGGATCGACCTCGGCCGCGGCGATCGAGGCGGCGGACGGGCTCGAGCTCGTCGCCGGGATCGACGTCGGCGACGAGCTCGAGGCGATCGCCGAGGCGCAGGCCGAGGCGGTCCTGGTGTTCACGACGCCGGACGTCGCCTTCGACCAGGCCCGCTGGTGCCTCGAGCGGGGCATCCACGTGGTGATCGGCACCTCTGGCTTCGGTGACGAGAAGGTCGCGCAGCTGCGCGAGATCGTCTCCGGCCACGAGGGCGTCGGCGCGCTGGTCGTCCCCAACTTCTCGATCGGCGCCGTCCTGATGATGCGGTTCGCCGCCGTCGCCGCGCCGTTCTTCGAGTCCGTCGAGGTCATCGAGATGCACCACCCCGACAAGGTCGACGCGCCGTCGGGCACCGCGGTCCGCACCGCCGAGCTGATCGCCGAGGCGCGCCGCGAGGCGGGGTCGGCCGCGCTGCCCGACGCCACGACCACCGACCCCGACGGGGCTCGGGGAGCCAAGGTCGAGGGGATCCCGGTCCACGCCCTGCGCGCCCGCGGGTTCATCGCCTCGCAGGAGGTCGTGCTGGGCGATCCCGGCGAGATCTTCAGCATCCGCCACGACTCGTCGAGTCGTGAGTCGTTCATGCCGGGCGTCGTCGCCGCACTGCAGTGGATCCCGGAGCACCCCGGCGTGACCGTCGGTCTCGACGAGGTCCTCGAGCTCGACTGACCCGGTCAGTCCACGGCGGTTCCCTCGAGCTCGACCAGCTGGCCGGGGATCGCCAGGCGCGTCACGCCCAGCATCGTCGTGGTGGGTGCGACGCCGGAAGCGGCCAGCCGACCGGCGAGGACGCCGTAGTGCGGGAAGAGTGCGTCGACATCGGTCGTGTAGACGGTGAGGCGCACGAGGTTCGCGAGTGTCATGCGCGCCTCGCCGAGCACGGCTTCGAGATTGTCCAGGGCCAGCGCGAGCTGCGCCGCGACGTCCCCCTCATGCTGGGGCCGTCCGTCGGTGCTCATCGCGGTCTGACCCGAGATGTAGAGGGTGCGGGTCTGTCCGGAGACGACCTCGCCCTGGTTGAACCCCAACTCCTGTGACCAGGTCACCGGGTTGACTGCGGTGCGTTCCATCACGACTCCCATCGCTGCGGTCGGGCGCCCGGCGGACCGGTCGGCCGTTGTCTGCGACGCCCACGACCAGCGTCCCGAAGAATCACGTCACCCTGTGTCATGTTTCGGTGATCATGGATCCATGCGTGCGGATCGGCTGGTCTCCCTGGTGCTGCTCCTGCGTCGGCGAGGCCGGATGACCGCCGCCGCACTGGCGAGCGAGCTGGAGGTGTCGGTGCGCACGGTGCTGCGTGACATCGAGGCCCTGTCGACGGCAGGCGTTCCGGTCTACGCCGACCGGGGCCGACACGGCGGCTTCACCCTGCTCCCGGGCTTCCACACGGAGCTCACGGGCCTGAACCATGAGGAGGCGCTCGCGCTGGTGACCGCGGTGTCCGGAGGCAGCCAGAAGGTGTTCGGCCTCAGCTCCGCGCTGGCTTCAGCCATGCGCAAGGTGATCGATGCCCTGCCCGAGGGCCATCGAGTCGCCATGGACGACGCGGCGGAGCGATTCCTGGTCGAGCCCGGGGCCGACCTGCTCTCACGCCGATCGCCGAGCGAGGACATCGCGACATCGGTGATGAGCCAGGTCCGCCACGCCGTGCTCACCGGGCACCGGCTTCGCTTCGAGTACTCCGCCCCGGACCAGGCACCGCGCGTGCACACGGTCGACCCTCTCGGGCTGGTCACCGTCCGTGGCCGCACCTACCTGCTGGCGTCGAAGTCCGGCGAGGATCGCACCTACCGGGTCTCCCGCATGGTGGATGCCGAGGCGCTCCCTGAACCGGCGGAACGTTCCGCGAGCATCGATCTCGAGCGCAGTTGGATCGAGCGCAGCGCCCGATTCCTCTCGGCGGATCACCTCGCCGTGGTCGTGAGGGTCGCCCCGTGGCGCCAGGAGGAGCTGCTCGACATGGCCCGCGCCGTGCGGGCCGAGGAACCGGAGGCAGACGGCTGGGTCCGCCTGGACGTGACGTTCGAGGACCTGCGGCACGCCGTGTGGGCGATCTGGCAGCTCGACACCGGCGCGGAGGTCCTCGCGCCCGATGCGTTGCGCTCCGCCCTCCACGGCCGCGCGACGGCCCTCGCCGCCCGGTACGAGGATCCGCGGGCGGGGCCGCCGTGAAGGATCAGCCGCCGAGGGCGCGCACCAGCGCCGCGGTCGCCGCTGCGGCGATCAGCATCACCAGGAACGGGACCTTGCGCCACAGCAGCACGGCGGCCACGAGGAGACCGGCCAGCCGGGCGTCGACCACGACCTCGGACCCGTCGGCGAACCCCTGGACCGCCACGAGCGCCGCCAGCAGGCCGACGGGGATGAACGCGGCCGCCCGGACGGTGACGGGATGCTCCAGCAGGCGCTCGGGGATCGACAGTCCCAGCAGCTTGAGCCCGTAGCACCCGACGGCCACCGCGAGCACGCCCCACCACAGCTCAGTCATCGCGGTCGCCGTCCGCGGAGGGGACGAAACGCAGGCCGACCAGGACGGCGACCAGGCCGCCGATGATGATCGGCGCGCCGGGCGGCGTGAACGGCACCAGCCCGAGCGCCACCGCCGCAGCCAGCAGGGCCAGCAGGCGCGAGGACGGCGAGTCGAGCCGCGGCCACAGCAATCCCAGGAACGCGGCGGCCACGGCGGCGTCGAGCCCGATCGCGCGCGGGTCGCCGATGCTCTCGCCCGCGACCGCGCCCACGAGGGTCATGACGTTCCAGATCAGGAAGATCGTCAGTCCGGTCCAGTAGAAGCCCAGCCGGGCCTGCCGGGGATCGTCGCGCACCACCGCCATCGCGGTCGACTCGTCGATCACGACGTGGGCCGTCGCGAGCCGGCGCCACCCCTTCAGCCGCAGGACGGGCGCCAGGGTGATCCCGTAGAACGTGTTGCGCACGCCCAGCAGGACGGCGGTCAGGGCGCCGGTCGCCGGCGAGCCGCCGGCGGCCACGACGCCGAGGAAGGCGAACTGCGAGGCGCCCGTGAACGCCAGCAGCGACAGCGCACAGGCCTGCCACACGGACAGGCCGCCGGTGGTGGCGAGGGCACCGAAGCTGACGCCGTACAGGCCGACGCCGATGCCGACACCGAGGGAGTCGGCGATGACCTGCCGGTCGCTGGTCGACTCGCTCACGTCAGCGTGGTGTGGAGCCGGATCTGCTTGAGCGGGCCCGTGACGGCGGCGAACTCGCGGTGCGCGCCGTCCGGCGCCCAGCCCGAGGCCAGCAGCCACGCGCGCAGGACGTCGTCGGTGGGGGAGACCCACCAGACCGCCCGCTCGAAGCCGTCGGCCCGCACCGTGTCGACGCACGCGTGCAGCAGTCGCGAGCCGTGGCCGAGGTTGCGGTGGTCGACGCCCACGACGAACTCGCCGATCTCGGCGTCCCGGATCTGGTCGGCGTCGGGGTCGTGGCAGGGATGCACGAGGGCGAAGCCGCGCACCGTCGCCCGCTCGAGGGCGACGAGGGCCCGCATCCGGGCGTCGCGCGGCGCACTGATCAGCTGGCTCCAGCGGGCCGTCATGACGGTCTCGTCGAGGGCGTCGAGCTCGTCGGCCTCGACCACGTCGCCGTACGTGCGCAGCCAGTGGGCTCGCTGGACGGCGGCGATCGCGGGGGCGTCGTCGGGCCACGCGAGCCGGACGGAGACGTCGGAGCTCATCGCGCGAACGCCTCGCGCAGACCCGAGTCGGCGCCGTCGCGCTCCAGCGCCGTGGCGAACCGGTCGACGTTGCGTCGCGTGGGCCACGTGCCGAAGGTGAGCGCAGCCAGGGCGGGGACGACCGCCACCAGTAGCACGAGGCCGCCGATGAGGCCGGAGAGGCCCAGCACCGCCGAGACGACGAGCGGGACCTCGAGGACGAGGAACGCCCGGGCGATGTGCGAGGAGAGCCGGCGCATCGCGGTGCCCTGCGGGGCGGGCTCGTCGGCAGGCAGGCTCCCGGCGCCGGACCACCAGCGCGAGACGAGCGCGGTGGCGGCGAACACCAGGGCGATCAGGGCCAGCGCGGCCCACCAGCGGGCGCCGGGGTCGCCGTCGCGACCGAAGACGGCCACCACGAGGACGGCGAAGACTGCGGTGACTCCGAGCTGGAGGGCGACGAATCGCTTCACGTCCGCTGGGGTCGGAGCGAGGGGTTCCGGCACGCGCGTCAGTATTCCACGTCACGCCGACGGATCGTCGGGCCGCGTTGCTAGTCTGCGGACATGCAGGCCTACCTCGATCTCGTCCGCAGGATCCTCGACGAGGGGGTGGCCAAGGGTGACCGCACCGGCACCGGCACGCGCAGCGTCTTCGGGCACCAGATGCGGTTCGACCTGGCCGAGGGGTTCCCCGTCGTCACCACCAAGAAGGTGCACCTCAAGAGCGTCGTCGCCGAGCTGCTGTGGTTCATCCGCGGCGACACGAACACCCAGTACCTGCGCGACCACGGCGTCACGATCTGGGACGAGTGGGCCGACGAGAACGGCGACCTCGGCCCCATCTACGGCTACCAGTGGCGCTCCTGGCCCACCCCCGGCGGCGAGCACATCGACCAGCTGCGCGCCGTCATCGAGGCGATCAGAACCGACCCGAACTCGCGACGGCACATCGTCAGCGCCTGGAACGTGGCCGACCTCGACGCGATGGCGCTGGCCCCCTGCCACGCGTTCTTCCAGTTCCACGTCGCCGACGGCAAGTTGAGCTGCCAGCTCTACCAGCGCTCGGCCGACGTCTTCCTCGGCGTCCCCTTCAACATCGCCTCCTACGCGCTGCTGACGCAGATGGTCGCCCAGCTCACCGGCCTCGAGCCCGGCGAGTTCATCTGGACCGGCGGCGACTGCCACCTCTACGTCAACCACCTCGACCAGGCGCGCGAGCAGCTCACCCGCGACCCGCTGCCGCTGCCCACGCTGCGGCTCGACCCCGCGATCACCGACATCGACGACTTCACGCTCGAGTCGATCGCGATCGAGGGGTACACGTCGCACGCCGCCATCAAGGCGCCGATCGCCGTCTGATGGGCGTCACGATCGTCGTGGCCGTGGGCGACAACGGCGTCATTGGCCATGAGGGCGGCATGCCGTGGCCGCGCACGGGAGACATGCGCCAGTTCAAGGAGCTCACGTGGGGGCACCCGGTCGTGATGGGCCGGGCCACGTACGAGTCGATCGGGCGTCCGCTCCCGGGCCGCACGTCCGTCGTGCTGACCCGGCGTGCCGACTGGGACCCGGGCGATCCCGCGGTCATCGTCGCGGGCGACCTGGACACCGCGCTCGATCGGGCACGCGAGGTCGACGGCGAGGTCTTCCTCGTCGGCGGGGCGACGGTGTACGACGAGGCGCTCGAGCGTGGACTCGTCGACACGATGGTGGTCACGCACGTCCCGCTCAGCCCCGACGGCGACGCCTTCTTCGGGCCCATCGACCCCGCGCGCTGGATCGAGGTCGATCGTCTGCGCCACGCGGGCACGCCCGACTACGAGATCGCCACGTACGTCCGCCGCTGACCCTTGTCGCCGGCTCGTCCCCGTCCGACACTGGCGGGAACGAGAGGAGACATCCCATGGCACACGGTGACATCACGCACGTCGACATCCCGGTGGCCGACACCCGGCGCGCCCAGGAGTTCTACGGCCGGCTGTTCGGCTGGAAGATGACCGAGTACCCCGGTTTCGAGGGCTACCCGATGTGGCAGGCACCCAACGAGATCAGCGGGGGCGGACTCGCACCGCGCTCGGAGGGCTTCACCCAGCCGCGCTCGTACGTCGAGGTCGACTCCATCGAGGAGACGCTCGCCGCGGCCAAGGAGCAGGGCGCGCGCGTCGTGATGGAGCGCCAGCCCATCTCCGAGACGAGCTGGTGGGCGATCTTCGAGGACCCCGACGGCAACGTCATTGGGCTCTACGAGGGCGTCACCGACACCCCCGACTGACCCTCAGAGCAGGATCGCGAGCTGGCGCGACTGGGCCAGCAGGCGGCCCTGGTCGTCCCACAGCTCGCCGTCCTCCTCGTGGAAGCCCTCCGCGACGTGCCGGGTACTGAAGCGCGAGGCGACCCATCCGCCCTGCTCGGGCAGGCGGTGGAAGTGCACCGTCAGCTGCACGGTCATCGACTTCATCTGGCCCAGCTCCATCACGGGCGGGGGAGAGGCGTCGGTCAGGAGCGCCACGGCCGGCCAGTCGATCGCGGTGCCTCCATCGAGGCGCTGCCACAGCGTCGTGGTGGGGTCGCCCGTCGGCTCGCCCGTCGCCCATCCGGGCACCTCGGCCATCCGGTACTCGATCCGGCCGAACAGCCCGTCGGTCGGCATGCCCAGCTCGCGCGGGTCGGGCAGCGTGGCGGGGTCGGGGAGCGCCGGGGCCGCGCCGAGCTCCTGGGAGGGCCCGTGGTGGTCGCGCGCGAAGCTCGCGGTCATGCGGGCGAGGGGTCGGCCGTCGCAGCCGAGGTCGACGTCGACGGTCTGGACGCGGCGCCCGAGCTTCACGGGCGTCACCGTCAGCGTGGCCGTGGTGCCCGGCTCGGGGGAGGCGAAGTAGGTGATGGCGGCGACCGCGGGACGGCCCACGTCCGTGGTGTCCATCGCGGCGCGCAGCATCGCGGCCAGCACCCAGCCGCCGTTCGGCTTACCCAGGGGAGTGTTCCAGCGGTCGGTCACCTCGAGCGTCAGCGTGCCGTCGTCGGCACGGGTCGCGAGGGTGTCCTGCGGATAGTGGTCGGTCACCGGTTCATCCTGCCCGAGAGGTCCGACAGCGTGGCGGTAACCTCGGTACATGACGTCTCCGCTCGCCACCGAGGCCGCGCCGTTCGGTCGTCTCCTGACCGCGATGGCCACGCCGTTCACCACCGACGGCGAGCTCGACCTCGATGCCGCCGCCGCCTTGGCCACCCATCTGGTCGACAACGGTAGCGACGGCCTCGTCGTCAGCGGCACCACCGGCGAGTCGCCCACCACCACGGGCGCGGAGGACGGCCGCCTGCTGGCCGCCGTGATCGAGGCCGTCGGCGACCGCGCCGCGATCCTCGCCGGCGTCGGCACCAACGACACCCGCCACACCGTCGAGCTCGCCGAGCAGGCGGTCCGCGCGGGCGTCGACGGCCTGCTGCTCGTCTCCCCGTACTACAGCAAGCCCCCGCAGTCGGGTCTGCTGGCCAACATCGATGCCGTCGCGGCCGCGGGCGGCGACACGCCGATCATGCTCTACGACATCGTCGGTCGCACCGGCGTCGAGATCAGCGAGGCCACCTACGCCGAGTTGGAGTCGCGCCCGACCGTCGTGGCCGTCAAGGACGCGTCCGCCGACCTCGTCCGCGGTGCGCGCCTGCGCGCCAACTCGAGCCTGGCGCTCTACGCCGGCGACGACGCGCTGGCCCTGCCGTGGCTGGCGCTCGGTGCGGTGGGGGTCGTCAGCGTGGTCAGCCACGTCGCGGCGGCCCGCATCAAGGCCATGATCGAGGCCGTCGACGCCGGCGACCTCGCCCGGGCGCGCGACATCGACAACGAACTCCTTCCCCTGATCCACGCGATCATGGGCCAGACGCAGGGTGCGATCGCCGCCAAGGCGGCCGTCGCCGAACTCGGCGTCATCCCTCACGCGGGCGTGCGACTGCCGCTCACTCCCGCGACGGACGAACAAGTCCAGGTCATTCGAGCGGCACTCAAGGACGCTGATCTACTGGCATGAGCCATATGCACACCGAACTTCCCACTCCCGCCCCGCTCGCGCCGGGCGCCATGCGCGTCGTCCCGTTGGGGGGTCTGGGCGAGATCGGTCGCAACATGACCGTCTTCGAGTTCGACGGCAAGCTGCTGATCGTCGACTGCGGGGTGCTGTTCCCCGAGGAGCACCAGCCGGGCGTCGACCTGATCCTGCCCGACTTCGCGCCCATCCGTGAGCGCCTCGACGACATCGTCGGCCTCGTGCTGACGCACGGTCACGAGGACCACATCGGCGGCGTGCCGTACCTGCTGCGCGAGCGCGGGAACATCCCCGTGATCGGCTCGAAGCTGACGCTGGCGCTGCTGGCGCCGAAGCTCAAGGAGCACCGCCTGAAGGACGTGCCGATGCACGTCGTCAGCGAGAACGACGTCGAGTCCTTCGGCCCGTTCGAGTGCGAGTTCGTCGCGGTCAACCATTCCATCCCGGACGCGCTGGCCGTGGCGATCAAGACCGCCGCCGGCGTCGCGCTGCACACCGGCGACTTCAAGATGGACCAGCTGCCGCTCGACGGCCGCATCACCGACCTGCGGGCGTTCGCGCGCCTCGGCGAGGCCGGCGTCGACCTGTTCCTGACCGACTCGACCAACTCCGAGGTGCCCGGCTTCACGACCGCCGAGAAGTCGATCACCCCGGCGATCGACGCGGTGTTCGCGCGCAGCAAGAAGCGCATCATCGTCGCGTCCTTCGCCTCGCACATCCACCGCGTCCAGCAGGTGCTCGACGCCGCGGTCAAGCACAACCGCAAGGTCGCGTACGTCGGCCGGTCGATGGTGCGCAACATGCAGATCGCCCGCGAGCTGGGCTACCTCAAGGTGCCGGACGGCGTGGTCGTCGACTCGATCGACGCCGCCCCGCCGGAGCGCATGGTGCTCATGTCCACCGGCTCGCAGGGCGAGCCCATGGCGGCCCTGTCGCGCATCGCCAACCGCACGCACCCGCAGGTGCACCTCGAGCCGGGCGACACCGTGCTGCTCGCCTCGTCGCTGATCCCCGGCAACGAGAACGCGATCTACCGCGTGATCGACGGCCTGACCAAGCTGGGTGCGAACGTCGTGCACAAGGGCAACGCGCTGGTGCACGTGTCCGGTCACGCGTCGGCCGGCGAGCTGCTCTACTGCTACAACATCGTCCAGCCGTCGAACGTGATGCCGGTGCACGGCGAGATCCGCCACCTGCACGCCAACGCGGCGCTGGCCCGCCAGACCGGCGTGCCCAACACGATCATCGCCGAGGACGGCTACGCCGTGGACCTCATCGACGGTCACGCCGAGATCGCCGGCGCCTACGAGGTGGGCTACGTCTACGTCGACGGCGCCTCGATCGGCGACGTCACCGACTCCGACCTCAAGGACCGGCGCACGTTGGCGGCCGAGGGCTTCATCTCGGTCATCGCCGTCATCGACTCCACGACGGGCAAGATCGTCAGCGGACCCGAGATCCACGCCCGCGGCCTGGCCGAGGACGACTCGGTCTTCGACGCCATCCAGCCCAAGCTCGTCAGCTCCCTGGAGGAGGCGCTCGCCGAGGGCGCGCGCGACACGGCGGCCCTGCAGCAGGTCATGCGTCGCGTCATCGGCTCGTTCGCCGGCCGCCGCCTGCGTCGTCGGCCGCTGATCGTCCCGGTGGTGCTCGAGGCCTGACACCTCGCGTCACTCGTTACCCAACCTCGCCGGGGCTGTAACCCGGGGGAAACAGATCCTCACCACGCTGAAGGGGTGAGGACCCGGATCATCGTGTGCAGCCATGGAACGACCTCGCACCAAGGTCGTTCCGCCATCGCGTCGCTCGTGAACTCGGTCCGGCGTCATGCGCAGGGGGCCGAGGTCGTCGACGCGTTCGTCGACGTCCAACAGCCGTCCCTGGGCGACGTCGTGGCCGAGACGTCGGGGCCCCGGGTCATCGTGCCGTTGGTCCTGACCCATGACGTGGCCGCGACGCGGCTGCTGCAGGAGGCGGCGGCCGACGACCCGCGCGTGCGCGTGGCGCCGGCCATGGGTCCCGACTGGGTCCTGGCCGAGATCGGCGTGCGCCGCCTGATCGAGGCGGGCGCGCGCCCGTCCGACACGATCGTGATGGTGGCACCGCACGCCGACGGCCCCCGCGCGCTGGCCGACGTGTCGAAGGCCGCCCGGCTGCTCAGCGCCGTGTGGGGCGGACCGGTGCACGTCGGCGTCGTCGACGGCGTCGGCACGCCGGTCGACGAGGCCCTCGACGTCGCCCGGGCCCACAACCAGCGCGTCGTGGTCTCGATGTACGCCCTCGCGTCCGGCGAGGGCGCCTCCGCCATCGGTCGCCTCGGCGCCGACGTCGTCACGGCCCCGCTGCTGGGAGCCGGGGCCCCCGACCAGCGACTCGTCTCCCTCGCGCTCGAGCGGGCGGACGTCCTGCCGTTCCCGGGCGAGCTGGGGCTGGCCAGCCACTGACCCCGGCCGCGTCTGCGGCGTGGGTCCGTGAGAACTCTCAGGTTCTGGTTTAGCCTTGCCAGCATGGCGACCCGAACGTCTTCCCCGCCGCGCAAGCGGCCGTCCGGCAGCCAGGCCCGCAAGAAGCCCGCGCCGCGCAAGCAACCTGCCCGCAAGGCGCCGGCGCCGCGTACCGGTCCTGGTCCACTGAGTGTTGCCCTCTCGGGCATCCTGCGCGCCTCCACGGCCTTCTGGCTGGGACTGGCCGGCGTGGTGGGGGCGATCGCCCGCAGCATCGGCCACAGCGCCCGCGAGCTCGACGCCGAGCAGCGCCGCGACGGCGTCGGCCTGGCGCTGATCTCGCTGGCGCTCGTCACCGCCGCGTCGGTGTGGTGGGACATCCCCGGCGGCGTCGGTGCCGCCGTGCGCCGCGTCACGACCGGCTCGGTCGGCGTCCTGGCGTGGGCCGTCCCGATCCTGCTGGCCGTCGTCGCCTGGCGCACCCTGCGTCATCCCGACCGCAACGGACCCGCCGGTCGCCAGGTCATCGGCTGGGCCGCCATCGTCGGTGGCGTCCTCGGCCTCGTGCACCTCGCGCACGGCACGCCCCGCCCGAGCGACCCCGACATGTCCGACGCCGGGGGAGCGGTGGGCTTCCTGTTCTCGGCGATCCTCGTCGACCTGCTCAAGACCGGCTGGGTCGTCGCGCCGATCCTCGTCCTCGTCGTGATCTTCGGCGTCCTCGTGGTCACGGCCACGCCGCTGTACGCCGTGCCCGACCGGGTCCGCGGCGTCTTCGACAAGGCCCTGGGCCGCGAGAAGGCCGCGCCCGTCGCAGAGGCGACGCCGGAGCCCGTCAAGAAGCGCCACCCGCGCACCGTGCCGATCCCCGACGAGCCCTTCGAGAACCCGCTCGTCGACGGACCCGACGACGACCGCCAGGTGCCGGTCAGCTTCACGCCGCCCGTCCCGGCCGTCTCCGAGCCCGAGCCCCAGCCGGAGCTCAAGCCGCTCGAGCCGCTGCCCGTCCGCGCCGAGCAGCTGGCCCTCTCCGGCGACATCGTCTACACGCTGCCCGAGCCGAGCGCCCTGAAGGAGGGCACGCCGCCCAAGGCCCGTTCGGCCGCGTCCGACGAGGTCGTCGGCCGCCTCACCGAGGTGCTCGAGCAGTTCCAGATCGACGCCACCGTCACCGGCTACACGCGTGGGCCGACGGTCACGCGCTACGAGGTCGAGCTCGGCCCGGCCGTCAAGGTCGAGAAGGTCACCGCCCTCAGCAAGAACATCGCGTACGCCGTCGCCTCCAACGAGGTGCGCATCCTCTCGCCCATCCCGGGCAAGAGCGCGATCGGCGTCGAGATCCCCAACGTCGACAAGGAGATGGTCTCCCTCGGCGACGTCCTGCGGTCGAACAAGGCCCGCAGCGACCACCACCCGATGGTGATCGGCCTGGGCAAGGACGTCGAGGGCGGCTACGTCGTGGCCAACCTCGCGAAGATGCCCCACCTCCTGGTCGCTGGCGCGACCGGCTCGGGCAAGTCGAGCTTCGTGAACTCGATGATCTCGTCGATCCTCATGCGGTCCACCCCCGACGAGGTCCGGATGATCCTGGTCGACCCGAAGCGGGTCGAGCTGAACGCCTACGAGGGCATCCCGCACCTCATCACGCCGATCATCACGAACCCGAAGAAGGCCGCCGAGGCGCTGGCGTGGGTCGTGCGCGAGATGGACCTGCGCTACGACGACCTCGCCAACTTCGGCTACCGGCACATCGACGACTACAACAAGGCCGTCGTGTCCGGCAAGGTGCAGCCGCCCCCGGGCAGCGAGCGCGTGCTCACCCCGTACCCGTACCTGCTGGTCGTGGTCGACGAGCTCGCCGACCTGATGATGGTGGCCCCGCGCGACGTCGAGGACTCGATCGTGCGCATCACGCAGCTGGCCCGTGCCGCGGGCATTCACCTGGTGCTGGCCACCCAGCGTCCCAGCGTCGACGTGGTCACGGGCCTGATCAAGGCCAACGTCCCCAGCCGTCTGGCGTTCGCGACAAGCTCGCTGGCCGACAGCCGCGTCATCCTGGACCAGCCCGGCGCCGAGAAGCTGGTCGGCCAGGGCGACGGCCTGTTCCTGCCCATGGGCGCCAACAAGACGATGCGCATGCAGGGCGCCTGGATCACCGAGGCCGAGATCGAGACCATCGTCAACCACTGCAAGGAGCAGCTGCAGCCGTCCTACCGCGACGACGTCACGGCGCCCCAAGCGGCGAAGCGCGAGCTCGACGACGACATCGGCGACGACATGGACCTGGTGCTGCAGGCGGTCGAACTCGTGGTCAACACGCAGTTCGGCTCCACCTCGATGCTCCAGCGCAAGCTGCGGGTCGGCTTCGCGAAGGCGGGCCGCCTGATGGACATCCTCGAGAGCCGCGGCGTCGTCGGGCCCAGCGAGGGGTCGAAGGCGCGCGACGTCCTGGTCAAGCCCGACGACCTGTCCGACGTGTTGGCGAGCATCCAGGTCGGCTGAGCCACTAGGCTCAGCGCACCAGCATCAACATGTAAACCACCGTGTTCTCCCTCGGGGGGGACGGTGACACGAAAGGGAATGCATGTCCTACAACGCTCCGCCTCCGCCGCCCTCGGGACCGGTCGGCCAGACGCCGCCGCCGAACAACCTCGTGTGGGCCATCCTCACGACGCTGTTCTGCTGCCTTCCGCTCGGCGTGGTCTCGATCGTGTACGCGGCCCAGGTCAACGGCAAGTTCGCCGCCGGCGACCTCGCCGGAGCCCAGGAGTCGTCGCGCAAGGCCAAGCAGTGGGCCATCTGGTCCGCGGTGGTCGGCGTCGTCGTCATCCTCATCTACATCGCGGTCATCATCATCGCGGCGTCCAGCGGCACGTCCACGTCGACGACGAGCCTCTGACCTGAGCGACGTGACCCAGCGCCCCGCGCCCGCCGGAGAGATCCGGCGGCGCGGGGCGCTCTCGTTCGCGGCCGTCACCGTCGCCGGCCTGGCCGCGACGGCCGTCGTCGCCACGGTCTCGCCGGAGGAGTCGGGGCACTACCCGACCTGTCCGTTCCTGGCCGTCACAGGCCTGTACTGCCCCGGGTGCGGCAGCCTGCGCACCGTCCACGCGCTGGCGCAGGGCGACGTCGCCACAGCGTGGGACCGCAACCCGCTGGCCGTCCTGCTCCTCCCGCTCGTGCTCGTGGCGTGGGCCGCGTGGGGACTGCGGCTGCTGGGCCGGCGCGCGTGGCACCCCAGCCGCGTCCCGGCGCGCTGGATCTGGGCCCTGCTGGTCGTGGTGCTGGCGTACTGGGTGGCGCGGAACGTGCCCGGATGGACGTGGCTCTCACCCTCCTGAGCCATACTGAGCCCCATGGATTCGTCGCTCCCGGCAGACAAGCCGAGCAACTGGAACGTCCCGAACGCCCTCACGGTCATCCGCATCCTGGGCGTCCCGGTGTTCGGGTGGCTGCTGCTGCACGACGGTGGCGAGTCCGTCGGCTACCGCATCGCCGCCTGGGCGGCCTTCGCGGTGCTCATGGCCACCGACAAGATCGACGGCGACATCGCGCGCAAGCACAACCTGGTCACCGACTTCGGCAAGATGGCCGACCCGATCGCCGACAAGGCGCTCACCGGGATGGCGTTCATCGGACTGGCGATCCTCTTCGACGACCAGGCCTGGGGGCCGGTCTTCTGGGCCGCCGTGGTCGCGATGCTCGTGCGCGAGTGGGGCATCACCGTCATGCGCATGGTCATGGTCCGTCGCGGCTTCGTCATGCCGGCCGGACGCGGCGGCAAGCTCAAGACCGTCCTGCAGTCGGTCGCCATCGCCGGCTACTGCCTCCCGTTCGAGCTGTGGGGCGGCGTCGTGCCCACCGGCCTGCTGTGGATCACCCACGTCGTGATGGCGGCCGCGCTGGCCCTCGCCCTGGTCACGGGCGTCCAGTACGTCGTCGACGCCCGACGGCTGGCCGCGCAGGCGCCGGCCGACGACGTCGTCCGGTGAGCCCGGTCTCCGCCGCCGACGTGGTGGCGGCGCTGCGCGCGGCCGGACAGACCGTCGCCACCGCCGAGTCGCTCACGGGCGGCCTGGTCTGCGCGACGCTGGTCGACGTCCCCGGGGCGTCCGACGTCGTGCGCGGGGCGGTGGTGGCCTACCAGCCCGACGTCAAGACGGCCGTCCTCGGCGTCGACGCCGACCTGATCGCCCGCGAGGGCACCGTGAACCCGGCGGTGGCCGAGCAGTTGGCGCTGGGGGTCAGGGACCGGCTGGGCGCCACGTGGGGCCTCGGCACGACCGGGGTGGCCGGCCCGGGCCCGTCCGAGGGACACCCGCCCGGCACGGTGCACCTCGCCGTCGCCGGCCCCGACGGAGTGGTGTCGCGGCGCCTCGAGCTGTCCGGCGACCGGGACGCGGTGCGGCGTTCGGCGGTCCGCGCCGTCCTGGCGGACCTGCACTATAGGCTGGGGAAGAACAGCGGCCCGACAGACGTTGAGCCTCACAGGGAAGGTGGTGGCGATGACCGCGATGCGTGAACTCATCGGCGACGTGCTCCGGGCACGTCGGCTCGCCGAAGGCCTGACCCTGCGCGACGTCTCCGAGCGGGCGCGGATCAGCCTCGGGTACATCTCCGAGGTCGAGCGCGGCCAGAAGGAGGCCAGCTCCGAGCTGCTCGCCGCCTTGGCCCAGGCGCTCGAGGTGCCGCTGAGCAAGGTTCTGCTCGACGTCAGCTCCCTGCTTGAGCTCGAGGAGGCTGCGGATCTGGCGACCGTGTCGTCGATCGCACGTGAAGAGGCCCGGGCCTCCGCCGCGTGAGGCACAGCGAGTTCTGGAAGCGGATGGAGGCGGCCCTCGGGGCCTCCTACGCGTCGTCGTGGGCCCACCAGCAGGCGATCACGGCGCTGGGCGGACGCACCCCGATGGAGGCACTCGAGGCGGGCGTCGACCCGCAACAGGTGTGGCGAGCGGTGCACGCCGCGCTCGACCTGCCGTCACGCGATCGCTGAGTTAGCGTCGGGGACATGAGCGACCTTCCCGACCTGACCGGCAAGCGCGTCGCGATCATCGCGACCGACCACTTCGAGGAGTCCGAACTCACGACTCCCCGCAACAGCCTCGAGGACGCTGGTGCGGACGTGCGGATCTTCGCCCCCCACGGCGGCACCCTGCAGGCGATGCAGGGAGACGTCGAGCAGAGCATCTCGGTGCGCGTCGACGGCACCCTGGACGAGTTCGACCAGGACTGGCCCGACGCCTTCGTCTTCCCCGGCGGCACCGTCAACGCCGACCACCTCCGCGTCGACGAGCAGGCCCAGCGGATCGCCACGAAGGCGCTCGAGTCCGGCGCCCCCGTCGCCGCGATCTGCCATGCGCCGTGGCTGCTGGTCTCGGCCGGCCTCGTCGAGGGCAAGCGCCTGACGAGCTTCCCGAGCCTGGCGGTCGACGTCCGCAACGCCGGCGGCGAGTGGGTGGACGAGACCGTCGTCGTGGACGGCAACCTGATCACCAGCCGCAACCCCGACGACCTCCCGGCCTTCGTCGGCGCCATCGCCGACGCGCTCGTCGCGTAGTCCCGCGTCGATCCGGTCCACCGCCCCGTCCGTTCCGGACGGGGCGGTGGTGTTCGGCGTGTCGGACTTCCGTCGAACACCTGTTCGGCCTAGGCTCGTTCCACAGGCCGACGGTGAGGTCGGGCGTCATCCACAGACGAGTCGACGAGGCTCACGAATGTCAGTGAGTCCGCCTACCGTCGAAGATGGCCCGCCACCACGACCGTGACGGTCGACGACACGAAGGACGCCCCATGGCTAAGAACACCAGCACGACTGGTTCGAACCGCGACATCCCCAAGGACCGCGCCAACAAGGACAAGGCGATCGAGAACGCGCTCGCGCAGATCGACCGCTCGTACGGCAAGGGTGCCGTGATGCGTCTGGGCGACCAGGCCCGTGCGCCGATCGAGATCATCCCCACCGGCGCCATCTCCCTGGACGTCGCGCTCGGCATCGGCGGGCTGCCGCGCGGTCGTGTCGTCGAGATCTATGGTCCGGAGTCCTCGGGCAAGACGACGGTCGCCCTGCACGCGGTGGCCAACGCCCAGAAGGCCGGCGGCGTCGCGGCGTTCATCGACGCCGAGCACGCGCTCGATCCCGAGTACGCCCGCAAGCTGGGTGTCGACACCGACGCCCTGCTGGTGTCGCAGCCCGACTCCGGCGAGCAGGCCCTCGAGATCGCCGACATGCTGATCCGCTCCGGCGCGCTCGACATCATCGTCATCGACTCCGTGGCGGCCCTGGTGCCTCGCGCGGAGATCGACGGCGAGATGGGCGACAGTCACGTCGGCCTGCAGGCCCGCCTCATGAGCCAGGCGCTGCGCAAGATGACCGGTGCGATCAACGGCTCGGGCACGACCGCGATCTTCATCAACCAGCTGCGCGAGAAGATCGGCGTCATGTTCGGCAGCCCCGAGACCACGACCGGCGGCAAGGCGCTCAAGTTCTACGCCTCGGTCCGCCTCGACGTGCGTCGCATCGAGACGCTCAAGGACGGCACCGACATGGTCGGCAACCGCACCCGCGTCAAGGTCGTCAAGAACAAGATGGCGCCGCCGTTCAAGCAGGCCGAGTTCGACATCATGTACGGCCAGGGCATCAGCCGCGAGGGCAGCCTGATCGACATGGGCGTCGAGGCGGGCTTCGTCCGCAAGGCCGGTGCCTGGTACACGTACGAGGGCGATCAGCTGGGCCAGGGCAAGGAGAACGCGCGCAACTTCCTGCGCGACAACCCCGACCTGGCCGACGAGATCGACAAGCGGATCCTGGAGCACCTCGGCATCGGTGCGAAGCTCGACGAGCCCGCCGACGCCGCCCCGGTGGCCGACGACCTGGCGGGCGACCTCTCGGCCGCCGACTTCTGATGATCGACCCGACGGATCCGGACTCGGATCCGCGGGCGGTCGTCGTCGCGGGCCGGACGATCGCGATGGATCGTCTGGCCGCGCGCGACCGCAGCCGCGGTGAGCTGCTCGACGCGCTGGCGCGCCGGAAGTTCCCCGAGGACGTGGCCACCGTCGTGGTCGACCAGCTCGAGTACGAGGGGCTGGTCGACGACGAGCGCTTCGCGCGCCTCTGGGTTGAGCAGCGCGGTCGGTCCAAGGGCCTGGCGCGGTCGGTGCTGCGGATGGAACTGCAGCGCAAGAAGGTCGCGTCGGAGATCATCGATGTCGTGCTCGAGGACGTCGATCCCGACGGCGAGCGGCAGGCGGCGCACCGGCTGGTCCAGCGCAAGCTGCGCTCGGTCCAGGGTCTAGACCAGTCCGTCCAGGTCCGCCGGCTCACCGCGATGCTCGCCCGCAAGGGGTACGCACCGCAGGTCGCCTTCGACGTGGTCCGCGCCGAGCTCGACGCCGAGGCCGAACCGCTCGAGTCGATGTGATGTCGGGGCGGGCGTCGCGTCACCGTACGATCGCGAGGTGAGTGCCACCTTGGTCGCCAAGGGCCTGTCCGGGGGACATGCCCACCGCACCCTCTTCGCGGATCTGGACCTGACGGTCGCTCCGGGCGACGTCGTGGGGGTCGTCGGGGCCAACGGGGCGGGCAAGTCCACCCTCCTGAGCCTGCTGGCGGGCCGGGCGGCGCCCCTGGCCGGGTCGGTGACCACGGCACCGTCCGACGCCTTCGTCGGCTGGCTCCCGCAGGAGCACGAGCGCCGTCCGGGAGAGACGGTCGGAGCGTACCTCGCCCGTCGCACCGGAGCGGCGGCCGCCACGGGGGCGATGGAGGCCACTGCCGCCGATCTCGGCTCCC
>NZ_BJZQ01000013.1 GCF_007992115.1 Aeromicrobium flavum
CATCCCGGCGGATGTCACCGAGCTTCCCACCGGCGCCGGCGCGAGCGACGAGACGCTCCCCGGGAGCGCCTTCCACGTGCGCAACGACGGTGGCGGCCTGAGCTTCATGGGCGCCGCTCCCCCGGAGGGCGACCAGCCGCACCGCTACTTCTTCGTCGTGCACGCCGTCGGCGAGGAGACGCTCGGCGTCGACGGCTCGGCCTCCCCCGCTGTCGTCGGGTTCAACCTCGCGTTCAAGACGCTCGGCCGCGCCATCATCCACGGCACCTGGCAGGCCTGACCCGCACGGTCAGCGGCGACGGGCGGTGAATCCCTCGGTGACCCGACAGTTGCCGGCCGTCCGGTACGTGTAGCGGGCCTGGGTCATCTTCGTGCCGGCCACGCGGCCGCGCAGCGTGGCCGTGTACCAGACGTTGCCCTTGCGGTACTGCTTGGTCGCGTCCACGTAGCCGTGCCGCGGCACCTTGACCTTCGGGAACGTCAGCGAGACGTTCCGGTAGGTCGGGAAGCCACCGAAGCCACCACCGCAGGTCATGCGCATGTTGGCGCCGCGGAACCCGGCGATGCGACCGTTCTTGACCTTGAAGGTGAAGGTCTTGTTCGAGCTCCGCCAGGCGCCGGCCCGCGGCTTGGCCGGTGCCTTCACGGCCCGGACCCGGATGGCGCGGCTTGCGCTGACGCCCGACCCGCTGACGGTGATCCGCACCGCGGTGCGCTTCTTCTTGCCCGTCAGGCGCAGCGGCACGTCGACGGCGAGCTCCTCCCCCGGCTGGAGCGCTCCTACCTTCTTGCGGACGGTCTTCATTCCCTTGCCGCGTGCCGTCACCACGATGTTCCGGGCTCGGTACCGGCCGGAGTTCTTGACGAGGACCTCGTGCCGGTGCACGACACCCCGGACGAGGCGGACCTGCTCCTGTGTCCTGCCGAGCAGGCGGGGCTGCGAGACGGTCAGACGGGGCTCCGCGTACTGGTTGGTGAGCCGCGCGCCCATCGCATCGACCGGCGCGTCAGGGTTCTCACGATCGATCATCATCACGACCACGCAGTCCCAATCGCGCGGACTCCGCAGACCTCGCTCCCACACCCAGTACTTCCTGCCGTCGGGGACGACCCCGTCGTCGTAGTGTCCGGTCAACTGGCACTGACTGCCCGACGTGACTCCCAGGTGCGCACGGACCGCCGTGTCCCGGTCGATCGGGTCGCCCTTCACCCACGCATCGGCCTCGAGGACGATGTCGCCGTCCTCGTCGTAGTGCACGGAGACGTTGACTCGCTGCAGCTGGCGGTGGGCGGGCGTTGCGGGCCGCGGGAATCCGGGGAGCGACGTCGTGAGAACCGCCGTCTTCTTCTCGAGCCGACGTTCGGGCGCGGCCTGGGCCGGTGCACCGCCGACCGACGACAGGACGGTGCCGACGAGTGCGGCGGTGATCAACGCGACGGACAGTCTTCCCCGGGACATGCCGAGATGCTACGACATCAGCGTGTGCACGCGGGCTACTTCGCGTAGCTGTCGGCGATGCCGCGGACCTTCTCGACGTAGGCCATCGAGTTGTTGTAGGCGTAGACCGCCTTGACCCAGCCGTCGCCCGACAGGTCGCGCTCGCGGTAGCACAGGTGGTTGGCGGCGCCGAGGGCCGCGTCGTCGATGTCGTGCGGGTCGGCCACGCCGTCACCGTCGGCGTCGGCGCCGTACTGCTCCCACGACGACGTGAGGAACTGGAACGGGCCGACGGCCCGGTCCCACTCCTCGTCGCCGTGCAGGGCGGTCGACGCCTTGGTCGCCTCGATCGCGCGCGTGCCGTTCTCGCCGTTGAGCGGCGGGCCGACGATCCGCTTGCTCGGCACGCCCGCCGCGTCGAGCCCGGCGCCACCCAGCGTGCCGTGCGCCGACTCGACCGAGCCGACCCCGGCGAGCGTGTTCCACCGCAGGCTGCACGTGGGCTGCGCCTCACGCTGGCTGATCTCGGTGCGGGCGTACGCCTGCATCGCGCGCACCGGGATCTGCCGGTCGGCCGCGGTCCGGGTGACCCAGTCCTCGTCGGGCTCGGTCGTGGAGCCGGCGGCCAACGGGACCTTCTCGGCCTGCTGGGCCGGCGGTCCGCTGACCGGGTCGTCGTCGGTGCGATCGACGACGAGCCACGCCACGACGATCGCCACCGTGGCGAGCACGGCGGCACCGAGGGCGAGCCGGCCTCGGTGCATCAGACCGCGGGGGGCTGGTCCGTCGGCGGCTGGTCCTGGGTGGAGACCGGCGACTCGGCCTGCTTGGCCGCGCGGATGGCCTCCTCGACGGCGCTGCTGGTGTTCTCCTGCCCGTAGGACGACTCCGTGACGACCGGCTCGTCCAGGTCGATCCGCCGACGCGAGCCGCCACCGTCGGTCGGGATCGAGCCGACGACGTTGCCGATCTGGCTCAGCGCCGCGGTGACCTCGGCGGGGATGATCCACGTCGAGGCGTTGTGACCCTGCGCGATCTTCGGCAGCGTCTGCAGGTACTGGTACGACAGCAGCTTCTGGTCGGGGTTGCCGTCGTGGATCGCCTGGAAGACGGTCTCGATGGCACGGCCCTCGCCCTGCGCGGTCAGAATCGCTGCGGTCTTCTCGCCCTCGGCGGTCAGGATGGCCGACTGCTTCTGGCCCTCGGCCGTGAGGATCGCGGCCTGCTTCTGGCCCTCGGCGCTGAGGATGGCCGACTGGCGCTCGCCCTCGGCGGTCAGGATCGCCGCGCGCTTGTCGCGCTCGGCGCGCATCTGCTTCTCCATCGCGTCGATGATGGTCGGCGGCGGATCGATGCTCTTGAGCTCGACCCGGCTCACCTTGATGCCCCAGCGAGCCGTCGCGGCGTCCAGCTCGGCGCTCAGCGTGCGGTTGATCTGGTCGCGGCTGGTCAGCGCGTGCTCCAGCGTCATGCCACCGATGATGTTGCGCAGCGTGGTCGTCGTGAGCTGGTGGATGCCCTCGATGTAGTTGACGATCTCGTACGTCGCGGCCACCGGGTTGTTGACCGTGTAGAGGATGACGGTGTCGATCTCGACCGTCAGGTTGTCCTCGGTGATGACGCCCTGCGGCGGGAAGGAGACGACCTGCTCACGCTGGTCGACGCGGTACCGGACGCGGTCCAGGAACGGGACGATCAGGTGGGGTCCGGGCGTCAGGGTGGTGCGGTACTTGCCGAGCCGCTCGACGATCCCGGCGAAGTTCTGGGGGATGATCTTGAGGCTCATCGTCGCGGTGACGATCAGCAGGATCACCAGCAAGAAGAAGAACACCAGCAGGGCGGACGCGAACATTCAGTGCTCCTTCCGGACGACCCGAGCGATCGGGCCGTCGATGGCGGCGACGAGCAGCTCGTCACCGGGTTCATAGGTCGCTTCGGGATCGACCGGACGGGCAGTCCAGAGGTCGGTGCCGATCAGCACCCGCCCGGCGTGCCGGTTGACACGCTCGTCGACGATGGCCAGCTCGCCCACGAGGCCGTGCTGACCGAGCGGGAGCGACGGGCCGTCGTGGACCTTCGCCGCGATGCGCGGGCGGACCAGGGCCAGCAGGGCCACCGAGACCACGCCGAAGAGGGCCAGCTGGATTGCGATCGGGGCACCGAGGCCGGCGGCCGCGGCCGCGGAGAACGCGGCGATGCCGAACATCAGGAAGATCAGCTCGCCACTGGCGAGCTCGATCAGGCCCACGATGACGCCGAGCGCGGCCCACGTGAGCCAGATGTCGTCCCCGAACCAGTCCATGTCCCCTCCTAGTTCGCTCGTCGCCGCACCGGCGGCCGGCGGGCCGAGAAGCGTCCCGCGTCGTGGATGACCTCGAGTCGCTGGCGGAACGCCGTCGACAGGTTCTGCGACGTGAGCGTCTCTTCGATGGGCCCGGAGGCTACCACGGCTCCGCCGGAGAGCAGGAGCGCGTGGGTGAAGCCCGGCGCGATCTCCTCGAGGTGGTGCGACACCATCACGAGCGACGGGCCGTACAGGTCGGAGGCGAGCGCCTCGAGGCTCTCGACGAGGTCCTCGCGGGCGCCGACGTCGAGCCCGGCGGCCGGCTCGTCGAGCAGGACCACCTCGGGGTCGGTCATCAGCGAACGGGCCAGCAGGACGCGCTTCTTCTCGCCCTCCGAGAGCGTCCCGAAGGTGCGGTGGGACAGCCCGGCGATGCCGAGCTCCGCGAGCATCGCCATCGCGCGCCGGTGGTCCTCGTCGTCGTACTCCTCGTTCCAGCGGCCGAGGACGGCGTAGGCGGCGGAGAGAATGAGGTTGCGGACGGTCTCGTCGCCCGGCACCCGGTCGGCGATCGCGGCGCTGGTGTGGCCGATGCGCGGCCGCAGCTCGAACACGTCGACCGCTCCGAGGCGCTCGCCGAGGATCTCGGCGGTGCCGGAGGTGGGGTGCATGTTGGCCGAGGCGACCTGCAGCAGCGTCGTCTTCCCGGCGCCGTTGGGGCCGACGATGACCCAGTGCTCCCCCGGTTCCACGCGCCACGAGACGCGGTCCAGCAGAGGCTTGCCCGAGCGCACGATGGTGACGTCGGTCAGGTCGAACACGGCGGTCACACCACCAACCTATCGGTTGGGTGCAACGACCTGGGGATACCCTCGACACGATGAGCACCCCCGCCTCGGGACACGTCCCCACGCTGCACCTGACCGCCCCGACGGCACTGGTCACCTTCAGTGGTCCTGACCGCTCCGGCGTCTCCACCCGCGTCTTCTCCGCGCTGGACGCCCACGGGGTGGAGGTGATCGACGTCGAGCAGCTGGTCGTGCGCGGCCGCCTTGTCCTGAGCGTCCTGGTGACGACCCCCGACGACGTGCCCGCCTTCGAGGCCGACCTCGCCGCGGTGGGCGCCGAGATGGGGCTCGAGGCGGAGGTCGTCCACGGCACCGGCGACAACCGTCCCCGGCGGGTCGGCCGCGCCCAGGTCGTGGTGCTCGGCGCCCCCCTGATGCCCGATGCGCTGGCCGCCCTGACGCAGGGCATCGGCCGGCTCGGCGGCAACATCGACCGCATCGTGCGCATGGCCCGCTACCCCGTGACCGCGATCCGGATGGAGGTGTCGGGCGCCGACCCCGACGCGCTGCAGTCCGAGCTCGCGACGATCGGGCACCAGTACGGCACCGACGTGGCGGTCCAGGAGCACGGCATCCTGCGGCACGCCCAGCGGCTCGTGGTGATGGACGTCGACTCGACCCTCATCCAGGGCGAGGTCATCGAGATGCTGGCCGCCCACGCGGGCTGCGAGCAGGCGGTCGCGGCGGTCACCGAGCGGGCGATGCGCGGCGAGCTCGACTTCGCGGCCTCCCTGCACGAGCGGGTCGCGCAGCTGCGCGGCGTGCCCGAGTCGGCGCTGGACGACGTCTACCGCAACCTCGAGTTCACGCCCGGCGCGCGCACCATGATCCGCACGCTCAAGCGGCTCGGCTACCGGTTCGCGCTCGTCAGCGGCGGGTTCACCCAGATCATCGAGCGCATCGCCGACGACCTGGACATCGACTACTTCGCGGCCAACGAGCTCGAGGTGCAGGACGGTGCGCTGACCGGTCGCGTCGTCGGCCGCGTGGTCGACCGCGCCGGCAAGGCCACCGCCCTGCGCGACTTCGCCGGCCGGGCCGGCATCAACGTGCGCAACACCGTCGCGATCGGCGACGGAGCCAATGACCTCGACATGCTGGCCGCCGCGGGCCTGGGCATCGCGTTCAACGCGAAGCCGCTCGTGCGCGACCAGGCCCGGACGTCGGTCAACGTCCCGTACCTCGACGCGATCATCTATCTGATGGGCATCACCCGCGAGGAGGTCGAGGCGGCCGACGCCGCCGACGCCGCCCCGCGGGTCGAGTGGCGCTGAGTCCTACTCGTCGTCCTCGAGGCGGAAGCCGATCTTCATCGTGACCTGGTAGTGCTCGACCTCGTTGTCGACGATCTGGCCGCGAATCCCGACGACCTCGAACCAGTCCAGGTGGCGCAGGGTCTGCGAGGCCCGGCCGATGCCGCTGTCGATGGCCTCGCTGACGCCGTCCGGGGACGTGCCGACGATCTCGGTGACGCGATAGGTGCGGTTGCTCATGGGGCCATCGTCCCACCCGCTCCCGCGGGCCGCCCGGGACCCACGGCGTAGACTGCATGCATGGCACGCGGCGACTCCGAAGAGGTCCACTCGATCACGAGTGCGCGCGAGCCCCACAGCGCCCAGGTCGACCATCGCGAGCGCAACTACCTCATCTCGATGGCGATCCGCGTGGCCTGCTTCCTGTCCTTCGTGGCCGTCGACCACTGGATCCGCTGGGTGTTCCTCGTCGGTGCGGTCTTCCTGCCCTACGTCGCCGTCGTCATCGGCAACTCCGCCATCCGCAACTCCGGCGACGGTCCGTCCCCGTTCGGGGTCGACCGCAAGCAACTGGGCCAGTAGCTTGTTGAGGTTCCTCCTGAGCCCGCGCTGGATCGGGCTCGCGATCTTCGTCGTGGCGATGGCCACCACCTGCTACGTGCTCGGCGGCTGGCAGTACGACCGCTGGGAGCAGCGCAAGGCAGACAACGCTGTCGTGCGCGCCAACCTCGACGCCGACCCCGCCCCCGTCTCCGACGTGGTCACCGGCGGCTGGGATCCCGACCTCGAGTACCGCAGCGTCACCGCCACGGGCACCTTCGATCCCGCGCACGAGCTGACGGTGCGCTTCGCCCACCGCGACGGCCGCCCGGGCGTGCAGGTGGTCACTCCCCTGCGCCTGACCGACGGCTCGGTCGTCCTGGTCGACCGCGGCTGGCTCGGCGGTCCACGCAACGGCGAAGCGCCCGAGGACGTGCCCGACGCCCCGTCCGGTCCGGTCACGGTCACCGGATGGCTGCAGCCCGCCAGCACGGCCGACCGGGCCGCCACCACCCCCCGCGACGGTCAGGTGCGCGCCGTGAACGGTGCGCGCTGGACCGAGTTCCTCGGCACCGAGCCGCTCCCGGGCTTCATCGCGATGACGTCACCCGAGCAGGACGGGCTCGAGGGGCCGGTCGATCCTGACCTCGGCACCGGACCGCACCTGTTCTACGCGATCCAGTGGTACTTCTTCCTGGGCTTGGCGCTGTTCGGCTACGTGTGGTTCGTCCGCGACGAGCTCCGCAACCCGCGTCAGGCCAGGCTGACCAGGTCGGCGTAGGTGTCGGACCAGAGGTCCTCCTCGCCGTCGGGCAGCAGCAGCACCCGGTCGGGCTCCAGCGCGTGCACCGCGCCCTCGTCGTGGGTGACCAGCACGATGGCGCCCTCGTAGGAGCGGATCGCCGCCAGCACCTCCTCGCGAGACGCGGGGTCGAGGTTGTTGGTGGGCTCGTCGAGCAGCAGCACGTTCGCCGACGACACGATCAGGCTGGCCAGCGCCAGGCGGGTCTTCTCGCCACCGGAGAGCACGCCGGCAGGCTTCGCGGTGTCGTCTCCGGTGAACAGGAACGAGCCCAGGACGCTGCGCGCCTCGGCGTCGTTCAGGTGCGGCGCGGCGCTCTGCATGTTCTCCAGCACGGTGCGCGAGGTGTCGAGCGTCTCGTGCTCCTGGGCGTAGTAGCCGACCTTGAGGCCGTGGCCTGGGATGATCTCGCCGGTGTCGGCCCGGTCGGCGCCGCCGAGGAGGCGCAGCAGGGTGGTCTTGCCCGCACCGTTGAGGCCGAGCACGACGACGCGGCTGCCGCGGTCGATCGCCAGGTCGACGTCGGTGAAGATCTCCAGCGAGCCGTAGGACTTCGACAGCCCGGTGGCCATGAGCGGGGTCTTGCCGCACGCGGCGGGCTTCGGGAACGCGATCTTGGCGACCTTGTCGACGGCGCGCACGTCCTCCAGCCCCGCCATCATCTTCTCGGCGCGCTTGAGCATCTGCTGCGCCGCGGTCGCCTTGGAGGCCTTCGCGCGCATGCGGTTGCCCTGGTCGATCAAGCGCTCGGCCTGCTTCATGGCGTTGGCGCGGTCACGCTTGCGGCGGGCCTCGTCGGCCTCGCGCTGCTTGAGGTACGGGCGCCAGCCCATGTTGTAGATGTCGATGACGCCGCGGTTGGCGTCGAGGTAGAAGACCTTGTTGACGGTCTCCTCGACGAGGTCGACGTCGTGGCTGATGATCACCAGTCCGCCGGAGAAGCTCTTCAGGAAGCCACGCAACCAGACAATGGAGTCGGCGTCCAGGTGGTTGGTGGGCTCGTCGAGCAGCAGGATGTCGGCATCCGAGAACAGGATGCGCGCCAGCTCGATGCGACGGCGCTGACCACCTGACAGCGTGCTCAGCGGCTGCTCGAGGACCCGTTCGGGCAGGCCGAGCGCCATGGCGATCGTCGCCGCCTCGGACTCGGCCGCGTAGCCGCCGCCGGCGCCGAACTCGGCATCGGCGCGGGAGTAGCGACGCATCGCGTCCTCGGCCAGCGCCGAGTCCTCCGAGGCCATCTCCTTCTCGGCCTTGCGCATCTTGCGCAGCGCCTCGTCCAGCCCGCGGGCCGCGAGGATGCGGTCGCGTGCGGTGACGCTGGGGTCGCCGACGCGAGGATCCTGCGGCAGGTAGCCGACGGTGCCCGTACGGGTGATCGTGCCCTTGGCGGGCTCGCCGCCGGCACCGGCCAGCATCTTCGTGAGGGTGGTCTTGCCGGCGCCGTTGCGGCCGACGAGGCCGATCTTGTCGCCCTTGGCGACCTGGAAGGAGACGTCGGACATCAGGACGCGCGCGCCGAAGCGCAGCTCCACGTGGGAAGCGGTGATCATGGGGAGTCTTTCGAGGTGAGTACGAACGGGTGACGGGGCGTGCTCACGTCACAGCAACAGGGGATGACTCACTCCTCCATGCTACGGGTCGAGGCACCCGGGCGACGAATCGCGCGGATGACGCACGAACGCCCACCCCTCCCGACTTTTGGAAACGGATTCACGTCCCGAACGGTCAAAGACGTGGATCCGGTTCCAAAAGTGGAGAAGGGGGGCGGAGTCGGCGGCTGGGTCAGCCGATGTTGAAGCCGAGGGCGCGCAGCATCTCGCGGCCGTCGTCGGTGATCTTGTCCGGGCCCCACGGCGGCATCCAGACCCACTCGATCCGGAAGTCGTTGACGAGGCCGTCGAGCGCGGCACGGGTCTGGTCCTCGATGACGTCGGTCAGCGGGCAGGCCGCGGAGGTGAGCGTCATCTGCAGGATCGTGTTGCTGTGCTCGTCGGTGTGGACACCATAGACGAGGCCCAGGTCGACGACGTTGATCCCCAGCTCGGGGTCGACGACGTCCTTCATCGCCTCCCAGATGTCCTCGTCGCTGGTGGCGCCGGGCTGCACGGTGACGTCGGGCAGGTCGCTGTGGTCGGTGGTCATGAGTCCTCCTTGGCCGAGGCTTGCGCCACGGCATCCTTCCAGGCCATCCAGGACAGCAGGGCGCACTTGACGCGTGCGGGGAACTGGGCGACGCCGGCGAAGGCGATCCCGTCCTCGAGCACGTCCTCGTCAGGTTCGACCTGACCGCGGCCCTGCATGAGCTCCTGGAAGGCATTCAGTGTGGTCAGTGCGTCGTCGACGTCCTTGCCGACGACCAGGTCGTTGAGCACCGAGGCCGAGGCCTGGCTGATGGAGCAGCCGACGGAGTCGTACGACACGTCGGCGACACGGCTCCCCTCGAGATGCACGCGCAGCGTGATCTCGTCGCCGCAGGTCGGGTTGACGTGGTGGACCTCGGCCCCGAAGGGCTCACGCAGGCCCGCACCGTGCGGATGCTTGTAGTGGTCCAGGATGATCTCCTGGTACAGCGCATCGACGTTGGAAGCGTTCATTCTCAGGCTCCGAAGTACGACTGGGTGTGGCGGATCCCCGCGACGAGCGCGTCGATCTCGGCCTCGGTCGTGTACAGGTAGAACGACGCGCGCGTCGTGGACTGGACGCCGAAGCACTGGTGCAGCGGCTTGGCGCAGTGGTGGCCCGCACGGACCGCGACGCCCTGCGAGTCGAGCAGCTGCGCCACGTCGTGGGGATGGACCCCGTCGATGGTGAAGCTGATCGCTCCCCCGCGGTCGACGGGCTCCTTCGGGCCGACGATCGTGACGCCGGGCAGCTCGTTCATCGCGCTGAGCGCGTACGCCGTGATCTGCTGCTCGTGCGCCGCGACGTTCTCCATGCCGAGGTCGGTCAGGTAGTCGACCGCGGCACCGAGTCCGACCGACTGCGCGATCGGCGGCGTGCCCGCCTCGAACCGGTGCGGCGGAGCGGCGAAGGTCGTGCGCTCCATCGACACGGTCTCGATCATCTCGCCGCCACCGAGGAACGGCGGCAGCTCGGCGAGCAGGTCGTAGCGACCCCACAGGACGCCGATGCCAGTCGGACCGACCATCTTGTGTCCGGTGAAGGCGACGAAGTCGGCACCCAGGGCGGCCACGTCGACCGGCAGCTGGGGCACCGCCTGCGACGCGTCGATGACGACCAGCGCGCCCACCTCGTGGGCACGTCGGACGATCTCGGCGACGGGGTTGATCGTGCCCAGCATGTTCGAGACCCACGTGACCGCGACGACCTTGGTGCGCTCGGTCAGCGTGTGCGAGTCGAGGTCGAGACGCCCCTCGGGCGTGACGCCGTACCAGCGCAGGTCGGCACCCGTGCGCTGCGCGAGCAGCTGCCACGGCACGAGGTTGGAGTGGTGCTCCATCTGGGTCACCACGACCTCGTCGCCGGCACCGACCCGGCCGCCGTCCCCGAGGACGCGCGCCACCAGGTTCAGCGCCTCGGACGCGTTCTTGGTGAACACGACCTCCTCGCGACGCGGGGCGCCGATGAAGGCCGCCACCTTGTCGCGACCCAGCTCGAAGGCCTCGCTGGCCTCCGCGCCGAGCTGGTGCATCGCCCGGGCGACGTTCGCGTTGTGCTCGAGGTAGTGGCGCTCGATCGCCTCGACGACCTGACGCGGCTTCTGCGACGTGTTGGCGCTGTCCAGGTACACGAGCGGACGATCGCCCGCCATGGTCCTGGAGAGGATCGGGAAATCCTTGCGGATCGCCTCGACGTCGAAGCCGGTCATGATCAGACGGCCGCCTTCGTGAACTTGTCGTAGCCCTCGGCCTCGAGCAGCTCTGCGAGCTCGCGGCCACCGGTCTCGGCCAGGCGGCCCGCGACGAACACGTGCACGTAGTCGGGCTCGATGTAGTTCAGGATGCGCGTGTAGTGCGTGATCAGCAGCACGCCACGGTCGCCCTGGGCCGAGTAGCGGTTGACGCCGTCGGAGACGACGCGCAGGGCGTCGATGTCCAGGCCGGAGTCGGTCTCGTCGAGCACCGCGAACTTCGGGTTGAGCAGCTCGAGCTGGGCGATCTCGTGGCGCTTCTTCTCGCCGCCGGAGAAGCCCTCGTTGACCGAGCGCGACGAGAACGACGGGTCGAGCGTCATCCGCTCGAGCGCGGCGTTGACGTCCTTGACCCACGTGCGCAGCTTGGGGGCCTCGCCGTCGATGGCGGTCTTGGCGGTGCGCAGGAAGTTCGCGACCGACACGCCCGGGATCTCGACCGGGTACTGCATCGCGAGGAACAGGCCCGCGCGGGCGCGCTCATCGACGCTCAGCTCGAGGATGTTCTGGCCGTCGAGGAGGACCTCGCCGTCGGTGATCTGGTACTTCGGGTGTCCGGCGATCGAGTACGCGAGGGTGGACTTGCCGGAGCCGTTCGGGCCCATGATGGCGTGGACCTCGCCGGAGTTGATGGTCAGATCGACGCCGCGGAGGATCTCCTTGGCGCCGTCCTCGGTGTCGACGGACACGTGGAGGTTCTTGATCTCCAGGGTGCTCATGCGTTTTCTCCTTGGTTGGGGAGGTCGACCCAGACGGTCTCTCCCTCGATCTTGGTCTGGTAGACGGGGACCGGTTCGGTGGCCGGCAGGCCCAGGGCCTTGCCGGTGCGCAGGTCGAAGCGCGACCCGTGCAGGAAGCACTCGATCTCGCAGCCCTCGACGTCGCCGTCGGACAGCGGGATCTCGGCGTGCGAGCACCAGTCCTGGATGCAGTAGACGGTGTCGCCGTCACGCACCAGGGCCAGGTCGTGGCCCTCGAACTCGATGCCGAGCGCCGCGCCCTCGGGGACGTCGGCGAGCTTCGCGACCTCCTGGAAGGTCATGCAGTCACCGCCGCAGGGTTGCCGACCACCGTGGCCAGCTCGTCCTCGATGGCGGACATGAGGCGCTCCTGCAGGTCCTCGACACCGATCCGACGGATGATGTCGTTGAAGAACCCGTGGACCACGAGGCGCTTGGCCTCGGTGGGGTCGATGCCGCGGCTCTGCAGGTAGAACAGGTGCTCGTCGTCGAAGCGACCCGTGGTGGACGCGTGACCGGCGCCGGCGATGTCGCCGGTCTCGATCTCGAGGTTCGGCACGGAGTCGGCGCGGGCGCCGTCGGTCAGGACGAGGTTGTCGTTCTGCTCGAACGTGTCGATGCCCTCGGCGATCTTGCGGATCAGGACGTTGCCGATCCACACGGTGTGCGCGTCCTGGCCCTGCAGCGCGCCCTTGTACTCGACGTTGCTGCGGGTGCGCGGCGCCGTGTGGTCGACGAACTGGCGGTGCTCGAGGTGCTGGCCGGCGTCGGCGAAGTAGATGCCGAGCAGGTCGACGCTGCCGCCGGGGCCCCGGTAGTCGACATTGGTCGACGAGCGGACGAGGTCGCCGCCGAGCGTGAACTCGAAGAAGCGCACCGCCGCGTCACGACCGACGCTGATGCCGTTCTGGACCGCGTGGACGGTGTCGTCGTTCCAGTCGGCCAGGTTGACGACGTCGAGCTGCGCGCCGTCGCCCACCACGTAGGTGACCGTGGAGGCGTAGGTGGCCGAGCCGACGTGGTCGAACGTGATCGTGGCCTTCGAGAAGGGCGCGACCTTGACCACGACGTGGCCCCACACCGTCTGCTCGGTGGACGAGCCGCTGAGGACGATCCGCGCGGGCGAGTCCAGCTCGCCGTCGATCGTCAGCAGGGTCGCTCCCCCGGAGTTCTCCACCGCGAGCGCCGAGAGGCGGTCGAGCGGCGCGATGCCGCCGATCGCCTTGGCCTCGTCGGTGGTGATCGTCGTCAGCGTGGCGCCGGCGGGGAGCTCGTCCTTCCACTCCAGGCACGCGTCGGACGGCTCGCCGTCGAGCAGCCCACGCAGCCGCTTGAGCGGGGTGAAGCGCCAGATCTCCTCCAGGCCCGTGGGCTTGGGGTGGTCGGCGACGTCGTACGACGGCTCGGGGTGCAGGTGGCTCTGGACGTGGTCCAGCTCCAGCGCCGCCGCCATCTGGTTGCCGGTTCCCTCAACAGTTGCGGTCGTCATCCGACAGCGCCCTCCATTTGCAGCTCGATGAGTCGGTTCAGCTCCAGCGCGTACTCCATCGGCAGCTCGCGCGCGATGGGCTCGACGAAGCCGCGGACGATCATCGCCATGGCCTCGTCCTCCTCCATGCCTCGCTGCATGAAGTAGAAGAGCTGGTCGTCGCTGACCTTGGAGACGGTCGCCTCGTGGCCGAGGGTCACGTCGTCCTCGCGGACGTCGACGTACGGGTACGTGTCGGAGCGGCTGATCTGGTCGACCAGCAGGGCGTCGCACTTGACGGTGCTGGCCGAGCCGTAGGCGCCCTCGTTGACCTGGAGCAGGCCGCGGTAGGACGTGCGGCCGCCGCCACGGGCGACGGACTTGCTCAGGATCGAGCTGGACGTGTTCGGCGCGACGTGCACCATCTTGGCGCCGGTGTCCTGGTACTGGCCCTCGCCGGCGAAGGCGATGGACAGCGTCTCGCCCTTGGCCTGCTCGCCCATGAGGTAGACGGCCGGGTACTTCATCGTGACCTTGGAGCCGATGTTGCCGTCGACCCACTCCATCGTGGCGCCGGCCTCGCAGGTGGCGCGCTTGGTGACGAGGTTGTACACGTTGTTCGACCAGTTCTGGATCGTCGTGTAGCGGACGCGGGCGCCCTTCTTGACGATGATCTCGACGACGGCCGAGTGCAGCGAGTCGGTCTTGTAGATCGGCGCGGTGCAGCCCTCGACGTAGTGGATGTAGGAATCCTCGTCGGCGATGATCAGCGTGCGCTCGAACTGGCCCATGTTCTCGGTGTTGATCCGGAAGTAGGCCTGCAGCGGGATGTCGACGTGGACGCCCTTGGGCACGTAGATGAACGAGCCACCGGACCACACGGACGTGTTCAGCGCGGCGAACTTGTTGTCGCCGACGGGGATGACGGTGCCGAAGTACTCCTCGAAGAGCTCGGGGTGCTCCTTCAGCGCGGTGTCGGTGTCGAGGAAGATGACGCCCTGCTGCTCCAGGTCCTCACGGATCTGGTGGTAGACGACCTCGGACTCGTACTGCGCGGCGACGCCCGAGACGAGGCGCTGCTTCTCGGCCTCGGGGATGCCGAGGCGGTCGTACGTGTTCTTGATGTCCTCGGGGAGCTCCTCCCACGTGGTCGCCTGCTTCTCGGTCGACCGGACGAAGTACTTGATGTTGTCGAAGTCAATCTGGTCCAGATCGGCGCCCCACGTCGGCATCGGCTTGCGGTTGAAGAGCTTGAGGCCCTTCAGGCGCAGGTCGAGCATCCACTGGGGCTCGTTCTTCTTGGCCGAGATGTCGCGCACGACGGCCTCGCTGAGCCCGCGCTGCGCGCTGGCTCCGGCGACGTCGGCATCGTGCCAGCCGAACTCGTAGTTGCCGACCTCCTTGAGACCCGGGTTCAGGTCTTCGATCGAGGTCGTGTCGTTCGTGGTCGTCATGACGACTCCCCTTCGTGGTGGGACACAGCGGTGGTGATGGTGGTCTGGGTGGCGCGGGGCAGGTGCGTGGTGCACACGCCGTCCCCGTGCGCGATCGTGGCGAGGCGCTGCACGTGCGAGCCCAGGAGCTCGGCGAACACCTCGGTCTCGGCCTCGCACAGCTGCGGGAACTCCTCGGCGACGTGGGCCACCGGGCAGTGGTGCTGGCAGATCTGCTCGCCGAGCGGGGTCGAGCTGGCCGAGGCGGCGAAGCCGTCGTCGGTCAGGGCCTTGGCCAGGACGGACGCCTGGTCCTCGACGGGGATGTCGGCCAGCAGCGTCGCGTAGCGGTGGCGGAAGTCGGCCAGCCGGTGGCGGGCGAAGTCCATGACCGCGGCGTCGCCCCCGGTGGCGCGCAGGAAGCGCAGCGCGTCAGCGGCCAGGTCGTCGTAGGAGTGCGCGAACGTGTCGCGACCGGCGGCGGTCAGGGCGAAGACCCGGGCCGGGCGGCCGCGGCGACGCTCGCCGCGGATGCGCTCCTCGCGGGAGTCGACCAGGCCCTGTTCGACGAGGTGCTCGAGGTGACGGCGGACGGCCGCCGGGGTGAGACCGAGGCGGGTGGCGAGGCTCGTGGCGGTGCTCGGGCCGTTCTCCAGGATGCTCTCGGCGACGCGATCACGCGTCGAGAGGTCGTCGACGGGCGACACCTCTCGATCCATGCTCACGTATTTCACAACGCCATTGTTGCGTTAATGATTCCCCCGGTTCAACGAAGGGGAGCCTCACCGTGTCGCACATCATCACTAGGATCACTTCCATGCTGACCAGGGGGATGCGCACGGTCACGTGCGCCATGGCCATGACGACCGCTCTCGTGCTGGGCGGATGCGGTGACGACGGCGACTCCGACCTGCCGGCCGCCAGCGCGCCGACCACGGCCGCATCCGGCGAGGACGAGGTCGTCGCCGTCCTGGAGGCCTTCTGGGCCGAGCGCGTGCGCGTGGAGTCGTCGGGACGGTACGACACCGCCGACTTCTCCGGGGTCCTCAGCACCACGATGCTCGAGCCGCAGCGTCAGCAGTACCAGCAGTACGAGGAGACCGGCTTCCGTCGCGTGGGCAAGCCGCAGCTGCGCGACTACACCGCCGAGGTCGACGGGGACACCGCGGTGGCCACCGTGTGCGTCCAGGAGGACGAGTGGGGCGCCACCGCCGACGTCAAGATCGCCGAGCCGGAGCCCCAGGGCTGGTACCCCAGCAGCCACCGCCTCGAGCGCACCGGCGACGCGTGGCTGATCGTCGACGCCGCCGAGCCTCCCGCGGGCGTCTCGTGCTGAGGTCGCTGGCGCGGATCGCGGCCGTGCTCGCCGGTGCCGCCCTCACGGTCGGCGGCCTGGCGGGAGCGGCCGACGCAGCGCGCACGTGCACCGCCTACGGGGACAGCGACCCGCGCACGCCCGGCATCCAGTACGGCTGCGTCGAGTGGTCGGGTGACGACACGTCGGACGACGACACCGGGTCGGACAACGGCAACGGCAACGACAACGGGTCGCCCGCCCCGCCCCAGTGCACGTTCCACGGCATCTACGACGACTTCTGCATCGGGAAGCGGGCCTGTTACAAGAACGACCCCGCGGCGGTCCAGGACGTCGAGCGGGCCCGCGAGGACACCCCGGGGCTCGCGGACAAGCCCGCCGACGCCGAGCGCCTCATCTTCACCGGCTGCCGGGAGACTCCCGACTCCGAGGAGGTGCGCCGCTACTACTGGGACACCGAGCTCGAGGAGACGACCGTCTCGGTCGTCGACCGCATCCGCGCCGCCCGCGGAGCGCTCCGGCTGCCCACCGTGACAGCGACCTTCAACCCGCCCACTCGCACGCTGGTCAACATCGAGACCTGGTGGTGGGCCCAGGGCGCACCCGCCGCCGAGATCGTGGGAACCCCCGCCCTGGGCATGCGCGCGATCGCCAGCCCGCGCGGCATGACGGTCAGCGTGGCCGGCCAGTCGGTCTCGTGTCCCCTGGTGACGAGGATGGCCGACACGTGCGCCATGCAGTTCCGGCGGGCCGGCGACCATCCCGCCACGATGACGCTCACCTACGACATCCGGTTCGAGATGGGCGGGACGGTCATCCCCGTCCCTGCGGGCGCCCAGGACCTGATGACCCTCACCACCACCGCCACGACCACGGTGCCCGTCCGTGAGGTCCAGTCGATCGTCACGGACGTCGACTGACCCTTAGGGTCGGGCCATGGGGGCAACAGCTGTCGAGATCGAGGCCGGCGGGCGCACCGTGCGCGTCTCGAGCCCGGACCGGGTCATCTTCGAGAAGACCGATCGAACGCCGGACATCACCAAGCTCGAGGTGGTCGAGTACTTCGTCTCCGTGGAGGACGGGCTCATGCGAGCCCTGCGCGAGCGGCCGACCACCCTGGAGCGCTGGCCGAAGGGCGTCCGCGAGGACATGGTGATGGCCACGCGAGCCGACGGCCACGGCGATGCGTTCTACCAGAAGCGGGTGCCCAAGGGCGCTCCCCCGTACCTCGAGACGGTGCGCATCCACTTCCCCTCCGGCCGTCGCGCCGACGAGATCTGCCCCACCGAGATCGCCGTGCCCGCATGGGCCGCCCACATGGGCACGATCACCTTCCACCCGTGGCCCGTCCGGCGCGCCGACGTCGACCACCCCGACGAGATCCGGATCGACCTCGACCCCCAGCCGGGCACCGACTTCCACGACGCGCAGCGCGTCGCGAAGGTCGCCAAGGAGCTGCTCGAGGAGATCGGCATCCGCGGGTTCGCCAAGACCAGCGGCAACCGCGGCGTCCATGTCTTCGCGCGGATCGAGCCGACGTGGACGTTCACCGACGTGCGACACGCGGCGCTCGCCTTCGGCCGCGAGCTCGAGCGTCGCGACGACGGCGTGACGACCGCGTGGTGGAAGGAGGAGCGCGGCGAGAAGATCTTCGTCGACTTCAACCAGAACGCGCGCGACCGCACGATCGCCAGCGCCTACAGCCTGCGCCCCAAGCCCGGGGCGCCCGTGTCCACGCCGCTGACGTGGGACGAGCTGTTCGACGTCGACGACCCGCGCGAGCTCAACCTCACGACGGTGCCGTCCCTGCTGGAGCGCCGGCCCGACCCCTGGACCGAGATCGACGACGTCCACCACTCGCTGCAGACACTCCTCGACTGGTACGACCGCGACGAGGAGAACGGCCTCGGCGAGATGCCCTACCCGCCCGACTACCCGAAGATGCCCGGCGAGCCTCGCCGGGTCCAGCCGTCCCGCAAGAAGACCGACTAGCCGTCCAGCGCCTCCGCGGCATCACGGGGATGCCCGGTGGTGGCGCGGGTGCGCAGCACGTCCTGGGCCACCTCGACGAGCCGCACGTTCTCGGCCTGGGAGCGACGACGCAGGTACGCGAACGACGTCTCGGCGTCGAGGTCGTACGCCTGCATGAGCACCCCCTGTGCCTGACCGATCACCGTGCGGCTGTCGAGCGCGACCTGCATGTTCAGGTGCGTCACGGCATTGGCGTACGCCACGGCCGCCTGCGACGCAAGCAGCTCCAGCACGTCAAGATCCGCCCGCGTGAACGCCGCTCGGCGCGTGTCGTAGACGTTCAGGGAGCCGTAGCTCCGTCCGCGCGACTCCATCCGCGCACTGATGCTGGACCGGTAGCCGACCTTCATCGCCTCCGGTCCCCAGCGCGGCCAGCGCTCGTCCGTCGCGACGTCCTCCACGAGGAAGACGCTGGTGTCGGTGCGGATCGCGTCGAGGCACGGCCCCTCGTCCAGCTCGGCCTGCAGCCGGTGCGCACGGGCGACCCCCTCGGACGTCTCGCCGAGCGTGTCGATCCGGCCCTTGGCCTTCAACAGCATGATGCCGGAGTCCTCCCCGTCGACCGCGGTGCGCGCGTACTCGGCGATGTGTCGCACCGCCTTCTCCGGCGCCTCGTGCACCTCGGCCGCCATCTCGATCAGCAACCGGTGAATTCCCTGGTCCATCCGCAGCAAGTCCTTCCACGGCCCCACTCGGGGCATCGACATCATCGTGTCACGAGCAAGGACGCGTGGCATCGCGGAGCGCTACCCTCAGGCGGTGACGCACGAGCAGGTGCCCGCGGGCTGGTACGACGATCCCGCCGGCAGCGGGGGCAAGCGGTTCTGGAACGGCCGGTCGTGGACCGAGCGGGTCGAGGGCGGTGCAGCAGGGCTTCCGTTCGGGCGCCTCGAGGCTCGGTCGCGTGCCACGGGTCCCTCGCGGTCGTCGCGGGCCCAGGACCGCATCCCCGACGGCTTCATGCTGCTCAACGGCCACCAGGTGCGGATCGGCGCGGGCCTGCCGCAGGAGCCCCAACGCACCGTCAACGTCCGCGGGATCGTCCTGGCCGTCGTGGTCGCCGCGCTCCTGCTCGCGTGGCTCGTCGGGCTCGCGAGCAGCATCGGCTGACCGTCGTCGGTCACTGCAGGACGTCACCGAGGTCGTACCGCGCGACCTCCTCCAGCTGGGCGTAGGTGCAGGACTTTGGCTCGCGGTCGGGCCGCCAGCGCTGGAAGCGTGCGGTGTGGCGGAACCTCGCCTGGTCGCCCTCGCCCTCCATGTGCTCGTAGGCGACCTCGACCACCCGCTCGGGACGCAACGGCACGAACGACAGGTCCTTCGTGCCGGTCCAGCGGCTCTGCCCGCCCGGCAGCCGACCCGAGGCCTGCGCGGCCTCGTCGCGCCACTGGTTCCAGGGGTGCGACTCCCCCTCGGCCAGCCGGAGCGGCGCCAGCTCGTCGATCAGCTCGGCCCGGCGGGCCTCGGTGAACGACGCCGCGACGCCCACGTGCTGCAGGCGCCCGTCGTCCGCGAAGATCCCCAGCAGCATCGACCCCAGCAGGGGGCGGTCGGCGGTCGAGTTCTTGTGCAGCCGGTAGCCCGCCACCACGACGTCGGCCGTCCGCGCGTGCTTGACCTTCACCATCGTCCGGCCGTTGGGCACGTAGGGAGTGTCCAGCCGTTTGGCGATCACGCCGTCGAGCCCGGCGCCCTCGAACGTGGTGAACCACTCCTCCGCCTCGGCGGGGTCCTCCGTCACGCGGGTGACGTGGACCGGAGCCGACGCCGACGCGAGCGCCTCGGCCAGAGCCGGTCGGCGGACCGACAGCGGCTCGTCCAGGAAGGACCGGTCGCCCAGTGCGAGGAGGTCGAACGCCACGAACGACGCCGGCGTCTCACGGCTCAGCATCGTCACGCGCGACTCCGCCGGGTGGATCCGGTTGCTCAGCGCGTCGAAGCTCAGCCTGCCGTCGAGGGCGATGACGATCTCGCCGTCGAGCACGCACCGGGCGGGCGTGTTCGCGCGGATCGAGGCGACGACGTCCGGGAAGTAGCGCGTCAGCGGCTTGGTCGACCGGCTCGCGATCTCGACCTCGTCGCCGTCGCGGAAGATCACCGCGCGGAAGCCGTCCCACTTGGGCTCGTAGAGCAGGCCGTCGCCGTGCGGCACCTGCTTGGCGGACTTGGCGAGCATCGGCGCCAGCGGCGGCATCACGGGCAGGTCCATGGCTTCAACCTGCCACAACTAGAATGTTCCGGTGCCCTCCACGACGTCCGTTCCCGCTGTCGAGGTTCGCGACCTCGTCATGCACTACGGCCGCGGCGACGGGCAGGTTCGGGCGGTCGACGGGCTGAGCCTCCAGGTCGCTCCGGGCACCGTCACCGCGATCCTCGGCCCCAACGGCGCGGGCAAGACCACCACGATCGAGACGTGCGAGGGATTCCGCCGCCCGCAGTCCGGACAGGTCCGGGTGCTGGGACTCGACCCGGTCGGCGACGCCGAGGAGCTGCGCCCCCGCGTCGGCGTGATGCTGCAGTCCGGCGGCGCGTGGCTGGGCGTGCGCGCCGGCGAGATGCTGCGGCACATGGCGTCGCTGTACGCCCACCCGATGCCGGTCGAGCCGCTCGTGGAACGGCTCGGGATGACCTCCTTCGCCCGCACCACCTACCGGCGGCTCTCCGGCGGGCAGAAGCAGCGGCTCTCGCTGGCGATGGCGATCGTCGGCCGGCCCGAGCTGGTCTTCCTCGACGAGCCCACGGCCGGCCTCGATCCCCAGTCCCGCCGCGCCACGTGGGACCTCGTCGACGAGTTGCGTCGGCACGGCGTCACCACCGTGCTGACGACGCACTACATGGACGAGGCACAGCAGCTCTCGGACTTCGTCCACATCATCGACGCCGGTCGCGTCATCGCGTCGGGCACGCCCACCGAGCTCGTCGCCGACGGCGCCCAGAACACGATCCGGCTGCGCACCCGCGCCGGCCTCGACACGGACTCCCTGGCCAAGGAGCTGCCCGCGGGCGCCACCGTCGCCGAGCCCGAGCCGGGCCACTACGTCCTGACGACCGGGGTCGACCCCGCCGTCCTGCACCGCCTCACCGGCTGGTGCGCCGCGCACGACGTGCTGGTCGACTCGGTCCTCGTCGAGCACCAGACCCTCGAGGACCGGTTCCTCGAGTTGACCGGGCGGGAACTGCGATGACCTCCCTCGACCTCTCCCCCGCCCCCGGCGCCGCCTCCCGGGCGCGCCGCCTCCGGGCGCAGACCGCGATGGAGCTGCGCCTCACCGTCCGCAACGGCGAGCAGATGGTGGTGACGTTCGTCATCCCGCTGCTGCTGCTGATCGTCGGCTCGCGCTCGGACCGGTTCATCGACAGCGACCGGCCCCTCGACGTGCTCGCGCCCGGCGTGCTGGGGCTGGCGATCGTGTCGACCTCCTTCACGTCGCTGGCCATCGCCACCGCCTTCGAGCGCCGTTACGGCGTCCTCAAGCGGCTCGGCGCCACGCCGCTGTCCCGCAGCGGACTGCTCGGCGGCAAGGTCGGCGCCGTCGCGATCCTGCAGGTCGCCCAGTTCGCGGTGCTCGGCGGACTGGCGGTGGCCCTGGGGTGGCGCCCCGAGGAGCCCGTCGCCGGGGTGGTCTGGCTGCTCGTGCTCGGCCTGCTCGGCACCATCGCCTTCGGTGGCCTGGGGCTGCTCCTCGCGGGCACCCTGCGCGCCGAGGCCACGCTGGCCCTGGCCAACCTGATCTACGTGCTGCTGCTGGTGGGCGGCGGTCTGCTGCTGCCGCTCGACCGTCATCCCGAGGCCGCCCGCGGCCTCGTCACCCTGCTCCCCTCCGGGGCCCTGGGCGAGGGCCTGCGCGAGGCCTTCGCGACCGGGTCGCCCGGTACGTTCGTCGTGGTGGTGCTCGCCGTGTGGGCCGTCGTGGCCGCGGCTGCCGCCGGAAGGTGGTTCCGATGGGAGTGAGTGCGGTCTCGCGACGCACCGTGTCGCAGGCGACGGTCGAGTGGTGGGCCTGGGCCAACCTGGTCGCCAACACCCTGATCATCCTCACCGGCGGGCTGGTCCGGCTCACCAGCTCGGGCTTGGGCTGCCCCACGTGGCCCCGCTGCACCGATGAGTCCTTCACCCCGCACGGCGCCCTCGGCTGGCACGGCGCGATCGAGTTCGGCAACCGGATGCTGACCTACGTGCTGGTCGTCATCGCGATCGGCGCCCTCATCGCCACCTGGCGCTGGACGGCGGCCACCCGCACGCAGCTGCGGCTCGTGCTCGGCATCGCCATCGGCATCCCGTTTCAGGGGGTCATCGGCGGCATCACCGTGCTGACGGACCTGAACCCGTGGATCGTGTCCCTGCACCTGGTGCTCTCGATGGGGCTCGTCGTCGCGGCGACGGTGTTCCTGGTCAGCCTGAAGCGCGGCGCGGGCACCGTCGAACGGGTGCCTGCCTGGATCGTGCAGGCGGCCTACGTCGTGCTGCTCGCCGTGATCTACCTCGGCACCATCGTGACCGGCAGCGGACCGCACGCCGGCGACGCCGATGCACCGCGCAACGACCTGGACCCCGCGTGGTGGAGCCGCATCCACGCGCTGAGCGTCTGGACGTTCCTCCTCCTCACGGTGGCGGCGATCGTGCTCACCCGGGGCCGCTCCCGCCGCGCGGGACTCTGGGTGCTGGTGGCCGGCCTGGCACAGGGCCTGATCGGCTACGTCCAGTACTTCACTGATCTGCCGATCGTCCTGGTGGCGGCCCACCTGGTCGGAGCGGCCGTGCTGCTGACGCTGGCCACCCGGTGGCTGCTGGCGTCGCGACCCGTCGCATCGTGAGCGTGTCCTCCGCGTCCGGCCGGTCGCCCGTCAGCACGAACCCGCAGCCCGCGTAGAACGCGATCGCGTCGCGGTTGTCGGCCATGACGCGCAGCCGCACCGGGCGGCTGCCGGCCACCTGCAGCACCGTCTCGACCAGCTGCCGGCCGGCGCCCGCGCGCCGCGCCTCCGGTGCCACCCACATCGAGATCAGCTCGGGCTCCTCGTCGGCGGTGAGGCCGATCATGCCGACGTCGCGGCCATGCTCGTCGGTCGCCAGGAACAGCCTCCCGCGCGCCGCGATCCGCGCGCGCCAGCGCTCCTCGGTGTCCCCGCCCTCGATCCACGCGTGGGCGCTGCAGGCGAAGGCGGCCGGGTCCTCGTCGAGCGCGCGCGTCCGCACCGCCCGCCAGCGGCGCCAGTCCCCCGGCGAGACGGGCGCGATCGTCAGCGTCACGACGCCGGCTGGTCGCGCGAGCGCCGCACGGCCGACGTGACGAGGACGAGCAGCGCGCCGAACACCGCGGTGCCGAACACGACCATGCCCCAGCCCACGATGAACAGGCCCGAGTCGTCGTCGGGCGCCCAATCGGTCCAGCAGGCCACGGCGACGCCGACGACAGCCGAGACGATGACCCCCAGCAGCTCCGTGCGCCGGGCGAGCCACCCACAGGCGACGCCGACCAGCAGCAGCACGACGACGAGTCCCAGGACCTGGGCCACGGAGTACTGGCCGTCCGCATCCGTGCCGAGGAACGCCCACCACGCGGCGAAGGTCGCGACTGCGGGAAGGAGCCAGGCCAGGAGTGCGCGCATGACGCGAGCCTAGGGCCTGCCGCTCAGCCGATGAAGGGGTCGACCGCGGCGGCGACGAACAGCAGCGCCAGGTACGCGTTCGAGAAGTGGAACAGTCGCATCGGCTTGATGATCGACAGCTCCTCGGTCTCGCGCGCGCGGGCCCGGAGGTCGTACGCCTCCAGCAGGAAGACGATGCCCAGCAGGATCGCCATCGACGGGAAGAACCAGCCCGTGTCGGCGACCGGCCACACCAGCACCGACGTCAGGACGGTGGCCCACGTGTAGCGGACGATCTGTCGGCCGACCTCGGCCGAGGGGGCGACCGACGGCAGCATCGGCACGTCGGCGGCGGCGTAGTCCTCGCGGTAGCGCATCGCCAGCGCCCAGAAGTGCGGCGGCGTCCAGAAGAAGACGACCAGGAACAGCAGGAACGGGGTCCACGCGAGCTCGTTGGTGACGGCGGTCCAGCCGATCAGCGGCGGGAAGCAGCCCGCGGCGCCGCCCCACACGATGTTCTGGGTGGTGCGCCGCTTGAGGATCATCGTGTAGCCCACGACGTAGAAGACGTTGGCGGCCAACGCGAGGGCCGACGACAGCCAGTTGACCGTCAGGCCCAGCCACGCGGTCGAGAGCACGCCGAGCACGAGGCCGAAGACCAGCGCGTCCTGCGTGCTGACGTGGTGACGCGGCAGCGGCCGGCGTGACGTGCGACGCATCTTCTGGTCGATGTCGGCGTCGACGACGCAGTTCAGCGCGTTGGCCGAGCCGGCCGAGAGCGACCCGCCGACCAGGGTGGCGACGACGAGCCACAGGTCGGGAACGCCCTTCTGCGCCAGGAACATCACCGGAACGGTGGTCAGCAGCAGCAGCTCGATGATGCGGGGCTTGGTCAACGCCACGTACGCAAGCACCACATCGCGGCGGCTGGGCCGCTCGATACGGGTGTGCTCGTCGGCGGCGTGCGGAGTGACGGTCACATGGCAGAGTCTAATGCCCGACGGATAGGCTCAAGACGCAGACCTTGTTCGACCAACCACGTGACGACCCAGGAGTGCCGCGGTGACCAACGCCCCCCAATCCACCGAACCGACGATCGAGTGGTCGGATGTGGACGACCGCGCCGTCAACACGGCGCGTCTGCTGGCGGCGGACGCCGTCCAGAAGGCCGGCCACGGCCACCCCGGCACCGCGATGAGCCTGGCGCCCGCGGCGTACCTGATCTACCAGAAGCTGATGCGCCACGACCCGGCCGACCCGACGTGGATCGGGCGTGACCGCTTCGTCCTGTCGTGCGGTCACTCGAGCCTGACGCAGTACATCCAGCTCTACCTCGCCGGCTACCCGATGTCGCTCGAGGACCTGCAGTCGCTGCGCACCTGGGGCAGCCAGACGCCGGGCCACCCCGAGTACGGCCACACCCCCGGCGTCGAGGTCACGACCGGTCCCCTCGGCCAGGGCGTCGCCAACGCGGTGGGCATGGCGATGGCCGCCCGCCGCGAGCGCGGGCTCTTCGACCCCTTCGCGGGCCCGGGCGAGAGTCCCTTCGACCACGACGTCTACGCGATCTGCTCCGACGGCGACCTCCAGGAGGGCGTCTCGGGCGAGGCCTCCTCGCTCGCGGGCCTGCAGCAGCTGGGCAACCTCACGGTGCTGTACGACGACAACAAGATCTCCATCGAGGACGACACCGACGTCGCGTTCACCGAGGACGTGGCCCTGCGCTACGAGGCCTACGGCTGGCACGTGCAGACGGTCGACTGGACCCACGGTGGCGGCGAGTACCGCGAGGACGTCCACGCCCTCGCCGACGCCTTCGCGGCCGCGAAACTCGTCTCCGACCGGCCGAGCCTCATCGTGCTGCGCACGATCATCGCCTGGCCCGCCCCGAACGCCCAGAACACCGGCGCCGCGCACGGCTCGGCCCTGGGCGACGACGAGATCAAGGCGACGAAGCAGCTGCTGGGCTTCGATCCCGAGGTCGACTTCGCCGTCGACGACGAGGTGCTCGAGCACACCCACGGCGCCCTCGAGCGCGGCGCGACGGCGCACGAGCAGTGGCAGACCCGCTTCGACCTGTGGGTCACGGCCAACGGCGAGCGCAAGGCCCTGCTCGACCGCCTGACGAGCCGCGAGCTGCCCGACGGCTGGGACGCCGACCTGCCGGTCTACGAGCCCAGCGAGAAGGGCGTCGCCACGCGCGTCGCCTCCGGTGACTTCCTCTCCGCCGCGGCCCCGAAGCTGCCCGAGCTGTGGGGCGGCTCGGCCGACCTCGCCGGCTCGAACAACACGACGCCGAAGGACCAGCCGTCCTTCCTGCCGCCGCAGAACTCCACTAAGAAGTTCACCGGTGACTGGTACGGGCGCGTGCTGCACTTCGGCATCCGCGAGCACGCGATGGGCTCGATCATGAACGGCATCGCGCTGCACGGCCCCACCCGGCCCTACGGCGGCACCTTCCTGGTCTTCAGCGACTACATGCGACCCGCCGTGCGCCTCGCCGCCCTGCAGGAGCTGCCCGTCACCTACGTCTGGACGCACGACTCCATCGGCCTCGGCGAGGACGGCCCCACGCACCAGCCGGTCGAGCACCTCGCGGCGCTGCGGACGATCCCGGGCCTCGATGTCGTCCGGCCCGCCGACGCCAACGAGACCGTGGCCGTCTGGTCCACGATCCTGCAGCGCCACCACCGCCCGTCGGCGCTGGCGCTGAGCCGCCAGAACCTGCCGGTGTTCCCGCGCGATGGCGAGTACGCGCCCGCGTCGGAGGCCGCCAAGGGCGCCTACGTCCTGCTCGACTCCCCCGCCGACCTGCACCACGCCACGCCCGACGTCGTCATCGTCGCCACGGGCTCGGAGGTGCAGCTCGCCGTCCAGGCGCGGAGCGTCCTGGCCGAGGAGGGCATCGGCGCGCGCGTCGTGTCGATGCCGTGCCGCGAGTGGTTCGAGGAGCAGGACCAGGAGTACCGCGACAGTGTCATCCCGCCGCACGTCCGCGCCCGCGTGGTCGTCGAGGCGGGGGTCGCGTTCGGCTGGCGCGACATCGTCGGCGACGCCGGACGCATCGTCTCGCTCGAGCACTTCGGCGCCTCCGCCAACTACAGCGAGCTCTATGAGCGCTTCGGCATCACGGCGGCCTCGACGGCCGACGCGGCCCGGGAGTCCATCGCCGCGGCACAGCGTGAGGGCGGCGTGCCCGTCTTCGCGCGCCCGACCGGACCGGTGCTCCCCGACACCACCCACTGACCACCATCACAGGAGTGATCGACATGACCGAACGACTGAAGGCACTCAGCGACGCGGGGGTGTCGATCTGGCTCGACGACCTCTCCCGGGAGCGGATCGAGACCGGCAACCTCGCCGAGCTCGTCACCCAGCGCCACGTCGTGGGTGTGACGACGAACCCGACGATCTTCGCCTCCGCGCTGGCCAAGGGCGAGCGGTACGAGGCCCAGGTGCGCGAGCTCAAGGCGTCCGGCGCCGACGTCGACGCCACCGTCTTCGCGCTCACCACGAAGGACGTCCGTGACGCGTGCGACGCCCTGAAGCCCGTGTACGACGCCACCGACGGCGTCGACGGCCGCGTCTCGATCGAGGTTGAGCCGGGCCTGGCGAAGGACACCGACGGCACCGTCGCGATGGCGGAGCGCCTCTGGAACGAGATCGACCGCCCGAACCTGCTGATCAAGATCCCCGCCACCCGCGAGGGCCTGCCGGCGATCGCCGCGTCGATCGCCAAGGGCATCAGCGTCAACGTGACCCTGATCTTCTCGCTCGAGCGGTACCGCGGCGTGATGGACGCTTACCTCTACGGCCTCGAGCAGGCCGACGCCGAGGGCCGCGACCTGTCGCAGATCCACTCGGTCGCGTCGTTCTTCATCAGCCGTGTCGATGCCGAGGTCGACAAGCGCCTCGCCGACGACAGCCCGCTGCGCGGCAAGGCGGCGCTGGCCAACGCCTGGCTGGCCTACGCCGCGTTCCAGGAGGTCTTCTCCTCCGACCGCGCGAAGGCCCTCCTGGCCAAGGGCGCCCGCCCGCAGCGCCCGCTGTGGGCGTCCACCGGCGTCAAGGACCCGGCCTACTCGGACACGCTGTACGTGTCGGAGCTGGTCGTGCCGGGCACGGTCAACACGATGCCCGAGAAGACGCTCGAGGCCTTCGCCGACCACGGCGAGGTCACCGGCGACACCGTCACCGGCCGCGCGTCCGAGGCCCAGCAGGTCATCGACGACCTCGAGAAGCAGGGCATCTCGTACGACGAGGTCGTCGAGCAGCTCGAGGTCGAGGGCCTGCAGAAGTTCGACGACTCGTGGGCCGAGTTGCTCGAGACCGTCCGCGCCGAGCTCGACAAGGGCTGACATGACGTACCGACTCCGCATCCACACGCCCCGGGACGAGTCGGTCGACGAGGCCGTCGAGGCACTCGTCGCGGAATGCTTCGCGTCACGGCTGTTCGACGAGGACGGCACCCTGTGGGGGCCCGAGGCCGAGTCCGAGGCCTCGATCCGGCTCTCGTGGGTCACGCTGCACGAGTCCTCCCGTGCCCTCGTGCCCGAGATCGTGGCGCTCCGCGACGACCTGCGGTCCCGCGGCGTGACGCGGGTCGTCCTGTGCGGCATGGGCGGGTCGTCGCTCGCGCCCGAGGTGATCTGCACGGCCGCCGGGGTGCCCCTGGACGTGCTCGACTCCTCGCAGCCGGACATGGTGCGGTCGGCGATCCGCGACCTCGCGTCCACGGTCGTGGTGGTGTCGAGCAAGTCCGGCGGCACGGTCGAGACCGACAGCCAGCGGCGCATCTTCGAGGAAGCCTTCCGCGACGCCGGCTTCGATCCGAGCGAGCACCTGGTGATCGTCACCGACCCCGGCTCCCCGCTCGACGAGGAGGCCACGGCCGCCGGGTACCGCGTCTTCCGGGCCGATCCCCACGTCGGGGGTCGCTACTCGGCGCTCACCGCCTTCGGGCTCGTCCCCAGCGGGTTGGCGGGAGCCGACATCATCGGCCTGCTCGACCAGGCCGGCGAGGTCGTGCCCGACCTGAGCGACGACACCACCTCGAACCCGGGGCTCCGGCTCGGCACCGCCCTCGGCGTGGCCGCCCGGCAGGGGGTCGACAAGGTCGTGCTGCACGACCACGACCGCCACGGCCTCGGCGACTGGATCGAACAGCTCGTGGCCGAGTCGACCGGCAAGGAGGACACCGGCATCCTGCCGGTCGTCGCGCTGACGCCCGACGACCCCTTCACCTCCGACGAGTTCGTCGTCCACCTCGGCACCAACGAGGCACCCGGTCACCCCTGGGCGGCCGGGGTCGACGCGTCGCTCGGCGCCCAGTTCCTGCTGTGGGAGGTGGCCACGGCGGTCGCCGGCCGACTGTTGGAGATCGACCCGTTCGACCAGCCCGACGTCGAGAGCGCCAAGGCCGCGGCCCGCGAGCTGCTCGGGGGCGACGCCTCGCTGCCCGAGCCCGACCACACGAGCGAACTCGCCGACTTCTACGGGTCGTCCGCCGCGTCGATCGGCGAGGCGATCGCCGACCTGCTCGAGGAGGTCGGCGACGACGAGTACCTGGCGCTGCAGTTCTATCTCGACCGCTGGGCCCTGTCCGGCCTGGAGTCGCTCGCCCCCACCGTGGCCGCCCGCCTGCACCGCCCCGTGACCTTCGGCTGGGGCCCGCGGTTCCTGCACTCGACCGGGCAGTACCACAAGGGCGGCACCCCGGTCGGCGTGTTCCTGCAGGTCACGTGCGACCCGATCGAGGACCTGCCCGTCCCCGGCCGCGACTTCACCCTCGGCCAGTTCATCGTGTCCCAGGCCGCGGGCGACGCCCAGGTCCTGCGTGACAAGGGACGGCCCGTGCTGCGCCTGCACCTGCACGACCGCAAGGCGGGCCTCGCCGCGATCAAGGAGGCGCTGGCATGAGCCCCAACCCGCTGCGCGACCCCCGCGACCGCCGGCTCCCGCGCATCGCGGGCCCGTGCACGGTGGTCATGTTCGGCGTCACCGGCGACCTCGCCCGCAAGAAGCTCATCCCGGCCATCTACGACCTGGCCAACCGCGGCCTGCTGCCGCCGGGCTTCGGCCTCGTCGGCTTCGCCCGTCGCGACTGGGGCGACGGCACCTTCGCCGCGCTGCTGAAGAAGGCCGCCAAGGCCGGCGCGCGCACCGAGTGGAGCGAGACGGTCTGGAAGCAGCTGGCCGCCGGGATCAAGTTCGTCCCGGGCCAGTTCGACGACGACGATGCCTGGGAGGAGCTGGCCAAGACCCTGACCAAGCTCGACGAGCGTCAGGGCACCGGCGGCAACCACGCGTTCTACCTCTCGATCCCGCCGGGACTCTTCCCCACGGTCGTGTCGAAGATCGACGAGCACGGGCTGGCCAAGCCCGGCAAGGGCTGGCGGCGGGTCGTCATCGAGAAGCCCTTCGGCCACGACCTCGAGTCCGCCAAGGAGCTCAACCACCTGATCGGCAACGTGTTCGAGGCGGAGTCGGTCTTCCGCATCGACCACTACCTGGGCAAGGAGACGGTCCAGAACATCCTGGCCCTGCGCTTCGCGAACCAGATGTTCGAGCCAGTGTGGAACGGCAACTACGTCGACCACGTCCAGATCACCATGGCCGAGGACATCGGCATCGGCTCGCGTGCCGGCTACTACGACGGCATCGGCGCCGCGCGCGACGTCATCCAGAACCACCTCCTGCAGCTGCTGGCGCTCGTCGCCATGGAGGAGCCGGTCGCCTTCGACGCCGCCAGCCTGCGCGTGGAGAAGCAGAAGGTGCTGCGCAGCGTCCGCCTGCCGGAGGACCTCGACCACCACACGGCACGAGCCCAGTACGTCGAGGGCTGGGCGGGTGGTCAGCCGGTCGTGGGCTACCACGACGAGGACGGCACCGACCCGAAGTCCCTGACCGAGACCTTCGCGGCCCTGCGCCTCGACATCGAGACCCGCCGCTGGGCCGGGGTGCCCTTCTACCTGCGCACGGGCAAGCGGTTGGGCCGACGCGTCACGGAGGTCGCCGTCGTCTTCAAGAAGGCGCCGCACCTGCCCTTCGAGAACATCGACGTCACCGAGCTGGGCCACAACGCGCTCGTGATGCGTATCCAGCCCGACGAGGGCGTCACGATGCGCTTCGGGGCCAAGGTGCCCGGGACGACGATGGAGATCCGCGACGTCAACATGGACTTCGTCTACGGCGGCTCGTTCGTCGAGAGCAGCCCCGAGGCGTACGAGCGCCTGATCCTGGACGTCCTGCTGGGCGACCCGCCGCTGTTCCCGCAGCACCGTGAGGTGGAGCTGTCGTGGCAGATCCTCGACCCCGTGATCGAGCACTGGTCACGCAAGCGCTCGATCGACACGTACCCGGCCGGGACCTGGGGTCCGCAGTCCGCGATCGACATGCTGGCCCGTGACGGCCGCGTCTGGAGGCGACCCTGATGGACCTCACCCTCGAGGACACCAGCGCCTCCGCCGTGGCCAAGGCGCTGACGAAGGGCCGCTCGCTGGCCGGCAGCCCCGCGATGGACATGGCCCTGACCCTGCTCATCATCACCGACGACAAGAACGTGGCCGAGGCGATGAAGGCCGCGACCGTCCTGCAGCACGAGCACCCCTCCCGCGTCCTGGGCGTCATCCTGGGCGACGGCCGGGGCAAGCCGCGCCTCAATGCCCGGGTGCGCGTGGGCGCGGGCTCTCCGGGCGAGTCCGTGCTGCTGCGGATGTCCGGCCCGCTGGTCAAGCACGCCGAGTCGGCCGTCCTGCCCCTCCTGCTGCCCGACTCCCCCGTCGTCGCGTGGTGGCCGGGCGTCGGACCGCTCGAGCCGTCCACCGATCCCATCGGCCGACTCGCTCGGCGTCGCCTCACCGACGCCGAGCGCACCCCGGCGCCGGTGGACTGGCTGCACAAGCTGGCTCCCGGCTACCAGCCCGGCGACACCGACCTGGCCTGGACGCGACTCACGCTGTGGCGGGCCCTGCTGGCCGCGGCGCTGGACCAGACCTCGGGCAGTGCGACCGGCGGCCGCATCCTGGCCGACGACGTCAACCCCGTCGCCGTCCTGCTGAAGGCGTGGCTCGAGTGCCGTCTGGGCGTGCCGATCGAGTTCGTCGACGACGACTCCGGCTCCCAGATCCAGCGCGTCACCCTCTTCACCGACGTGGGTGACATCGACATCCGGCGCACGGACGAGATGACCTGCGAGTTCAGCGTCCCGGGATCCTCCTCGCGCGTGGTGCCGATCCGGCGTCGCGAAATCGCCGAGCTGCTCGCCGAGGACCTGCGCCGGCTCGATGCCGACGAGATCTACGGCGAGACGCTGCTTCACCTCGACAACGGAGGGTCATGACATGACGATCGAGATCTTCGACAGCGGCGACGACCTCGCGCTGGCCGTGTCACGCCAGCTCGCGGCCCGCGTGCACTCGGTCGCCACCGTGGGCCGCACCCCGAAGGTGGTCCTGACCGGCGGCTCGATCGCGACCAGGATCTACGGCCGGCTCTCGGCCGAGAACGCCGACTGGAGCCGTGCCGAGTACTGGTGGGGCGACGAGCGGTTCGTGCCCGAGGGCCACGAGGACCGCAACGACCGGCAGGCCCGTGAGGGCTTCCTCGACCGGCTCGGCGTCCCCGCCGAGCACATCCACGCCATGCCGGCCCACGGGTGCGACCTGTCGATGGCCGAGGCCGCCGACCAGTACGCGACGACGCTCCCCCAGGACCCGTTCGACGTCGTCCTGCTCGGTGTGGGACCCGACGCGCACATCGCCTCGCTCTTCCCCGGGCACCCCCAGGTGAACGAGACCGAGCGGCTGGCCGTGGAGGTCTTCGACTCCCCCAAGCCGCCGCCGCAGCGGATCACGCTCACCTATCCCGCGCTCAACCACACGAAGGTGACCTGGTTCGTCGTGGCGGGCGCCGACAAGGCCGACGCCGTCGCGAAGGCGCTCGGCGGCGCGCCGATCGAGGAGGCGCCCGCCGCCGGCGCCCGCGGACTCGAGGAGACCGTCTGGTTCCTCGACACGGCCGCGGCGTCGAAGCTCAGAAGATGATCTCGCCGGTCTTGCGCTTGCTGCGCAGGGTGTCGAGGGCTTCCTTGAGGATGTCGGCGGCCTCGGTCTCGGAGCGGCGCTCCTTCACGTAGGCCAGGTGCGTCTTGTACGGCTCGGTCTTCGGCGCGTCCGGCCGGTTGTCCGAGTCCATGCTGGCGGGCATGCCGCACTTGGGGCAGTCCCACTCGACGGGGACCTCGGCCTCGATCGCGAACTGCAGCGTGATCGCGTGGTCGTTCGTGCAGAAGTACGAGATCGCCTGGCGGGGAGCCGCCTCGCCGCGCTCGGCCTCGCCCATGGGGCCCGAGCCGATGCGGCTGCCACGAATGGCGCCGGCGGCCATCAGTTGCTCACCTTCAGCAACAGGCCGAGCGCGAAGACGCACACGACCCAGACCGTGGCGACACCGACGGTGATGCGGTCGAGGTTGCGCTCGGCGACGGACGAGCCGCTGAGCGAGCTCGAGACACCGCCACCGAACATGTCGGACAGTCCGCCGCCTCGGCCCTTGTGCATCAGCACGAGGATGATCATGAGCAGGCTGCTCAGGGCGAGCAGCAGGGAGAACGCGATGACCACGTCTCTCCTTTCGTCAGGACCTCGTGAGGTCGGGCATGTCGTAGAACCGGACGATCCCGGCGAACTCCTCCGCGACCAGGCTGGCCCCACCGACGAGCGCGCCGTCGACGTCGGGCTTAGCCATGATAGCGGCCACGTTCGCAGCCTTGACCGATCCGCCGTACAGGATACGTGTCTGGTCCGCCACGTCCGCACCCCAGGTCTCCGCGAGGCGACCACGGATGGCCGCGCACACCTCCTGGGCGTCCTCGGGGGTCGCCACCTCACCGGTGCCGATGGCCCACACGGGCTCGTACGCGACGACCAGTCCCGCGACCTGCTCGGCCGAGAACCCGGCCAGCGAGCCGTCGATCTGGGCGAGCGTGTACGCCACGTGCTCGCCGGCCTGGCGGACCTCGAGGCCCTCACCGACGCAGACGATGGGCGTCATGCCGGCGGCGAGCGCCTTGGCGGCCTTCTCGTTGACGACCTGGTCGGACTCGGCGTGGTACTCGCGCCGCTCGGAGTGCCCGACGACGACGTAGGAGCAGCCCAGCTTGGCCAGCATGGCCGCCGAGATCTCACCGGTGTACGCACCGCCGTCGTGCGCCGAGACGTCCTGCGCGCCGTAGCCGATCGGCAGCTTGTCGCCGTCGATCAGCGTCTGGACGCTGCGTAGGTCGGTGAACGGCGGGATGACCACGACCTCGCTCTTCGCGTAGTCGTGCTTCTTGTCCGACAGGGTCCATGCCAGTTTCTGGACGAGGACCACCGCCTCCTGGTGGTTCAGGTTGGACTTCCAGTTGCCCGCCATCAGCGGTGTTCGGGTCATGCGCTCTCCTCCGAGCCGGATTCGTCCAGGATCGCCAGACCCGGGAGCGTCTTGCCCTCCAGGTACTCCAGGCTCGCGCCGCCGCCGGTCGAGATGTGGCCGAACTGGTCGTCGGTGAAGCCCAGCTGCCGCACGGCAGCCGCGGAGTCGCCGCCGCCGACGACGGACAGGCCGTCCACCTCGGTCAGGGCCTGCGCGACGGTGCGGGTGCCGGCCGCGAAGGCCGCCATCTCGAACACGCCCATGGGGCCGTTCCAGAACACCGTCTTCGACCCGCGGATGACCTCGGCGAACGCCTCGGCGGACTCCGGGCCGATGTCCAGGCCCATCTGGTCGTCGGGGATCTGGTCGACCGCCACGGTCGTGGCCGGGGCGTCGGCCTTGAACTCGGGAGCGACGACGACGTCCGTCGGCAGCACGATCGAGACGCCCAGCTCGCGGGCGCGCGACAGGTACTCCTCGGCGACGCCGATCTGGTCCTGCTCGAGCAGCGACGTCCCGACACCGTGACCCTGCGCGGCGAGGAACGTGAACACCATGCCGCCGCCGATCACCAGGGTGTCGGCCTTGGTCAGCAGGTGGTCGATGACGCCCAGCTTGTCGGAGACCTTGGAACCGCCCAGGACGACCGCGTACGGCCGCTCCGGCGACTCGGTGAGGCGCTTGAGCACCTCGACCTCGGCCTGCACCAGACCGCCGACGGCGGCCGGGAGACGCTCGGCGACGTCGTAGACGCTGGCCTGCTTGCGGTGCACGACGCCGAAGCCGTCGGACACGAACAGGTCGGCCAGCGCGGCGAGCTGGTCGGCGAAGGCGCCGCGCTCGGCGTCGTCCTTGCTGGTCTCGCCGGCGTTGAACCGGACGTTCTCCAGCAGGGCGACCTCGCCGTTCCCGAGCTCGGCGACGGTGCGCTGGGCGTCGACGCCCACGGTGTCGGAGGCGAAGCGGACCGTTGTGCCGAGCAGCTCGCTCAGCCGCGAGGCCACGGGAGCCAGCGAGTACTGCGGGTCGGGCTCGCCCTTCGGACGACCCAGGTGCGCGAGGACGATGACGCGCGCGCCCTCGTCGACGAGCCGCTGGATCGTCGGGACGCTCGCGCGGACGCGCCCGTCGTCGGTGATCGTCGCGCCGTCGAGCGGCACGTTGAGGTCACTGCGGACCAGGACGCGCTTGCCCTTGAGCTTGCCCAGGTCGTCGACCGTCTTCACGACCGGCCTCTCAGAGCGAGGAGCCGACGAGGGACACAAGGTCGACGAGGCGGTTCGAGTAGCCCCACTCGTTGTCGTACCAGCCGACGACCTTGACCTGGTCGCCGATGACCTTCGTCAGCGGAGCGTCGAAGATGCACGAGTGCGGGTCGGTCACGATGTCGGTGGAGACGATCGGATCGGTGTTGTACTTGAGGAACCTCGAGCCCTCGGCGGCCTTGCGGACGATCTCGTTGATCTCCTCGACCGACGTCTCGCGGCTGGCCGTGAAGGTCAGGTCGGTGGCCGAGCCCGTGGGAACCGGCACGCGCAGCGCGTAGCCGTCGAGCTTGCCCTTCAGCTCGGGCAGCACGAGCGAGACGGCCTTGGCCGCACCCGTCGAGGTCGGCACGATGTTCAGCGCGGCGGCGCGGGCGCGGCGGAGGTCGCTGTGGGGCGCGTCCTGGAGGTTCTGGTCCTGTGTGTAGGCGTGGATCGTGGTCATGAGGCCACGCTCGATGCCGATGCCGTCGTTGAGGGCCTTGGCCATCGGGGCGAGGCAGTTCGTCGTGCACGAGGCGTTCGAGATGATCGTGTGCTTCGACGCGTCGTACAGGTCGTCGTTGACGCCCATGACGATCGTGATGTCCTCGTTCTTCGCCGGGGCGGAGATGATGACCTTCTGGGCGCCGCCGTCGAGGTGAGCCTTGGCCTTCGTGGCGTCGGTGAAGAAGCCGGTGGACTCGACGACGATGTCGGCGCCGACCGACGACCAGTCGAGGTTGGCCGGGTCGCGGTCCTCGAAGGCGACGATCTTCTGGTCGCCGACGTAGATCGCGGTGTCGTCGAAGGTGACGTCGGCGTCGAGGCGACCCAGGATCGAGTCGTACTTCAGCAGCGTCGCGAGCGTCTCGTTGTCGGTCAGATCGTTGACGGCCACGATCTGGATGTCGGCTCCGCTGGCACGCACCGCGCGGAAGAAGTTACGACCGATGCGGCCGAAGCCGTTGATACCTACACGAACAGTCACGGGATGCTCCTGAGTTGCCGGGTGAAAGACTCGTTACGCCCTCACCCTACCGACGCGGCGGCGCGCCCTGCAGGGGGCATCGGACCTGCGAGACGGGTCAGCCGTCGGCGAGCTGGTCGGGGTTGAGGCCGGCCTCGGTGTCGGCGATGCCCAGGTCGTGGGCCCGCTTGTCCGCCATGGCGAGCAGGCGGCGTATCCGCCCGGCGATCGCGTCCTTCGTCAGCGGCGGCTCGTGCAGTTGGCCGAGCTCCTCGAGGCTGGCCTCGCGGTGCTGGACGCGCAGGTCGCCGGCCATCCGCAGATGGTCGGGCACCTCGTCGCCGAGGATGTCGAGCGCGCGCTGGGCGCGGGCACCGGCCGCGACGGCCGCGCGGGCGGAGCGTCGCTGGTTGGCGTCGTCGAAGTTGGCCAGCCGGTTGGCCGTGGCGCGGACCTCGCGGCGCATCCGGCGCTCCTCCCAGGCCAGCAGCGTCTCGTGCGCACCGAGCCGGGTGAGCAGGGCGCCGATGGCCTCGCCGTCGCGGATGACGACGCGGTCGCCGCCGCGGACCTCGCGGGCCTTGGCCGAGACGCCGATGCGGCGCGCGGCGCCGACCATCGCCAGCGCCGCCTCGGGTCCGGGGCAGCCGATCTCGAGCGCGGACGAGCGGCCGGGCTCGGTGAGCGAGCCGCGCGCCAGGAAGGCGCCGCGCCACGCGGCGACGGCGTCGCACGACGGGCCGGAGACGACCTGCGGCGGGAGGCCGCGCACGGGACGCCCTCCCCCGTCGACGAGACCGGTCTGGCGGGCGAGCAGCTCCCCGCCGCGGGCGATGCGCACCACGTACAGGGTGGTCTTGCGGACGCCGGCGCCCTGCTGGACGATGATCTCGCTCTCGTGGCCGTAGACGTCGGCGATCTCCTGACGGAGCCGGCGCGCGGCGGCGGCGGTGTCGAGCTCGGCCTCGATCACGATGCGACCCGAGACGATGTGCAGGCCGCCGGAGAATCGCAGGATCGTCGACACCTCGGCTTTGCGGCAGCACGCCTTGGTCACCGGGATCCGGGCCACTTCCGCCTTCACCTGTGCCGTCATCGCCATCGATCCACACACCTCCAGTTCAGCGGTCCCGAGAAGCCCGCTGGGCCACTCTATGCCTGCGCTGGTGAGCCCGTGGCGAACGTGCGGACAAAGACGTCGGCCAGCGCAGCCGGATCGTGCTGGCCCGGATGCGTGGGAGAACGCACGTCGGCCGTCACGAGCTCGGCGCCGAGCGACCGCGCCGCGCGCTCCAGCGCCCGGACGTCGCCCGTGGCCTGCGTGTCGGCGACCACGACGTCGAGGTGCAGATCGGGCGCGTGCGCGGCCAGCACCTCGAGGTGCTGCTCGGGCGTGAGGTGCTCGGTCTCGCCCGGCTGGTTCACGAGGTTGAGGACCAGGGCACGCCGGGCCGGCGTGCGCAGCAGCGCCTGGCGCAGCTCCGGCACGAGCAAGGTGGGCATGACGCTCGTGAACCAGGAGCCGGGACCGATCGTGACCCACGCGGCGTCCTCGAGCGCCTGGAGGGCCTGCGGGCACGCGGCGGGGTCGGTGGGGTCGAGGCGGACCTCCAGGATGCGTCCCGAGGTCGTCGCGACCTCGGTCTGCCCGCGGACGACCCGGACGCTCTCGGTCGGCCCGAAGTCGACGTCCGCCTCGATGTCGAGCGGCACGTTGGCCATCGGCAGCACGCGACCGCGAGCCCGCAGCAGCTCGGCCACCATGTCGAGTCCGGTGACCTGGTCGCCCTCCATGTCCCACAGCGCGGCCAGCAGCAGGTTGCCGACCGGATGGCCGGCGAGCGGGCCGTCACCGCCGAAGCGGTGCTGCAGGATCGCGGCCCAGCCCCAGCCCCAGTCGTCGTCGCCGCACAGAGCGGCCAGGGCCATCCGCAGGTCGCCGGGCGGCAGGATCCCGAACTCGGTGCGCAGGCGCCCGGACGAACCGCCGTTGTCGGCGACGGTCACGATGCCCGTCAGCCGGTCGGTCACCCGCCGCAGCGCGGAGAGCGTGGCGGCGAGGCCGTGACCCCCGCCCAGCGCGACGACGGCCGGCCCTCCCCCCAGAGCCGAGCTCATTCGCGACCCAGGTCGCGGTGGACGACGAGGGTGCGGACGCCCCGGTCGCGCAACCGCTGGTCCAGGGCCTCGGACATCGCGACGCTGCGGTGGCGGCCTCCCGTGCAGCCGATCCCGACGGTGAGGAAGAGCTTGTCCTCCTGCAGGAACCCGTTGGTGATGAGCGACAGCAGCTCGACGTACCGGTCGAGGAACTCCTCGGCACGGTCCTGGCTGTGGACGTACTCGCGGACCGCCGGGTCCTGACCGCTCAGCGAGCGCAGGTCGTCGACCCAGAACGGGTTGGGCAGGAAGCGCATGTCCGCGACCATGTCGGCGTCGATCGGGATCCCGTACTTGAAGCCGAAGGACACGATCGTGACGTGCAGGCCCCGCTCGTCCTCCACCTCGAACGCCTGGCGCACCCGGTGGGCCAGCTGGTGGACGTTGAGCCGGCTGGTGTCGATGACGATGTCGGCACGACCCCGGATGGTCCGCAGCAGGGCGCGCTCGTGGATGAACCCGTCCATCAGGCGGCCCTGACGGCTCAGCGGGTGGGGCCGGCGCGCGGCCTCCTGCCGGCGCACGAGGATCTCGTCGGCGGCCTCCAGGTACAGCGTGCGGACGTGGATGCCCGCGTCGAGCACCGCCTCGATCGCGTCGACGAGGCCGAAGAAGAAGGTGCGCGACCGGGAGTCGACGACCACGGCCAGCCGGTCGATGTCCTCGGCGGCGTCGACCGACGCCACGAGCTCGCCGAGCATGCCCGGCGGGAGGTTGTCGACCACGTAGTAGCCGAGTTTCTCGAGCGCCTTGGCGGCGGTGCTGCGCCCCGCCCCGGTCATCCCGGTGACGAGGACGAACTCGGTCAGCTTGGTCATGTCGGCCTCAGTCCTCCAGGATCTCGCCCGTGGCCATGTTCACGGCCGGGGCGGGGGGCTCTCCCTCGTGGAGCGCCGCCACGATGGATTGTGCCGTAGCCAGCCCGATCCCGGGGACGTCTGTGATCTCCTCCACGCTCGCGGCGCGCAGCTTCTTCAAGGAGCCGAAGTGGCGCATGAGCGCGCGGCGGCGCGTCTCACCCAGGCCCGGCACCGGGTCGAGCAGGCTCTCGACCATCGACTTGCTGCGGCGCTGGCGGTGGTGCGTGATCGCGAAGCGGTGGGCCTCGTCGCGGACGCGCTGGAGCAGGTAGAGGCCCTCGCTGGTGCGCGGCAGGATCACCGGGTCCTCGTCCTGGGGCAGCCACACCTCCTCGAGGCGCTTGGCCAGCCCACACAGGGCCACGTCCCGGACGCCGAGGGCCTCCATGGCCTGGCGGGCCGCCTCGACCTGCGGGGGTCCGCCGTCGACGACGACCAGGGACGGCGCGTACGCGAACCGCCGGGGCTTGCCGGTCTCGGGGTCGATGCCCGGCTCGGTGCCCTCCTGGCGCTCGACGGCCTTCAGGTGATGGGTGAACCGGCGGGTGATGACCTCGTGCATGGCGGCGACGTCGCTCTGACCCTCGTGCCGGACCGTGAACCGGCGGTACTCGGACTTGCGCGGGAGCCCGTCCTCGAAGACCACCATCGAGGCGACGATCTCGGTGCCCTGCAGGTTCGACACGTCGAAGCACTCGATCCGCAGCGGCGGCGCCGGCAGGTCGAGGGCCAGCTGGATCTCCTCCAGCGCCCGGCTGCGGCTGGTGAGGTCGCCCGACCGCTTGAGCTTGTGGCGGCCCAGCGCCTGCTTCGCGTTCTGCGCGACGGTGTCGAGCAAGGCGCGCTTGTCGCCGCGCTGGGGCACCCGCACCGTGACCTTGCCGCCGCGGCGCTCCTCGAGCAGCTCGGTGACGGCCTGGTGGTCGGAGGGCAGCGCGGGCACCAGCACCTCGCGCGGGATCGCGGCCGGCGCGACGTCGGCGTAGAGCGTCATGATGGCGCTCTCGACCAGCTCGGGGAGCCCGGCGTCGTCGCCGCGGTCGGCCACCCAGCCGCGCTGCCCCCGGATGCGTCCGCCCCGGACGTTGAAGATCTGGACGGCCACCTCGAGCGGGTCGACCACGAACCCGAGCACGTCGGCGTCGGTGCCGTCGCCGAGCACCACCGACTGCTTCTCCAGCACCCGGCGCATCGCCATCAGGTCGTCGCGGTACTTGGCGGCGAGCTCGTACTCCTGGGAGGCGGCGGCGTCGCGCATCCGCTCCTCGATCCCCCGCTCGAACCCGGCCGTCTGACCACCCATGAACGACAGGAAGTCGTCGACGATGTCGCGGTGCTCGTCGGGCGTCACCCGTCCCACGCACGGGGCCGAGCACTTGCCGATGTCGCCCAGCAGGCACGGCCGGCCTGCCGCCTGGGCGCGCTTGAAGACACCCGCGCTGCAGGACCGCATGGGGAAGACGCGCAACAGGGTGTCGACCGTGTCGCGGATGGCCCAGGCATGCCCGTAGGGGCCGAAGTAGCGCACGCCCTTGCGCTGGGCGCCGCGCATGACCAGGACCCGCGGGATGTCCTCGCCGACCGTGACGGCCAGCCACGGGTAGGACTTGTCGTCGCGGTACTTGACGTTGAAGCGCGGGTCGTATTCCTTGATCCAGGAGTACTCCAGCGCCAGCGCCTCGACCTCGGTGTTGACGACCGTCCACTCGACGGACGTGGCCGTGGTGACCATCTGGTGCGTGCGCGGGTGCAGGTGGCCGACGTCCTGGAAGTAGGAGTTCAGCCGCTGGCGCAGGCTCTTGGCCTTGCCCACGTAGATGACCCGGCCCTGCTCGTCGCGGAACCGGTAGACGCCCGGGTCGGTCGGGATCTCCCCCGGCCGGGGGCGGTAGGTCGACGGGTCAGCCACGATCGGGCCTCACGACAGCAGGGGCTTGAGGAACCGGCCGGTGTGCGACTCCGGGTGGGCCGCGACCTCCTCGGGCGTGCCCTGGGCGACGACCATGCCGCCGCCGCTGCCGCCCTCGGGACCCATGTCGATGATCCAGTCCGAGGCCTTGATGACGTCGAGGTTGTGCTCGATGACGATGACCGAGTTGCCCGTGTCGACGAGGCGCTGCAACACGATGAGCAGCTTGCGGATGTCCTCGAAGTGCAGACCCGTGGTGGGCTCGTCGAGCACGTAGACCGTGCGGCCGGTGGACCGCTTCTGCAGCTCGGACGCCAGCTTGACGCGCTGGGCCTCGCCGCCGGAGAGCGTCGGCGCGGGCTGGCCGAGCCGGACGTAGCCCAGGCCGACGTCGACCAGGGTGCGCAGGTGACGCGCGATCGCGGGGATGGCCTCGAAGAAGTCGACGGCCTCCTCGATCGGCATGTCGAGCACCTCGGCGATCGTCTTGCCCTTGTAGTGCACCTCGAGCGTCTCGCGGTTGTAGCGAGCCCCGTGGCAGACCTCGCACGGCACGTAGACGTCGGGCAAGAAGTTCATCTCGATCTTGATCGTGCCGTCGCCGCGGCACGCCTCGCAGCGCCCGCCCTTGATGTTGAACGAGAACCGGCCCTGCTGGTAACCGCGCATCTTGGCCTCGGGCGTCTGCGCGAAGAGCTTGCGCACGTGGTCGAAGACGCCGGTGTACGTGGCCGGGTTGGAGCGCGGCGTGCGACCGATCGGCGACTGGTCGACGTGGATGACCTTGTCGACGTTCTCGGTGCCCTCGATCGTGCGGTGACGCCCCGGGATGGTGCGCGCCTTGTAGATCTGGCGGGCCAGCGAGGTGTAGAGGATGTCGTTGACCAGCGTGGACTTGCCCGAGCCGGACACGCCCGTGACCGACACCAGCTGGCCCAGCGGGAAGGACACGTCGACGTTGCGCAGGTTGTTCTCGCGCGCGCCCTTGACCGTCAGCTGGCGGCCCTTGTCGCGCGGGCGGCGGACCTCGGGGACCGGGATCGACGTGCGGCCCGAGAGGTAGGCACCCGTCAGGGAGTCGGGACTGGAGAGCAGCTCGTCGACGGTGCCCGAGACGATCACCTGTCCCCCGTGCTCGCCGGCGCCCGGGCCGATGTCGACGACCCAGTCCGACGCGCGGATCGTGTCCTCGTCGTGCTCGACGACGATCAGCGTGTTGCCGAGGTTCTTGAGCCGCACGAGCGTCTCGATGAGTCGGTGGTTGTCGCGCTGGTGCAGGCCGATGGACGGCTCGTCGAGCACGTACAGCACGCCCACCAGACCGGCGCCGATCTGCGTGGCCAGCCGGATGCGCTGGGCCTCGCCTCCGGACAGCGACCCGGCGGCGCGGTCGAGCGCGAGGTAGTCGAGGCCGACGTCGAGCAGGAAGCGCAGTCGCTCGTGGATCTCCTTGAGCACGCGCTCGCCGATCTGGCGCTCGCGATCGCTCATGGTGAGGGTCTGCAGGTAGTCGGCAGCCTCGGCGATCGACAGGTGGCAGACCTCGGCGATGTTCTTCTTGCCGTACTTCTCGGACTCGAGGGTGACCGCGAGGATGACCGGCTTGAGGCGGGTGCCCTTGCAGGTGGGGCACGGGACCTCGCGCATGAAGCCCTCCAACCGCTCGCGGCTGGTGTCGGACTCGGTCTCGGAGTGACGGCGCTCGACGAACGCACGGGCGCCCTCGAACTCGGCCCAGTAGGAGCGCTGGCGGCCGTATCGGTTCTTGTACTGGACGTGGACCTTCGTGGCGTGCCCGTTCATCAGGGCGTCCTGCACCTCGTCGGACAGGTCCTGCCACGGGGTGTCGACGTCGAAGCCCATCTCGTCGCCGAGCGAGCGCATGAGCCGCAGGAAGTAGTCGGACACCTGCGTGTACGACCACGCCGTGATCGCGCCCTCGGCGAGCGTCTTCTCGGGGTCGGGCACGAGCAGCTCGGCGTCGACCTCCTTGCGCGAGCCGAGGCCGTGGCACTCGGGGCACGCACCGTACGGGGCGTTGAACGAGAACGACCGCGGCTCGAGCTCGTCGACCTGCAGGGGGTGATCGTTGGGGCACGACAACTTCTCGGAGAAGCGGCGACGGCGCTGCGGGTCCTTCTCGTCGAGACCGACGTAGTCGATGATGACGAGACCCTCGGCCAGGCCGAGCGCGGTCTCGATCGACTCCGTGAGGCGCTGCTTCGAGGACGGCTTGACGGTGAGGCGGTCGACGACGACCTCGATCGTGTGCTTCTTCTGCTTGGCGAGCTTGGGCGGCTCGTCGGCGAGCATGTGGACCTCGCCGTCGACGATGGCGCGGCTGAAGCCGGCCTGCTGCAGCTGGCGGAACAGGTCGAGGTACTCGCCCTTGCGCCCGCGGACGACCGGCGCGAGCACCTGGAACCGGGCACCCTCCTCGCCGGCCTGGATGCGGTCGACGATCTGCTGCGGGGTCTGGCGGCCGATGGGCTCGCCGCACGTGGGGCAGTGCGCCCGCCCGGCGCGCGCGTAGAGCAGCCTCAGGTAGTCGTAGACCTCGGTGATGGTGCCGACCGTGGAGCGCGGGTTGCGCGAGGTCGACTTCTGGTCGATCGAGACCGCGGGCGACAGGCCCTCGATGAAGTCGACGTCGGGCTTGTCCATCTGGCCGAGGAACTGCCGGGCGTACGCCGAGAGCGACTCGACGTAGCGGCGCTGGCCCTCGGCGAAGATCGTATCGAACGCGAGGGACGACTTGCCCGAGCCGGACAGACCCGTGAACACGATGAGCGAGTCACGGGGCAGATCTACGGAGACATCTTTGAGATTGTGCTCGCGGGCACCCCGGACGACGAGACGATCAGCCACTGGTCCAGCGTACTGACGGAACCTGACAGAAACCTCTCGACGATAGGCTCGCGACCATGACGTACACCGGACAGGTCACGGTCGGGGGCGCCCCCGACACCCGCGAGGCCGGCGACCTGGTGATCACCAAGATCGCCGTGGGCCCGATGGCCAACAACGCCTACCTGCTGCGCTGCGCCCTCACGGGCGAGCAGGTGCTGATCGACGCCGCCGACGAGGCCCCGCGCCTGCTCGAGCTCATCGGCGACCGGGGCCTGGCGCGCGTGATCACGACCCACCGCCACGGCGACCACTGGCAGGCCCTGGCCGAGGTGGTGGCGGCCACCGGCGCCGAGACCGTCGCCGGCGAGGACGATGCCGACGAGCTCCCGGTCGACGTGGACGTCCGCGTCCGCACCGGCGCCCGGGTCCGCGTCGGCTCGTGCGAGCTGGAGGTCATCGAGATCGTCGGCCACACGCCGGGCTCGATCGCGCTGGCCTACGACGACCCCGACGGCGTCACCCACCTGTTCACCGGCGACTCCCTGTTCCCCGGCGGCGTCGGGCGCACGTGGTCGCCCGACGACTTCCTGCGGCTCATCGGCGACGTCGAGGGCAAGCTGTTCGCGCGCTTCGACGACGACACGTGGTTCTACCCCGGCCACGGCGACGACTCGACGATCGGCGCCGAGCGCCCCGGCCTGTCCGACTGGCGCGCCCGCGGCTGGTGACCGTCAGAAGGTGACGGGCAGCGACTCGATGCCGAAGACGAAGCTGAGCTGACGGAACTCCAGCTCGGACTCGGGCACGGCGACGCGCAGGTCGGGGAACCGCTGCAGCAGCCTCGGCAGGGCGATCCGCAGCTCCATCCGGGCCAGCTCTGCGCCGATGCAGCGGTGGATGCCGTGCCCGAACGCGAGGTGGCCGCTGGCCGGGGTGCGCGTCGGGTCGAACGTGTCGGGGTCCGCACCGGCGGCGCGCGGGTCGCGGTCGGCCGCGCTGAGGGACACCAGCAGGACGTCGCCCGCCTCGATCCTCTGGCCGAAGAGCTCCATGTCCTGCTTCGCGAACCGGGGGAACGCCACCTGGACCACCGAGAAGTAGCGCAGCAGCTCCTCGATGACGCGGTCGAGCGTCTTGCGATCGCCCGAGCGCACCAGCTCGGCGTAGGCGGGGTCGCGGGTGAGCATCAGGGTGCTGAGCGCGATCATCCCGGCGGTCGTCTCGTACCCGCCGGTGAAGACCCCGTCCGCGAGCCCCGCCAGGTCCTGGTCGGAGATCAGCTCGCCCTCGTCGCGGATGATCTGCCCGATGAGGCCGGGTCCGGGCTCCTTGCGCTGGCGGGCCACGGCGTCGAAGAGGAACTCGCGCTGCTCCGACACCGCGCCGAACGCCGCCGCTCCCCCGTTGGTCGCGTCGAACCGCGCGCTGCCCAGCTTCGAGAAGGCCTGGGTGTCGTCGTAGTCGAGGCCCAGCAGCGCGCAGATCGTGTTGAACGGGATGGGGAACGCCAGCACCCTGGCCAGGTCGGCGCCGGGACCGGCCGCCTCCAGCTCATCGAGGGCCCGCTCGACGAACTGCTCGATCAGCGGCTCGAGCCGCGCCAGGCGGCGCATCGTGAACTCAGGGGTGATGATCTTGCGCAGCCGGGTGTGCACCGGCGGGTCGGTGAACCCCAGTCCCCCGATGTCGTCCGACGTGGCGGGGCCGTCGCCGGAGAACAGGTGCCGGATGTCGGTGGAGTACGTGTCGCGGGCCGTGAGCACCTGGCGCGCCTCCTCGTACCCCGTGACGAGGTACGCGGTGAAGTCGAACGGCAGGTCGAGCCGGTGCAACGGCTCGGACTCGCGGATCTGGGCCAGTCGCGGCACCGGATCCAGGCCCACGCGCTGCAACGGCGCCTTGGTGGGCTCGGGGATGAAGGAGAAGCTGGCGAGGTCGATCCCGCGCTTGCTGACGTGTCGCCGGGCGACCGACGTCAGCACTCTCGAGCGGACTCCCCGCAACCATCTCACCCGCACACGATAGACCGTCGGGGTTGCCGGATCGGGCACACGGCGCGACTCTGAAGGCACCACACGAGGGGGAGCCATGGCGACCAGCACCGAATCGACGCAACAGCCGACCGAACTCCGACGGGTCCTCGGGCCCAAACTCCTGTTGCTCTTCATCGTCGGCGACATCCTGGGCACCGGCGTCTACGCCCTCACCGGCCAGGTCGCCGCCGAGGTGGGCGGCGCCGCCTGGCTGCCGTTCCTCATCGCGTTCGCGGTCGCGCTGCTGACGGCGCTGTCCTACCTCGAGCTGGTCACCAAGTACCCGCAGGCCGCCGGTGCGGCGCTCTACGTGCACAAGGCCTTCGGGGTCCACTTCCTGACGTTCATGGTCGCGTTCACCGTGATGTGCTCGGGCATCACGTCGGCCTCCACGGCCTCACGCGCCTTCGCCGCGAACCTCGCCGTCGGGTTCGACTGGGAGGCGTCGAACCTCGAGATCATGCTGATCGCCCTGGCGTTCATGCTGCTGATCGCGGCGATCAACCTGCGCGGGGTCAGCGAGGGCGTCAAGACGAACGTCGTGCTCACGCTGGTCGAGCTCTCGGGCCTGCTGCTGGTGATCCTCGTCGGGCTCTGGGCGATCGCCGGCGGCGACGCCGACTGGGGCGCGGTGGTCGCGTTCGAGACCCCTGACGACAAGAACGTCTTCCTCGCCGTGACCACGGCGACCTCGCTGGCCTTCTTCGCGATGGTCGGCTTCGAGGACGCCGTCAACATGGCCGAGGAGTGCCACGAGCCGAACCGGATCTTCCCCAAGATCATGCTGACCGGCCTGGGGCTCACCGGCGTCATCTACATCCTCGTCTCGATCTGCGCCGTCGCGATCGTCCCCGTCGGCGAACTCGCCGGCAACGACACCCCGCTGGTGACCGTGGTCGAGCAGGGTGCCCCCGACATCCCGATCGACACGATCCTGCCGTTCATCTCGATGTTCGCCGTCGCCAACTCGGCGCTCATCAACATGCTGATGGCCAGCCGTCTGCTGTACGGGATGGGCAAGCAGGGCGTCATCCCCCACGGCCTGGCCAAGGTCAGCAAGCGCCAGACGCCGTGGGTGTCGATCGCGTTCACCACCGCCTTGTCCCTCGGCCTGATCGCCTACGTCTCGAACGCCAGCACCGAGGCGGTCGCCGTGCTCGGCGGCACCACCAGCCTGCTGCTGCTCGCCGTCTTCGCGGTCGTCAACACGGCCGTGCTGGTCCTGCGCAAGGACACGGTCGACCACTCGCACTTCCGCACCGCGGCCCCGGTCGCCCTGCTCGGCATCGTGACGTGCGTCTACCTCGTCACGCCGCTGTCGGGTCGCCCCGGCTCGCAGTACGAGATCGCCGGGATCCTGCTCGTGATCGGACTCGTCCTGTCCGTGCCGATGTACTTCCTGAGCCGTCGCCGGGGCGAGCGCCTCGAGACGAACCCCGACGACCTGCCGCCGCACGAGATCCCCTGAGGGACCCCGGCGGCGGCGAGGTCAGTGCCCGCCGCCGACGCGCTCGGGGTACTTCTTGGAGTACCAGAGGCTCGCCACGGCCGTGATCGTCAGCGTCGCGATGATCACGCCCAGGCTCAGCAGGGTGGGGATCTCGGGGATGGGCACCGGACCCACGTGGTGCACGGGCTCGCCGCCGTTGATGAACGGCAGCTCGTTCTCGTGCAGCGCGTGCAGCACCAGCTTGACGCCGATGTAGAACAGCAGGAACGCCAGGCCGTAGGACAGGAACACCAGGCGCTGCAGCAGGTCGCCGAGCAGGAAGTAGAGCTGGCGCAGGCCCATCAGCGCGAACACGTTCGCGGTGAAGACGATGTACGGCTCCTTGGTGAGGCCGAAGATCGCCGGGATGGAGTCCAGCGCGAACAGGATGTCCGTGGTGCCCAGCGCGATGATCACCAGCGCCATCGGCGTGATCGCGCGGCGGCCGTTCTCGCGGACGACGAGCTTGAGCCCGTCCCACTTGTCGCTGAGGTTGAAGCGCTTCCGCGCGAACCGGACGACCGCGTTCTCGACGTCGTCGTCCTCGTCGTTGTCGGCCACCAGCTTGACCGCGGTGTAGAGCAGGAACGCACCGAACACGTAGAAGACCCACGAGAACTGCTCGATGGCCACGGCGCCGACAGCGATGAAGATGCCGCGGAACACCAGCGCCAGGATGATGCCGACGAGCAGCGCCTCCTGCTGGTACTTCCGCGGGACGGCGAAGCTGCTCATGATGATGATGAAGATGAACAGGTTGTCGATCGACAGGCTGTACTCGGTCAGCCAGCCGGCGTAGAACTCGATGCCGTACTGGCTGCCGTGGAAGGCCCAGACCCAGGCGCCGAAGGCGACGGCCAGGCCGATGTAGACCGACAGGTAGACCGCACACTCCTTCGTCGTGGGCTCGTGCGGCTTGCGGGCGATCACGACGATGTCGAACAGCAGGATGGCGATGGTCACCGCGAGGGTGACTCCCCATTCGAGCATGCTGACGTTCACAGGCGGTCCTCTGTTCTCTCCGGGTCGTCAAAGACTCGGAGGTCTCTTCCACCGGACTGCAGACGATGACCGGTCCGGCGCCCCGGGATGGTCGACAGTGACCCCCGTGCTGACGAGACGCCGGTGATGGGAATACTCCCCTCCGCGGTCCAGTCTGACAGCCGGGCGAAGGCGGCGCGAACTCAGGTGCCGGCGCCGATCATGCCGCGCAGCTCGCGCTTGAGCTCGCTGATCTCGTCGCGCAGGCGCGCCGCCACCTCGAACTGCAGGTCGGCCGCCGCCTGGTGCATCTGGTCGGACAGCTGGTCGATCAGCGAGGCCAGCTCGCCCGAGGGCAGGTCGGCGAGGTTCTTCGTGTGCTGGCCCAACGGCACCGCCGCGCCCTTGCGGCGGTGGTCGCCGGTGGCGGCCAGCAGTGCGCGGGTGTCCTCGTCCTCGCGGGCGAGCATGTCGGTGATGTCGCCGATCTTCTTGCGCAGCGGCTGCGGGTCGATGCCGCGCTCGGTGTTGTAGGCGACCTGCTTGGCCCGGCGGCGGTTGGTCTCGTCGATCGCCGACGCCATCGAGTCGGTGATCCGGTCGGCGTACATGATGACCTGTCCGGACACGTTGCGCGCCGCGCGACCGATCGTCTGGATGAGCGACCGGGCGGAGCGCAGGAAGCCCTCCTTGTCGGCGTCGAGGATCGCCACGAGGCTCACCTCGGGCAGGTCGAGACCCTCGCGCAGCAGGTTGATGCCGACCAGGACGTCGTACTCGCCCATCCGCAGCTCGCGCAGCAGCTCGACGCGGCGCAGCGTGTCGACCTCGCTGTGCAGGTATCGCGTGCGGATGCCCGCCTCGAGCAGGTAGTCGGTGAGGTCCTCGGACATCTTCTTCGTGAGCGTCGTGACCAGCACGCGCTCGTTGCGGGAGACCCGGTCGTTGATCTCGCCGATCAGGTCGTCGATCTGGCCCTTCGTGGGCTTGACGATGACCTCGGGGTCGATCAGGCCCGTGGGGCGGATGACCTGCTCGACGACGTCTCCCCCGACCTTGTCCATCTCGTAGTTGCCCGGCGTGGCCGACAGGTAGACCGTCTGGCCGATGCGCTGGAGGAACTCGGGCCACTTGAGCGGACGGTTGTCCATCGCGCTGGGCAGCCGGAACCCGTGCTCGACCAGCGACCGCTTACGGCTCATGTCACCCTCGTACATCGCGCCGATCTGCGGGATCGTGACGTGCGACTCGTCCACGACGAGCACGAAGTCCTGCGGGAAGTAGTCGAGCAGGCAGTTCGGCGCCGATCCCGGCGGGCGGCCGTCCATGTGCAGCGAGTAGTTCTCGATGCCCGAGCAGGTGCCGACCTGCTCCATCATCTCGAGGTCGTACGTGGTGCGCATGCGCAGCCGCTGGGCCTCCAGCAGCTTGTTCTCGCGCTCGAGCACCTCGAGGCGCTCCTCGAGCTCGACCTTGATCCGCTCGATGGCGCGGGCCATCGTCTCGGGGCCGGCGGCGTAGTGGGTGGCCGCGCCGACGAAGAGCTCCTGGTCGTCGCTGAGGATCTCGCCCGTGAGCGGGTGCAGCGTCATCAGCCGCTCGATCTCGTCGCCGAAGAACTCCACCCGCACCGCCATCTCCTGGTAGACGGGGAAGATCTCGACGGTGTCGCCCTTGACCCGAAACGTGCCCCGCGTGGCGCTGACGTCGTTGCGGACGTACTGGGCCTGCACGAGCGTGCGCAGCAGGTGGTCGCGCCCCATCTCGTCGCCGACCTTGAAGCCGATCCGGCGCTCGAGGTACTCCTGTGCCGAGCCGAGGCCGTAGATGCACGACACCGTGGCCACGACGATGACGTCGCGACGGGTGAGCAGCGACCACGTGGCCGAGTGCCGCAGCCGCTCGACCTCCTCGTTGATCGAGGAGTCCTTCTCGATGTAGGTGTCGCTCTGGGCGATGTACGCCTCGGGTTGGTAGTAGTCGTAGTACGACACGAAGTACTCGACGGCGTTGTTCGGCAGCAGCTCGCGCAACTCGTTGGCGAACTGGGCCGCGAGCGTCTTGTTGGGCAGCATCACCAGCATCGGGCGCTGCAGCTGCTCGGCGAGCCAGGCCGTGGTGGCCGTCTTGCCGGTGCCGGTGGCGCCCATCAGCACGACGTCGTCGGTGCCGCCCTGGATGCGCTTCGTGATCTCGGCGATCGCGGCCGGCTGGTCGCCGGCGGGCTGGTACTCGGAGACGACCTCGAACGGCGCCACCTGTCGCGTGAGTTCGGAGACGGGTCGCATGGTTCGAGCCTACGGGCGCGGTCCGACACTTTCCTCGTGACGGCCGGGGCTCTCCGCCGACGGACGGTCAGCGGTCGGGCGCGATGCCCAGCGTGCGGATGGTCGTGGCCAGGCCCCGGTACTGGCCCACGAGCAGGCACAGCTCGATCGCCTGGCGCTCGTCCCAGTACGCCCGCAGCCGTCGCCAGGCGACGTCGTCGACGTCCTCGGCGGCCAGCAGCTGGTCGGTCGCCTCGAGGAGCACGGCGTCCGCTGGCTTCCACCCCGTGGGCTGCTCGTCACGGACCCGCTCCATCTCCTCGTCGCTCAGGCCCGCACGGCCGCCGAGCCGGACGTGGTGGCGCCGCTCGTAGTCGCTGTCGCACCGGTGGGCGACGCGCAGGATGACGAGCTCGGTCTCGCGCCGCGGCAGGCGACCGCGCAGCATGAGGGCCCCGGACCAGGCCAACCACCAGCGGAAGAGCGAGCGGTGCCGGCCGAGCGTCGTGAACAGGTGCGCCTCGCGGACCCCGGCGCCGCGGGACAGGACCTTGCCCAGCAGGTGGTTGACCGGTCCGAGCTGGCGCAGCCGACCCGGTGCGATCCTCGGCTCCCTCATCTCGCCGCCTCCTTCTGCGCCTGGGCGAGTGCCCGCGTGAGCTTGCGGTTGAGCGCCCGCATCACCAGCGCGTACGCCGGGGGGCACCAGCGCTGGGCGTAGTGACCGATGCGGATGTCGCGGGACGTGTAGACCCAGTACCTACGGCGCACCAGTCCCGACACGATCGCCTCGGCCGCCTCCGCGGGGCTGATGGCGTGACGCAGGAACTGCTGCTCGACCTTCTGGATCGACGGCGCCGAGCGGTCGACCCCCACCACCTCCAGTCCCTGGACCAGCGGCGTGGCCACCGCGCCGGGGCAGACGAGGCTGACTCCGATCCCGTGGTGTCTGAGGTCGAAGCGCAGCACCTCCGAGACGCCGCGCAGCCCGAACTTGCTGGCGCTGTAGGCCGCGTGCCAGGGCAGCCCGAAGATCCCGGCCGCGCTGGAGACGTTCACGATGTGTCCCCCGCGTCCCGCGTCGATCATCGCCGGCAGGAAGGACGACAGGACGTGCACGGGCCCCATCAGGTTGACGTCGATCAACCGACGCCAGTGCTCCTCCTCGAGGCGGTCGATCGTGCCCCAGACCGAGATCCCGGCGATGTTGAGCAGGACGTCCAGCGACCCGAACCGGGCGTCGACGCCCTCGGCGAAGGACCTCACGGACTCCGCGTCCGTGAGGTCCAACGCCGTGGCGACGAGGACCTCGCCACCCGACGCGCGCAGCTCGTCGGCCAGCTCGTCCAGCGCCCCCTGGTCGAGATCGGTCAGCACGAGTCGGGCTCCCTCCCGGCTCAACGCTCGTGCGGTCGCCGCACCGATCCCTCCCGTCGCGCCCGTCACGAGACACGACTTGGTACGTATGTCCAACTTCGCCATGCCGACACCTTAGGGGTCAGCGAGATCACACTCAAGGGAATCGACGTCAGGATGCGGACCCGCCCGAGATGTGGTCGTTGACCCAGCCGATAGGGTCGTTGCATGGCCATCGTGGAGCGCCGGGCGCAGCGCACGCGCGAGATCCTTGACGCGACCCGGGCGCTCTTCGACGAGCGTCGCATGCGGGAAGCCCAGATCGAGGACATCGCGCGCGCCGTCGGCATCAACCGAGCAATCATCTACCGGCACTTCACCACGAAGGAAGAGCTCTTCGCGATGACGCTGGTCGACTACCTCAACGAGCTCGAGCAGCGGCTCGCGAAGTCAGACGACCCCGAGATGAGCCCCGCCGAGCGGATCGACGTCATCACCGTCGAGTTCCTCGAGTACGGCAGCTTCTACCCCGCGTTCGTCGACTGCGCGCAGTCGCTGCTGCGCCATCGCGGGTCCGAGCTGCTCGAGCAGATCAGCCTCGAGCGCCTCACCGAGCTCGGCGCAGCCATCAACCGCTGCTTCGACCACATCACCAGCGCGATCGAGGCCGGCAACGCGTCGGGGGCCTTCGACGTCAAGGACCCCGAACTCATCGCGAACATCATGTACACCCAGGGCCTGGGCATCCTGAACCTCGTGACGTTCCAGCGCTCGATCCGCGAGATGAACTCCGGCCTGCCCGCCATGGAGCACCTGCCGATGCCCGAGGTCGTCGACCTCGCGAAGCGCTCGATCCGGGCGATCGTCGAGCCCGAGGACTGACCCTCCCCCAGACGAGAACGGGGCCGGTGGCGACTGCCACCGGCCCCGTTCCTGTCTCAGGTCAGCGCTCGAGGATCGCGACGACGCCCTGGCCGCCGGCGGCGCAGATCGAGATCAGGCCACGGCCCGAGCCCTTCTCCTCCAGCAGCTTGGCCAGGTTGGCGATGATGCGACCGCCCGTCGCGGCGAACGGGTGAGCCGCCGCGAGCGACGAGCCCTTGACGTTCAGCTTGCTGCGGTCGATGGCGCCCAGCGGGCTGTCGAGACCCAGACGCTGCTTGCAGAAGTCCGCGTCCTCCCACGCCGCGAGCGTCGACAGCACCTGGCCGGCGAACGCCTCGTGGATCTCGTAGAAGTCGAAGTCCTGCAGGGACAGGCCGTTGCGCTCGAGCATCCGCGGCACGGCGTAGGCCGGAGCCATCAGCAGACCCTCGCCACCGTTGACGTAGTCGACCGCGGCCGTCTCGTAGTCGACCAGGTACGCCTTGACGTCCCAGCCGCGACGCGCGGCCTCGTCCTCGGAGGCGAGCAGCGCGACCGAGGCGCCGTCCGACAGCGGGGTGGAGTTGCCGGCGGTCATCGTGGCCGCGTCGCCGAGCTGCTTGCCGAAGACGGGCTTGAGCTTGGCCAGCTTCTCGACCGTGGAGTCCGGGCGCAGGTGGTTGTCGCGCTCGACGCCGTTGAACGGCGTGACGAGGTCGTCCTGCCAGCCCGACTCCCACGCGGCGGCGAGGTTCTGGTGCGACCGGGCGGCCAGCTCGTCCTGGGCCTCACGGGTGATGCCCCACTCGTGGGTGGTGAGCGCCTGGTGGTCGCCCATCGACAGGCCGGTGCGCGGCTCGGCGTTGCGCGGCTGGTCGGGCGCCAGGTGGCCCGGGCGGATCTGCGCGAGCAGCTTCAGCAGCGCCTTCTTGTCGCCCTTGGCGTTGGCCTGGTTGACCTGCAGCAGGATCTTGCGCAGCTTGTCGTTCAGGGCCAGCGGGGCGTCGGACGTCGTGTCCGTGCCACCGGCGATGCCGAACTCGATCTTGCCGAGCGCGATCTTGTTGGCGACCTGGAACGCAGCCTGCAGGCCGGTGCCGCACGCCTGCTGGATGTCGGTGGCGGGCGTCGCCGGCGACAGCTTGGAGCCGAGGACGACCTCGCGGGTCAGGTTGAAGTCGCGGGCGTGCTTCAGGACGGCGCCGGCGACGACCTCGCCGGCACGCTCGCCCTCGAGCCCGAAGCGGTCGACGAGGCCGTCGAGCGCCGCGGTCAGCATCTCCTGGTTGGAGACGCCGTTGTAGACGGTGTTCGAGCGCGCGAACGGGATGCGGTTGCCGCCGATGACGGCGACGCGACGGATGGTGCCGGCGTCGGACGACGCGGCCTTCGAGGCCTTCTTGGAGGGCTGGTTAGCCATGAGAAACCTTTCGTCTGCGACGTACGTCGCTTTCCTTTGCCGAGGTGCTCTGGGGCAGGCTAGAGTCACCTTAACGCGTTCAGATACCGATGGTATCCGAGAGATCCGAGAGATAGGACACACCCTGCGATGAGCGACCGTTACAAGTCGATGATCCAGAATCCGATCGGTCAGTTCCTGGTGAAGAACTTGGGCCTGCCGAACCCGCCGGAGCTCCGGCGGTACCAGGGTGGCGCCCTCGTGGACGGCCCCGTCCTCATCGGCGGCGAGGGCCTGCTGACCGGCGCCCTCCCGGGCCTGCTCAAAGCCTCCGGCATCGACGCCACCAGCGTCCGCGCCGACGGCCGCCGCTACCAGGGCCTGGTCCTCGACGCCTCGGGCATCGACTCCGCCGCCGGCACCGTGGCCATCCAGGAGTTCTTCACCCCGGTGCTGCGCAGCCTGGCCAACAACGCCAAGGTCGTCGTCATCGGCCTGCTGCCCGAGCGCACCGACTCGATCGGCGCGGCGATCGCCCAGCGCGGGCTCGAGGGCTTCGTCCGTTCGCTCGCGAAGGAGATCGGCGCCAACGGCAGCACCGCCAACCTGGTCTACGTGACGCCCGAGTCGAAGGACGCGATCGGCTCGACGCTGGGCTTCCTCCTCTCGCCGAAGTCCGCCTTCGTCGACGGCCAGGTCGTCCGCCTCGGCACCACCGACCTCGTCGAGGCCGACTCCCCCGCCGACCCGGCGAAGCCGCTCACCGGCAAGGTCGCCCTCGTCACGGGCGCCTCGCGCGGCCTGGGCGCGGCGATGGCCCGCACGCTGCACCGCGACGGCGCCACCATCATCGGTCTCGACGTCCCCCCGCTGGCCGAGGACCTCGAGCATCTCATGGCCGAGCTCGGCGGATCGTCGATCATCTGCGACATCACCGAGCAGGACGCGCCCGAGAAGATCGCCTCCAGCCTCGGTGACGGCGTCGACTTCGTCGTGCACAACGCCGGCATCACGCGCGACAAGCGCCTGAAGAACATGAAGTCCGAGAACTGGGCCAAGGTCGTCGACATCAGCGTCGGCGCCCCCGAGCGGATCACCGCCCACCTGCTCGACCACAAGCTGATCCGGCCCGGTGGCCGCGTCATCGGCATCTCGTCCATCGCGGGCATCGCCGGCAACAACGGCCAGACCAACTACGGCACGGCCAAGGCCGGCGTCATCGGCTTCGTCCAGGCGCTCGCGCCGAAGACGGCCGAGGCCGGCATCACGGTCAACGCGATCGCTCCCGGATTCATCGAGACCGACATGGTCAAGACGATGCCGCTGGGCATCCGCGAGGCCGGGCGTCGCCTGAGCTCGCTGTCGCAGGGTGGCCAGCCGGTCGACGTCGCCGAGGCGATCGCCTGGTACTGCCACCCCGGCTCGTCGGCGATCTCCGGGAACGTCGTCCGGGTCTGCGGCCAGGGATTCCTCGGTGCCTGAGGTGACGACCCGCACCTTCGACCGGGCGCCGGCCGGGCTGCGCCTGATGCTCAAGGCGGCGCTGCCGGCGATCCCGGTCGTCGGCGGCCTGCCGGGCATCAAGCACGAGAAGGGCGGGCTCCCCGAGACCGTCCTGCGCCGCACCCGGGTGACGACGGACCTGGCCCACCTCGACCGGTACAACGAGGTGTGCGGCTTCTCGCGCGCCGAGACCCTGCCGGCGACGTACCCGCACATCGCGGCCCACACGCTGCACCTGAGCCTCATGACGGACACGGCGTTCCCGTTCCCGCCGATGGGCGCGGTGCACCTGCGCAACCGGATCACCCAGCACCGGCCGATCGGCCGCGAGGAGATCTACGACCTCACGCTGCGGGCGGCGTCGGACGAGCCGCACCCGAAGGGCCGGCTCATCTCGCTGGTCAGCGAGGCGCACGTCGGCGGCGAGCTGGTGTGGGACGAGACCATGACGGTCCTGTTCCGCAGCCGGAACGGCGGCGAGGAGCCCACGACCCCGGCGCTCGCCGGCGTCGAGGCCCCCGAGGGTGTCGTCCACTGGAAGCTCGGTGGCGACCTGGGCCGGCGCTACGGCGCCGTCTCCGGCGACCGGAACCCGATCCACCTGTACCCGTGGACGGCCAAGGCCTTTGGGTTCCCGCGCCAGATCGCCCACGGGATGTGGACCAAGGCGCACAGCCTGGCCACCCTGCAGAACCGCCTCCCGGACGCCTACACGGTCGACGTGGAGTTCAAGAAGCCCGTGCTGCTGCCCTCGACGGTCGTGTTCGGCACCGAGACCGAGGGCGACGTGACGACGTTCGGCGTCCGCGACTCCCGCAAGTCCGTGCCGCACCTCGTCGGGCGCGTCACCCCGGCCTGACCGACCCGCTGAGTTTCACGTTCGGCCGGCGACACGCCGTCCCCGCCTGGCGGAACGTGAAACTCAGCGGTCCTCGGGGCGCTTGGCGGGCCGGATCAGGCCCTCCTGCGCGACCGTGGCCACGAGGAGCCCGTCCTGCGTGAACACGCGGGCGGTGCTGAGGCCACGGGCGCCCGATGCCGACGGCGACGTCTGGTCGTACAGCAGCCACTCGTCGGCGCGGAACGGGCGATGGAACCACACGACGTGGTCGAGCGACGCGGGCTGCACCTTCGGCGAGCTGATCAGCACGCCGTGCGGCACCAGCGAGGCGCCCAGCAGGCTGAAGTCGCTGTAGTAGGTGAACGCAGCGCGGTGCAGCTCGGGATCGTCGGGCAGCGGGTCGCTGGCCTTGAACCACATCCGCTGCACGACCGGCACCATCGCGCGGTTCGGGTCGTCCTCCGGGCGCGGGTCGCCGACGAAGCGCATGTCGAAGCCGCCCCACTCCTGCTTCCACTGCTCGGCGCCGTCGGGACTGATGTACTTCACCAGGTCGAGCATCGACGTCGCCTCGTCGGGGCCGGGCGACGGCGGCATGGTGTCCTGGTGGTCCCAGCCCTCCTCGTCGCGCTGGAACGAGGCGGTCATGTAGAAGATGACCTCGCCGTGCTGGCGGGCGGCCACGCGGCGCGTGGCGAACGAGCGGCCGTCGCGGACGTTCTCGACGTCGTAGATGATCGGGATGCTCGGGTCGCCACCGAGGATGAAGTACGCGTGCAGCGAGTGCAGCGCCTTGCCGTCGGTGACCGTGCGCTGCGCCGCGCTGACCGCCTGACCGGCGACCTGTCCGCCGAAGACGCGCTTCAGCCGCGAGTTCAGCGGTTGGCCACCGCGGAACAGGTTGACCTCCAGCTGTTCGACTTCGAGCAGGTCGACGAGTTCGTTCGTGGAGGCGGGCACGATCGCGATCCTATCGAACGCGCGCCGCCGCGATCGGCGGAGAGCCCGCCGGCGACGGTGATCTCGGTCCCATCGGGACCACGGGCCTCAGCCCTGGTCGTCCTTGTTCTGACGCGCCAGGCTAGCCCGAATCGTCCTTGTTCTGACGCGCCAGGCTAGCCCGAATCGTCCTTGCGCTGACGCGCCAGGAACTGCTCCAGCTGACTCGCCAGCTCGTCGCCCGTGGGCAGGCTCGCGTCGTCGGCCAGCAACGACTCGGCGGCGCCGCGGCTGAAGATGTCGTACTGCTCCTCGAGGCCGTGCAGCACCTGCTCCCCGTCCTGCTCGGAGATCTGCTGCTCGATCTCGGTGATCGAGTCGGGCTGGCGGGCTCGCAGGTCCTCGAGGTCGAGGTCGAGACCCAGCCGCAGGCCGACGGCCTCCAGCAGCGCGATGGCGGCGGTCGGGTACTCGATCTGCGTCAGGTAGTGCGGCACGTGCACCACGTAGCCGATCGCGTCGAGGCGCTGCTCGCGCATCCGGTACTCCAGCAGCGACTGGGCGGACGAGGGCACCGTGACCTCGGCGTTCCAGAAGTTCTTGCGGTCGACCAGCTCGGGCCGGGTGCCGTGCATCGTCAGCAGCGGCGGCCGCGTGTGCGGCACCCCCATCGGCACTCCCCCGAGCGACACCGTCAGCGGGACGCCCAGCTCGGTGATGACCTCGATCGTCTCGTCGACGAACGACTCCCAGCCGAAGTCGGGCTCGGGACCGGCCAGCAGCAGGTAGGGCGTGCCGGAGCGGTCGCGGTGACGGGTGATCTGCAGGACCGGCTCGCTGTAGTCCACGTAGTGGTCGCGCCGGAACGTGATCGGGGGCCGCCGGGCCCGGTAGTCGTACATCGTGTCGAGGTCGAACTCGTGGATCACCTCGGCATCGGGCGTACGCAGCTGCTCGGCCGCCAGCACGGAGGAGGACCCCGCGCTGAGGAAGCCGTCGAGGGCGATGATCAGCGGGATCGGGTCGCGGTCGTACTCATCGGAACGTCGTCGTGAAAACCACTTCGGTGTCAACGCCGGTCACCCTCGGGACATTCCGCGAGGCGCTTCGAGGCGTCGTCCGCGATGGACTCGGCGGTGAGACCGAGGCGCTCGAGGATGACGTCGCGCTTCGCGTGGTCGAGGAACTCCTGCTCGACGGCGTGGATGCGCACCGGCACGGTGAGCCCCCGGTCGCTGACGGCGTGCAGGATCGTCGAGCCCACGCCGCCCTGGCGGCCGTTGTCCTCGATGGTGACGACGAGGCGGTGCTCGGCGGCGAGATCGAGCAGGGCCGGGTCGAGCGGCTTGATCCAGCGCGGGTCGACGACGGTGGAGCCGACGCCCGACGCCTCGAGCCGGCGCGCGACGTCGACGGCCATGGCGGCCATCGTGCCGACGCCCACCACGAGCACCTCGGCGTCGGCGCTGCGGTGCAGGACGTCCATGGTGCCGATCCGGTCGATCGCGTCGAGGTCGGCCGGGACGGCGCCCTTGGCGAACCGCACGACGCTCGGGGCGTCGTCGATCGCGACGGCCTCGCGCAGCAGCTCGCGCAGGCGCGCGCCGTCGCGCGGGGCGCCGAGGTGGAGGCCGGGCACGATCTGCAGCAGCGACAGGTCCCACATGCCGTTGTGGCTCGCGCCGTCGTCGCCCGTGACACCGGCGCGGTCGAGCACGAAGGTGACGCCCTGGCGGTGCAGGGCGACGTCCATCAGCACCTGGTCGAAGGCGCGGTTGAGGAACGTGGCGTACACGGCCACGACCGGGTGCAGGCCGCCCATCGCCATGCCGGCGGCGCTGGTGACGGCGTGCTGCTCGGCGATGCCGACGTCGAGCACGCGGTCGGGGAACTTGTCGGCGAACGCGTCGAGGCCGGTCGGGTAGAGCATCGCCGCGGTGATGCCGACGACGTCGGGACGGTCGTCGGCGATCCGCACGATCTCGTCGCGGAACACCGAGGTCCAGCCCGCCGGAGCGATGCTGATCGCCTCGCCCGTGAGGCGGTCGAACGGGTGCGCCTGGTGCATCTGGTCGTTCTCGTTGGCCACGGCGATGTCGTAGCCCTGGCCCTTCGTGGTGATCGCGTGGACCAGCACGGGGCCGCCGAAGTTGCGCGCGGCGGTGAACGCCATCTCGAGCGCCTCGCGGTCGTGGCCGTTGACCGGGCCGAGGTACTTGATGCCCAGGTCCTCGAACATCCCCTGGGGGGCCAGCACGTCCTTGAAGCCCTTCTTGATCGCGTGCAGCGCCTCGTAGGCGACGCCTGCGACCTTGGGGCCGGTGGTCATCCGCTCGCGGATAGCACTCAGCGCGGGCTCGTAGCGCGGGTTGGTGCGGATCTGCGTGAGCCTGTTCGCCAGGCCGCCCACGGTGGGCGTGTACGAGCGGCCGTTGTCGTTGACCACGATGACGACGCGCCGTGAGTTGTCGGCGCAGATGTTGTTGATGGCCTCCCACGCCATGCCACCGGTGAGGGCGCCGTCGCCGATCACCGCGACGACGTGGTCGTCCTTGCCCTGCACGGCGTTCGCCCGCGCCAGGCCATCGGCGTAGGACAGCGAGGTGGAGGCATGCGAGTTCTCGACCCAGTCGTGCGGCGACTCCGCGTGGCTCGGGTAGCCCGAGAGGCCGCCCTCCTTGCGCAGGTCGGCGAACCGGTCGGCCCGACCGGTGAGCATCTTGTGCACGTACGACTGGTGGCCGGTGTCCCACACGATCTTGTCGTTCGGGGAGTCGAAGACCCGGTGCAGCGCGATCGTGAGCTCGACGACGCCGAGGTTCGGACCGAGGTGGCCGCCGTTGGCGGCGACGGACTCGATGAGCAACTCACGGACCTCGGCCGCGAGCCGCGTCAGCGCCTCGTCGTCCAGGCCTCGCAGGTCGGCGGGACCGGACACGGAACTGAGGACGGACGCCATTGCTCCATCGTAACGACGCACCACCAGCCCGGCCGGGTGACGGGTCTCAGCCGAGGTCGTGGAACCGGCCGCGGGCGTGGGCGACGCCGCTCGCTGCGACGACGCCGACCTCGCCCACGGTGCCCGTCACCTGGTGCGACCACCCGACCTCGCGGACCTCGTCGACGGCGAATCCGCACCACGACCGGTCCTGCAGACGCGGGCCCCAGGCGGAGTCCAGCCACGTTCCCACCGTGAACATCCCGCCGGGGGCCGGGGCGAGTCCGGCGAAGACCTCGGCCAACCAGTCGTCACCGGCCTGCAGCACGCTGACTGCGGCACGGACGCCCGGCTCGAGCGCCTCGCCGAGGTCGGAGTCGGGATCGACGAACAGGGTCACGGCCGGCTCGCGGCCGTCGACCAGGACGATCGACGAGACCGTGAGACCGACGCGGGCGCGCCCCTCCCCCGTCGCCACCACCGTGGCCGGCGCGGGCAGGCGTCCGCGGAGGCGCCGGAACGCGTCCTTGTCGCCCTCGGCGGGCACGAAGGGGTGGTCGGTGTGGATCGTCACTCCCCCATCCCATCACCTGCGCCCACGCGGGACGGCCCGGGACGCGGAACTGCCCGCCACCTGGAAGGTGACGGGCAGTTCGGGGCGGGGCACTCAGTCGAGCAGCGAGCGCAGCACGTACGGCATGATGCCGCCGTTGCGGTAGTAGTTCGCCTCACCGGGGGTGTCGATGCGGACGACGGCGTCGAACTCGACGTCGTCGGCCTTCACCTTGACCGTGCGCGGCGTCGTGCCGTCGTTGAGCTCCGTGATGCCGGTGACCGTGAAGGTCTCCTCGCCGGTCAGGCCGAGCGAGTCGGCGTTCTGGCCCTCGGGGAACTGCAGCGGGAGAACGCCCATGCCGATGAGGTTCGAGCGGTGGATCCGCTCGTACGACTCGGCGATGACGACCTTGACGCCCAGCAGCGCGGTGCCCTTGGCGGCCCAGTCGCGCGACGAGCCCGAGCCGTACTCCTTGCCCGCCAGGACGACCAGCGGGGTGCCGGCGGCCTGGTAGTTCTCGGAGGCCTCGAAGACCGTCGTGACCTCGCCGTCGGCTGAGAAGTCGCGCGTGAACCCGCCCTCGGTGCCGGGCGCGATCTGGTTGCGCAAGCGGATGTTCGCGAACGTGCCGCGGATCATGACCTCGTGGTTGCCGCGGCGCGAGCCGAGCGAGTTGAAGTCGCGCGGCTGCACGCCCTTGTCCATCAGGTACTTGCCGGCCGGGCTGTCCTTCTTGATCGCACCGGCGGGGCTGATGTGGTCGGTCGTGACCGAGTCGCCCAGCTTCAGCAGCACGCGGGCGCCCTCGACGTCGGTGACCGGGTCGGGCTCGAGGCCCATCCCGTCGAAGTACGGCGCCTTGCGGACGTACGTCGAGTCCTCGTCCCACTCGAACGTGTCGCCCTCGGGGGTCGGCAGGTTCTGCCAGCGCTCGTCACCGGCGAAGACGTCGGCGTACTCGCGGCTGAAGGTGTCGGAGTCGATCGACGAGGCGATGACGTCCTCGACCTCGGACGGCGACGGCCAGATGTCCTTCATGAAGACGTCGTTGCCGTCGGCGTCCTGACCCAGCGGGTCGTTGAACAGGTCGACGTCCATCGAGCCGGCGAGCGCGTACGCGATGACCAGCGGCGGGGACGCGAGGTAGTTCATCTTGATGTCGGGGTTGATGCGGCCCTCGAAGTTGCGGTTGCCCGAGAGCACCGCGCTGACGGCCAGGTCGCCCTCGTTGACGGCGGCGCTGACCTCGGGGATCAGCGGGCCCGAGTTGCCGATGCACGTCGTGCAGCCGTAGCCGACGAGGTTGAAGCCGAGCTTGTCGAGGTAGACGTTCAGGCCCGACTTCTCGTAATAGTCGGTGACGACCTTCGAGCCGGGGGCCAGCGTGGTCTTGACCCACGGCTTGCGCCGCAGGCCCTTCTCGACGGCCTTCTTGGCCAGCAGGCCGGCGCCGATCATGACCGAGGGGTTCGAGGTGTTGGTGCACGACGTGATGGCCGCGATGGTCACCGCGCCGTGGTCCACCTCGAACGTGGTGCCGTCGTCGAGCGTGACGGTCTGCGGGTTGCGCACCCGCTCGCCGGGCGCGCCCGTCGCGTGGTCGCTCGGGCCCTCGCCGCCGTTGGCGAACGTGGACGTCTTCGGCGGGTCGGACGCCGGGAAGGAGTCGTCGACCGCGTCGTCGTACCCGTTGAGCTGCTGCTCGGTGTGATCGACGTAGTCGCGCAGCGAGGCGCGGAACGCGGTCTTGCTGTCCGTCAGCGCGATGCGGTCCTGGGGACGCTTCGGGCCGGCGATCGACGGCACGACGTCCGCGAGGTCGAGCTCGAGGTACTCGCTGTAGCGCGCCTCGCGCTCGGGATCGTGCCACAGGCCCTGGGCCTTGGCGTAGGCCTCGACCAGGGCGATCTCCTCGGCGGTGCGGCCGGTGAGCTTGAGGTACTTCGTGGTCTCGTCGTCGATCGGGAACACGGCGATGGTCGAGCCGTACTCGGGGCTCATGTTGCCGATCGTCGCGCGGTTGGCCAGCGGGACGGCAGCGACGCCCGGCCCGTAGAACTCGACGAACTTGCCGACGACTCCGTGCTCGCGCAGCTGCTCGGTGATCGTCAGGACGAGGTCGGTCGCCGTGGCGCCCTGGGGCAGCTCGCCCGAGAGCTTGAAGCCGACGACGCGCGGGATCAGCATGCTGATCGGCTGGCCGAGCATCGCGGCCTCGGCCTCGATGCCGCCGACGCCCCAGCCCACGACACCCAGGCCGTTGACCATCGTGGTGTGCGAGTCGGTGCCGACGCACGAGTCGGGGTAGGCAACGCCGTCGCGGGTGAAGACGGTGCGGGCCAGCTTCTCGATGTTGACCTGGTGCACGATGCCGGTGCCCGGGGGGACGACCTTGAAGTCGTCGAACGCGCCCTGGCCCCAGCGGAGGAACTTGTAGCGCTCGCCGTTGCGCTCGTACTCGATCTCGACGTTGCGCTCGAACGCCTCGGGCGTGCCGAAGACGTCGGCGATCACGGAGTGGTCGATGACCATCTCGGCGGGCGCGAGCGGGTTGATCTTGGACGGGTCGCCACCGAGGTCGGCCATCGCCTCACGCATCGTGGCGAGGTCGACGACGCACGGGACGCCGGTGAAGTCCTGCATGATCACGCGGGCGGGCGTGAACTGGATCTCCTTGCTGGGGGCCGCCTTGGGGTCCCAGGAGGCCAGGGCCTTGATGTCGTCCGCCGTGATGTCGGCGCCGTCCTCGGTGCGCAGCAGCGCCTCGAGCAGGATCTTGAGGCTGAACGGCAGGGAGGCGACGTCGAGTCCCTCGCCCTGCACCGCATCCAGCCGGTAGTAGTCGTAGGACGTGTCTCCGACGGGCAAGGAATCCTTGGCCTGGAATGTGTCGACGCTCATGGGCTTCTCCTTCACTGGTGTTCCCATCCTGCCTTCGCGCGGCACCTCGTGCCGGATCAGGATGACCTAAGTCGCACCATTTATCTTGATATCAAGATACACGATATCAACTCATTTTCCCGGGTGCCGCTCAGGCGACCCTCACCGCAGCGCGGCGATGCGCGCGACGAGCGCCCGGCCCTCGGCGACGCGCTTCTCCCAGGTCGTACCCACCACCAGCAGCACCACGCCGGCGATGGCGATCAGGATCCACCGCTGCAGGGCGAAGGCCGTCGGGCCGACGTTGACGAGGACGAGAACCAGCAGCACCGCCGCGCCCGCCACGACCGGCGCACCCCAGCGCAGTACGACGCCCGTGAGGAGCACGACCGCCGCGACGAGCGCCAACAGCAGCGCGCGGAGGCCGGTCGGTTCGTCGATCGCCTGCGGCAGCGAGGGCAGCAGCCCGAGCGTCAGACCGGGAGTGAGCGCCGTCCAGGTACGGCTCGCCGGATCGGCATGCAGGCGCCAGGCACCGGCCGCCAGCAGCGCGACCGCGAACGGCGCGGTGTAGGCCTCGACGGTCCCGACGTCGCTGGCCGCCAAGCGCGCCACCCAGGCCGCGCCGACCAGGCCGACGGAGACCCAGCGCAGGTGCGGACGGTCGTCGTCGAGCAGCCCGACGATCGCCGCGGCGACGGCGCCGATCACGCACAGCAGCGCGACCGTGGCGAGGTCGTCCGCCACGGACCCGAGCGCCACCAGCAGCGCGAGCCCGGCGACGATCTCGAGGGCGATCCGGTGCCACGGGACGTCGTCCAGCGCGAGGGTGAGCAGCAAGGTGGCGGCAGCCACGCCCGCGATGATCGTGGCCCACCAGTCCGGCTCGACGTCGACGATGCGCAGGACCGTCGCGATGGTGGCGATGGCGGCCGCGGCGCCGAGGCCGGCGGAGACCGCCGAGATCCCCCGGCGCACGTCCGAGGGGTCGTCGAACGAGACGAGCGCGCAGACGGCGAACCCGGCGGCGGCGAGACCCCAGGCCCACGCGGTGACGGGGGTCTCGTCGATGGGCACCACGATCATCGCGAAGGCCACCACGATCGGGGGCACCAGGACGGCCGGCCACGGCGCACGGCGCAGGCCGGCCGCGAGCGCCGCACCCACCACGACGACGACGATCGCGTGGACGAGGAACGGCAGGGTCGACGATGCGACCGCGGTGACCACCGCCGCTCCCCCGGCGACCTGCGCGACGGGCCACCGCCACGCGTCCGGCGCGAGCGTCGGGGACTCCCAGCGGCGCGCGGCCCACCAGGCCGCGAGCAGCGGGACGATCACCGCGATGACCCAGCCCCCCTCGGCGATCTCGATCTCCCCCGGACCGACCCAGAGATCGGCCGACGAGTACCCCAGGTCGGCGACCGCGTTCGCCTGGTCGACCCGCTCGAGGTTCATGAAAGCGACGCCTGCGATCCACAGCAGCGGAACGGCGCCCGAGACCACGGCACCCCACCGCAGGCCCAACGACCACGCGCCGGCACCGAGCACGAAGTGCGCCAAAAGCGCGACGACGACGGCGACGGCGACGAGCCCGGCGCTGACGGACGCCTCCAGCTTCCACGCCCACCCCGCCACCGCGGTCCCGACCAGCCACAGTCCCGCGGCCGTCGCGAAGCCGGCCAGCCACGGGCGCAGGACCGGGACGCGGACGGCACCGACGACCGCCGCGGCGGCCAGGGTCAGCGTGGGCAGCGCCTCCAGGGGCGTCAGCACCGGGGACCCGTCGACCGACTCGCCCATCGCGAGGAAGACCAGGACGACGACGAAGCCGATCGCGAGCGCGCCGCTGGGCAGGAGCATCCACCGCAGGCGGTTGCGGTGCGCTCCCACCGCCGCGGCCAGTGGCAGCACGAGCGCGACGAGCGTGGCCCAGAACCAGTGGTCGCCGTCGCCGAGCTGCCCGAGGCGGTCGGCCACCGCCGGCGCGCTGATCCACGGCGCCAGTCCCGCGGCGACCTGGGGTGTCACGAGGTCGTGCTGGTGCGTCGAGCGCGCCCAGCCCGCCACGACCACGCCGACCGCCACGACGAGCACGGTCCAGAAGACCGAGACGACGGCGAAGTCGGACCACTCGAGCCCGAACAGCCCTTCGCCCACGGCGGCGAGCACGTCGACCGTGATGAGCGCGAGGAAGACGCCCCACAGGGCCTCGGCGGTGCCGAACAGGCGACGTCGGGTGGCCCAGGCGGCTCCGGCCCCGACCAGGGCGGTGACGAGCAGCAGGATCAGCGCGCGCCCGAGGATGCCCAGGCTCCCCCACGCGACCGTGACGAAGATGATGCCGGCCACCACCAGGCAGACGGCGCCGAGCGCGAGCAGCAGCGAGCCGGTCGACCACGAGCGCGCAGGCTGGGGGGACGGGCGCGTCCCGCCGAGCGGCGGGGCGACGGGGGCGGGCCGGGGCCCGGCCGAGGCGGCCGCAACCGCAACCGGGACGGGTGCCACCGTCGCGGCGGAGGTGCGGCCTTCCAGCACGAGCTGGTCGGCCTGCAGGAACAGGCCCCACAGCTGGTGCGCCTGCCTCGACGTGAGGTCGAACGCGCAGTGCGGGCAGGTGGTTCCCCCCGAGATCGCGCCCCGGCAGGCCGGACACGCGTGGGGATCGGCGTACTTCACGATGGTGACTCAACCCGACGGGTCACGCGGGCGCAAGCACCGCCACGCACTCGACGTGGTGCGTCATGGGGAACAGCGCGAAACCCCGCAGCGACGCGAGTCGGTAGCCGAGCGACGCGAACGTGGCGACGTCACGCGCCAGCGCGGCCGGATCGCAGGCGACGTAGACGATCCGCCGGGGCTCGAGCGCGGCGATGGCTCCCACCGCCTGCTTGGCCCCGGTGCGCGGCGGGTCGAGGACGACGACGTCGGCCGAGGCGCCGAGGGCGCCCCGGGCGAGCGCCCGCTCGACCGGCGTGTGGACGGTCGAGGCGTTGGCGAGGTCGGCGAGGTTCGTGTGCGCGTCCGCGGACGCCTTGCGGTTGCCCTCGACGCTGACCAGCTCGCCCGGCGCGCACGCCTCGGCGAGGAAGGCGGAGAACAGGCCGGCACCGGCGTAGAGGTCCAGGACCCGGTCGCCCGGTCGCACGTCCGCCCCCGCCAGGACGGCGTCCACGAGCGTCGTGGCCGCGGCGGGGTGCACCTGCCAGAACCCCGAGCCGCTGACCCGGAAGTCGCGGCCGTGCACGCGCTCGACGAGGGTGCCGGTGCCGGCGCGCACGGTGCCGTCGGAGGCGACGACCCCGTCGACCTCGGCCTCGAGTCGGTCGCCGATGGTGGCGTCGGTGACGAGGAGTCGCTGGCCCGTCGACGACGCGATCGTCTCGACCCGGGGCTCGTCCCACGTCTGCTGGGCGACGTCGGGCAGCAGCGGGTGGGCGATCGGGCAGCTCTCGATCGGCAGCACGTCGTGGCTGCGGTGGCGGCGCAGTCCGGCCATGCCGTTCTCGGCCACCGACCACACCACGCGGGTGCGCCAGTCCAGCAGCGGTCCGACGGCCTCGACCCGGCCGTCCCAGTCAATCTTCGCGAGGCGTTGCAGCTGCTCGCGGACCACGTCGGTCAGCAGCGTCAGCTGACCCTCGCCGGAGACGTGCTGGAAGTCGCAGCCGCCGCACCGGCCGGGTCCGGAGAACGGGCACGGCCGCTCGACGCGGTCGGGCGACGCCTCGATCACACGCACCGCGTCGGCCCGCAGGAACCGCTTCGAGCGTTCGGTGATGCGGATCTGGACGGTCTCGCCCGGCAGCGCGTGCCGCACGAACACGACCTGCCCGTCCAGCCGCGCGACGCAGTGGCCGCCGTGCGCGACCGGGCCCACCTCGACGATCGGATCAGTCATCGTTCCGCCCTCCTATGCCTCGCCGGACGTCACCGGGCGTGGGACGTGCGTGGTCCCGCCTCACTCGCTTCGCCGACGCCAGCTGGAACGGCACGCTGACCACCAGCACACCGGGCACGAACAGCAGCCTGGCCTTGAGCCGCAGGGCGGTCTGGTTGTGCAGCAGCTGCTCCCACCACCGCCCGACGACGTACTCGGGCACGTAGACCGTGACGACGTCGCGGGGGTTCTGGGTGCGCCGGGTCCTGACGTACCGGACGATCGGGCGGACGACCTCCCGGTAGGGAGAGTCGAGCACGCGCAACGGTATCGGAACCCGCAGCTCGTCCCAGCGGCGTACGAGCTCGGCGCTCTCGTCCGGGTCGAGGTCGACCGAGACGGCCTCCAGCGAGCTGGGCCGCGAGACCCGCGCGTAGGCGATCGCCCGCATGGTCGGCTTGTGCAGCTTGCTGACCAGCACGATGCCGTGCACCCGGGCGGGCAGCGCGACGTCGGCGTCCTCGACGGCCAGCTCGACGGCCACCCGGTCGTAGTGCCTGGCGATGGACCGCATCACGGCGAACACGGCCACCATCGCCAGGATGGCGATCCACGCCCCCGCGAGGAACTTGGTGACCAGCACGATCACGAGGACCGTCGCGGTCATCGCGAGGCCGAAGGCGTTGACCGCGCGCGACCGCTGCATCCGCGTGCGCTCGGCCGGGTCGGACTCGTCGTGCAGCAGCCGCGTCCAGTGCCGGATCATCCCCAGCTGGCTGAGGGTGAACGAGACGAAGACCCCGACGATGTACAGCTGGATCAGCTTCGTCACCTCGGCGTCGAACGCGACGATCAGCACGGCCGCCGCCGCGGCGAGGGTGAGGATGCCGTTGCTGAAGGCCAGTCGGTCGCCGCGCGTGTGCAGCTGGCGGGGCAGGAAGCCGTCGCGGGCCAGGATCGACGCCAGCACGGGGAACCCGTTGAAGGCGGTGTTGGCGGCCAGCACGAGGATCACGCCGGTGCACGCGATGACGAAGTAGAACAGCGGCGGCACGTCCTGGAACAGGGCGCCGGCCAGCTGGCCGATGACGGTCTCCTGGACGTAACCGTCGCCGACGGGCCGGCCGTCGAGCAGGAGCTGGCGGGCCGGGTCCTCGACGTACCTCAGGTGCATCAGGTCGGCCAGCACGATGATGCTCATCAGCATCGCGATGGAGATCGTGCCGAGCAGCAGCAGCGTCGTGGCCGCGTTGCGGCTCTTGGGCTTCTGGAAGGCGGGCACGCCGTTGCTGATCGCCTCGACCCCCGTCAGCGCGGCGCAGCCGGAGGAGAAGGCCCGCGCCAGCAGGAACGCCATCGCGACCCCGGAGATCGCCCCGGCGAACGGCTCCTCGGCGGCGATCTCGTACTGCGCGCTCTCGACCTGGGGCAGGGTGCCCATCGCGTACTGCGTGTAGCCCCAGATCGCCATCGTGGCGATCGCGAGCATGAACAGGTACGTGGGCACGGCGAACGCTCGACCGGACTCCTTCGTGCCCCGCAGGTTGACGGCCGTCAGCGCGGCCACCAGACCCACCGCGACGGCGGCCTCGTGTCCCTTCAGGACCGGCAGCGCCGCGGCGGCGTTCTGGACGCCGGAGGAGATCGAGACGGCGACGGTCAGGACGTAGTCGACCATCAGCGCGCTCGCCACGGTGAGCCCGGCGTTGCGCCCCAGGTTCACCGTGGCGACCTCGTAGTCGCCACCCCCGCTGGGGTACGCGTGCACGTTCTGGCGGTACGACGCGACGACCGTCAGCATCACGACGACGACGGCGATCCCGATCTGCCAGTTGAAGGCGTAGGCCGTCAGCCCGCCCATCGAGAGGGTCAGGAAGATCTCGTCGGGGGCGTAGGCCACCGACGACAGTGCGTCGCTGGCGAACACCGGCAGCGCGACCCGCTTGGGCAGCAGGGTCTCGCCCATCTGCGAGGTGCGTAGCTTCCGACCGATCAGCGCGCGCTTCAGCGCCCCGGGCAATCCCACGAGGCCGATGCTAGACCCGCTCGGGCCGGTGTACCGTCGCCGGTGTGCACATCGTGATCATGGGGTGCGGCCGCGTCGGATCGATGCTGGCCCGCGGCCTGGAGTCCCGCGGTCACTCGACCGCCGTGATCGACTCCAACCCCGACGCGTTCCGTCGTCTCGGACCCGCCTACGCGGGCCTCACCGTCACCGGCATGGGCTTCGACCGGGGCGTCCTGGTGTCGGCCGGGATCGAGCGCGCCGACGCCTTCGCCGCCGTGTCGAGCGGCGACAACTCCAACATCATCGCCGCCCGGGTGGCGCGCGAGGTGTTCACCGTCGAGAACGTCGTCGCGCGCATCTACGACCCGCGTCGGGCCGAGGTCTACGAGCGACTCGGCATCCCCACCGTCGCCACCGTCCCGTGGGCGGCCGACCAGATGCTGCGCCGGCTGCTGCCCGCCGGCTCCGAGCCGGCCTGGCGCGACCCGTCCGGGCGCCTGCGCCTGGACAACGCGTACACGCCCTTCGCCTGGGTGGGTCGCACCGTCGCCGACCTCGAGGCCGACACCGGCGTCCGCGTCGCGTTCATCACGCGGCTGGGCACGGGCCAGCAGGTCACCGGCGCCACGGTGATCCAGGAGGGCGACTACCTCAGCATGTTCCTCGTGGCCGCCGAGGCCGACGACGTACTCGAAGCACTGGCCGCCGGGCCCGGAGAGGACCACTGATGCGCGTCGCGATCGCCGGAGCCGGAGCCGTCGGCCGCTCCGTGGCCCAGGAGCTCATCGACCACGGGCACCGGGTGCTGCTGATCGACAAGGCCGCCACCTCCATCCGCAGCGACCTCGTGCCCGGTGCGCAGTGGCTGCTCGCCGACGCGTGCGAGATGTCGACGCTCGAGGAGGCTCAGCTCCAGACGTGCGACGTCGTGATCGCCGCCACCGGCGACGACAAGGCCAACCTCGTCACCTCGCTGCTGGCCAAGACCGAGTTCACGGTCCCCCGCACGGTCGCGCGCGTGAACAATCCCAGCAACGAGTGGCTCTACGGCGAGTCGTGGGGCGTCGACGTCGCGGTGTCGACCCCGCGGATCATGGCGGCGCTGGTCGAGGAGGCCGTGGCCGTCGGCGACCTCGTCCGGCTCTTCACGTTCCGCCAGAGCAACATCAACCTGGTCGAGCTGACCGTGCCGGCCGACTCGGCCCACGTCGGTCGCCGGCTGGGTGACATCAACTGGCCCGACGGCGTGACTCCCGTGGTGATCCTGCGTCACCAGGAGGCGCTGCCGCCCGAGGCCGACCGCACGGTCGAGGCGGGCGACGAGCTGCTGTTCGTGACCCCGGCCGACGCCGAGGCCGAGCTGGCGGCGCTCCTGGCGCCCCGGCCGAGCTGACTCAGGCCGGTTCCGCGGCGCCCGGCCCCTCGAGGTCGGTCACCGGGGTGCTGTTGCGGCTCAGCAGCCAGACCATGGCGGCCAGCGTGGCGATCTGCAGCGGCCAGCCCATGACGATCTTGGACGTGCCGAGCCAGCCGATCTGGTCGGCCGCGTAGAGCGGGTACTGCACCACGACGCGCAGCACGCACGGCAAGGCGAACAGCAGCGTCAGGCGGTTGCACAGCCGGCGCATCCCCGGATCGCGCCGCCAGCTCGTGAGGTCGCCCACCAGGCCGCCGATCATCACACCGATCGCCGGCCAGCCGATGACGACCGTGGCCACCAGCACCACGGCGTAGCCGGCGTTGTAGAGGATCCCCGGCAGGAAGACGTCGCGCGCCTCGCCGGAGCGCGAGGCGAACAGCGCCGCGATGCCGATGCCGACCAGCGCGTTGATGACGAACTGCGGGTTGGACCGCTGGAGGACCCGGACGATCAGCAGCACGGCCGTCAGGCCCGAGGCGATGACCAGGCTGAGCCTCAGCTCGCGCGTGGCGAGGTAGCAGAGGGTGAAGGTGATCGTGGGCACCGCGGCCTCGACGATGCCGCGCACGCCGCCGAACGCCTCGGAGAGGCGCTGGCGGACGACCTGCTCGACGGTGGCGGCGTTGGCCGCGGGCCGGTCGGGGACGTCGCTCATGAATCCAGCCGATACGCTGGGTTGTACATCACGCGCTCCTGTCCGCGGTGGCCGATCCGGCCGCTGGCCGTCAGCGAGCGGCCGGCCGCGATCCCCTCGATGCGTCGCCGACCCAGCCAGATGAGTGTGATCGTGCCGGTGCCGTCGTACAGCGAGGCCTCGAGCGCCGTGACGTCGTCCACCGGGCGCAGCGTGACGTCGTGCAGGACCCCGTGGACGTCGACCCGCTCGCGCGGCGGCGCGTCCTTGATGGCGGCACAGCCGGCGGCCACGGCACGTCCGCGCAGCTCGGCGTCCTCCTGCTGCTCGACCGAGAACCGGTCGAGCCACCGCGAGACCACCCCGGCCACCGGGACCTACTCCTCGATCCGCTGGGCGTCGGCGGGCAGGACGAGCGGCAGCGACTCGCGCAGCATCCGGGGCTCCTCGCCGCGGCGCACCCGCAGGTCGCGCAGGATCTCCATGAAGACGCCCTCGTCGGTGGACTCGAGGCCGGCGGCGCCGAGGATGGTGGCGCGGATGACCCAGCGCGGTCCCTCGATCCCGACGAACCGGGCGGGCTGGACCGCGGCGGTGCCGTCGGCGGCGGTGGCCGGGAACTGGGCCAGCATCTCGGTGCCGAAGGGGCCCTCGACCTCGGTGTAGGTGCCCTTCCGTCGGTCGATCTCGTCACGCAGCTCGGCGCGGACGCCGTCCCACGTGCCGCCGCTGCGCGCGCCGGCGAAGGGACGCAACTCGACCGCGGAGCCCCCGGACGTCACGAGGACCGCCGTGACGACGTCCTCGTCGGTCGGCAGCTGGACCTCGATGTCCGGGCGGATCTTGAGCAGCAGCGAGCCCAGGTCGATGTACTCGTCGGGCGTCTCGATCGGGCGCTCGACGATGTCGAACGGCCCGTCGGCCCGCGGACCCGTCACCTCGACGCGCACGACCGGCGCGGGGGCGGGCGCGGACTCGGTCGCTCCGGGCTTCTTGCGACCAAACATCACAGACTTCCTTCCGTTGTCGCCTCGATCGAGGCGTGACCACCCGAGGAACCGTACCCGCCGGCACCGCGCACGGACGCGGACAGGACGTCGACCTCGGTGAACCGCACCTGCTCGACCCGCTGGACCACCAACTGGGCGATGCGGTCGCCGCGCGCGATGTGGACCGCCTCGCGCAGGTCGTGGTTGACCAGCAGCACCTTGATCTCGCCACGGTATCCCGCATCGATCGTCCCCGGCGTGTTCACCACCGAGAGGCCGTGCCGCAGGGCCAGGCCCGACCGCGGGTGGATGAAGCCGGCGAACCCCTCCGGCAGCGCGATCGCCACGCCGGTCGGGACCAGCGTCCGCTCCCCCGGCTCGAGGGTGACGTCGACGGTGGACACGAGATCGGTTCCCGCGTCGGCGGGGTGGGCGTAGGTCGGGATCGGAACGTCGGCGTCGAGCCGGTGGATCTGCACCTCGGTCACGGTGGCGACGATACTGGCGCGCACCCCCCTCAGGCACAGTGGAGTGGTGGAGAAGAACCCGGCTCGTCACTCCGAGCGCCTCGTCGCCCCCGTTCCCTGGTGGGGCATCGTCGTCCTCGCCGCCGTCATCGTGGGCTGGCTGCTGCTGGTCGCCACGAGCCCGGTCGTCGCCGGAGCGGCCGCCGTGGCCACACTCCTGGTCGGCGCTGCGGGGCTGTGGCACTGGGGCTCCCTGCGCGTCACGGCCGAGCCGGGCCACTTCCGCGCCGGTGAGGCGTCGCTGGCCGACCCCGACCTCGGCACCGTCGTCGCCCTCGACCCCCAGGCCTGGCGTGCGGCGCTGGCCCGCGCAGGCACCGATCGGGCCTTCCTGCTGACCCGGCCGTGGATCGACCGGGGCGTGCGGGTCGAGGTCGCCGACCCGGCCGACCCGACGCCCTACTGGCTGGTCTCGGCACGACGTCCCGCAGCCATCGAGCGCGTCGTGGGCCACACTGGTCCTGCCCCCGACGAAAGGACCCCCGATGGCGAGGAAGCGCGCAGCGAAGAAGAAGGCTGACGCCGGAACGACGTCCACGGCCGAGGCCGTCGTGTCGAAGAGCCGTGGCCGAGGCGCCTGGCGTGCCCTCGACGCGGGCTCGGGCCTCCTGGCCGCGTCGCTCGCCCCGCGGGTCTCGAACCTCGCCTGGCGCGCCGCGACGGGTCGCAAGCCCCCGCGCAACACGCGCAACCCCGAGCTCAGCACGAAGGAGGCCATCGCCTGGGCGGCGATCGGCGGGGCCACCGTCCAGGTCGTGCGCACCGTGGCGCGTCGCAGCGCCGCGAGCTACTGGGTCCGGTCGACCGGCGGGCTGCCGCCGGGCATGAAGTCGCTGAAGGACTCCGGCCGCTAGGACCCGGCCGGAAAAAAAGCGGACGCCCGGCCCGCCGGTGTGCGGCGGGATCCGGACGTCGTGTGGGGGACGGACCTCAGTCGGCGCAGTCCTGGCAGATCGGCTGCCCGTTCTTCTCGCTCGCCAGCTGGCTGCGGTGATGGACGAGGAAGCACGACATGCAGGTGAACTCGTCGGACTGCTTCGGGACGACCTTGACCGCCAGCTCCTCGTGCGACAGGTCGGCGCCGGGCAGCTCGAAGGACTCGGCCGCCTCGACCTCGTCCTCGTCGACCTTGCCCGAGTTCTTCTCGTGGCGACGCGCCTTCAGCTCTTCGATGCTGTCCTCGGACTGCTCTTCGTCGGTCTTGCGGGGCGCATCGTAATCGGTTGCCATCGAATCTCCATGCTCGTTCTCGTGGAACTCTGGTCTCGTTCTTGTGGAACGCGCAGATTCAACCACATGGTCCAAACCACGGCGCATCCGGAAGACCCCAACCAGCCGGTGGCGCTGATATTCCCACTCCCCGGGGTCATCCGCGAGTCGAGCCGAGGGGCCGGCTCAGAATCCGCAGCGCTCGACCAGCGCCAGGAACGCGGCGACGCTCCCGGCCGGCGCCGCCACGACCAGGCGCTCCGTCGGCACCCCGTCCGGCCCGGTGACGACCACGCCCGCCTCGCGGGCGATCAGCCCACCGGCCGCGTGGTCCCACGGCTTCAGGCCCTGCTCGACGTAGGCGTCCAGCCGGCCCTCCGCCAGGTCCGTCAGGTCGAGCGCGGCCGCGCCGATCCGCCGGATGTCGCGCACGTGCGGCAGCATCCGGCCCACGGCGGCGGCCTGGTGCTCACGCACCGCCGGCACGTAGTTGAATCCGGTGGCGATCAGCATCTGCTCGAGGGGGGCCACGGGCGGACCGCTCAGCCGGCGGCGCTCGGCGCCGTCGACCCGCCACGCCCCTCCCCCGGCGGTGGCCTCGTACGCCTCGCCCGTGGCGATGTTCACGACGACGCCGACCTCGTCGACGCCGTTGCGACGGGCCGCGATCGAGACGGCGTACCGCGGGATGCCGTAGACGAAGTTCACCGTGCCGTCGATGGGGTCGACGACCCACTCGACCCCGGAGGTGCCGGCGACGTCCTGGCCCTCCTCGCCGACGAAGGCGTCGTCGGGTCGGGCCGAGAGGATCCGGTCCCGGATCAGCTCCTCGCACGAGCGGTCGATCAGCGTGACGAGGTCCGTCGGGCTGGACTTGGTGCCCGCGACGCCGACGCGGCCCTCCGGGCGCAGCGACCTGACGTGCTCCACCGCCTCGGCGGCGACGCGACGGGCGAGCTCCAGCAGCTCCGTCACGCGAGGACGGGGCGCTGCGAGCGGGGGTTCACGCAGCAGTCGATCGCGCAGGTGTCGGCCTTGGGACCGAACTCGCCCACCACCGGCCGCTCGGGCGACTCGCCGCGCTCGGCGGCCGCCCGCTCGAGCAGCAGCTCGCGCACCATCGCCGCGTAGCGCGGGTCGGCGTTGGGGCTGGCGGCCCGGGCGAACCGCAGGCCCAGCTTCTCGGCCGTGGCCTTGGCCTCGGTGTCGAGGTCGTAGACGACCTCCATGTGGTCGGCGACGAAGCCGATCGGCACCAGCACGACGCCGGTCACACCCCGCTCGGCGAGGTCCTCGAGGTGGTCGTTGATGTCGGGCTCGAGCCACGGCTGGCTCGGCGGGCCCGAGCGCGAGCAGTACGCCAGCGACCATGCGTCCAGGCCCAGGCTCTCGGACACCAGGCGCGCGACCGAGAGGTGCTGGCGCTCGTAGAGGCCGCAGCCGGGTCCGCCGCTGGCCTCGTTCATCTGCTCGGGGACCGAGTGGGTGACGAACACGACGTGCGCGTCCGGGCCGACCTCGGCCAGCGCGGTGCGCGTGAACTCGGTGAAGAGCTCGACGAACACGGGGTGGTTGAAGTGGTGCCGCAGCCGGTCGACCCGGATCGGCAGGTCGTGCGACACCTCGAAGAGGTTCTCGCGGTACTGGCGGCAGCTGGAGTACGACGAGTACGCGCTGGTCATGAAGCAGGCGACGCGCTCGACGCCGTCGGCGACCATCTGCTCGAAGGCGTCGGCCAGGTAGGGGTCCCAGTTCCGGTTGCCCCAGTAGACCGGCAGGTCGAGGCCCTGCTCGGCGAAGTCGGCTCGCAGGGCGGCGAGCAGCTCGCGGTTGATGCCGTTGATCGGCGACTTGCCGCCGAACCCGAAGTAGTGCTCGCCGACCTCGACGAGGCGCTCCTTGGGGATCCCCCGGCCGCGGGTCACGTTCTCGAGGAACGGCACCACGTCCTCGGGCTTCTCGGGGCCTCCGAAGGAGACCAGCAGGAGAGCGTCATAGGGCCGTGCGTCCATGCCGTCAGTCTCCCATGCCCGTGGTTGCGGCACCCGGGTCCTAGATTGGTCCCGCCATGCTGTCCGCCTACCGCACGATCCTCGCGACGCCCGGCGCCCCGGCCTTCACAGCCGCCGGCGCCCTGGGGCGGCTTCCGTTGTCGATGACGGGGCTTGGGATCGTGATGCTGATCTCCTCGCGCACGGGCGAGTACGGCCCGGCCGGGCTCGTCATGGCGGTCTACGTCATCACCTCGGCGGTGTTCGCGCCGGTGCAGGGGCGGTGGGCCGACCGGCTCGGCCAGGCGCCGGTGCTGGTCGCCGCCGGCGGACTTTTCGCCGCCGGCGTCACGCTGGTGCTGCTGACGGTCGACCACACCCTGTGGGGCGCGTCCGTCGGCGCGGTGATCGCCGGCGTCGGGGCGCCGCAGGCGGGCAACCTCGTCCGGGCGCGCTGGACGCACGTGCTGCCCGACCGGAGCCGCCTGCAGACCGCCTTCGCGCTCGAGGCCGTGCTTGACGAGGCCGTCTTCATCGTGGGTCCGGTCGTCGTCACCGTCCTGACGCTCAGCGTCCTCGACTGGTCCGGCCTCGCCGTCGCGGGCGCCGCCGCCATCGTCGGCGCGTGGGGCCTCGCCCTGCAGCGCGGCACCCAGCCGCCGCACCGGTCGGACACCCAGGTGCCGCGCGAGCCCCTGCCCTGGTTGCTGCTCGGCCCGCTCGTCGTCGCCGCCTTCGGGCTGGGCGTGCTGTTCGGGGCGACCGAGGTCCTCGTGGTCGCGTTCACCGACGAGCAGGGCCGGCCCGGCGCCGCGGGGGTCGTCCTGGCGATCTGGTCGGCGGGCAGCCTCGCTGCGGGACTCGCGATCGGCGCCCTCGCCCCGCCGGCCGACCCCGTCGCCCGGTTGCGCCTCAGCACCGTGGCCCTGGTTGTCTTCCTGGCGCCGCTGCCGTTCGCACCGAACATCGCGCTCCTGGCCGTGGGCTTCCTGCTCGCGGGCTTCGCCCTGTCGCCGACCCTCATCACCGCGGTCCACCTGGTGGAGCTCAGCGTGCCGAACTCGCGGCTGACCGAGGCGCTGACGTGGACCACGACCGGCATGTCCACCGGAACCGCGATCGGGGCTGCGGTGGCAGGGCTCATGGTCGACCGCTGGTCGGCGTCGGTCGGGTTCGCCCTGCCGGTCGTGGCGTCGCTGCTGACGGCGGCCGTGGCCCTCCTGTACCGCGCCCCCGCGGCGGTTCCCGGTACGCTCGCCGACTGAGGCGGCAGCAGGCGACACGTCGGTCGAAAACCCATCCGGCCACGGCGAGTCTCCCTCGAAACGATCGAGCCGTCATTAGCATCGAAGTCGGTGGCAGAAGTGACACGGGGAGGCTCGAACATGCGCGAACTCGCGACCGTGGGACTCAGCGACGACGGGCGATTCCTGGTCGCCCGGGACGCAACCACCGGAGAACGTTTCCGGCTCAGCATCGATCGCCGGCTCACCTCACTGGTCGATCGCACCCCCGTGGGTTCGAGTCGTTCCGGACAGATGGAGATTCCGATGGAGAGTTCGCTCACCCCCCGAGACATCCAGACCCGCATCCGCCGGGGCGAATCGGTCGAGGAGGTCGCCGAGCAGGCCGGCATCACGGTCGAGCGCGTCCACGGCTTCGCCGTGCCGGTGATCGCCGAGCGCGAGTGGATGGCCCAGACGGCCCGCTCCACCACGGTGCGCCGCAAGCACGTCGGCGGTCCGGCCGTCGCCCTGTCCGAGCTGGCCGATGCCGCGCTCATGCAGCGCGGTGTCACGCCCGAGGACGCCCACTGGGACGCCTGGCGCCGCGAGGACGGCCGCTGGACCGTGCGCGTCGACCTCGAGGAGGGCGCCGCCTCGTTCCTCTACGATCCCAAGAGCCGGTACGTCGTCGCCGACGACGACGCCGCCCGCGGCCTGGTCGGCGACCTCGCCACCGAGGAGCAGCACGACATGGCCCTGGCCGACCTCGTCACGGACGCCCCCGAGGCGTACGGCGGCACGGTCGCCGACGAGGTCGACCACGCTCCCCTGGTCCGCTCGATCAAGGAGGCCCGCGATCGCCGGGCCCTGGAGCAGGCCGTCTTCGAGGAGCCCGTCGAGGAGGTCGTCGAGGACGTCGAGGACCAGGCCCTCGAGGAGCGCATCGCCGTGCCCGACACTCCCAAGCCGCGCAAGAAGAACTCGCGCCGCTCCGTCCCCAGCTGGGACGAGATCATGTTCGGCGGCGCCCCGGAGTAACGCCCCTCAGTCGAAGGGCAAGACGTCGGGCGAGAGCGCCCCGGCCTTGGCGCGCGCGGCGGTCATCCGCTTGCGGTGATGGCGCCGGCAGAGCACCTCGTAGCCGATCTGCGGCGCGGGCCGGTCGGGGTCGTCGACGTCACCGACGACGATGACCTCGCCCTCGGTGACCATCTCGCCGTCGGTCGTGCGGGCGTTGTGGGTGGCGCGGGCACCGCACCAGCACAGCGCCTCCACCTGCAGCGTCAGGACCCGGTCGGCGAGCTCCACGAGGCGCAAGGACCCCGGGAACAGCCGCGTGCGGAAGTCCGTGAGGATCCCGAAGCAGTAGACGTCGATCGACAGCTCGTCGGCGACCTTCGCCAGCTGGTCGACCTGCGCGCTCGTGTAGAACTGCGCCTCGTCGCACACCAGGTAGTCGACGCGGCCGCCCGTGGTCAGCTCCCCCACGACGTCGCGCCAGAAGTCCAGGCGCTCGGAGACCTCGATGGCCGGAGTGGCCAGTCCGAGCCGGCTCGACAGGACGGCCTCTCCGGCACGGTCGTGCGACGAGTAGATCCGCCCGACCCGGCCGCGGGCCCGGTGGTTGTGGTCGAGTTGCAGGGCCAGGGTGCTCTTGCCCGAGTCCATCGTCCCGGAGTAGAAGACCAGTTCCGCCACGTGTCCTCCTGCCTCAGCCCGCCACGAGCACCGGGATGCGACGCTCCCGGCCTGTGATCGATCCGTGGAAACCGCGCAGCAGCAGCTCGATCGAGAACGCGTCCGAGGCGAAGACCGCGAAGTCGTCGAGCGCCGCGACCACGACGTCGCCGAAGCGGCCCCGCACGGAGGGGTCGATCGGACCGAACCACTCCTCGGCGTCGTCGCGCAGGCGCACCTCGGCGCGGTCGCCGAGGGCGTCGCGCCAGCGGGCCGCCACGGTCTCCTCCGCCCCGGAGCGCGTGTGGACGTGGCGGAAGCGGGCCTCGCCGGCCACCAGCACGACGTCGTCGCGCAGATCGGGATGATCGACGAGGTCGAACCGATCGTCCATGGGCACGTCGACCATGCCGTGGTCGGCGGTCAACAGCAGCACGACGTCGGACGGCAGCGCCGCCCGCAGGTCGGCGACGTCGCGGTCGACCTCGGCCAGCGCCTTGCGCCATTCCTCGGAGTCGACGCCGTGGCCGTGGCCGGTGTGGTCGACGGCCGACTCGTAGGCGTAGACCAACGCATGATCGGCGCGCTCGACGGCCTCGACGACGGCGGCGAGCCGGTCCCACGGGCGCCGGACGCCCACGAACGGCACCCCGCGCTGGCTGACCCGGGTGAGGCCGCTGGTCTCGAAGCGGTCGTCGTTCACGACGGTGACGGCCAGGCGCTCGTTCGCCAGCTGCTGGAGCACGGTGGGGTGCGGCTGCCACTCGAGCGGGTCGATCCGGTCGTCCCACTGCAGCGTGTTGAGGAAGCGCGAGGTGCCCGGGATGCGGCAGGTGTAGCCCGCCATGCCGTGCCGACCGGGACGCAGGCCCGTGCCGAGCGACGTCAGGCTGACCGACGTCGTGGACGGGATGCCCGCCAGCACGCCGTCGATGTTGACCAGCGAGGACAGGAACGGGGCGATGTCGGCGTGCTCACGGAGCAGGTCCAGGCCGAGCCCGTCGATCACCATGACCACGTAGCGCTTGGCCTCGGGCAGGCCGAGGACGTCGGTGAAGCCGGTGGCGCCGAGGGCACCGCCGACCGACGTCATGATCTCGTGGATCCCGGCACGGGGTGCGGTCATCGGGCGGCGGGGACGGTGGTCGCGGCGCTCAGGGTGCGGGCGAACTCCAGCAGGCCCTCGACGGCGGCGCCGCCCTCGGCCGCGGCGCTGAGCCGCAGGGAGAAGTCGTCGCCGGAGATCGTGCCGCCGTAGCCGTGGTCGGCCTCGCACTCGGGGTCGTCGCACCGGGCCGGCTCGAGCTCGACGCGCGACACCGCGCCCCACGAGACCGTCAGGAGCGCCTCCTCGAGCTGCTGGGTCTGCGTCGACACCATCCGCGTCACCACGACGCCCGAGACCTGGCTCACCGGCACGGCCTCGACGGACGTCGACGTGTACGGCTTGGGCAGCAGCGTGTCGCCGGGGTGCTCGTCGGTGTGCGTGAGCAGCAGCCGCGACGGCGTCAGGACCAGCACCGACATGTGCCGGCGGATCTCCTCGCGGTCGAAGGTGGGCTCGTGGTGGACGACGAACGACTCGACGGGCTCACCGGCGAGGGCGCCCTCGAGGGCACCGGAGATGATCTCCGGGTAGTACCCGCTGCGCGAGATCGACGCGTAGAGGTCCTTCGTCCGGTCCTTGGTTCGGGTCACCGACCCAGCGTATCCGCCGGCGCGTCGGGCTGACTCAGCCGCCGGACGAACCAGTCGCCGCGGCTGTCGGACGAGGGGATCACCTTCGCCCGGGCACTGAGCGCGGTGTACCCGTCGGGGTTGACCAGCACCGGCTCGAGGTCGAGCGAGACCACCTCGGGCAGGTCATCCTTGAGGGCCGCGAGGCGCAGCACGATGTCCTCGAGCGCACCCACGTCCACCTGCTCGCTGCCCTGGTAGCCGAACAGCAGGGGCGCGGCCCGGATGCTGCTGATCATGGAGCGCGCGTCGACGTCGGTGAGCGGCGGGATGCCGTAGCTGCGGTCCTCCAGCAGCTCGCTGGGCGCTCCGGCGATGCCGAACGAGACGAGCGGGCCGAAGAGCCGGTCCTCCGTGGCGCGGAAGGCCACCTGCACGCCGTCGGGGGCCGAGCGCTGGACGAAGAACGTGGTGTCGGCACGGATGCCGCTCCACGTGGTCATCTCGTCCCAGGCGATGGCCATGTCGCCGGCGTCGTGGATGCCGCGCCAGACGTGGGCCAGGTCGGGACGGGCACGCAGGTGCTCGCTGCCGGCCTTGAGGACGACGTCCCAGCCGAGCTGCTCGCCGGCCGCGATCGCCTCCTCCTTACTGTGCACGTTGGTCCAGGTCCACAGGTCGATGCCGTAGCAGGACAGCAGGTAGTGCACCTGCTCGGTGGACAGGACGGCACCGCGGGGCGCGATGGTCAGCACGTCGCGGATGAGGGCCTTGGCGTCGCCGGAGCGGTGCTCCGCCGCCACGTGGTACTCGCCGTGGTCGCGCGCCGCCCACTCCGCGTAGTTGACCGCCCGCGCCAGCGCCTTGACCGCCGCCTCGGGCGCCGCGTACGACGGCACGGAGCCCCGACCCGCGGAGCCGCCCTCGAGGTCGGGGACGCGCAGCAGCACCGGGATGCCCTTGCTGGCCAGGAAGGTCGAGACGATCGGCTTGTCGGACTGCTCGCCGATCGCGGCCAGCACGTTGGCGACGGCGTCGCTGTCGGTGGTGATCGGCGGCGTGTAGACCGCGACGAGGGCGTCGACGTCGGGGCGCGCCAGGGCGGCCTCGATGGCGATCTCGAACTCCTCGGCGCCGGCGTCGGCGCCCAGGGCGATCGGCGGCGCGACCTGCAGGCCCTGCGACTTGGCGGCGTCGGTGACGATCAGGCCCACGGCGTCGGAGTTGCCGACGACCGCGATGCGGTTGCCGCGCGGCAGGGGCTGGTGCGCCAGCAGCTGTGCGACGTCGAACATCTCGTCGAGGTTGTCGACCTGGATCACACCGGCCTGGCGGAACATCGCGTCGACCGCCTGCTGGGGGGCCGAGCTGCGCCGCACCGTGTGCCCGACCGGGACGCCCTGCGTCGACCGGCCCGACTTCACCGCGACGATCGGCTTGACCTCCGAGACACGACGGGCCAGGCGCGAGAACTTGCGCGGGTTGCCGATGGACTCCAGGTACAGCAGCACGACGTCGGTGCTCTCGTCCTGCTGCCAGTACTGCAGCAGGTCGTTGCCGGACACGTCGGCACGGTTGCCGGCCGAGACGAAGGTGGAGAGCCCCAGGCCGCGGGCCGCGACGGTCTCGAGGATCGCCGAGCCCAGGGCGCCGGACTGGCAGAAGAAGCCGGCCCGGCCCGGCGGCGGCATCGTGGCCGAGAGCGACGCGTTCAGCTGGACGTCCGAGGCGGTGTTGATGATGCCGAGGCAGTTCGGGCCGATCAGGCGCAGGCCATGGGTGCGGCACAGGTGCAGCAGCTCCTGCTGGCGGGCGCGACCCTCGGGGCCCTCCTCGGCGAAGCCGGCGGAGATGACGACCAGTCCGTGCACGCCCTTGGCGGCGCAGTCCAGGACCACGTCGTTGACGTACTCGGCCGGCACGGCGACGATCGCGATCTCGACGTCGCCGGGGATGTCGCGGACCGTGGGGTAGGCCGTGAGGCCCGAGACGGCCTCGGCCTGGGAGTTGACCGCGTAGACGGTGCCGCCGTAGTCGCCCAGGACGAGGTTGCGCACCATCGCCTGGCCGATCGAGCCCTGCCGGCGGCTGGCGCCGACGACGGCGACGCTGCGGGCGCCGAAGATCCGCGCGATCGAGGCCGCCTCGGCGCGCTGCTCGCGCGAGCGCATGACGCCCAGGGCGGAGTCGGTGGGGTTGATCTCGAACGTGAGCCGCTGCACGCCGTCCTCGAGCATGCCGCTGATCGTGTAGCCCATCTCGCGGAAGACCTGGAGCATCCGGACGTTCTCGGGGAGCACCTCGGCGGTGAACTCGGTGTAGCCGCGCTCGCGGCCGGCCTGGGCGAGGTGCTCGAGCAGCAGCTGGCCGATGCCGCGGCCCTGGTGGGCGTCCTCGACGAGGAACGCGACCTCGGCCTCGTCCTCGGAGACCGCGTCGTAACGGCCGACGGCGATGATCTCGTCGTGCTGGGTGACCACGAAGGCCACGCGCTGGTGGTGGTCGACGGTGGTGAAGCGGGCGATGTCGCGGTCGGACAGCCGCGGGTACGGGGCGAAGAACCGGAAGTACTTCGACTCGGCGGACACCCGGTCGTAGAACGCCACGAACTTCGGGGCGTCCTCGGGGATGATCGGACGGATCTGCGCGACCCGCCCGTCCTTGAGCAGGACATCGGCCTCCCACGCGGGGACCGGGTGGGGCATCGTGCTCGCCGTCTCGACTGGTTCGCTGCCACTCACGGGCACAAACCTACCCCGCGAGCGGCGGGTCGGGCGCGAGGCGGTGACTCGGCGCGGGAGAATGGCCCGCGTGACTGGATCCGACACCGAGACCGTGGACTTCGAGGAGCACATCCTCGACACCGACGTCGGCGACGAGATGCGCTCCAGCTTCCTCGAGTACGCGTACTCGGTGATCTACGCCCGCGCCCTCCCCGACGCACGCGACGGGCTCAAGCCCGTGCAGCGGCGCATCCTCTACACGATGGACGACATGGGCCTGCGCCCCGAGCGGGCCCACGTCAAGAGCGCCCGTCCCGTGGGCGAGGTCATGGGCAAGCTGCACCCCCACGGCGACAGCGCCATCTACGACGCTCTCGTGCGCCTCGTCCAGCCGTGGTCGCTGCGGCTGCCCCTGCTCGACGGCCACGGCAACTTCGGCTCGCCCGACGACCCGCCTGCCGCGATGCGCTACACCGAGATCCGGATGGATCGCTCCGCCGAGGCGATGACGGCGTCGCTCGACGAGGAAACGGTCGACTTCAAGCCCAACTACGACGGCCGGCTCCAGGAGCCCACGGTCCTGCCCGCAGCCATCCCCCACCTGCTGGTCAACGGCGCGTCGGGCATCGCGGTGGGCATGGCCACGAACATCGCCCCGCACAACCTCGTCGAGGTCGTCCAGGCGCTGCGGCACCTGATCGACCACCCCGACGCCGACCTCGACGCCCTGATGCGCTTCATCCCCGGCCCCGACCTGCCCACCGGCGGCAAGATCGTCGGGCTCGACGGCATCCGCGACGCCTACGCCACCGGCAACGGCTCGTTCAAGATGCGCGCCACGACCCGGGTCGAGAACGTCACGCCCCGCAAGAAGGGCATCGTCGTCACCGAGCTGCCCTACAACGTGGGTCCCGAGAAGGTCATCGAGGCGGTCAAGAAGCTCGTTCAGGCCAAGAAGATCCAGGGCATCTCCGACCTGAAGAACCTCACCGACCGCAAGAACGGCCTGCGCCTGGTCATCGAGATCAAGAACGGCATCGTCCCCGAGGCGCTGCTGGCCCAGCTGTACCGGCAGACGCCGCTGGAGTCGTCCTTCGGCATCAACAACGTGGCGCTCGTCGACGGCCAGCCGCGGACGCTCGGCCTGCGCGAGATGCTCACGGTCTACCTCGAGCACCGGATCGACGTCGTCCGCCGCCGCACGACGTACCGCCGCGGCAAGGCCGCCGACCGCCTGCACCTCGTCGACGGCCTGATGCTCGCCATCTTGGACATCGACGAGGTCATCCAGCTGATCCGCGGGTCCGACAACCGCGGCGAGGCCCGCGGTCGGCTGATCTCGGTCTTCGACCTGTCCGAGCTGCAGGCCGACTACATCCTCGACCTGCAGCTGGGCCGCCTCACCCGGTTCTCGCGCCTCGAGCTGGAGAAGGAGGCCGACGAGCTGCGCCGCACGATCGAGGAGCTCGACGCGATCCTCGCCGACGAGCGGGTGCTGCGCGGCGTCGTGGGCGACGAGCTCGCGCAGATGGCGCAGCAGTTCGGCACGCCCCGTCGCACGGTGCTCCTGGAGTCCGCCGGCGTCCCGGCCCTCGCTGCGGCCGGCGGGTCGATCGAGGTGCCCGACGATCCGTGCTGGGTGCTGCTGTCCTCCACCGGTCTCGTCGCCCGCACGTCCGACGCCGAGCCCCTGGGGTCCCACGGGCGCCGGGCGAAGCACGACACCGTGGTGGCCGTCGTCCGCGCCACCGCGCGCGGCCAGGTCGGCGTGGTCACGTCTGCCGGCACCGTCCACAAGCTCGAGGTCGTCGACCTGCCCAACCTGCCGCCCACGGCCGACTCCCCCCGCCTCCAGGGCGGCGTCCCGATGGCCGAGCTGCTCAGCCTCGACGGTGACCCGCTGACCCTGATGACGTTCGACGAGGACGTGCCGGGGCTGGCGCTGGGCACCCGCGCGGGCATCGTCAAGCGGGTCAAGCCCGACCACCTGACCAACCGCGACTCGTGGGAGCTCCTCCGGCTCGACGACGGCGACCGGGTCGTCGGCGCGGTGCCGTTGGCCACCGGCGACGAGGAGCTGGCGTTCGTCACGTCCGAGGCCCAGCTGCTGCACTTCCCGGCGTCCGTCGTGCGCCCGCAGGGGCGCAGTGGCGGCGGTGTCGCAGGCGTCAAGCTCGGCGCGGGCGCCCAGGTGGTGGCCTTCGGCGCGGTGGCCGACATCGAGTCCGCGCACGTGGTCACGGTCGCGGGCAGCTCCTCGGCCCTGCCCGGCACCCAGGCCGGCTCGGTCAAGGTCTCGCCGCTGTCGATCTACCCCGGCAAGGGCCGCGGCACCGGTGGCGTGCGCTGCCAGCGCCTGCTGCGCGACGAGGACGCGCTCGTGTTCGCGTGGGTCGGCGACGGCACCCCCGTGGCGTCCGCCGCCAGCGGCTCCCCCGTCGACCTCCCCGAGGTCGTCGATAAGCGCGACGCGTCGGGCACGCCCGTGGGCCAGCCGATCGCGGGCGTCTCGGCATCCGCGTCCGACCTGCCCGGTGCGCGAAACGTGTCAGACTGACCGACGTGTTCAACCGACTGCTGACCGCCACGCTGCTGAGCAGCACCCTGCTGCTGACCGCCTGCACGGGCGACGACGGCGAATCCGGCGACGCCACGAAGCGCCTCGACGCCGCTGCCGAGGCCCTGGCCGCCGCGAAGTCCCTTGACATCTCGATCGCCACGAAGGCCCTGCCCGACGGCACGCGCGGGCTGCTGTCCGCCAAGGGCGTGGGCGACCAGTCCCCCGCCTTCGACGGCGACGTCAAGATCGTCGCCGGAGGCGCGACCATCGGCGCCGAGGTCATCGCGGTCGGCGGCAAGGTCTACGCCAAGACCGGGTTCTCGCCGATCTGGTCACTGCTCGATCCGGCGAGCCTCGGCGCGCCCGACCCGGCCGATTTGGTCGGCACGGACGCCGACTCGGGGCTGGCGGGTCTGCTCCGGGCCACCGCCGACGTCGAGACGGGCGACAAGTCCCGCGACGGCGAGACGGTGCTCACCGAGATCGAGGGCGACATCCCCGGCGAGCGGATCGCCACGCTGATCCCCACGGCCGACCAGGCCGAGGACTTCGACGTCACCTACCGGCTCACCGACGACGACGAGCTCCACGACGCCAAGATCACCGGTCCGTTCTACGGCACCGAGGACGTCACGTACACGGTGACGCTGCAGCCGCGCGACGAGCCCGCCGACATCACGGCCCCCTGATCCCGTGCCGATGAAGGAACTCGCGTCCCGCGGGTTGCTGGCGCTCGCGGCCGTCGCGATCGGCTTCGCCGCCGCCGACACGTACGTCGTCGTCCTGGCCCTGCCGGACATGATGACCGCCGCGGGCCTGACGGTCGCCGACCTGCAGAAGGCCGCGCCGATCATCTCGGGGTTCCTGCTGGGCTACGTGGCCGTCCTGCCGCTCATCGGCCGGGTGTCGGACCTGCGCGGCCGCGTGCCCGTGCTCACGGGCTGCCTGGTCGTCTTCGCGATCGGCTCGGTCATCACCGCGGCCGGGTACGACCTGCCCACGATCGTCCTGGGCCGGCTGATCCAGGGCATCGGCGGTGGCGGACTCATCCCGCCCACCCTCGCGCTGATCGCCGACACGTGGCCGGCCGAGCGCCGCGGCATGCCGCTGGGCATCATCGGCGCGGTCCAGGAGCTCGGCAGTGTCGTGGGCCCTCTCTGGGGCGCCGCGATCCTCGCCTTCGGCACCTGGCACGACATCTTCTGGCTCAACGCCGCCGTCGGCCTGGCGATCGCCGCCGCCCTGCTACGCCACCGTCCCGCCGAGCGCACCCGGGTGGGCGACCTGTGGGGGGTGGCGCTGGCGTTGGCGGCATCGGCCTGTCTCGTGCTGGTGATGCTCGAGCCGGAGTCGCTCACCACCGGGGTCACGAGCGGCCTGGCGTTCCTGCCGGTCGTCGGCGAGTCCCGCTGGCTCACGCCGCTGGCGTTGGTCGGCTACGCGTTCCTCGTCGCGTTCGTCGTCCGCCAGGCCACGGCCGCACGGCCGCTGCTGGGCTGGCGCAGCTGGGGCGAGATCGCCCGTGAGACCGACCTGTGGGGTGCCGCGGCGCTCACGGTCGCCCTCGGTGCCGTCATCCTCACCTTCGCCAGCGCCGAGCCCGAGAAGGCCGTGCTCGCCGAGGACGCCGTCATCCTGCTGCCGATCGCCGCGGTCGCGCTGGCCGCGTTCGTCTGGCGCGGTCGTCGGGCCGCCCACCCGCTCATCCCTCGCGGCTCGCTCACCGCGACGCCGGCGTGGGGCTCGATCGCCGTGTCGTTCTTCGTCGGCGCCGCGCTCATCGCGGCGCTCGTCGACATCCCGTTCTTCGCCCGGCTCACGATCGCCCCGGACGACCAGCTCGAGGCCGCCCTGGTGCTCGTGCGGTTCCTCGTGGCGCTGCCGGTCGGCGCCGTCCTCGGTGGGTGGCTGCTGCGCCACGTCTCGGCGGGCCCGCTCACGGCGGGGGCGCTGATCCTCTCCGGTGCCAGCTTCCTCGTCATGGGCACGTGGGACGCGTCGGCGCTGGAGTCGGTGTCCTCCACCGTCGTGCTGGCGGCGTGCGGCCTCGGCTTCGGCCTCGCGATCGCGCCCGTGAACGCGGCACTACTCGAGCACACCGCGCCCGACGTCCACGGCCTGGCCAGCGCGCTGCTGGTGGTGGCGCGCATGGTAGGCATGCTGATCGGCATCTCCGCCCTGACCACGGTCGGCCTGCGCGCCTTCCACTCGGCCGCCGCGAAGGTTCCGTCCGTCGAGGAGCTGTGCGGGGGCTCCTCGACCGCCTGCGGTGCCTACACCGACGCCCTGCGCGACGCCGGCATCGCCCAATTGCAGGCCGTCTTCACCGGTGCCGCCGTCGCGGCGTTCATCGCGGCGGCCCTCGCGCTGCTCACCCTGCGCCGGCGCGCTACTTTTTCTGCATGACGAGCACCTTCGACGACCTGCTGGAAGCGAACAAGACCTACGCGCAGACCCACGAGGGAGGCTTCGACGGCATCGCCCAGGCCGGCGTCCTCATGGTGACGTGCATGGACTCGCGCATCGACCCGCTGGCCATGATCGGCCTCAAGCCCGGTGACGCCAAGATCCTGCGCAACCCCGGCGGCCGCGTCACCGACCAGGTGCTGGTCGCCATCGTGCTGGGCGTCTCGCTGCTGAAGGTCGAGCGCGTCCTGGTCGTCGAGCACACCCGCTGCGCCATGGCGTCGTCCACCGAGGCCGACGTCAAGGCCAAGATCGGCGACAAGAGCGGCACCGACGCGTCGTGGATGACCATCGGCGTCATCGAGGACCAGGAGTCGACCGTCCGCGCCGACGTCAACCGCGTCCGCAGCCACCCGCTGGTGCCTGCCTCCGTCGAGGTCGGCGGCTTCATCTACGACGTCGACTCCGGTCTCATGCAGCCGGTCGACTGAGGGAGACGCTGGCAGTGACGTTCCCGGGGTCGACACGCCGTGGCGGACCCCGCGAACGTCACTGCCAGCGCTTCAGGCGTCGATGAGCTCGGTGTCGATCTCGTAGGCGCCCTGGATGATGAACTCCTTGCGTGGCGGGACCTCGTTGCCCATGAGCAGCTCGAAGACGTCGGCCGAGGCCTCGGCGTCGTCGACGGTGAGCCGGCGCAGGGTGCGGTGGCGCGGGTCCATCGTGGTCTCGGCCAGCTGGTCGGCGTCCATCTCGCCCAGGCCCTTGTAGCGCTGGGGCGCGTCCTTCCAGCGGACGTTGCGCTTCTTCAGCTGCGCCAGCGTGCGCTGCAGCTCGGGGTCGGAGTACGTGTAGATGTACTTGTCCTGCCCCTTCTTGGGCGAGACCAGCTCGATCCGGTGCAGCGGCGGGACGGCCGTGTAGACCCGCCCGGCCTCGACCAGGGGTCGCATGTACCGGAAGAACAGCGTGGCCAGCAGACAACGGATGTGGGCGCCGTCGGAGTCGGCGTCGGCCATGAAGATGATGCGGCCGTAACGGGCGGCGTCGAGGTCGAACGTCCGCCCCGAGCCCGCGCCGACGACCTGGATGATCGACGAGCACTCGGCGTTCTTCAGCATGTCGCCGATGCTGGCCTTCTGGACGTTGAGGATCTTGCCGCGGATCGGCAGCAGCGCCTGGAACTCGGCGTCGCGCGCCGACTTCGCGGTGCCGAGCGCCGAGTCGCCCTCCACGATGAACAGCTCGGAGCGGTCGACGTCGTTGCTGCGGCAGTCGGCCAGCTTGGCGGGCAGGGCGCTGGACTCGAGGGCGTTCTTGCGCCGCTGCGTGTCGCGGTGCTGACGGGCCGCCAGGCGCGTGCGGGACGCCCCGACGACCTTCTCCATCACCAGCTTCGCCTTGGCCTTCTGGGCCGTCTTGGTGGTCGTGAGGAACGCCTTGAGCTCGCGCGCCACGATCTTGTTGACGATCCTGGTGACGGCGGGCGTGCCCAGCACCTCCTTCGTCTGGCCCTCGAACTGCGGCTCGGCGAGGTTGACCGTGACGACCGCGGTGAGGCCCTCGAGGACGTCGTCCTTGATGACGTCGGGGTCGCCGTTCTTCAGCATCCGCGAGTTGCGCAGGACCTCGTTGAACGTCTTGGTGACGCCACGCTCGAAGCCGGAGACGTGCGTGCCGCCCTTGGGCGTGGCGATGATGTTGACGAAGGACTTCACGACGGTGTCGTAGTCGGTGCCCCAGCGCAGCGCGACGTCGACGCCCAGCGTGCGCTCGACGTCCTGCGGCGTCATGTGGCCCTTGGAGTCCAGCACGGGCACCGTCTCGACGAACGTGTCCTCGCCCTGGATGCGCAGGACCTCGTTGACGGCCGTGTCCGAGGCGAGGAACTCGCAGAACTCCGAGATGCCGCCCTCGTGGAAGAACTCCTCCTCCAGCACCTCGTCGCCGCGCTCGTCGCGGATGACGATGCGCAGGCCGGGCACGAGGAACGAGGTCTGGCGCGCGCGACCGACGAGGTCCTCGTAGGCGAACTTGGCGCCCTTGATGAAGATCTGGGGGTCGGCCCAGTAGCGCACGCGCGTGCCGGTGCGGGACTTGGCGACCTTGCCGACCTTGCGCAGCGTGTTGTCGGGCGTGAAGTCGGCGTCGGCGCCGTCGCCGGCGAACACGCCGGGCACCCCGCGCCGGAAGGACATCGCCCAGGTGGCGCCGCCCTTGTCGACCTCGACGTCGAGGCGCGCCGAGAGCGCGTTGACGACCGAGGCGCCGACGCCGTGCAGGCCGCCGGTGGCGTTGTAGGAGCCGCCGCCGAACTTCCCGCCCGCGTGCAGCTTGGTGTAGACGACCTCGACGCCGGTCAGGCCCGTCTTGGGCTCGATGTCGACCGGGACGCCACGACCGTCGTCACGGACCTCGACGGAGCCGTCGGCGTGGAGCACGACCGCAATGTGCGAGCCGTGCCCGCCCAGGGCCTCGTCGACGGAGTTGTCGATGATCTCCCACAGGCAGTGCATGAGTCCGCGGGTGTCGGTCGAGCCGATGTACATGCCGGGCCGCTTGCGCACCGCTTCGAGTCCCTCGAGGACGAGCAGATTGCGTGCGTCGTAAGTCGAAATGTCCGGTTCCTCCTGGTTCAGGTGCCCCACCCGTTACCGTATCGAGCCGGACCCACCGGTCCGGACGTGACACGCGCCCACCGCGTGTCCGTGCGCATTTGGCGCGATGAGAGAGTATTCATGAAGATGTTCGACCACCGACGAAACGAGGACACCGTGAACGCCACTGCTGAGTTCCCCGCCCTCACCACCGCTGATCGTTGCGATCGCTGCGGTGCGCAGGCCTTCGTCCGCGTCGAGCTGTCCGCTGGTACCGACCTGCTGTTCTGCGGCCACCACGCGCGTCAGCACGAGACGCGGCTGCGGGAGATCGCCGTCGAGTACCGCGACGAGAGCGACCGCCTGACGGTCTGAGTCCCACCCGACGTCCCGTACGAGAAACGGCTCGCGGAACGCTCCCCTCGGGGTGCGCTCCGC
>NZ_BJZQ01000014.1 GCF_007992115.1 Aeromicrobium flavum
CGGTGGGCTCGGTGGTGGGCTCCGTCGTCGGCTCGTCCGTGGGGTCGACGGTGGGCTCGGTGGTGGGCTCCGTCGTCGGCTCGTCCGTGGGCTCGGTGGTGGGGATCCAGGTCGGCAGCGTGGTGGGCTCGGTGGTGGGTGCCCAGGTGGGCTCACTCGTCGGCTCGTCCGTCGGGTCGACCGTGGGTTCGTCCGTGGGCTCCTCGCTCGGCTCGGCGGTGGGCTCGGTCGGCTCGGCGGTGGGCTCGTCGGTCGGCTCCGTGCTCGGAGTCTCGGCCGTCGGATCGTCCGTGGGGACCGGCACCTCGGGGAGCGGCTCGTCGGGGAGCAGGTCATCGGGCAGGGGCTCGTCGGGCACGGGCACGTCGGGCAGGGATTCGTCCGGCAGCGGCGGATCGTCGACCGCGTCGGGGTCCTCCTCGGTCTCCTGCGTCCAGACGTCGGGGTCGACGACGGGTCCGACGGCCGGCGGCTCGGCGAGCACGTTGTCCTCGCCGTCCCGCAGCACCGTCACACCGGGCCGCGAGGCCTGCGTCGTGGTCTCGATCGACGGCCCGGGCTCCACGGTCATCAACGCAGCGGCGCCGGCGATGACCACGACGCTGGCAGCGGCACCCGCCGCGATGCCGGCCGGCCCCACCGTGCCGAGGACGCCCATGACGCCCGAGGTCGAACCGCCCACCGCACTGGCCCCGCCGCCGCCCGCGCCACCGCCGCCGCCACCTTGGCGCAACGCGCCCGCGGCGCCGGCCAGCGCACCGGACGCGCCGGTGCCCTGCAGGTAGCCCGAGGCAGCGGTGCCGAGGATGGCCGGTGCCAGGATGCCGGCGAGACCGTGGTTGAACTCCTGCAGCTCGAGGTACAGGCCCATGCAGGAGCGGCACTCGTCGACGTGGCGCTGGACCTTGCCCGAGTCGCGCCGCGACAGCCCGCCGCGGACGAACGCGCCGAGGTTGCCGATCGCGAACTGGCAGTCGGGCGTGGTCGCCGGGACGAGGTGCTTCTGCAGGTAGGCCTGGCGCAGCCCCTCGCGGGCTCGGTACGCCAGCGCCGAGACGCTGTTGGCGCTCATGCCGAGCAACGGCGCGATGTCGGCCGGCTTCTGCCCCTCGACGTCGAGGTGCCACAGCACCATCTGCCAGCGCTCGGGCAGCGAGGCGAAGGCCTCGGCCGTCGTCGTGCGCTCGAAGCCCAGCTCGGCGGTGTCGACGAAGTCGACGCGACCGTCGAGCTCGAACTGGTCGTCGGTGGGACGCTCACGCGTGACGGCGCGGATGCGGTCGACGTGCAGGCGGCGCACGGCCGTCAGCAGGTAGGCGCGGAACGACTCCTGCGGACCGCCGCCGTTCTGGATCGTGACGAGCACCTTGGTGAACGCCTCGGCCACGAGGTCGTCGGCGTCGGGACCGCGCATGAGCTGGCGGGCGAGGCGCATCGCGGCCACCTGGTGGCGTTCGTAGAGTGCGCCGTAGGCCACGGAGTCGCCGTCGCGGACCGCGGTCAGGAGGTCGGCGTCGCTGCGCTCGTCTCCCAGGGGGGAGGTGCGGGCATCGACGGTCACGGTCTGCCCCCTTCCCCGGGTGGTCACGTGCGGACGCGTGTGGCCACGGTGAACCACGGTGTCAGTCTAAGTCCCTGAATCCCTGCTGTCCCCCGTTCTCGTGGCTCATCGGGACTAGATCGCGTGGTCCATTTTCCGTGCCGTGAGGGGATGAACTCTCGGTTAACCCGCGAGTTCGGAAAGGGTTTCCGAGCGGGCCGAGCACGAATGCTGGGCGTTTGTCCCGGTTTTCGGTCGAAAAAGTCGCGTCATGGACGCCCTCGGCCCCCGTCTCCTCCATGTCATCAGGCGATTGCGCCCGGAATCTGCGAGAGGAGGCACGGATGAACCCCTTCGACGTGAGCTATCTCGAGCTCGACTCGGCCGTCCGTGCCGGCCGGGTGGACGCCGTGGACGTTGCACACGAGGTGGGAGCGAGTGCAGCGTCCCTCGGAGTCCCACTCCACGAGGTCCTCGACCGCGTGGAGCGGGCCTTCGACGGCCTCGAACCGTCGTTCGCGATGGTTCGCGGAGTCGCCGTGGCATGGGCAGAGACGTCTCGAGCGCTGCAGCTCGAGGAGTCCTGCGAGGATCCGCTGACCCAACTGTCGACCGTGCCGCACCTGCGGCACAGCCTGGACGCGCTGTACCGCGGCGCGATCAGGGACGACACGACGGTCTCGGACCGACATGGTCTCGTCGTGGTGGAGCTGCCCCGGCAGCTCGGTCACGCGCTCGAGTCGACGCTGCACGCGGTCGACGTGAGCGTGGCACTGCGTACCGCCTTCCCCGGCGACGAGGTCATCGCCCAGTTGAGCCCCCGACGGTTCTGCGTCCTGGCCGATCGCGATCGATTGGACCAGCCGACGCTCAACCTCGTCACGATCCTGCTGCGGCGGACGTTCGAGTCACCACCTCCCCGGGTGTGGCTCGAGCTCTTGCCCCCCGTCGCACAGGACGTGACCTGGGTGCTCGACGCCCTCACCGGTTGAGCCGGCGGGATCCGCCACCATCTCGGGTGTGGCGGAACCCGCCGGATCGGTCCGGTGTGTCGGACCCGCGCGCCTACGATGTCGGCATGTGCGGCCGCTACGCCACCTCGCGCACCCCCGCGACCCTGGTCAACGACTTCGAGGCCGAGCTCGGCGACCTGTTCGTCGAGACGCCACCGGACTACAACCTCGCCCCCACCAAGCTCGCGCCGCTGGTCGTCGGGCGCACGTCCGACGACACGTTCCGCCGCGAGCTCGTCACCGCGAAGTGGGGGCTGGTGCCGTCCTGGGCCAAGGATCCGTCGATCGGCAACCGGCTGATCAACGCCCGCAGCGAGACCGTCGCCGACAAGCCCTCGTTCCGGTCCGCGTTCGCCAAGCGACGCGCGATCGTGCCCGCCGACGGCTTCTACGAGTGGTACCAGCCCGAGCCCGGCGACGACGGCAAGCGTCCGCCCAAGCAGCCGTTCTTCATGAGCGCGGAGGGCGGCCTGGGGCTGGCCGGGCTCTACGAGTTCTGGAAGGACCCGGAGGGGGAGTGGCTGCTGACGTACACGATCCTCACGACGTCCGCCGAGGGCGAGGACGGCCGCATCCACGACCGGGCCCCCCTGATCGTCGACGCCGAGGTGGCGGGCCGGTGGCTGGCGGCCGAGCCGTGGCCCGATGCGCTCGACCACCTCGTGCCGGCGACGCCGGGCGAGCTGCGGGCCTGGCCCGTCTCCACCGAGGTCAACAACGTGCGCAACAACGGACCCGAGCTCGTCGAGCCGCTGCCGCTCGCGGGGGAATAGCGCCGCCGCCGGGGCCGTTTCACCTCTCAGGAGGATTGAATGCTCGCATGCCCCGCACGCCCGGCCACAGTAGGCTGGGGGACGATGACTGACGACACCGTCGTGGACCCGTCGATCGAGACACCGGAGGAGCGCCAGGCCCGATTCGAGGCCGACGCTCTTCCCTTCCTCGACCAGCTGTACTCGGCCGCTCTGCGCATGACCCGCAACCCCCAGGACGCCGAGGACCTGGTGCAGGAGGCGTACGCCAAGGCGTTCAGCGCCTTCCACCAGTTCAAGCCCGGCACCAACCTGAAGGCCTGGCTGTACCGGATCCTGACGAACACCTACATCAACCACTACCGCAAGAAGCAGCGGCAGCCCCAGCAGGTCACCGACGAGATCGAGGACTGGCAGATCGCCGCCGCCGCGGCCCACAGCTCGTCAGGCATGAAGTCGGCCGAGATGGAGGCGCTCGAGCGCCTGCCCGACTCCGACGTCAAGGACGCGCTGCAGCAGCTGCCCGAGGACTTCCGGTACGCCGTGTACCTCGCCGACGTCGAGGGGTTCCCCTACAAGGAGATCGCCGAGATCATGGACACGCCGATCGGCACCGTGATGTCGAGGCTCCACCGCGGGCGGCGGCAGCTGCGCGAGCTGCTCACCGACTACGCGCGCGAACGTGGCATGAAGGTTCCGGCAGGAGGTGACGCCAAGTGAGCTGTGACGGACCCGATTGCGAGAAGGCCCTCGAGAACCTGTACGTCTTCCTGGACCAGGAGATCGACGGCGCCAGCTGTGACGAGATCCAGGCACACCTGGACGACTGCTCGGAGTGCCTCAACGAGTACCACCTCGAGCAGGTCGTGAAGGCGCTCGTCGGGCGCTCGTGCACCGAGATCGCCCCGCCGCCGCTGCGCGACAAGGTGCTCTACCGGATCCGCTCGGTGCACGTGGAGATCCGCACCGAAACGTCGACCTGAGCGTCCCGAGACGACGAAACCCCATCCATCAGGATGGGGTTTCGTTCATGCTCGGCACGATTCACGCGTTGGGGCGCTTGCCGTGGTTTGCGCCCTTCTTGCGGCGTGCCCGACGCTTGCGACCGGTCTTGCCCATGGTCTCCTCCTAATAAAGCTGACCATCAAGTCTCCCACACTCAGTCGACGGCGGGCACCCGGGACAGGAACCGCTGCCGATCGACCACGACGCGGCGCACCTGGCCGCTCGCGACGAGGACGTCGTTCTGGTCGCGAGCGGACACCTCGAAGATCACCATCCGGCCGTCGCGGTGGGTGACCGTGGCGGTCGCGGTGACGGTGGCCCCGACCGCGCTGGCGGTGAGGTGCTGCAGCTCGACGCGGGTGCCCACGCTGCTCTGGCCCTCGGCGAGGTCGAGCGCCGCGCACGTGGCCTCCTCGAGCCACGCCAGGACGACCGGGGTGCCCAGCACCTCGAGGTCGCCGCTGCCCACGGCCCGTGCGGTGTGTTCGGGTCCCACGGTGTGCGTCACCGACGCCGTTCCAGTCATGGGCTCACGCTACTCACGCGCGCACGGACCACGCGCGCCACAGGTCGGCGTAGCGCCCGGCGCGGGCCACGAGTTCGTCGTGCGAGCCGCGCTCGACGACCTCGCCGTGGTGCAGCACCACCACCTCGTCCGCGTCGCGGGTCTGGGTCAGGCGGTGGGCGATCACGACGGCCGATCGCCCGGCCAGCACGCGCAGGGCCGCCTGCTCCAGCTCGCGGGCGCCGGACGACCCGGCCTCGGCGGTCGCCTCGTCGAGCACGACGACGCGCGGGTCGGCGAGCACGATGCGGGCGAGGGCGAGCTGCTGCGCCTGGGGCGCGGTGAGCCGGTGGCCGCGGTCGCCGACGACCGTGTCGAGGCCGCGGGGCAGCGCCTCGACCCACGCGCGGGCGAGCGCCGTCGCGAGGGCGTCCCACAGCTCGGGGTCGGTCGCGTCGGGACCGGCCAGTCGGAGGTTGTCGCGCACGGTGCCGGCGAAGACGTGCACCTCCTGCGTCACGAGCGCGATGTGGCGGCGCACCTGCGACTCGTCGACGCTCGCGAGGTCCTGCCCGCCGAGCAGCACGCGACCTCCGCTCGGGCGCAGGGCCCCGGCGGCGATCGCCCCCAGCGTGGTCTTGCCCGCGCCGGTGGCGCCGACGACGGCGACGACGCGTCCCGCCGGCAGGTGCAGCGACACCGGCGCGAGCACCCGGTGGCCCGGCTCGTACGCGTGCTCGACGTCCACCAGGTGCAGGTCGGCGTCGCGGGGATCGAGCCGCGTCGGCTCAGGACCGGGGAGGTCCGCGACCCCGACCAGGCGGGTGAGCGCCGCGCCGGCCGCCTGCACCGTGTCGAAGAGGAACAGCAGCGCGCCGATGGGGTTGAACAGGCGGTGGAAGAACAGGGCGGCGGCCGTGGCGTCGCCGATCGATCCCGCCCCCGAGCTCACGGTCCAGTACCCGGCAACCAGGACCGCCCCGAGGCCGACGAGCTCGGAGAGGTTCATCCGGAAGCCGAAGCGCGTGAACATCACGTACACGCGCAGGGCGACGTCGACCGCCGCGGCCGAGGCGCGCTCGACGCGCTCGATCGCGTGCCGCTCGCGCCCGAATGCGCGCATCGTCTCGGCGCCGTGGACGCCGGTGACGAGGGCGTCCGCGCGCTCGCCCTGTGCCCGCCGCTCCTCGCGGTACATCGGTCCCGAGTGCGGGACGTACCAGCGGACCGCGCCGAGGTAGAACGGCGTGGCCGCCAGGCCGGCGAGGCCGAGGCGCCAGTCGAGGGTGAACAGGCCGCCGACCGTGAAGACGAGGGTGACCACGGACGACAGGGTGGCCGGGACCGCCTCGTCCAGGGACTCGGTGACCTGCCGGACGTCGTCGCCGACCCGCGACACCACGTCGCCGATGCCGGCCGCCTCGACCCGCTCGGTCTCGAGGTGGAGCGCCCGGTCGAGCACGTCCTCGCGCAGCCGCGCCAGCGAGGGGGCGACCACCCGGGCCAGGCTCGCGGTGGACAGGGCGGTGGCGCCAGCCGCGACGATGCCGGCCGCCACCATCCACGCCACGGCCTGCACGACGTCGTCCCGGTCCCCACCCGAGCCGACGGCGTCCACCACGCGGCCGATCATGAGGACGGGGACGAGTCCGGCGAGTCCGGCGACGACGAACGCCGAGACCGTGACGGCCAGCCAGCCGGGCCGGCTCCTCAGCAGTCGCCACGACCGCCGCGCGGCGTCGCGGCCGCTCGCGACCGGCAGGAGGGTGCGCTCGCTCATCGCAGCACCGCCCGCTCGTACTCCGCGTCGGACAGCAGGTCGGCGTGGGTGCCGGTCATCGCCACGTGTCCGTCGCGCACCACGCAGACGCGGTCGGCGGCCTGCAGCAGGGCCGGGCTGCTGGTCAGCACGATCGTGGACCGCCCGGCGCGTCGCCGGAGCCGGACGAGCCCCTCGGCGACCGCCTGCTCGGTCACCGCGTCGACGGCGCTCGTCGGGTCGTGCAGCACCAGGACGGGGCTGTCCAGCGCCAGGGCGCGGGCCAGGCCGAGGCGCTGGCGCTGGCCGCCCGACAGGGTGCTGCCCTCGGCGCGGATCCGCCGGTCCAGGCCGTCCTCGTGCAGGGCGACGACGTCCTGGGCGGCCGAGGCCAGCAGGACGTCGGCCCACGTGTCGGGGGAGAGGGTGCCGTCCGGGTCGATCAGCTCGCGCAGCGTCCCCTCGCCGATGGAGGTCTGGTGCGGGGCGACGGTGAGCGTGGCCCGCCGGGCGTCCAGGTCGAGTCGGGTGAGGTCGGCGTCGGCCAGCAGGGCCCGGCCCGCCTCGACGGGGCACTCGCCCGCGAGCACGCCCATGAGCGCATCCCCGACGGCGGGGTCGTCCACCGTCACCGCGAGCACCTCGCCGTCGCGCGCGGCGAGGCTGAAGGAGCGCAGGGGCCCGGCGTCCACGGTCTCGAGCGTCACGGTCGCCTCGGGCACGGTGGGCCGCGCGTCGCCGGCCGCGACCAGGCGAGGCGTGGCCAGGAACGCGGCGATCCGTCCGGCGGCGGCGCGGGACCGCGCGAACTGCGCGCTGAGGTCGCCGAGCGCGCGGATCGGCTCGGCGAGGAACTGGGTCAGGCCCACGATCGCGATGAGCTCGCCGAGGCTGATCCGGCCCTCGACGGCGGCCGTCCCCGCCACCAGCGTGACGGCCCCCAGGAGTGCGGTGCTGAGACCGGCGGTGAGGCCCCCGAGGTGGCCCCATGACCGCGCCAGCCCGACAGTCGCGGTGGCGGCCTGCTCACTGACCGCGCGGTAGCGGGCCAGGGCGACCCCTTCGCCGCCGATGCCCTTGAGCGGACGCAGCCCGTGCACCAGGTCGGCCGCCAGGCCGGTGGCCGCGGCGGTGCGCTCCTGCTGGGCCTCGGTACGGCGGGCCACCACCGGCGACACCACCTGGACGATGACGAGCACCGCGGGGACCCCCACGAGGACGAGGAGCCCGATCGTGACGTCGACGACCATGAGGTACGCCGCGACCACGACGACGCTCGTGAGCGAGGCGATCGCGAAGCCCAGCTGGCGGAACACCGTGGGCACGAACGCCGCGTCGGAGGTGGCGAGCGCCTGCACCTCGCCGGGCAGCTGGTCGGTCCTGGCGCCCTGCGGGTGCAGCACGTGCCCGGTGATCTCCATCCGCAGCAGGTGCGCCTCCGTCTCGAGGGCACGCACCACGAACCGGCTGCCGAACCGGTACGCGAACGCGAGCACCAGGAAGAGCACGACCAGCACCAGCAGCGACTCCACCAGCCGGCGGGCGTCGCCCGACGCGATCCCGTGGTCGACCACGAAGCCGATGACGACGGGGACGAGCGTCTCGCACAGCTGCCAGCACAGGATCAGCGGGAAGCCGCACGCGAGCAGGCGCCGCTGCCGGCGCAGGGCGCGGACGATGAGCGCGACGCCGGAACGCGGCGCCGGCGAGGACGGGGCCGGGGACACCGTGCCGATGCTACGTCCCGGCTCAGATGCCCATCGTGGTGCGGGGGTAGAGCGCGTTGACGTCCGTGGCGACGTTCACGAGGTACGGCACGCCCGAGGCGAACGCGCGGTCGAGGGCCGGGCCGATCTCCTTCGGGTCGGTCACGAACTCGCCGCCGGCGCCGAGGGCCTGGGCCACCTGGTCGTACCGCGTGTTCGGGGCCAGGTCGGCCGCGACGTCGTAGCCGTAGAGCATCTGCATCGGGGGCTTCTCGAGGCCCCACGCCGAGTTGTTGCCCACGACGATGACGACCGGCAGGTCGTGGCGCACGAGCGTGTCGATGTCGATGATCGACATGCCCGCGGCACCGTCGCCCAGGAGCAGGACGACCTGGCTCGACGGCCGCGCGATGCGGGCCGCCATCGCCGCGCCCAGGCCGGCGCCGAGGCAGCCGTACGGGCCGGGGTCGAGCCAGCCGCCGGGCCGCTGCGGCTCGACGAACTTGCCCGCGAACGAGACGAAGTCGCCGCCGTCGCCGATCACGACGGCGTCGTCGGCCAGGCGCGGCAGCAGCTCACCGTAGATCCTGGCTGGGTGGATGGGGTCGGCCTCGGCCATGAGCAGCGCTGCGTCGCGCTCGACCGAGGCGGCGACGACGTCGCGCAGCTCGGTGAGCCACGACGACCAGTCGGGCCTGGTCGGGGCGGCCTGCAGTCGGGCGAGCAGGCCGTCGAAGACCAGGCTGAGGTCGCCGGCGACCGACCCGCCGAGCGCGGCGTGCGCCGACAGCTGACCGGGGGAGTCGGCGACGTGCACCGTGACAGCCGGGTCGCCGCCCTCCTTGCCGCCGAAGCGACCGAAGCCCAGGCGGAAGTCCAGCGGCGTGCCCACGACCACGACGACGTCCGCCGTGCCGAGAGCGCGCGAGCGGGCCTTGGTGACGAGGTTCGGGTGGCCGCCGGGCACGATGCCTCGACCCATGCCGTTCGCGATGGCGGGGATGCCCGCCTCCTCGACGAAGCGCAGTGCCGCCTCCTCGGCATGGTCGGACCACACGTCGGAGCCGAGGATGACGACGGGTCGCCGGGCCCCGGCCAACAGGCCGGCGATCGCGTTCACCGCGTCCGGATCGGGCTCGAGGCGGTCGGTCGACGGACCGGTCGACGTGTGGCCGACGGGCCCGGAGTTGAAGAACTCGTCCATCGGGATGTCGACGAAGGCCGGTCCGCGGTGCGACGTCCCCGCCAGCGTGAACGCCTCGTCGACGACCGGCGCGATGTCGGCCAACCTCGACGCGGTGGTCGCGTACTTGGTGATGGTCTCGAAGATCGGCGGGTGGTCCAGCTCCTGCAGGGTGCCGGTGCCCCACGTCGAAGCGGCGGCGCGCCCACCGATGACGACCAGGGGAGCGCCCGAGAAGTACGCCTGGGCGACCGGGCTGACACCGTTGGTCACGCCGGGGCCGGCGGTCAGCACGGCCAGGCCGGGGGTCCGGGTCAGCTTGCCGATGGCCTCGGCCGCGAAGACCGCCGACGGCTCGTGGCGCACGTCGATGATCGGCATCGGCTCGTCGGACTTCACGGCGGCGTCGTACATCGGGAAGATGTGGGCACCCGAGAGGGTGAACATCGCCTCGGCGCCGTGGGCACGCGCGACATCGAGCGCGTGGTGGCCACCATGAGGTCCGGTGGGCGCGGGGAACGCGGCGTCCTGGGTCGGCTCTTCGGTCATGTGACGCAGGTTACCCGCGAGTCGCTTTCTGAGGAGCAATAGGCTCAGGACGTGCCCTCCTTCGAAGACATCGCCGACGCTCAGACCGCGCTGACGACGGCCCAGATCGACCGTCTGCAGCTGCTGGTCACCGACTGGCAGATCGTCGCCGACCTGTCGTTCAGCGACCTCGTGCTCTGGGTCGACGACGCCGAGGACAAGGGCATGTGGGCGGCTGCGCAGATCCGTCCCACGACCGGTCCGACGACGCTGCTGGAGGACGTTGTCGGCACCTTCGTGCCCCGGGACGTGTCCGACGTGCACGACGAGAAGCTCGGCGACGGCACGCGGGTCCGTCAGGCGGCCGTCCCGGTGATGTGGGCCGGTCGGCGCATCGGCGTGATCGTCCAGCGCCGCCCCGCCACCAACCGGCGTGCGGCCGGCGCGCTCGAGTCGGCGTACCGGCGCACGAGCGAGGAGCTCTTCGAGATGATCCGCCGCGGCGAGTTCCCGCTGCCGGGGGTCCCGTCCGAGCTGGCCGACTCGCTGCGCGTCGGGGACGGCTTCGTGCGGACCGACTCCTCGGGGAAGGTGTCGTACGCCAGCCCCAACGCCCTCTCGGCCTACCGGCGCCTGGGGTACGTGGGCGACCTGCAGGGCGCCGACCTGATCGAGCTGAGCACCGAGTTGATCGGCGCGGACGCCGACCGCCCGTTCAGCACCCTCTTCGGCGCGGGCGAGACCGAGGCCGAGATCGAGAGCGGTGGGGCGTCGATGCTGCTGCGGATCATGCCGTTGCGCAGCGGGGGCCAGGCCACGGGCTCATTGATCCTGCTGCGCGACGTCACCGAGCTGCGCCTGCGCGAGCGCGAGCTGGTGTCGAAGGACGCGACGATCCGCGAGATCCACCACCGGGTCAAGAACAACCTGCAGACCGTCGCCGCGCTGCTGCGCCTGCAGAGCCGGCGGATGGAGATCCCGGCGGCCCGCGAGGCGCTGCAGGAGGCGGAGCGGCGCGTGGGGTCCATCGCCCTCGTCCACGAGACGCTGAGCCAGTCGTTCGACGAGTCGGTGGAGTTCGACGCGATCGCGGACACGCTGCTGCGCACCGTGCTCGACGTGGGCGGGGGCGTGGTGAAGGCCGAGCGCGTCGGGTCGTTCGGCCTGGTGCCGGCCGAGATCGCCACGCCGCTGGCGATGACCCTGACCGAGCTGGTGCAGAACGCCGCGGAGCACGCCTTCGGCCCGGAGGGCGGGCGGGTGACCCTCGCGGTCAACCGCATCCGCGGGCGGATCCGGCTGCGGGTCAGCGACGACGGCAGGGGGCTGCCGGACGACTTCGATCCGACGCTCAGCCTGGGACTGTCGATCGTGTCGACGCTGGTCCGGGGCGAGCTGAAGGGGGAGCTGGACTACGAGTCGTCGCCGGCGGACGGCACGACGGTGACGATCGCGTTCGGCCTGTGACGGTGCGCCGGGGTCGGGGGACCGAGGTCAGGCGGTACGGATGCGGGCGCGGGCGTTGCGGCGCTTGAGCGCGCGGCGCTCGTCCTCGCTGAGGCCGCCCCAGACGCCGTGGTCCTGGCCGGACTCGAGCGCCCACTGCAGGCACTGCTCCTGCACGTCGCAACGGCGGCAGACGAGCTTGGCCTCTTCCACCTGCAGGATCGCAGGACCGGTGTTGCCGATCGGGAAGAACAGCTCGGGATCTTCGTCCAGGCATGCCGAACGATGACGCCAATCCATACTGCTCCTTAGGGCCGAGATCTGGGGGGTGCGCCGTGAAGAGGGCGCGACTCAACTCCTTTAGTTTCCCAAGGTTTCGTGCACATCACAACAGATAGACACGAGCGGTTCTGTCGGAAATGTCACAGCAGCCACAGGGGTACAGTGCTTGAAATCGCGCCCCGATAGCCTGAGAGCGTGCCCTCCGCCTCCCGGATCCCGCTCGTCATCGCCGCCTCCGTCGTCGCGCTGCAGGCCCTCGTCTTCCTCGTCCTGGCGGTTCTCGACCTCGCCGGGCTGGTGTCCGGACGGATCGCCGTGGGCGTGGGCATCGGCCTGTTGCTGGGGATCCTCGGGCTCGGGCTCGGAGCCGCCGCGGTGGGCCTGCTGCGCGGTGCGCACGTCGCGCGCGGACCCGTCGTGGTCGCGCAGCTGATCGGGCTGGGACTGGCGTGGTCGCTGCGCCACCCCGACCCGAACACCGGCGACAACCGGCTGGTCGCGCTGGCCATCGCGATCTCGGCGCTGGTGGTGCTCGGCTGCCTGGCCACCGGACCGGCCCGCCGGGCGCTGGCCGACGACGGGCAGTGATGACCGATGTGCGAGACTGGACGGTGGGGCACACCCCGTCCTCACCTGCGGCACGAGACCGCACACGGCCGCCGGATCGGCGCCGTCCGCACCTGAAGTCCATGCTGTGCGAGGAACCATGTCCACCCAACTCGACCCGATCGATGCCGACCTGCTCATGACGCTCACCGAACACGACGACCCCGTTTTCGCCCTCCACCGCGGAGGAAAGATGGAAGTCGCCTCGACGGTACCCGTGGCCGACGCCGACGACCTGTCGCTGGCGTACACGCCGGGCGTCGCGCGCGTGTGCGAGGCGATCGCCGCCGACCCGGAGGTCGCCCACGAGTACACGTGGGTCGGCAACACCGTCGCCGTCATCACCGACGGCACCGCCGTGCTCGGCCTGGGCGACATCGGTCCCGCCGCCGCCATGCCCGTCATGGAGGGCAAGGCGATCCTGTTCAAGCAGTTCGGCGGCGTCGACGCCATCCCGATCGCGCTGGACACCACCGACACCGACGAGATCGTCGAGACGATCGTGCGCCTCGCGCCGACGTTCGGCGGCGTCAACCTCGAGGACATCTCCAGCCCGCGCTGCTTCGAGATCGAGCGTCGGCTCATCGAGCGGCTCGACATCCCCGTCTTCCACGACGACCAGCACGGCACGGCCGTGGTCGTCCTGGCCGGCCTGTACAACGCCCTGCGTCTCACCGACCGCGAGCCGGACGAGGTCAAGGTCGTCATCTCCGGCGCCGGCGCCGCGGGCGTCGCGATCACCAAGATCCTGCGCTCGGCGGGCGTCCGCAAGATCAGCGTCGTCGACCGCACGGGCGTCATCACGCCCGAGCGCGAGAACCTCGGCGAGGTCAAGCAGTGGCTCGCCGACGAGACGGCCGGCTGGGCCCGCCCCGGCTCGGTGTCGGACGCGCTCGACGGCGCCGACGTCTTCATCGGCGTCTCCGGCGGCACGATCCCGGAGGAGGCCGTCGCGGCGATGGCCCCGGACGCGATCATCTTCGCGCTGGCCAACCCGCAGCCCGAGGTGCACCCCGACATCGCGAACCGGCACGCGCGGATCGTCGCCACGGGCCGCTCGGACTTCCCGAACCAGCTCAACAACGTGCTGGTCTTCCCGGGCATCTTCCGCGGCGCCCTCGACGTGCGCGCCACGATGATCTCGGAGTCGATGAAGCTCGCCGCGGCCCGCGCCATCGCCGACCTGGTCGACGACGACGAGCTGTCCGAGACGCACATCATCCCGTCGCCGTTCGATCCCCGGGTCTCGCAGGCGGTCGCCCGCGCGGTCACGGACACGGCGCGTCGCGACGGCCTGGCCCGTCGCCCCTACTGATCCCCAGCGCCCCTCGCGGGCGGGCGGGGCGCGACCCGGTTAGGGTCGCACCGTAGTTGCTCGTCACGACCCAGGAGATCGCCAGTGTTCGCCGTCTACGCCGCCTCGATGGACCCGAAGAACCCCATGGACGGACTGGTCGTCGGTGAACGACCCGATCCCCAGGTGCCGGACGGCTGGACCACGGTGACCGTCAAGGCCGCCTCGATCAATCACCACGACGTGTGGAGCCTGCGCGGCGTGGGACTGCGCGAGGAGTCCCTGCCGATGATTCTCGGCTGCGACGCCGCGGGCTACGACGAGGACGGCAACGAGGTCATCGTGCACGCCGTCATCAGCGATCCCGACTGGGTCGGTGACGAGACGCTCGACCCGCGCCGTTCGCTGCTGTCCGAGCGTCACCAGGGCACCTTCGCCGACCAGGTGGCCGTGCCGCGCCGCAACGTCGTCCCCAAGCCCGCTGGCCTGACGATGGCCGAGGCGGCGTGCCTGCCCACCGCGTGGCTGACGGCCTACCGGATGCTCTTCACGCAGGCCGACCTCAACCCCGGCGACGCCGTCCTGGTCCAGGGGGCCGGGGGAGGCGTGGCCACCGCCGCGATCACGCTCGCGCGCGCGGCCGGCTTCCGCGTCTTCGCCACCAGTCGCGACGAGGACAAGCGCCAGCGCGCCCTCGACATCGGCGCCCACGAGGCGCTCGAGTCCGGCGCGCGACTGCCGGTCAAGGTCGACGCGGTCATCGAGACCGTCGGCGCCGCCACGTGGTCGCACTCGATCAAGTCGATGCGTCCCGGCGGCACCCTCGTGATCGCCGGCGCCACCTCGGGCGATGCCCCGTCGCACGCCGAGCTGACCCGGATCTTCTTCCAGCAGATGCGCGTCCACGGCTCCACGATGGGCACGCGCGAGGAGCTGCGCCGACTGGCCGAGTTCATGGACGTCACGGGCACCAAGCCGCTCATCGACGCCGAGATCCCCATGGAGCAGGCCGCCGACGGCCTCCAGCGCGTCGTCGACGGCGACGTCTTCGGCAAGATCGTCCTCACCCGCTGACGTCCCCACCTCCGCCATTCGGGGTGGCAGGGTGACTATTCGTCGTCGTCGTCGAGGCGGGCCAGCCAGGTGGCGAGCCGCTCGACGGGCACCTCGAACTCAGGGTTGAGGTCGACGAAGATCGAGAACTGCTCGGCCAGCCAGGCGAAGGAGACCTCCTCCTCCCCCCGGCGGGCCGTCAGCTCCTCGATGCCGCGATCGGTGAAGTACACGGCTCAGGCGAACGCGCGGTTCATCAGGTCCTTGAACTCGGTGACGTGCACCGAGTGCGAACCGACCGACGGAGCCGAGGACTCCGGCCGCGTGACCGGGTTCATCGGCAGGCCGAGCGCATCGCGCAGGTACAGCGCGACGTGCGGCCACGGGCCCTGGTTCTCGGGCTCGTCCTGCACCCAGCGGATCTCGCGAGCGTTCGGGTACTTCGCGATCTCCTCCTTGAGCTCGGCCAGCGGACGCGGGTAGAGCTGCTCCAGCCGCACGATGGCGGTCTTGGGGTTGTCGCCCTCGCGGTTCTTGCGGTCGGTCAGCAGGTCCCACGTGACCTTGCCCGAGCACAGGATGACCCGCTCGACGCGGCTCGAGTCCACCGTGTCGTCACCGATGACCGGACGGAACGTGCCGGAGGTGAAGTCCTCCGGCTGGCTCGCGGCCAGCTTGTTGCGCAGCATCGACTTCGGGGTGAAGACGATGAGCGGACGGTGCTGCGACTGCAGGTTCTGACGACGCAGCAGGTGGAAGTACGACGCGGGGGTCGAGGGCTGCGCGATCGTCATCTCGTCGTTGGCGGCGAGCGTCAGGAAGCGCTCGATGCGGCCTGACGAGTGATCGGGCCCCTGGCCCTCGTAGCCGTGCGGCAGCAGCAGGACGACGCCCGACTTCTGGCCCCACTTGGTCTCACCCGAGCTGATGTACTCGTCGATGACCGACTGGGCGCCGTTGACGAAGTCGCCGAACTGCGCCTCCCACATCGTCAGCGCCTCGGGGCGAGCCACCGAGTAGCCGTACTCGAAGCCGAGCGCGGCGTACTCGCTCAGCAGCGAGTCGTAGATGTGGAACGAGGCCTGCTCGTCGGCGACGTGCTGCAGCGGGGTCCACTCCGACCCGTTCTTGCGGTCGATGATCGTCGCGAAGCGGGTCGTGAACGTGCCACGACGCGAGTCCTGGCCGACGAGGCGGACGGGACGGCCGTCGGCGAGCAGCGAGCCCATCGCGATGATCTCGCCCGTGCCCCAGTCGATGGGACCGGCCGTGATCGACGCGGCGCGGCGCTGCAGCTGCGGCAGCACCTTCGGATGGACCGTGAAGCCGTCCGGCACGTTCGTGTAGGCGTCGGAGATCGCCTTGAGCGTGTCGGGCGTGACCGCGGTGACCAGCTCCTCGTCGTACGGCTTCTCCGGGTAGTCCGGGGTGCGCGAGTAGCCGGTGTCGTGCTGCGCCTGCTTGACCTTGGCCAGGTTCTGCTCGAGCAGCTTCTGGTAGCCCTTGAGCGCCTCCTCGGCCTCCTCGAGCGTGATGTCGCCACGACCGACGAGGGCCTCGGTGTACAGCTTGCGCACCGACTTCTTCTTCTCGATCGTGTCGTACATCAGCGGCTGCGTGAAGCTCGGGTCGTCGCCCTCGTTGTGACCACGGCGGCGGTAGCAGACCAGGTCGATGACGACGTCCTTGTGGAACGTGCGGCGGTACTCGTAGGCCAGCTGCGCGGCGCGGATGCAGGCCTCGGGGTCGTCGCCGTTCACGTGGAAGATCGGCGCCTGGACCATGCGGGCCACGTCGGTGCAGTACGTCGACGAGCGCGACGAGGACGGGCTCGTGGTGAAGCCGACCTGGTTGTTCACGATGACGTGCACCGTGCCGCCGGTGCGGTAGCCCCGCAGCTGCGACAGGTTGAGCGTCTCGGCCACGACGCCCTGGCCGGCGAACGCGGCGTCGCCGTGGACGAGGACCGGCAGCACCGGGAACTCCTCGCCGCGGTTGAGCACGTCCTGCTTCGCGCGGGCGATGCCCTCGAGCACCGGGTCGACGACCTCGAGGTGCGACGGGTTGGCCGCCACCGAGACCTTGATCTTGTCGCCGCGGACCGAGGTGAACTCGCCGTCGACGCCCAGGTGGTACTTGACGTCGCCGGAGCCCTGCACGGTGCGCGGGTCGATGTTGCCCTCGAACTCGCGGAACACGTTGGCCGGGTCCTTGCCGGCGATGTTCACCAGCACGTTGAGGCGACCGCGGTGGGCCATGCCGATGCAGACCTCTTCGAGGCCGTCGGCGGCCGCGCCCTCGCAGATCTCGTCGAGCAGCGGGACCATCGTCTCGCCGCCCTCGAGGCTGAAGCGCTTCTGGCCGACGAACTTGGTCTGCAGGAACGTCTCGAAGGCCTCGGCCTGGTTGAGCTTCTGCAGGATGCGCAGCTGCTCCTCGCGCGGTTCCTTGACGTGCGGGCGCTCGAGGCGCTCCTGGAACCAGGCGCGCTCCTCGGGCTCCTGCATGTGCATGTACTCGACGGCCATCGTGCGGACGTAGGAGTCGCGCAGGATGCCCAGGATCTCGCGCAGCTTCATGAAGCGCTTGCCCGAGGCCTTGCCGAACGAGCCGACCGGGAACTCGCGGTCGAGGTCCCACAGGGTGAGGCCGTGCGACGCGATGTCGAGGTCGGGGTGCGTGCGCTGGCGGTAGTCCAGCGGGTTGGTGTCGGCCATCAGGTGGCCGCGCACGCGGAAGGAGTGGATCAGCTCCAGCACGCGGGCCTGGCGGTCGACGTCGTCGTCGTGGCGGACCGAGATGTCCTGGGCCCAGCGGATGGGCTCGTAGGGGATCCGCAGCGACGTGAAGATCTCGTCGTAGAAGTTCTCGGCGCCCAGCAGCAGCTGGTGGACGCGACGCAGGAACTCGCCGGACTGCGCACCCTGGATGACGCGGTGGTCGTAGGTGGACGTCAGCGTCATCATCTTGCTGACGGCCAGCTGGGCCAGCGTGTCCTCGGACGCGCCCTGGAACTCCGGCGGGTAGTCCATCGAGCCGACGCCGACGATGACGCCCTGGCCGGCCATGAGCCGCGGCACCGAGTGGTTGGTGCCGATGCCGCCGGGGTTGGTCAGGCTGACGGTCGTGCCCTGGAAGTCGACGACCTCGAGCTTGTTGTCGCGGGCCTTGCGCACGATGGTCTCGTAGGCGCGCCAGAACTGCGCGAAGTCCATCGTCTCGGCGGCCTTGATGTTCGGCACCATGAGCTGGCGCGAGCCGTCGGACTTCTGCACATCGATCGCGAGCCCGAAGTTGACGTGCTCGGGCTTGAGCTGGACCGGCTTGCCCTTCTCGTTGTACTCGAAGCCGGTGTTCATCTCGGGCATGGCCGAGACGGCCTTGACGACCGCGTAGCCGATCAGGTGCGTGAACGACACCTTGCCGCCGCGGGCGCGGGCGAGGTGGTTGTTGATGACGACGCGCTGGTCGAACAGCAGCTTGACCGGCACCGAGCGGACGCTGGTGGCGGTGGGCACCGCGAGGCTCGCGTCCATGTTGGTGGCGGTGCGGGCCGAGGCGCCCTTGAGGACGACCTTCTCGACCTCGCCGGGGCCGTTCGGCGTGGACGCCGGCTGGTCCTTGGCCGGCGCCTTGGCCGCCGCGGGCTGGGCCTTCTGCGCCGGCTTCGGCGCGGCCGGGGCCTGGGCGGGCGCCGGCGGGTTCTTCTCCTCGGCGGCGCGGGCCGACGGCGTCTTCTCCGGCGTCGCCGGCTTCTCCGCCTGCTCGCCGGAGGGCTCGTTCGCGGGCTCGTCGGTCCTCAGCTCGGAGGACTCGCTCGCCTGGCCCTGCTGGGCGTTCGCCGTCGCCTTGTCCTCGTTCGAGGAGGCACTGCCGTTGGACCCGTACCCTCCCTTGCGGAAGAAGTCGGCCCACTCCGGACCGACCGAGGACGGGTCGGCGGAGAACTGGTCGTACATCTCTTCGACGAGCCATTCGTTGGCACCGAAGTCGGGATGGGGAGCGTCGGTCGTCGACGCGGTGGGGGAGGACTCGGCCACGGCCTGAATCGCCTCTTCCGGAGAAAGTTGCTCACGTGCTGACGCACGGGTGGTGGACTCATGACAGGGTAACGCGCGCATATAGACCGCTGCAGGCAGGTCGCGCAACCCGTCGGTGAACGGACGTCAATCTCCGACGGACGGAGTCAGAGCGTCTCGAGCGTGGCGTCGAGGGTCATCTCGTCGACCCCGTCGAGGGCCTTGCTGACGGGGCACGTCTCCTTGGCCTCCTCGGCGACCTGCTGGAACTGCGCCTCGTCGATGCCCTCGGCCTCGGCGCGCACGGTCAGCGCGATGCGGTTGATGCGGAAGCCGCCGTCGGGGTCGGGCGCGAGCGAGACGTCGGCCGAGGTCTCGACCGCGTTGACGGTGGCGCCGGCCTTCCCGAGCAGGGCGGTCAGCTGCATGGTGTAGCAGGACGAGTGGGCGGCCGCGATGAGCTCCTCGGGGTTCGTGGCGCCGCCCCCGTCGTCGGAGGAGCGCTTGGGGAACGACATCTCGAACGTGCCGAGACCGGACGAGGTCAGCTCGACCTGGCCGGAGCCGTCCTCGAATCCGCCGTCCCAGGCGGTGCGTGCGGTGCGGGTGGGCATGAGGCCTCCTGATGGATGGATGCTCGTACCTTCTCGACGCTAACCACGATTCGTCGGTTCCGCACGGCGCGTCCGTGGACACGACCCCGGTCGGCTCCTAGGTTCGAGCCGTGGAGGTCACTGAGGTCGCCGACGGGATCTGGTTCGCCCGCACCGAGGTCGTCAACTGGCTCGTGCTCGTCGAGGACGGGCGGGTGGCGCTCGTGGACTGCGGGTACCCGGGGCAGGCCGCGCTGGTCCGGGAGTCCGTCCGGCGGGCCGGGGCGTCGTGGGACCGGGTCGAGGCGCTGGTGCTGACCCACAACCACGTCGACCACACCGGCTCGATGCCGGCGCTGGCCGCCCGCGGCGTGCGGGTCCTGGCCGGGGCCGAGGAGCTGCCGATGCTGCGCGGCGAGCGGGTCGAGAGCGCCACGACCGCCGACGTGCTGGTGCGCGCCTGGCGTCCCAGCGTCCTGCGCTGGGCGCTCACGATCGCCCGCCTCGGCGGCGCCCAACACCCGAGGATCGACCGTCCCGAGGCGGTGCGCCCGGGCGTGCCGCTCGACGTGCCGTGCTCGCCCGTGCCGGTCGCGCTGCCGGGACACACGTCGGGGCACACGGCGTTCCACTTCCCGGCGCACGGTGCGATCGCGACGGGCGACGCGCGGGTCACGGGTCACTCGCTGAGCCGGGTCGAGGGACCCCAGGCCATCGACGGGTTCTTCCACCACGACACGGCGCGGCTGCGGGCCACCCTGCCCGAGCTGGCCCGACTAGAGGCGGACCTGGTCCTGCCCGGTCACGGCCCCGCCGTCCACCTGCCGATCGCCCGCGCGGTCGACGAGGCGCTGAGGGCCTGATGGAGACGATCGACGAGTACGTCGTCCGGACCCTGCCCACGCTGGAGCCCCGGCCCGACGCGGAGGACCACGTCGATCTCGAGGTCCTGCGTGCCCTGTTCACGGCGCAGGTCCAGAGCCGCCACCTGGACTTCGCGGCGCGATGGCTGCAGGCCCGCGGACAGGGGCACTACACGATCGGCTCGGCCGGTCACGAGAGCAACGCGGCCCTCGGCCTGCTGTCCGAGGTGACCGACCCGGCGCTGCTGCACTACCGATCCGGCGGCCTGTACGCCGCGCGCTCGGCCAAGGCCGGGCGTGAGGACGGCGTGCGCGCGGTCCTGCTGAGCCTGGTCAGCGCTCGCAGCGACCCGATGTCGGGCGGACGGCACAAGGTGTTCGGCCACCCGGCGCTCAGCATCATCCCGCAGACCTCGACGATCGCCTCCCACCTGCCACGGGCCCTCGGCCTCGGTCTCGGGCTCGGATTCGCCCACGGACTGGGCCGGCACACCGCCTGGCCCGACGACGCCGTCGTCCTCTGCAGCTTCGGCGACGCCTCCGCGAACCACTCCACGGCGGTCGGTGCGCTCAACGCCGCGGCGTACCTCGCCCACCGCGGCCTGCCGTGCCCCGTCCTGTTCGTCTGCGAGGACAACCGCATCGGCATCAGCACCGCGTCGCCGCAGGGGTGGCCCGGCGTGATGCTCGACCGGCTCCCGGGCATCGAGTACCGCGCGGCCGACGGCGACGACCCGGTCGGGTTGCTGGCCCAGACCGGGGCGGCGCTCGACGCGGTGCGCTCGAGCCGCCGGCCCGGCGTCCTGCACCTCAGCACCGTCCGCTTCCTGGGCCACGCCGGGTCCGACGCCGAGGTCGCCTACCGCACCCGGCGCCAGATCGAAGCGGACTACGCGCTCGACCCGCTCGTGGCCACCGCCCAGGTGCTCGTCGACGCCGACGTCCTCACCGGCGAGTCGGCGCTGGCGGCGTACGAGCACCTGCGCGACGTGGTGATGGCCGAGGCCGAGTCGGTCCTCGCCGAGGCGAGGCTCGACTCCCCGGTGGCCGTCATGGCGCCACTGGCGCTGCCCGACGTCGCGTCCGTGGCGGGACGGGAGGCCGAGGGGCCGCGGCGCACCCTCGCGCAGGCGATCAACGCGACGCTGGCCGAGCTGCTGGAGGACCAGCCCGACACCCTGGTCTTCGGCGAGGACGTGGCCGTCAAGGGCGGCGTCTACGGCGTGACCCGCGGGCTGCGCAAGCGCTTCGGCGGTCTGCGGGTGTTCGACACCCTGCTCGACGAGCAGACGATCCTGGGCACGGCGCTCGGGACGGCGCTGGCGGGGTTCCTGCCCATCCCCGAGATCCAGTACCTCGCCTACCTGCACAACGCCGAGGACCAGTTGCGCGGCGAGGCGGCGTCGCTGGCCTTCTTCTCGGCGGGTCAGTACCGCAACGGGATGGTGGTGCGGATCGCCGGTCTGGCGTACCAGCGGGGGTTCGGCGGCCACTTCCACAACGACAACTCCGTCGCCGTGCTGCGCGACATCCCCGGACTCGTGCTCGCGGTCCCGAGCCACCCCGCCGACGCGCCCGGCCTGCTCCGGTCGTGCCACGAGCTGGCCCGGCAGGGCAAGGTCTGCGTGTTCCTCGAGCCCATCGCCCGCTACCACTCGCGCGACCTGCACGAGGACGGCGACGGCCTGTGGACCGCCGCCCCCGAGACCGGCACGGTGATCCCGCCCGGACAGGTGGGCGTGTACGGCCAGGGGCGCGACGTCGTCCTCGTGACGTTCGGCAACGGCACCTACCTGAGCCTGCGGGCCGCCGAGGAGCTGCGCGGCCGGGGCATCGACGTCACGGTCGTCGACCTGCGATGGCTCGCGCCGCTCCCGGTCGAGGCCATCGTCGACGTGTGCCGCGGGTTCGACCGGGTCCTGGTGGTCGACGAGACCCGCCGGTCCGCCGGCGTGGGCGAAGGGGTCGTCGCGGCCCTGGTCGAAGCGCGGTACGCCGGCCGGGTCTCGCGTGTCGCCAGCGCCGACAGCTTCATCCCGCTGGGCCCCGCCGCCGACCTCGTCCTGCTCACCGAGGACGAGATCGTGGCGGCGACGACGGCGCTGGCCCGGGAGTGACCGGGCGCCTCAGGCGGGCTTGACCGCGCGGACGATCGCCCCGTGCAGGCCCGGTGCCGCCTCGTGGGTGAACTCCACCTCGGCGTCCACGAAGCCGGCGTCCGCCAGGGCCTCGAGGTACTCCGAGCGCGAGAGGGCGCCGGCGATGCAGCCGACGTACGAGCCGCGCTCGGCCCGGTCGGCCGGTGTCAGGTGGTCCTCGGCCACGACGTCGGAGACGCCGACGCGCCCGCCGGGCACCAGGACGCGGAACATCTCGGACATGACCTTCGGCTTGTCGACCGACAGGTTGATCACGCAGTTGGAGATCACCACGTCGACAGAGGCGTCCGGCAGGGGGACGTCCTCGATCGTGCCCCGCAGGAACTCGACGTTCCGGGCGCCGGCCCTCGCGGCGTTCGCCCGCGCGAGGTCGAGCATCTCGTCGGTCATGTCGACGCCGTAGGCGAAGCCGGTGTCGCCGACGCGGCGTGCCGAGAGCAGCACGTCGATGCCGCCGCCGGAGCCGAGGTCCAGGACCCGCTCGCCGGGGTGGAGGGCGGCGACCGCGGTGGGGTTGCCGCAGCCCAGGCTGGCGGCCAGGGCCTCGGCAGGGACCTCGTCGGCCGTCCCCGCCTCGTACAGGCCCGCGCCGAAGCGGGTGTCGACGTCCGTGGCACCGGCGCCGCACGAGCTGCCCGAGCAGCAGCTCGCGTCCTCCGTCTGCTCCAGCACCAGGTGGTTCGTCGCGCCCGCCGTCACGGTGGTGGCCGCCGCCGCGTAGCGCTGGCGGACCTGCTCGACCAGTTCCTCGTTCGTGCTCATGATTCCTCCGTATTGATGAATGTCGATGAATCGAAAATGCCTCACCTATCGATGAATGTCAATACGTGGCAGGCTGGGGTCATGGCCGCCTCGCTCCCGCTCGTCGACACCTGCTGCTCGCCCCTCACCGAGGGCGCGCTGGACGATGCCGCCGCCAGCACCCTGGCCGCGAAGTTCAAGGCGCTCGCCGACCCGGCGCGCGTGCGACTGGTCTCGATCATCGCCGCGGCCGACGGGGGAGAGGCCTGCGTCTGCGACCTCACCGAGCCGCTTGGCCTGAGCCAGCCCACCGTGTCGCACCACATGAAGCTGCTCGCCGCCGCCGGACTCGTCGCCCGCGAGCAGCGCGGCCGATGGGCGTACTACCGCGTCGTGCAGGACGAGCTCACGTCCCTGGCCGGCGTGCTGCGGAGTGGGGCGGCCCCATCCGTCAACAACGGTTGACGACCCGACGAACGTCAATTACGGTTGACGTATGTCCACCGATGCCCTGAGCGACGCAGCCGGCGACGACCCCGCGGTCGGGCTCCGAGCGGTCCGCTCGCTGCGCGAGCTCGCGGACCGGCTCGAGACCCTGCAGGTCGCCCGGGCCCGCCAGCTCGGCTGGTCGTGGCAGCAGGTCGCCGAGGCGCTCGGCGTCACCAAGCAGGCGGTCCACAAGAAGCACGGCAGGAGCAGCTGATGTTCGAACGGTTCACGAAGGAAGCCCGCGCCGCCGTCACGGCGGCCCAGGAGATCGCACGCGACGCGTCCACGCGGACGATCGACACCCGGCACCTGCTCATCGCGCTCGCCCGCGACGGCGGACCGGCGCGCGACGTGTTGGTCGAGGCCGGGACGGACGTGGCGGCACTGGTCGCGGCGGCCACGGCCGACCTGCGCTCGGGCGGAATCGACGCCGACGCGCTGGCGGGCATCGGCATCGACCTGGAGGCGGTCCGCCGTGAGGCCGAGCGCACCTTCGGTCCTGATGCGCTGGATCGCGCGGCACGTCGCAGGGGTGGGCACATCCCGTTCACGTCCGACGCCAGGAAGTCGCTCGAGCTCGCCCTGCGCGAGGCGATCCGGCTGAAGCACCGGACGATCGACGGCCGCCACCTGCTGCTCGGAATCCTGCGTGCGGACAGCCCGGGCCGCGAGCTGCTGGTGCGTCAGGGGGCCGACGTGGAGGCGCTGCGCGCCGTGGCCGAGCGGCCGGCAGCCGCCTGATCGTGCGCGGGCGCGCCGGTCCGGGAAGGATGGACCGGTGACCGTGTACCTGGCGTGGACGCAGGAGCAGCCCGACGACCTGTCCGGGCCGTGGCAGGAGATCCGGTCGATCGCGCCGGGCGTGTGGCTCGTCGAGAGCACCGAGACGCTCTCGGTCGTCTACCACGCGCTGAAGTGGTCGCTGCCGGGCGAGGCGGCGCTCATCGTGTCGCCGGTCGACCGCACGCCGAAGTCGCGCGGCATGGAGCCCGGCACCACGACGTGGCTGCGCGAGCGGACCGACCCCGCCGGCGTCAGTCGCTGAGGTCGATGTCCTTGAACCAGGACTCGGTGACGTACTCGGTCTCCCACCCCAGCGAGCGGTAGAGCTGGTCGGCGCTGGTGGGGGAGTCGGCGTCCACCTCGAGTCCCACCCGGTTGCGGCCCCGCTGCGCGGCGTCGGCGATGACCGTCGCCAGCAGCGACTTGGCGACGCCACGACCTCGGGCGGCCCGGTTGACGCCGATGTACTCGATGTAGGTGCCGCCCGGACCGCCGTCCGGGTCCGTCGAGACCGAGCAGACGACGGCGCCCGCGGCCACCAGACCGGCGCCGTTCTCCTCGTCCACGTAGGCGAGCCACCAGTGGTCCCAGCTGTGGCCGGGATCCTCCCGGAGCCGCTGGACGAACTCGGGGAAACTCTCGCGGTACGAGTTGAAGTGGTCCTGGAACGAGGTCTCGAGCATCCGGTGGACGACCTGCAGGTCCGCCGCGACGGGCAGGCCGTTCTCGTGGCGCTCGACGGGTCGCACGACGACGCCGGCCCGCGGCGCGAGCTCGGCGTCGCCGGCGGTCACGGGGCGGTCCATGTGCAGCCAGGTGCGGCGCTTCGCGTAGCCGGCCTGCTCGAGCCAGCGGGCCTGGCGCAGGTCGCCGGCGAACGGGCTCTCGTCGAGCCGCGTCGTCTCGACGGCACGGAAGCGGGCCATCGCGATCGCCGCGGACTCGGCCCACGCGTAGAAGGCCGTCGCGATCGCGTCGACCTCCGGGACGTCGCGGTCGAAGTAGCCCCACACGAGGGCGCGGCCGGCGGCGCGGTCGTGGACGGTGATCCAGGCCCGCGGCACGTCGTCGGGTCCGACGGCGACGAGCTGGCGGCGGGTCCACGAGGCCTGACCCGCGACCTCGGACTCGATGCCCGCCGGGTCGACGTGGGCCTCGCCGGTGCCCTGCAGCTCGTCCAGGCGCCGCAGCGCGACGAGGGCGTCGATGTCGGCGTAGCCGGGTACGCGCGCACGCCACGGACGGGGCAGTTCGGGAAGGTCCTGGGCGGCGTCGTAGGTCTCGGGCATCGAGACCATTGTGGTCGAACCGCGGACCGGACACCCGAGTGGGCCTCGTGAACGACGCCGGCCTCCGACTCGCGGACGAGTCGAAGGCCGGTGTCAACGGTGCCCCCGGCAGGATTCGAACCTGCGCTCCCGCCTCCGGAGGGCGGTGCTCTATCCCCTGAGCTACGGGGGCCGTTCACGGTGGATACCGCGGAAACCAACGGTAGCGCACGGGTAGGTTGGAGGACGTGCCCCCCACCGTGCTGGTCGTCGACGACACGGCGTCCATCCGTTTCCTCATCCGGACCAACCTGGAGCTCGCCGGCTTCGACGTCATCGAGGCCGACGACGGCCAGGACTGCCTCGACGTGCTGGCCGCGCTGGAGACGCTCCCGGACGTCATCACGATGGACATGATGATGCCTCGCATGGACGGGGTCACCGCCATCACGCGCGTGCGGGCCAACCCCCGCTACGCCGGCATCGGCCTCGTCATGGTGTCCACCCAGAGCCAGCAGATCGACCTCAACCGGGCCGCGGCCGCCGGTGTCGATGAGTACGTCACCAAGCCGTTCGACCCCGACACGCTCATCTCGACCGTGCGCCGGGTCCTCGAATCTCGCCGGTAGCGCACGCCGATAGGCTGGGTCGGTGACTCCCGAGCAGCTGTCCGACGCCATCGTCGCCGCCCTCACGTCCCTCGTGGACGCCGGCCGCGTGACCCTTCCCGACCCGGTCCCGAGCCAGGTCCGCGTCGAGCGACCCAAGGTCAAGGAGCACGGCGACTACGCCACGAACATCGCGATGCAGCTGGGCAAGAAGGCCGGCATGAACCCGCGTGAGTTCGCCGAGCTGCTCGCCGCCGAGCTCGCTGCCGCGGACGGCATCGACTCCGCCGAGGTCGCCGGCCCGGGCTTCCTCAACATCCGCGTCTCCGCCGGCGCGCAGGGCGAGATCGCCCGCCACGTCCTCGAGGCCGGAGCCGACTACGGCCGCAACGACACGTACGCGGGCCAGCGGATCAACCTCGAGTTCGTCAGCGCCAACCCCACCGGCCCGATCCACATCGGCGGCGTCCGGTGGGCGGCCGTCGGCGACTCGCTGGGGCGGTTGCTGCAGTTCAGCGGCGGCGACGTCACCCGCGAGTACTACTTCAACGACCACGGCGCGCAGATCGACCGGTTCGCCCGGTCGCTGCTGGCGTCCGCGCGGGGCCTCGAGGCGCCCGAGGACGGGTACGGCGGCCAGTACATCCACGACATCGCCGCCCGGATCGTCGGCGACCACCCCGAGGCCGCGTCCCTGCCCGACGCCGACGCGACCGAGCTCTTCCGGTCCGAGGGCGTCACGCAGATGTTCGCCGAGATCAAGGGCAGCCTGCACGACTTCGGCGTCGACTTCGACGTCTTCTTCCACGAGAACCACCTGCACGAGACCGGCGCCGTCGACCGGGCGATCGCACGGCTGAAGGAGCTCGACAAGATGTACGAGTCCGAGGGCGCGTGGTGGCTGCGCACCTCCGACTACGGCGACGACAAGGACCGCGTCGTCATCAAGTCCGACGGCCAGCCGGCCTACATCTCCGGCGACCTGGCCTACTACCTCGACAAGCGCGAGCGCGGCTTCGACCGGGCGATCATCATGCTCGGTGCCGACCACCACGGCTACGTCTCGCGGATGATGGCGATGTGCGCGGCGTTCGGCGACGAGCCGGGTGTCAACCTCGAGATCCTCATCGGCCAGATGGTCAACCTGCTGCGCGAGGGCCAGCCGCTGCGGATGAGCAAGCGCGCCGGCACCGTGATCACGCTGGAGGACCTCGTCGACGCGATCGGCGTCGACGCGTCGCGGTACGCCCTGGCCCGCTACTCCACGGACTCGACGATCGACCTCGACCTCGACCTGTGGGCCAGCGCGAGCAACGACAACCCGGTCTACTACGTCCAGTACGCCCACGCCCGGCTCTCCTCGATCCTGCGCAACGGCGCCGACCTCGGGCTGGCCGCCGACCTGGCCGCCTTCGATCCCGCGCAACTGGTCGAGGACCGGGCGGGTGCCCTGCTGCGGGCCCTGGCCGAGTTTCCGCGCGTCGTCGCCCGCGCCGCCGAACTGCGCGAGCCGCACCGCATCGCGCGGTACCTCGAGGAGACCGCCTCCACGTTCCACAAGTTCTACGACGAGTGCCGGGTGCTGCCGCAGGGCGACGAGGACCCGACCGACACCCACCGGGCCCGCCTCGTCCTGGTCGCGGCGACGCGCCAGGTGGTGGCCAACGGCCTGGGCCTGCTGGGCGTCTCGGCGCCGGAACGGATGTGACGATGCGCTCCCACGAAGCCGGCGCCCTGCACGGACAGGCGGGCACCCGCGGTCCCGAGTGGCTGCGCGAGCCCGACGACGTCAACACGATCGTGCCGCAGCTGTGGTCGGCCAACGTCAGCAAGGTCGACGGCGTCCTGACCGTGGCGGGCGAGCCCGCCACGGACCTGGCGCAGGAGTTCGGCACGCCGCTGTACGTCGTGGACGAGGACGACTTCCGCTCGCGGGCCCGCGCCTTCAAGGCGGCGTTCCCCGACGCCGACGTCTTCTACGCCGGCAAGGCGTTCCTGTGCGTCGCCACCGCGCGCTGGATCGCCGAGGAGGGCCTCAACCTCGACGTCTGCACCGGGGGAGAGCTGGCGGTCGCGCTCCGCGCCGGGTTCCCGCCCGCGCGCATCGGCCACCACGGCAACAACAAGTCCGTGGCCGAGCTGCGTCGCGCGCTCGAGGTCGGCGTCGGCCGCATCGTCATCGACTCGTTCGAGGAGATCGAGCGGCTCGGTGCCCTCACGGCCGAGCTCGGCCTCCGCGCCCCGGTCATGGTGCGCGTCACGGCCGGGGTCGAGGCGCACACCCACGAGTACATCTCGACGTCGCACGAGGACCAGAAGTTCGGCTTCTCGATCTCCGACGGGGCGGCGCTCGCCGCGGTCCGCCGCGTGCTCGACACCGACGGGCTCGACTTCCTCGGCCTGCACTCGCACATCGGCTCGCAGATCTTCGTCTCCGACGGCTTCGAGGTCGCGGCGCGCCGGGTGCTGCGGCTGCACGCGCAGATCGCCCGCGAGCTGGGCGTGACCGCGCCCGAGCTCGACCTCGGCGGCGGCTTCGGCATCGCCTACACCACGCAGGACGACCCCCGACCGGCCGAGGACCTCGGTCGCGAGATCGTCAAGATCGTCACCGACGAGTGCGGCGCCCTCGGGGTCGACGTCCCGCACCTGTCGATCGAGCCCGGTCGCGCGATCGCCGGCCCGTCGACGTTCACGCTCTACGAGGTCGGCACGACGAAGGCCGTCGGCCTCGACGGCGGCGGCTCGCGCCTGTACGTCTCGGTCGACGGCGGGATGAGCGACAACATCCGGCCCGCGCTCTACGGCGCCGACTACTCGTGCACGCTCGCGTCCCGCGAGTCCGAGGCACGGCCCGTGCTGGCCCGCGTGGTGGGCAAGCATTGCGAGTCCGGCGACATCGTGGTGAAGTCCGAGTTCCTGCCCGGTGACATCGCCGCGGGCGACCTGCTGGCCGTGCCCGGCACCGGCGCCTACTGCCGCTCGCTGGCCAACAACTACAACCACGTCCCGCGCGCCGCGGTCGTGGCCGTGCGCGACGGCGAGGCCCGCCTCGTCCTGCGGCGCGAGACCGAGGACGACCTGCTGCGGCTCGACGTCGAATGACGGGACTTGACCTCAACACGGGTTGAGGTTGTTCGCTGGCATGAGCCCACCGAAGGAGAGCCCATGTCCGTGCTGTGCCCGCACGTCACCGAAGGAGCCGCGTCGTGAGCGTCGTCGTGCGTGAGCGCCTCTGGACCGGTCCGCAGGGGCTGGTCGTCGCCGGTGTCTTCGCCACCGCCTTCCTCTTCGCCTTCGAGGCGTACGCGATCGCGACGGCGCTCCCACTCGTGGCCGCCGACCTGGACGGCCTGTCGCTCGTCGGCGTGTCCTTCGCCGTCCTGCTCGCGGCGTCGGTCGTGACGATGACCGTCTCGGCGCCGTGGTGCGACCGCGAGGGCCCGACCGTCCCGCTGCTGACGGGCGTCGCGGGGTTCGTGCTCGGCCTGGTCATCTCCGGGACCGCGCCGACGATGGAGCTCTTCGTCGTCGGGCGTGCCGTGCAGGGGCTCGGGTCGGGCCTGACGACGGTGGCGCTCTACGTGCTGGTCGGTCAGGCCTTCGCCGAGAGCATCCGCCCGCGCGTCTTCGTCGTGCTGACGTCCGCCTGGGTCCTTCCCGCGCTCGTGGGTCCGCCGATCGCGGGCTGGATCGCCGAGAACGCCGGCTGGCAGTGGGCCGTCCTCGGCGCGATCGTCCCGGCGCTGCTGGCCGCCGCGCTCCTCATGCCGGCGCTCGGCACGCCCGGCGCACACGCGGACGTGCGACTCCGCGCGAGGCCGGTGCTGCTGGCGGGGCTCGGCGCCCTCTCCGTCCTCGCCGTCAGCATCGCCGGCCAGCGAGGCTTCGCGGGCTGGTGGGCGCTCCTGCTCCTGGGGCTCGTCGTCGCCGTCCTCGCCGTCCCGCCGTTGTTGCCGCGCGGCACGTGGACCGGTCGCCGCGGCCTCCCCGCGGTGATCGCCACACGGGGCGTCGCCTCCCTGGCCTTCTTCGGGGTCGAGGCCTACCTGCCCCTCGCCCTGGTCGAGCACCGCGGCCTCACGCCGACGCAGGGCGGCATGTTCCTCACCGGTGGCGCGGTGCTGTGGTTCAGCGGCTCCTGGCTGGCCGCCAACGTCCCGGCGCTCGCCGACAAGCACCGCCGGGTCCGGATCGGCACCGGGCTGGTCGCGGTGGGCAGCCTGGCCGGCGTCCTGGTCCTGGTCGAGGCGCTGCCGCTCGTGGCGCTCGTGCTGCTGTGGCCGTTCGCGGGGCTCGGGATGGGCATGGCCATGTCGACGCTCTCGGTGCTGCTGCTCGAGACGGCGCCACCGGGGGAGCACGGGGCGGCCAGCGCCGCGATGCAGACGAACGACGCGGTGGTCCAGGCGCTCGGGCTGGCGCTGGGCAGCGCGGTCTTCGCCGCGCTCCTGACCCGGTCCAGCGAGCAGGCCTTCGCCGCCGTGCTCGGCGTCGCGCCGATCGTGGCGCTCGGGGCCGTGGCGCTCAGCGGGCGCCTGCGCGAGCGCTGAGCGGGAGGGCCCGACGGAACCACTCGACCCTCCCGTCCCGCCTTTTCCGCCCCGGGGCCGGGGGAGTCCGGCGGCCGATAGGCTGACCCGGTGACCACGCCCTCGCCCGAGGCTCCCGCGGGAGTCCGTCCGATCCGCATCGCAATGCTCGGCTGCGGTGTCGTCGGCACCGAGGTCGCCCGCTTCCTCGTGCGCGACGCCGAGGAACTCGGCCGTCGCGTGGGTGCGCCCGTCGAGCTCGTCGGCATCGCCGTCCGCCGCCTCGAGCGCACGCGCGACCTCGACCTACCCGCCGACCTGTTCACGACCGACGCCCTCGGCCTGGTGTCGCGCGGCGACCTCGACGTCGTCATCGAGGTCATCGGCGGCATCGAGCCGGCCCGCGAGCTCATCCTCGCCGCGCTCGAGAACGGCGCGTCGGTCGTCACGGCCAACAAGGCCCTGCTCGCCGAGGACGGCGACACGCTCTACGAGGCCGCGGTCAAGGCCGAGCGCGACCTCTACTACGAGGCCGCCGTGGCCGGCGCCATCCCGATCGTCCGCCCGCTGCGCGAGTCGCTCGCCGGCGACCGGGTCGAGCGCGTGCTGGGCATCGTCAACGGCACCACCAACTTCGTCCTCGACGCCATGACCACCACCGGGGCCAGCTTCGACGAGGCCCTCGAGGACGCTCAGCGCCTCGGGTTCGCCGAGGCCGATCCCACCGCCGACGTCGAGGGCTTCGACGCTGCCGCGAAGGCCGCGATCCTGGCCGGGCTGGCGTTCCACACCCGCGTCACGATCGGCGACGTCCACCGCGAGGGGATCACCGAGGTCACCGCGGCCGACGTCCGGTCGGCCAGCGAGATGGGCTGCGTCGTCAAGCTGCTCGCGATCTGCGAGATCAACCAGGACGGCACGGCCGTGTCCGCGCGCGTGCACCCGGCGATGATCCCCGACTCCCACCCGCTGGCGAGCGTCCGCGGCGCCTACAACGCCGTCTTCGTCGAGAGCGAGGCCGCCGGCCAGCTCATGTTCTACGGCCCGGGCGCCGGCGGCTCGCCGACGGCCAGCGCCGTCCTGGGCGACGTCGTCACCGTGGCCCGCCACCGCGTCGACGGGGTCTTCGGCCCCGGCGAGACCGCGCATGCCCAGGTCGAGGTGCTGCCGATCGGCCGCGCCCGCACCCGCTACCACGTCGCGATCGACGTCGACGACCGTCCGGGCGTCCTGTCCGCGGTGGCGCAGGCGTTCGCGGTCCACGACGTCTCGATCAAGACGGTCCGCCAGGAGGGCCGCGGCGACGACGCCCAGCTCGTCGTCGTCACCCACGAGGCCGAGGATGCCGCCCTGGCAGCCACCGTCGGACAGCTCCGTGAGCTGGACATGGTGCGCGGGGTGTCGTCGGTCATGCGAGTCGAAGGAGTGTCGTGATGGCCAGCCCGTGGCGTGGAGTCATCCAGGAGTACCGGGACCGCATCCCGCTCGAGCCGGGCGCGACCGTCGTGTCGCTCGGCGAGGGTGGCACCCCGTTGATCCACTCGTCCTGGCTGTCCGGGATCGTGGGCGGCGACGTCTGGGTCAAGGTCGAGGGCGACAACCCCACCGGCTCCTTCAAGGACCGGGGGATGACCACGGCGATCTCCGCGGCGGTCGCCGAGGGTGCCAAGGCCGTCGTGTGCGCCTCGACCGGCAACACCTCGGCGTCGATGACGGCGTACGCGGCCCGCGCGGGCCTGACGCCCATCGTGCTCGTCCCGCAGGGCAAGATCGCCGCGGGCAAGATGGCCCAGGCCGTCATGCACGGCGGCGACATCATCCAGGTGCGCGGCAACTTCGACGACTGCCTGAACATGTCGCGCGGCCTCGCCAAGGAGTACCCGGTCGCCCTGGTCAACTCGGTCAACCCGATGCGCCTGGAGGGCCAGAAGACCGCCGCGTTCGAGATCGTCGACGTCCTCGGTCGCGCTCCCGACGTCCACGTGCTCCCGGTCGGCAACGCCGGCAACATCAGCGCGTACTGGAAGGGCTTCGTCGAGTACCACGAGTCGGGCGACGCCTCGTCGCGCCCGCAGATGTGGGGCTTCCAGGCCGCCGGTGCCGCGCCGCTCGTGCGCGGCGAGGTCGTGCCCGACCCCGAGACGATCGCCACGGCCATCCGCATCGGCAACCCGGCCTCGTGGACCCTCGCCGAGAACGCGCGCGACGAGTCCGGCGGCCGCATCGATGCCGTCACCGACGAGCAGATCCTGCACGCCCAGCGAGAGCTCGGCCGGCACGAGGGCATCTTCGTCGAGCCGGCCTCCGCTGCCGGTGTCGCGGGCCTCCTCGCGGCCGTCGCGGCGGGCGAGGTGCCGACGGGGCTGACGATCACGATCACCGTCACGGGCCACGGCCTCAAGGACATCGACACGCCGCTGTCGCAGATCGGCTCCATCGTCGACACCGTCGTCGACGCGGACGTCCACGCCGCGGCCGAGGCCGCCGGCCTCGCATGACGTTCGTCGACGGGCCCGTCACCGTCCGGGTGCCGGCCACCAGTGCCAACCTCGGGCCCGGCTTCGACTCGCTCGGCCTCGCGCTGACCTGGTACGACGAGGTCACGGCCGAGGTCACGGGCTCGGGACTCGTCTTCGACATCGAGGGCGAGGGCGCCGACGAGGTGCCCCGCGACGAGACGCACCTGCTGTACCGCGCGATGGACGCCGCGTTCGACCTGCTGGCCGAGCGGCCCGCCGGGCTGCGCCTGACCTGCCGCAACACGATCCCGCACGGCCGCGGCCTGGGCTCCTCGGCCGCCGTGATCGCCGCGGGCGTGGTCCTGGCCCGGGCGCTCGTCGTCGGCGGTGACGACCGCATGGACGACCGCACCATGTTCGGCCTCGCGACCGATCTCGAGGGCCATCCCGACAACGTCGCGCCGGCCCTGTTCGGCGGCTTCACGATCTCGTGGGTCGACGGTGCGGCGGCCGAGACGCTGCGCCTGGACGTCGAGTCCGACCTCACCGTCTTCGTGCCGCCCGAGCCGGTGGCCACCTCGCTGGCCCGCGGGCTGCTGCCCGCGACGGTGCCGCACGCCGACGCCTCGTTCAACGCGGGCCGGGCGGCGCTGCTGGTCGCGGCCCTGACGACCGCACCCGAGCGGCTGATCTCGGCCACCGAGGACCGGCTGCACCAGACCTACCGTGCCGAGGCGATGCCCGACTCCTACAAGCTCGTGCGTCAGCTGCGCGTCGAGGGCGTGCCGGCGGTCGTGTCCGGAGCCGGTCCGACGGTGCTCGCGTTCGCGGGTGGGCTGGAGGCCTGGACCCCCCGCGGATGGCTGCATCGCGAACTGCGCGTGTCGCCCCGCGGTGCTGACATCGTGCCGTGACTGCGTGCTAGGCTGACGAGGTCGGAGTCGAGTTTCTCTCCCCGGCACCATGCCACTTCTGAGCCCGTCGGATACGGGCGATCCTGAACGCGACGTCGGCAATCCCGACCAGTGCGGAACCAGGAAACGTGGCCTCCCGATAAGGACAACGTGTGACGGAATCAACCACGGTCGATCCCACTCCCGCGGACGGCGCCGACCAGGCCCCCGCGAAGGCTCCCCGCAAGTCCGGGGGTGCGCTGGGCGGAAAGGTGATCGCCGAGCTCCAGGAGATCGCCGCCGGCCTCGGCATCGAGGGCGCCGCCAAGATGCGCAAGGGCCAGCTGATCGACGCGATCAAGACCGCGCGTGGCGAGTCCAAGCCCGCCGAGGCGCCCCGCGCCAGCCAGGACACCCTGCCCGAGGCGCCGGCCGAGGCGCCCGCGCCGGTCGAGGCGTCCGCCCCCAAGGCCCGCAAGCGCCCGGCCCGCGCCAGTCGCGCCGCCGGCGCCCCCAAGTCCACCGCTCCGGTCGAGAAGGTCGAGCAGGCCGAGGTCGAGGCCCCGCAGGCTCCCGCCGCGTCCGAGTCGTCCGACCAGGGCGAGCCGCGTCGCGAGCGCACGCCGAAGCAGGACGACAAGGGTCAGAGCGACCGCTCGCAGGACGAGAAGCAGGGCGACAGGTCGCAGGGCGAGCGCCGCGAGCGCGAGTCCGGCGACCGTGAGGGCCGCAACCAGAACCGCGGCCAGGGCAACCAGGGCCGCAACCAGGAGCGTGGCCAGGGCAACCAGGACCGCACCCAGGAGCGTGGCCAGGGCAACCAGGACCGCAACCAGGACCGCAACCAGGACCGCAACCAGGGCAACCAGAACCGCACCCAGGACGAGGACGGCGGACGCCGCCGCAACCGTCGTGGTCGCAACCGCAGCACCGGCATCGGCGGCGGCCGTGGCCTCGAGGACAACCCCACCTTCACCGAGGACGACGTCCTGGTGCCGGCCGCGGGCATCCTCGACATCCACGACAACTACGCGTTCGTGCGCACCACCGGCTACCTGCCGAGCGAGAACGACGTCTACGTCTCGATGTCGCTCGTGCGCAAGCTCGGCCTGCGTCGCGGTGACGCGATCACCGGCCAGGTGCGCCAGCCCCGCGAGGGCGAGCGCAAGGAGAAGTTCAACCCGATGGTCAAGGTCGACTCGGTCAACGGGTCCGACGCCGAGGAGTCCAAGCGTCGCGTCGACTTCTCCAAGCTGACGCCGCTGTACCCCTCCGAGCGCCTGCGCCTCGAGGGCCAGGCCAGTGGCCTGACCGGTCGCGTCATCGACTTGGTCTCGCCGATCGGCAAGGGCCAGCGTGGCCTCATCGTCTCGCCGCCCAAGGCCGGCAAGACGATGGTCATGCAGCAGATCGCGAACGCCATCACCGAGAACAACCCCGAGTGCCACCTGATGATCGTCCTGGTGGACGAGCGTCCGGAGGAGGTCACCGACTTCCAGCGCACCGTCAAGGGCGAGGTCATCGCGTCCACGTTCGACCGCCCGGCGTCCGACCACACCACCGTGGCCGAGCTGGCGATCGAGCGCGCCAAGCGGCTGGTCGAGCTGGGTCACGACGTCGTCGTGCTGCTCGACGGCATCACGCGCCTGGGCCGTGCCTACAACCTGGCGGCTCCGGCGTCCGGCCGGATCATGTCCGGCGGTGTCGACTCCTCGGCGCTGTACCCGCCCAAGAAGTTCTTCGGCGCGGCGCGCAACATCGAGGACGGCGGCTCGCTGACCATCCTGGCCACCGCGCTGATCGAGACCGGCTCGCGCATGGACGAGGTGATCTTCGAGGAGTTCAAGGGCACCGGCAACTGGGAGCTGCGCCTGCGTCGCGAGTTCGCCGACAAGCGCATCTTCCCCGCGATCGACGTCGACGCCTCGAGCACGCGCCGTGAGGAGCTGCTCATGGCCCGCGACGAGCTCGCCATCGTGTGGAAGCTGCGCCGGCTGCTCTCGGGCCTCGACGGCCAGCAGGGCCTCGAGCTCATCCTGGGCAAGCTCAAGAAGACGCAGAACAACGTCGAGTTCCTCATGGAGATCAACAAGACGATGCCCGGCGGCGCCAACGACGGCAGCTGACGCACCGCCTGCACGAACCACGACCGGCCCGGCCCCGACAGGGGACCGGGCCGGTCGCGTTCGCTCGGTCGGGACTCCCGGGTAGCCTCGCCGCATGACCACCGCCTGGGACTTCACCGCCACGACCATCGACGGCCTCGACCAGCACCTGGCCGACTACCGCGGCAAGGTGGCGCTCGTCGTCAACACCGCCTCCCAGTGCGGCTTCACGCCCCAGTACGGGCCCCTGCAGGAGCTCTACGACACCTACGCCGAGCGCGGCTTCGTGGTGCTGGGCTTCCCGTGCGACCAGTTCGGTGGCCAAGAGCCCGGCGCCGAGGACGAGATCGCCACGTTCTGCGAGTCGCAGTTCGGCGTCCAGTTCCCGATGTTCTCGAAGGTCGACGTCAACGGGTCGGGCGCGCACCCGCTGTTCCAGTGGCTCAAGAGCGAGAAGAAGGGCATCCTCGGGGGCGCCATCAAGTGGAACTTCACCAAGTTCCTCGTCGACCCCGACGGCAACGTGGTGAAGCGCTACGGCTCCACGACCAGCCCGAAGGACATCGCCGCCGACATCGAGGCGCTGCTTCCGGGCTGAGCCGGCTCAGGCGTCGGGGTCGCGGCGGCGGCGGCCGACGCGCTTCGACTCGTCCTCGCCGGACAGGATCGGCGAGCGCCGCGGCACGGGGCGCTGCACGTTGCGTAGCGTCGAGTCCTCCTCGGTCACGACGCGTCGCGCGTTGGCGGCCCCGACGAACGCCACGACGGTGAGGATGATCCACACCAGCGCCGCGACGAGGCCGATCGCGGCGATCACGGTGATCGCGCGGTTGGCTCCGTACTCCGTGGCGATCCAGGCAGCCGCAGCGCCGAGCACCACGAGCATCGCCAACGTGACGGCGATGGTCTTGATCCTGCTGCTCTTGTCCACCATGTGGGTCATAGTAGGCGGTCGCACGGTCCGAGGGGGAGCGGGGAACATCGCGAACCCGATTTGGGTTATACGAGTGCCGACTGGCACAATCGATCCTTGGTTCCGGTTCACGGTGCGCGCCCGCGTCCGACCCGGCGACCTCACGAGAGGACATCATGAAGAAGGACATCCACCCCGCGTACGTCGAGACCCAGGTGACCTGCACCTGCGGCAACTCGTTCACGACCAAGAGCACGGCCACCGAGGGCTCCCTCCGCGCCGATGTCTGCTCGGCCTGCCACCCGTTCTACACGGGCAAGCAGAAGATCCTCGACACCGGTGGCCGCGTGGCCCGGTTCGAGAAGCGCTACGGCAAGAAGTAGGACTTCTCCGGCGCCGGTCGCTCCTCCCGGAGCGGCCGGCGCCGTTGTCGTGTCCGGACCCAGCGCAGGAGGTGACGTCATGTTCGAAGCCGTCGAGTCGATGATCGACGAGCATGCGGAGTTGGAACGGCAGATGTCCGACCCGGACGTCCACGCCGATCCTCGTCGCGCCCGCGACCTGGGCCGCCGGTACGCCGAGCTGACCGCGGTCATCCGGACGTACCGCGAGTGGCAGGACGCCCGCGAGGACCTCGTGGCCGCCCAGGAGCTCCACATGGACGACGAGGCCGCCGAGCTCGAACGACGGGTCCCCGCGCTCGCCGAGCGGCTCGAGCGCATGCTGGTGCCGCGCGACCCCGCCGACGGCAAGGACGTCATCCTCGAGATCAAGGGCGGCGAGGGCGGCGAGGAGTCGGCCCTGTTCGCCGGCGACCTGCTGCGGATGTACTCGCGCTACGCCGAGCAGCACGGCTGGAAGGTCGAGGTGCTCGACGCCACCGAGACGGCGCTGGGCGGCTACAAGTCCGTCACGGCCGCGGTCAAGGCCAAGGGCACCCCCGAGCCCGGCGAGGCGCCGTACGCGCTGCTGAAGTTCGAGGGCGGTGTCCACCGCGTGCAGCGCGTCCCCGTCACCGAGTCGCAGGGCCGGATCCACACCTCGGCCGCCGGCGTGCTCGTGCTGCCCGAGGCCGAGGACGTCGACGTGCAGATCAACGACAACGACCTGCGGATCGACGTGTTCCGCTCGTCCGGACCCGGCGGTCAGAGCGTCAACACCACCGACTCCGCGGTCCGGATCACGCACCTGCCCACGGGCATCGTCGTGAGCTGCCAGAACGAGAAGTCGCAGCTGCAGAACAAGGAGCAGGCGATGCGCATCCTGCGGTCGCGGATGCTCGACGCGGCGCAGGCCGAGGCCGACGCGCAGGCGTCGGACGCCCGTCGCTCGCAGGTGCGCACGGTCGACCGCTCCGAGCGCGTCCGCACGTACAACTTCCCCGAGAACCGCATCTCCGACCACCGCACGGGGTTCAAGGCGTACAACCTCGACCAGGTGATCGACGGGGCGCTGGACGACGTCATCGGATCGCTCGTCGAGGCCGACCTGGCCGAGCGGCTCGCCGCGCTGGAGGACCGCCGGTGAGCACCCGCCGGCTGCTGGAGGACGCCGCCGCGCGGCTGGAGGAGGGCGGCGTCGGGTCCCCCCGGCACGACGCCGAGGTGCTGCTCAGCCACGTCACCGGCACGCCGCGGGCCCTGCTGACGCTCACGGCGAGGGTCGACGACGTCCAGCGCCGCACCTACCTGGAGATGATCGACGCCCGCGCCCGCCGCGTGCCCCTGCAGCACATCACCGGCTCGGCCGGGTTCCGCTACGTCGACCTCGAGGTCGGGCCGGGTGTGTTCGTGCCGCGCCCCGAGACCGAGCTGCTCGCCGGCTGGGCGATCGACGCGGCCCGCGCCGTGCTGACGGGGGAGGACCGCCCGCCGGTCGTCGTCGAGCTGTGCGCCGGCTCCGGGGCGATCTCGCTGTCGATGGTCCACGAGCTGCCGGAGTCGCGCGTGCACGCCGTCGAGCTCGACGAGGGCGCGTTCGCGTGGGCCCTGCGCAACCTCGACGGCACGGGGGTCGACCTGCGCCGCGGCGACATGGGCGACGCGTTCCCCGAGCTCGACGGCACCGTCGACGTGGTGGTGGTCAACCCGCCGTACATCCCGCTGGACGCGTGGGAGTCGGTCGCGCCCGAGGCCCGCGACCACGACCCTCAGCTGGCGCTCTGGTCCGGCGACGACGGCCTCGACGCGATGCGCGTGGTCGAGCAGGTGGCCTGGCGCCTGCTGCGCTCCGGCGGCGTGGTCGGCGCCGAGCACGCCGACGCCCAGGGGGAGTCCGCTCCGGCCGTCTTCACCCCGCGCTGGGCCGAGGTCCGCGACCACCTCGACCTCGCTGACCGCCCCCGCTTCGTCACCGCCCGCCGCCCCTGACCCGTACGCGGTTCCGGCCGGGGCGGTGAGCTGGGTCCCACGGCTCCGGCAGGGGCGGTGAGCTGAGTCCCAGGGCGGCGGCGCGCGTGGGACCAGGGTCACCGCCCCTGGGGTGCGGTCGGACCCAGCTCACCGCCTCCGACAGCGGGGAGCGGGGCTCAGGAGACGCGGACGCGGCTGCCGGCGTCGGCGATGCGGTAGAGGCCCCAGGCGATGCCGACGAGTCCGAGCGCCTGGATCGCCAGGGCGGCCGGCGAGGTCGGCAGCGACTCGTCGAACAGCAGGGAGCCGAGCAGGATCGACAGCAGCACCGAGGTCACGTTGAGCACCGGCATCGAGTGCGAGAGGCGCGACAGCTGGTAGGCGCGCTGGTTGAGCGACATCGCCAGCAGGGCGCACGCCAGCAGCACCCACGGCGACCAGGTCCCGAGGAAGCCGGGGACGCCCTCGTCGCCGATCGCGCTGCCGACCACCTTCATCAGGCAGGCGGTGATGCCGAAGAGCATGCCGGCCGTCATCCCGAGCACGAACGCGGCCACGCCACGGCGCGGCAGCTGGTTCGCCACGCGCGTCACCACCAGGGCGATGACGACGCCGGCGGCGGCGACGCCGAGCATCCAGCCCATCGGGGCGTCCCGGCCCTCGTGGCTCCGGTCCGCGAGGGACACCACGGCGATGAGCGACACGATGGTCACGGCGACGCCGGCGATCTCGTTCCAGTGCGGCAGGCGCCGCTCCAGGGAAGAGCGCACCACGACGGCGAGCACAACGCCCAGCAGGATGATCGGCTGGACGAGCGACAGCGTGCCGAGGTTGAGGGCGATCGCGTGCAGGAACCAGGCGGTCAGGCCGATCGTGCTGCCGGCGAGCCAGCGCGGGCTGCGCAGCAGCTGCAGCAGCACCAGCAGGGGATGGGTGACCGTGAGGTGCACGCGGCCGGCGGCCAGGTGCTGGAAGGACGTCGAGAAGGCGAAGCCGAGGGCGGACCCCAGGGCGAGGGCGGCCGCGAGGGTCGGCGACGAGGTCATCGCGTCACGACTGTCGAGGGGCCGACCGCAGTCGCCGGGAGGATGGGCATCCTGACGATCCTACCGACCGGCCTGCCGGTGGCCGCACGCGTGGGTGACGTCGCCGACCCCTAACCTTGGGCTCATGAGGTTCGACTGCGCGACCGAGCTCGACGCCGGCATCGAGGCCGCCGTGTCGGCCCTGCGCGACGGTGCGCTCGTCGTGCTGCCGACCGACACGGTCTACGGCATCGCGGCCGACGCGTTCGACCCCACGGCCGTCGCACGGCTGCTCGAGGCCAAGGGCCGCGGCCGCGACATGCCCCCTCCGGTCCTGATCGCCGAGCCGGCCACGCTCGACGCCCTCGTCGCCGAGCGCCCGCCGACGTGGCTGCAGGCGATGCTCGAGGACCTGTGGCCCGGACCCCTCACGGTCGTCTTCCGCGCCCAGCCGTCGCTGACGTGGGACCTGGGGGAGACGCACGGCACTGTCGCCGTGCGCGTCCCCGACGACGACCGCACGCGGGCCGTCCTGCGCAAGGCCGGACCGAGTGCCGTCAGCAGCGCCAACCTGAGCGGTCAGCCCGCCGCCGCCTCGGCGGACGAGGCCGAGTCGATGCTCGCCGACAGCGTCCGCGTCTACCTCGACGGCGGCCCCACGGCGGGTGCCACGCCCTCGACGATCCTCGACGTCACTGGCGCCGTCCCGCGGGTGCTGCGTGCCGGCGCCATCGACGTGGCGACGCTGCACCGCTACAACAACACGATCGAGCCCGCCGGCGGTGGAGCCGGTGCGTGAGTACCTCGTCGTCTTCGGCGTCGCGATCGGCGTGGCGTACCTGCTGTCGTCCCTCGCGCGGCAGAGTGCCCAGCAGCTCGGGGCGGTCGCCCAGGTGCGCGACCGCGACGTGCACGCGATCCCCACGCCGTACTTCGGCGGCCCGGCGATGCTCGGCGGGCTGGTCGCGGCGTACCTGACCGCCACCCACCTGCCGTTCCTGTCCGGCGGTGACGAGTCGCTCTTCGCCGACCTGCGGGCCGTGCTGGTCGGCGGCTTCGTGATCTGCCTCGTCGGCGTCATCGACGACCTCTTCGAGCTCGACGCCCTCAGCAAGTTCGCCGGCCAGGTGCTGGCGGGCGTCATCACCGTCGCGATGGGCCTGCACTTCGTCTACCTGCCGCTGCCCAACACGTACCTCGGCCTCGACCAGGCGCAGGCGATGATCCTCACCGTATTCCTCATCGTGGCCACGGCCAACGCGATGAACTTCGTCGACGGGCTCGACGGCCTGGCGGCGGGGATGGCCGCCATCGGCTCCATCGCGTTCTTCGTGTACGCCTTCGTCCTGGCGGTCGAGAACGGCGAGACCCGCGCGGTCGCGGCGGCCATCCTCACGATCAGCCTCGCCGGCGCGTGCCTGGGCATCCTGCCGCACAACTTCTTCCCGGCGCGGATGTTCATCGGCGACTCGGGCTCGATGCTGCTCGGCTTCGTCCTGGCGTGCTCCTCGATCAGCCTCACCGGGCAGTTCCCGGCGACGAGCCTGTCGGAGGGGATCGGCGGTGCCGACTCGAGTCTGCTCCCGGCGGCGATCCTGCCGCTCGTGCTGCCGTTCGCGGTCCTCACCGTCCCGTTCCTGGACATGGGTCTGGCGGTGCTGCGCCGCACCCGCGCGGGACGCTCGCCGTTCAGCCCCGACAAGATGCACATCCACCACCGGCTGCTCGAGATCGGCCACTCGCACCGGCGCGCCGTGCTGCTGATGTACGCCGCCGCCGCCCTCGTCGCGTTCGGCGTGGTCGCGATCGGCCTGTTCAGCGGCTGGCAGCTCTTCGTCGCCATCGCCGTGCTCACCGCCCTGGTCACGGCCGCGATCTTCCTGCTTCCCCGATTCGAATCGAAGGTGTGGTCGTGAGTCCTCGTCGCCTGACCCCGTGGGCTGCCGCCGTCACCATCGGGGCCTGTGCTCTCGTCGCGGCGCTGGTCGTGGGCTCCGAGGGCCTGCTGGGAGCGCTCGTCGGGGGAGCGATCGTCGCCATCTTCTTCGGCGCGACCCCGGCCGTGCTGGGACCCGTGGCCAAGCAGACCCCGGGGCTGTCGCTGCTGTTCGCGATGATCTTCTTCGTCACGAAGGTCGTCGCACTGCTGGTCCTGTTCGTCGTGCTCCAGGGTGCCGCCGGAGTCGACGGCGCGATCGACGCCGAGTCCGTCTCCGTCACGGTGATCGCCACGACCTTGGTCTGGCTGGCGGTCCGCGTCTTCGACTCCACCCGCGAGCGCACCCCGATGTACGACCTCCCGGACGCCTCCGCGGGCGATTCCGAGGACCCGCCGCGCCCCTGAGGCAGGCCCACGCGGCGGCCTCGAGGGGAAGTGAAAACTTTCACGACCTGCCTGCAGGCGCTGCAAAGGCCCCTGATAGATTCGGGGAGCGATGAACGACACACCCCCACCGCAGGATCCGTGGGTAGCCTTCGGTCGCGTGGCCGGTGGTGTGATCTTCTACGGGGGAGCGGGATTCCTGCTCGATCGTTGGTGGGACACGTCGTTCATGGTCGCCATCGGAGTGGTGGTGGGTGCCGCACTGGGCATCTACACCGTCTTCATGGCGCAACGCGAGAGCTGATCTGCGCGAACTGCCGACCGACGTCGGGGCCGACAGGGTTCCGACGCCACAGAAGGGTGATCGATTGTCCTCCGTGACGACCACCGTGCTGAATGCCGCCTCGGATTCCGAGGGCGGCTTCACCGCTCCCGGCCCGGCGAGCTTCGAGCTGCCGCCGGTCTTCTCGATCGGTGACTTCGACGTCACGAAGCCGATGCTGCTGCTGGCGCTCTCCGTGCCGCTGATCGTCGGCTTCTTCTGGGCCGCCTCCAAGAACAAGGCCGTCGTCCCCGGCCGCCTGCAGTTCGTCGGCGAGTACGTCTACGGCTTCGTGCGCAACGGCGTCGCCCGCGACTCGATCGGCTCGCACGACTTCCTCAAGTTCGTGCCCCTGCTCTTCGCGCTCTTCACCTTCGTCCTGGTGAACAACTACTTCAGCCTCATCCCGTTCCTGCAGTTCCCGTCGTTCTCGCGGTTTGGGTTCGTCGTGCCGCTCGCGCTGCTGGTCTGGGTCGTCTACAACGGCGTCGGCGTCGCCCGCCACGGGCTGGTGGGCTACCTCAAGCACGTCACCGTCCCCGGCGGCATCAAGGGCCCGATCCTGGCGTTGATCATCCCGCTCGAGTTCCTCTCGACGATCCTGGTCCGCCCGGCCACGCTGGCTCTTCGTCTCTTCGCCAACATGTTCGCCGGCCACCTGCTGCTGATCCTGTTCGCGACGGGCGCCGCCTACCTCATTCTCGACTCGGGCAACCCCTGGTACGCGCCGGTCGGCGTGCTGTCCTTCGTCATGGGCATCCTGGTGAGCTTCCTCGAGTTGCTGGTCCTGTTCCTGCAGGCCTACGTCTTCACCCTGCTGACCGCGATGTACATCGGCGGGGCGCTCGCTGACGAGCACTGACTCGTCAGTCACAACTCCATAACCCTCAGTTTTCGCAACCGACGGCGCCTGTGCGCCGCCAACGAAAGGAAAAGCCGTGGACGGCAACTTGAACATGATCGGTTACGGCCTGGCGGCCGTGGGCCCCGGCATCGGCATCGGCCTCATCTTCGCCGCGTACATCAACGGTGTCGCCCGCCAGCCCGAGGCCCAGAGCCGCCTCCAGTCGATCGCGATCCTCGGCTTCGCCCTGGCTGAGGCCCTGGCCATCATCGGCATCGCGCTCGCCTTCGTCCTCTGACAACGTCAGGAACTGACTGATGTACTCCACGATTCTCGCCACGGCCGCCGAAGGCGAGGAGCACAACCCGCTCATCCCGATCCTCTCCGAGGTCGTGCTGTCGCTGGTCGTCTTCGCGATCTTGTACTTCCTCGTGAGGAAGTACGTCGTCCCCAACTTCGAGAAGGCCTACGCCGAGCGCACGGCCGCGATCGAAGGCGGGATCGAGGAGGCGCAGTCGGCGCAGAAGGAAGCCCAGGCCGCCCTCGAGCAGTACACGGCGCAGCTGGCCGATGCTCGCCACGAGGCCGCCGCCATCCGCGAGGAGGCGCGCGAGCAGGGTGCGCAGATCGTCATCGAGATGCGCGAGCAGGCTCAGGCCGAGTCCGCCCGCATCGTCTCGCAGGCACAGGCGCAGATCGCTGCCGAGCGCCAGCAGGCGATCGCGCAGCTCAAGTCCGAGGTCGGTGGCATGGCCACCGAGCTCGCGGGTCGGATCGTCGGCGAGTCGCTCGCCGACACCGATGCGCAGCGTCGCTCGGTCCAGCGCTTCATGGATGAACTCGAGGGGTCGGCCAACTGATGCGCGGATCGTCTGCCAAGTCGCTCGACACGACCCTGTCCGCGGTCTCCGCGGTGCCGGGCACGTCGGCGACCCAGGTCGGCACCGAGCTGTTCGGCGCCGTCGAGGCGCTCGACGGGGCCGTCGCGGCCCGCCGGGTCCTGACCGACCCGTCGATCGACACCGAGGGCAAGCGCTCGCTCGCCGCCGGGATCTTCGGCGGCAAGGTCAGCCAGGACACCGCGTCGGTGATCGACGCCGCCGTGGGCGGTCGTTGGGCCGCCGGGCGTGACCTGACCGACGGGCTCGAGATCGCCGGTGTCGCGGCGTTCACGCGCGCAGCGGACGCTGCCGGCCAGGGCGACGTGCTCGAGAACGAGCTGTTCGAGGCAGGCCGGGTCATCCACGACTCGGACGAGCTGCGTCAGGTCGTCTCCGACAAGTCGGTTCCGGTCGCGGCGAAGACCACCTTGCTGCGGGACGTGTTCGGCGGCAAGGTCTCAGAGGCCACGCTGGCCCTGCTCACGCAGGCAGCGGTCGCGCGGACCGGCTCCTTCGAGCGGGTCCTCGACACCTTCAGTCGGCAGGTCGCGGCGCGCGAGGATCGTCTCGTCGCCGTGGCTCGCGTCGCGTACGACCTCGACCAGGCCGAGCGTGACCGGCTCACCGCGGCGCTGTCGCGGCGGTACGGCCGATCGATCCAGCTCAACACCGTGGTCGATCCGTCCGTCATCGGCGGCATCGCCGTCTCCGTGGGCGACGAGGTCGTCGACGCCACCATGTCCACCCGCCTCGAGGCCGCCCGCCGGCGCATCGCAGGCTGACCAGAACGCACCGTTCGCACAAGAAGGCAGGCACACAGCATGACTGAACTCTCGATTCGTCCGGAGGAGATCCGCGACGCGTTGCAGAAGTTCGTGTCGGACTACACCCCGACGCAGGGCGAGGCCGAAGAAGTCGGCGTCGTCGCGTCCGCGGCCGACGGCATCGCGCAGGTCGAGGGTCTTCCCTCTGCGATGGCCAACGAACTGCTCGAGTTCGACGACGGCACCCTGGGTCTGGCGTTGAACCTCGACGTCCGCCAGATCGGCGTCGTCATCCTCGGTGACTTCGCGGGTATCGAAGAGGGCCAGAAGGTCAAGCGCACCGGCGAGGTCCTCTCGGTCCCCGTCGGCGAGGGCTACCTCGGTCGCGTCATCGACCCGCTGGGCAACCCCATCGACGGTCTCGGCGAGATCACCGGCATCGAGGGCCGTCGCGCGCTCGAGCTGCAGGCGCCGAACGTGATGCAGCGCAAGAGCGTCCACGAGCCGCTCATGACCGGCCTCAAGTCGATCGACGCGCTGACGCCCGTCGGCCGCGGCCAGCGTCAGCTGATCATCGGTGACCGCCAGACCGGCAAGACCGCGATCGCGATCGACACGATCATCAACCAGAAGGAGTTCTGGGAGTCGGGCGATCCGAGCAAGCAGGTCCGCTGCATCTACGTGGGCATCGGTCAGAAGGGCTCGACCATCGCCGGCGTGCGTGGCGCGCTCGAGGCGGCCGGAGCGATGGAGTACACGACGATCGTCGCGTCCCCCGCGTCCGACTCGGCCGGCTTCAAGTACCTCGCCCCGTACACCGGCTCGGCCATCGGCCAGCACTGGATGTACCAGGGCAAGCACGTCCTGATCATCTTCGACGACCTGTCGAAGCAGGCCGAGGCGTACCGCGCCGTGTCGCTGCTGCTGCGCCGCCCGCCGGGCCGCGAGGCCTACCCGGGCGACGTGTTCTACCTGCACTCGCGGCTGCTCGAGCGTTGCGCCAAGCTCAGCGACGAGCTGGGTGCCGGCTCGATGACCGGTCTGCCGATCATCGAGACGAAGGCCAACGACGTGTCGGCCTACATCCCGACGAACGTCATCTCGATCACCGACGGTCAGATCTTCCTGCAGTCGGACCTGTTCAACGCCAACCAGCGTCCCGCGGTCGACGTCGGCATCTCGGTGTCGCGCGTCGGTGGCTCGGCGATGACCAAGGCGATGAAGGCCGTCACCGGCTCGCTGAAGGTCGAGCTGGCCCAGTACCGCGCCATGGAGGCGTTCGCGATGTTCGCGTCCGACCTCGATGCCGCGTCCAAGGCCCAGCTCGCCCGCGGTCAGCGCCTGATGGAGCTGTTCAAGCAGGCGCAGTACAACCCCTTCTCGATGGAGCAGCAGGTCGTCTCGCTGTGGGCCGCCACGACGGGCAAGCTCGACGCCGTGCCGGTCTCGGACGTCCACCGCTTCGAGGCGGAGTTCCAGGACTACGTCAAGCGCTCGCACGCCGGTGTGCTCGACGCGATCCGCGAGAGCGGCAAGTTCGAGGACTCCAGCGCCCAGGCGCTCGAGGGTGCCTACGACTCCTTCCTCGACCAGTTCGAGACCGGCGACGGTGAGTCGATCAAGGCCGGGCACGAGGAGTTCGACGCACTCGCCGACGAAGAGGTCGAGCAGGAGCAGATCGTCCGACAGAAGCGAGGCTGACGATGGCTGTCTCACTCCGTGAGTACCGCGCGAAGATCAGGTCGACCCAGTCGACCAAGAAGATCACGCGCGCGATGGAGTTGATCGCCGCGTCGCGGATCATCAAGGCTCAGCAGCACGCGGCCGCGGCCGCACCGTACGCGCGTGAACTCACGCGTGCGGTGTCGGCCCTGGCCACGTACTCCAACGTCGACCACGTGCTGACCACCGAGAACCCGGACGCGAAGCGTGCGGCGATCCTCGTGATCGCCAGCGACCGTGGCCTGGCCGGTGCGTACGCCTCGAGCGTGCTGAAGGAGACCGAGCAGCTCGCCGAGCGCCTCCGCGGGGAGGGCAAGGAGGTCACGTACTTCCTGGCCGGCCGCAAGGCCGAGACGTACTTCAACTTCCGCCAGCGGGAGTTCGAGAAGTCGTGGACCGGCTTCTCGGACAAGCCCACGTACGACGACGCGCGCGCCATGGGCGACGCGCTGATCGCCCGTGGCGGTCACATGGACGACGCCGACGAGGACGCCGAGGACCTGCCCGTCATCGACGAGCTGTTCGTGGTCTACACGCGCTTCAAGTCGATGCTCGTGCAGGAGCCGACGGCCATCCGGCTGTTCCCGCTCGAGATCGTCGAGGGCGAGGAGGCCCCGGAGGACGCGGAGGTGCTGCCGCTCTACGAGTTCGAGCCCAGTGCCGCCGAGGTCCTCGAGGCGGTCCTGCCCAAGTACCTCTACAGCCGCATCTACTCCTGCCTGCTGCAGGCGGCCGCCTCCGAGCTGGCCGCGCGTCAGAAGGCCATGAAGTCCGCGACCGACAACGCGCAGGACCTGATCGAGAAGTACACCCGACTGGCGAACCAGGCTCGCCAGGCCGGCATCACCCAAGAAATCAGCGAGATCGTGGGTGGCGCGAACGCGCTCGCCGAGGCCTCCGCGTCCGATTGAGGAAGACACCATGACTGCAACCGTCGAAGAGACCACCAACGACTCGGCCGCCGTGACCGGCCGCGTCGCCCGCGTCATCGGCCCGGTGCTCGACATCGAGTTCCCGGCCGACCAGATGCCGGAGATCTACAACGCCCTGCTGGTCGACACCGAGGTCGCCGGCACCAAGGAGACGCTGACCCTCGAGGTCGCGCAGCACATCGGCGACGGCATGGTCCGCGCGATCAGCCTGCGTCCCACCGACGGCGTCGTCCGCGGCACCCCCGTCACCGACACCGGCGAGCCGATCTCGGTTCCCGTCGGCGACCAGACGCTCGGCAAGGTCTTCAACACCACCGGCCAGGTCATGAACCTCGCCGAGGGTGAGACCTGGGACGTCCAGGAGCGCTGGGGCATCCACCGCAAGGCTCCGGCCTTCGACCAGCTCGAGTCCAAGACCGAGATGTTCCAGACCGGCATCAAGGTCATCGACCTGCTGACGCCGTACGTGCTCGGCGGCAAGATCGGCCTCTTCGGTGGTGCCGGCGTCGGCAAGACCGTGCTGATCCAGGAGATGATCGCCCGCGTCGCCAAGGACCACGACGGCGTGTCGGTGTTCGCCGGCGTCGGCGAGCGCACCCGCGAGGGCAACGACCTCATCGTCGAGATGGAGGAGTCGGGCGTCCTCGACAAGGTGGCGCTGGTCTTCGGCCAGATGGACGAGCCGCCGGGAGCCCGCCTGCGCGTGGCCCTGTCCGCCCTGACGATGGCGGAGTACTTCCGCGACGTCCAGGGTCAGGACGTGCTGCTGTTCATCGACAACATCTTCCGGTTCACGCAGGCCGGCTCGGAGGTCTCGACCCTGCTGGGTCGCGTCCCCTCGGCCGTGGGCTACCAGCCCACGCTGGCCGACGAGATGGGCGTGCTGCAGGAGCGGATCACCTCGACGCGTGGTCACTCGATCACCTCGATGCAGGCGATCTACGTGCCCGCCGACGACTACACCGACCCGGCTCCGGCCACGACGTTCGCCCACCTGGACGCCACCACCGAGCTGAGCCGTGAGATCGCCTCGCTGGGCATCTACCCGGCCGTCGACCCGCTGACGTCGACCTCGCGCATCCTGGACCCGCGGTACATCGCCGCGGACCACTACGCGACGGCCAACCGGGTCAAGGGCATCCTGCAGCGCAACCAGGAGCTCCAGGACATCATCGCGATCCTCGGTGTCGACGAGCTCAGCGAAGAGGACAAGACGATCGTCTCGCGCGCCCGTCGCATCCAGCGCTTCCTGTCGCAGAACACCTACGTGGCCAAGCAGTTCACCGGCATCGAGGGTTCGACCGTCCCGCTCGACGAGACGATCGACGCCTTCACCAAGATCTGCAACGGCGAGTACGACCACGTGGCCGAGCAGGCGTTCTTCATGTGCGGCGGTCTGGACGACGTCGACAAGAAGTGGGCCGAGATCCAGAAGAACCTCTGAGGGCCACGGACATGACACTGCAGATCGAGCTCGTCGCCGCCGACCGCGTCGTGTGGTCGGGTGAGGCCCGTGAGGTCATCGCCCGCACCGCCGAGGGCGACATCGGCGTGCTCACCGGCCATGCGCCGCTGCTGTCCCTGCTGGTTCCCGGCGTGGTCGAGATCTTCCCGGTCGACGGTGACACCGTCCGCGCCGCGGTCAGCGAGGGCTTCATCTCGGTTGCCGCGGACCGGGTCTCGATCCTGTCCGAGGACACCTTCCTGGCCGACGAGGTCGACGAGTCGGCCCTGACCGCCGAGCTCGAGAAGGCCCGCTCGTCCGACGACGAGGCCGCGGTCCGCCGCGCCGAGGCGAAGCTGCGCCTCATCGGCAAGGCTTCCTGATGGTGATCGCGGGGGAGTGATCGATGCCGCTGTGGTTGTGGCTGGTCGACTCCCTCGCGATCATCGTCGTCCTGGGCTTCCTGCTCGTGGGCGCGATCGTCGCCCGTCGTCGCTGGATCGCCCGCCAGGGTGTCTCCTTCGAGCTGAGCGTCAACCGCAGCGCCGAGCACTCGGCCGCCGGGTGGGTGCTGGGCGTCGCGGTCTACGGCGACGAGGACATCACCTGGTACCGCACGTTCTCCTTCTCCCCGAGGCCCCGGCACCGCTTCGTCCGGGGGCGCGTCCTGATCGAGGGCCGGCGCGACCCTGAGGGCGCCGAGGCCTACGCGCTGCACGACGGACACATCGTCGTGCGCACCGAGAACGCCGACGGCATCGAGCAGTTCGCCCTCAGTCCCAACTCCCTGACCGGCCTGCTGTCCTGGCTCGAGTCCTCGCCGCCGGGACGCGGCGTCAACAACGTCCTGTGAACATCGGACCGGTTCGTCCGTTTCGCTTGCCGCGTGAGCGCACACCCGCCACACTGTTCCCATGAAGAAGATCATCGCCGCGACCCTCCTGGCCCTCGCTGTCGCCGCCGGCACGGTCGCCTCGCCCGCCAACGCCGACGACACCTCCTCCGCCAAGGTCCGCGTTCACCTCATCGACTGGATGTGACCCCGCGGGGCACGCGCCCTAGGGTGAACCCATGGTTCACCTGACGAAGATCTACACCCGCACCGGCGACGACGGCACGACGAACCTCGTCGACTTCTCCCGGACGTCCAAGAACGACCTGCGCCTGGTGGTCTACGCCGACGTCGACGAGGCCAACAGCCACATCGGCGTCGCTCTCGCGACCGGCGAGCTGGACGCCGACGTCGCCGGCGTGCTGACGCACATCCAGAACGACCTGTTCGACCTCGGCTCCGACGTGGGCAACCCGGTCGTCGCCGAGCCCGAGTACGAGCCGCTGCGCGTCGAGCCCGACTACGTCGAGCGGCTCGAGCAGTGGTGCGACCGGTTCAACGCCGAGACGCCCAAGCTCGACTCGTTCATCCTGCCCGGCGGCACGCCGGCCGCGGCTCAGCTGCACGTCGCCCGCACGGTGGTGCGTCGCGCCGAGCGCGCCGCGTGGAAGGCGATCGAGGAGCACGGCGACTCCGTGAACGTGCTCGTCGCGAAGTACCTGAACCGGCTCAGCGACCTGCTGTTCATCCTCGGCCGCTACGCCAATCGTGAGCGCGGCGACGTGCTGTGGGTGCCGGGCGGAGACCGCACCGGGGCCTGAGTCCGGGCCCGTCCGTCCGGGTGAGGTGGCCCACGTTCGGCCACCCCTACCGGGCGGTACCCTAGGCCCATGTCAGTGCAGCCTGATCGCCCGTGGGTGATGCGAACCTACGCCGGCCACAGCTCCGCAGCCGAGTCCAACGCCCTCTACCGGCGCAACCTCGCGAAGGGCCAGACCGGCTTGTCGGTCGCCTTCGACCTCCCGACCCAGACGGGGTACGACCCCGATCACGTGCTGTCGCGCGGTGAGGTCGGCAAGGTCGGCGTCCCGATCCCGCACCTGGGCGCGATGCGCCGTCTCTTCGAGGACATCCCGCTGTCGGAGATGAACACCTCGATGACGATCAACGCCACGGCGATGTGGCTGCTGGCGATGTACCAGGTCGCCGCCGAGGAGCAGGGCGTCGATCCGTCGGCGCTCGCCGGCACGACCCAGAACGACATCATCAAGGAGTACCTCTCGCGGGGGACGTACGTCTTCCCGCCCGAGGCGTCGCTGCGGCTGACGACCGACATGATCGCCTACACGGTCTCCACGATCCCGAAGTGGAACCCGCTGAACATCTGCAGCTACCACCTGCAGGAGGCCGGCGCGACGCCCGTGCAGGAGCTGGCGTTCGCCATGAGCACGGCCATCGCGGTGCTCGACGCGGTCAAGGACTCGGGCCAGGTCCCCGACGACCAGTTCGAGCAGGTCGTGGGCCGCATCTCCTTCTTCGTCAACGCGGGTGTCCGCTTCGTCGAGGAGATGTGCAAGATGCGCGCCTTCGGCCGGCTGTGGGAGGAGATCACCCGCGACCGCTACGGCGTCACCGACCCGAAGATGCGCCGCTTCCGCTACGGCGTGCAGGTCAACTCCCTGGGCCTGACCGAGGCCCAGCCCGAGAACAACGTCCAGCGCATCGTGCTGGAGATGCTCGGCGTCACGCTGAGCAAGGACGCCCGCGCCCGCGCCGTGCAGCTGCCGGCCTGGAACGAGGCCCTGGGCCTGCCCCGTCCGTGGGACCAGCAGTGGTCGCTGCGCCTGCAGCAGGTGCTGGCGTTCGAGTCCGACCTGCTCGAGTACGGCGACATCTTCGACGGGTCGCACGTCATCGAGGCCAAGGTCACCGAGCTCGTCGAGGGTGCGAAGGCCGAGATCGACCGGGTGCAGGCGATGGGCGGAGCGGTCGCGGCCGTGGTGTCGGGCTACATGAAGCAGGAGCTGGTCACCTCGCACGCCGAGCGCCGCGCCCGCATCGAGTCCGGTGAGATGAAGGTCGTCGGCCTGAACTGCTACACCGAGACCGAGCCGTCGCCGCTGACCGCCGACCTGGACGCCGCGATCATGGTCGCCGACCCGAAGGCCGAGGCCAACGCGATCGCCGACGTCCAGCAGTGGCGCGACGAGCGCGACCAGGCCGCCGTCGACGCGGCGCTCGAGGCGCTGCAGCAGCGCGCCAAGACAGACGAGAACCTGATGGCCGCGACGCTCGACGCGGTGCGCGCCGGCGCCACCGTGGGGGAGTGGGCCGGAGCGCTGCGCGAGGTGTTCGGCGAGTACCGGGCGCCCACGGGCGTGGCAGGGGTGAGTGGCGTGGCCGAGGCAGGATCCGAGCTGACCGCGGTGCGCGAGAAGGTGCGCCAGACCGGCGAGGAGCTGGGCGGCCGCCTGCGCTTCCTCGTGGGCAAGCCGGGCCTGGACGGGCACTCCAACGGCGCCGAGCAGGTCGCCGTGCGCGCGCGCGACGCCGGCTTCGAGGTGATCTACCAGGGCATCCGACTGACGCCCGAGCAGATCGTCGCGGCCGCCGTCGCCGAGGACGTCCACGTCGTGGGTCTGTCGATCCTGTCCGGCTCGCACATGGAGCTCGTGCCCGACGTCCAGAAGGGCCTGGCCGACGCCGGCCTGACGAACGTGCCGGTCATCGTGGGCGGGATCATCCCCGACTCCGACGGTCGCAAGCTGGAGGCCGCGGGCATCGCCGCGGTCTTCACGCCCAAGGACTTCGGCATGACCGACATCATGGGCCGCGTCGTCGACGAGATCCGCAAGGCCAACGACCTGCCGGTCTGAGGTCCGTCGACGGCGCGCGAAGGCTCGCCTGCCCTTCGTGGATTCGGCGCGCCCGGACCCCTAGGCTCGGCGTGATCGAAGCAGTCGAAGTGATCAGGCGGCCATCGGCTTGGCCTTGGTCTTGGAGGACTTCGAGGACTTCTTCTTGTCCTTGTCCTTCTTCTTGACCTTGACCAGCTTGCGCTTCTTGACGGTGTAGCCGTCGGGGAGGGTGCCCTCGGCCATCATGCGAATCGGGCAGCGCTTGCAGCGCGGCTTGCTCACGCAGCACTTCTTCTTCGGCGGCTTCGGCACATTGACCACGGTACAGCCGCAAGGTGAGGCTGGCCTCACCGAAGGAGGAGAGATGGCTTCCGAGAAGTTCGTGAAGGCCCTGCAGGACCAGATCGGTCACGAGTTCGGCGCGCATCAGCAGTACGTCGGCATCGCCACGTACTACGACGCGCTGACGATGCCCCAGATGGCGGCGCTGTTCTACGCGCAGGCGGTCGAGGAGCGCGACCACGCGATGATGATGATCCAGTACCTGCTCGACCAGGACCAGCCGATCGTCATCCCCGCCCTGGCCGCCCCGCGGGTCACCTTCGCCGACGTCGTCGAGCCCGTGCAGGTCGCCCTCGAGCAGGAGAAGCGCGTCACGAGCCAGATCAACGAGCTCACGCGCATCGCCCGCGACGACAACGACTTCGCGTCCGACCAGTTCATGCAGTGGTTCATCAAGGAGCAGGTCGAGGAGGTCGCCAAGATGAGCGACCTGCTGGCCGTGGTGACCCGCTCGAAGGACGACTACGAGCGCATCGAGGACTGGATCGCGCGCGAGGAGACCGGCGAGGGCTCCGACCCGACCGCACCGCCGATCGCAGGCGCCTGACGCGTGAGGGTCGTCCGGGCGCTGCTGACCGTCGCCGCGGTGGTGCTGCTGCTCCTCGCGGCGACGCCGTGGGTCGACCGCATCGACCCCTCGTGGCTGCCGCCGGTCCAGGCGCTGGGTCGGCTCTGGATCGCCCTGGCGCTGCTGGGTGTCGTGCTGAGCGTGCTGACGCGCGCCTGGCTGGCCGGCGGCGCGAACGCGGTCGCGATCGCGGTGGCGCTGGTGACGATCGTCAACGTCAGCAACCGGCCCGACTGCGACGCCGGCGAGGCGCGGGTGGCGGTGATGACCGTCAACGCCTACTTCGGCGAGGCCGACGTCGAGCAGCTCTCCACGGCGATCCAGCGCCACGACATCGACGTGCTGGTCGTGACGGAGGCCACGGAGCCGATGATCGCCTCGCTGCTGCGCACGGACGCCGGGAAGCGGTTCGTCCACCGCAGCGGCCAGACCGTCGAGGGCCGGGAGGCCGACGGCACCGTGATCCTCTCGCGGGATCGGGCCCGTCGGGTCGACGTGCCGGCCGGCGAGGCGGAGACGTTCCAGCAGCCCGCCATGTCCGTCGACGTCGACGGTGCGAACGTCCTCGTCCGCGCCGTCCATCCCGTGCCGCCGGTCGACACCTGGCTGCCGGACTGGCGTCAGGGCCTGCTCGACCTGGGGGAGTGGCAGCGCACCCAGCGCGGACGACCGCTCGTGATGGCGGGCGACTTCAACGCCTCCTCCGCGCACGCGGCGTTCCGCGACGCCAAGCGCGGCATGTACGACACCGCGGGCTGGTGGCCGTCGGCGACGTGGCCGATGGACCGCAGCCACCCGCCGTTCGCCGACATCGACCATGTCCTCGTGCGCGGGCTGAGCGTCAGGGCCGCCGGCACCGAGGACATCGAGGGCACCGACCACCGCGCCGTCTGGGCCGACCTGCGCGTCTGCCGCCGCTAGCCGGAGGTCAGAAGAGGCGCAGGCTCGGGTCGTCGAGGCCGCGCAGCTCGTCGTAGTCGACGACGACGCAGTCGATGCCGCGGTCCTTCGCCAGGGTGCGGGCCTGCGGCCTGATCTCCTGGGCGGCGAAGATGCCGCGCACGGGGCGCAGCTTCGGGTCGCGGTTCATCAGCTCGAGGTAGCGGGTCAGCTGCTCGACGCCGTCGATGTCGCCGCGGCGCTTGATCTCGACGGCCACGGAAGCCCCACCGGCGTCGCGGCACAGCAGGTCGACCGGGCCGATCGCGGTCATGTACTCGCGCCGGACCAGGGACATCCCGTCCTCGATCGTCGCGGTGTGCTCGGCCAGCAGCTCCTGCAGGTGCTTCTCGACGCCGTCCTTCTGCAGGCCCGGGTCGACCCCGAGCTCGTGCTCGGAGTCGTGCAGGACCTCCTCCAGCCGGATGCGCAGGGTGTCGTCGGTCTTCTTCGCCGTGACGGTCCACTCGGGGACGCCGTCCTCGGCGATCCCCTCGCGCAGCGTGCACGGCGGGCTCATCCAGTTGAGCGGCTTGTAGGAGCCGCCGTCGGCGTGGACCAGCACCGAGCCGTCGGACTTCACCATGATCACCCGCAGCGCGAGCGGCAGGTGGGCCGTCAGCCGACCGGCGTAGTCGACCTGGCAGCGGGCGACGACGATCCTCACAGGCGCTCGAGCATCCCGAGCTTGAAGTTGAGCGTCTCGCCGGAGATCTCACCCTCGGTGGTCTCGCCGTCATCGCCGTCGAGGAAGACGATGCCGTCCTCGACGCGGTACGCGCCCCGGCGGAAGTCGACGTTGCCCTCGAAGTCCTCGGTGTACGTGCCGTCCTCGGCGAAGTGCACCGTCCAGTCGGCGTCGTCGGCACGCCACGAGCCCACCAGCGCGGCGCGCGGATCGTCGGACGGCACGGTCGCGCTGGGCGTGGCCGTGGTCGGATCCGCGGGGGTCGCGGGCTCGTCCTTGGCGCATCCGGCCAGGGCGGCCACCAGGACTGTCGCGACGGCCGTCGCAACCAGACGTGAGGACATGGGACTCCCATCGAGACATCGGTGCTGTCACGCTACCCTTTCACGAACGCTCGCCGGGAAGCAGCACCGGCCTGCCCAGCCAGAAGGAGAATTTGATGGCGGAGATCGTGGATCGCATCACGGCCGACGACGAGGGTGGCCGGATCGCCCGGACACTGCTCTTCCCCTACCTGAACCACGCCGCCACGATGTACGGCGACGGCTACGCCACGGCCGCCGACATCGATGCCGGCATGCGCTTCGGCTGCGGCTACCCGATCGGCCCGCTGGCCCTCGTGGACGCGCTCGGCGCCAAGACCGTCGTCGACGGCCTGAACGAGCAGTTCGCCCAGACCGGCGACCCGCTGCACCAGCCCGCTCCCGCCCTGGTCGAGGTCGCGGACTCGGGCGCCGCCTTCACGGGTGAGGGCGCCGACGGCACCCCCGTCCCCACCGTCAAGCGCCCCGTCAGCTCGGTCGGCGTCGTCGGCACCGGCACGATGGCCTCGGGCATCGCCCAGGTCTTCGCCCAGGCCGGCTACGACGTCGTCTACGTCGGCCGCTCGCAGGAGAAGCTCGACGGCGTCGTCGGCTACGTGACGAAGAACCTCGACCGCGCCGTCGCCAAGGGCAAGCTGGACGAGGCCGGCAAGGACGCCGTCCTCGCGCGGCTCACCGGCGCCACCGAGCGTGAGGCCCTCGCCGACGTCGACCTCGTCGTCGAGGCGATCGCCGAGGACCTCGACATCAAGCTCGAGCTCTTCCGTGACCTCGACCGGATCTGCAAGCCCGGCGCCATCTTGGCCACGACGACCTCGTCGCTGTCCATCCGCGCCTGCGCCGACGCCACGGCCCGCCCGGCCGACGTCATCGGCATGCACTTCTTCAACCCCGCGCCGGTCATGAAGCTCGTCGAGGTCGTCACGACCGAGGCCACCGATCCCGACGTCGACGAGACGGTCCGTGCGCTCTGCCTGGCCACGGGCAAGCACCCGGTCTCGTGCGGCGACCGCGCCGGCTTCATCGTCAACGCGCTGCTGTTCCCGTACCTGAACGACGCGATCAAGCTGCAGGAGTCCGGCGCCGCCTCGATGGAGACCATCGACACGGCGATGAAGGAGACCAAGCTGCCGATGGGTCCGTTCGAGCTGCTCGACGTGGTCGGCAACGACGTGTCGCTGGCGATCCAGGAGACGCTCGTCGGCGCGTTCGGCCACGAGGGCTGGCAGCCGGCCGAGTCGCTCAAGCAGGTCGTCGCCGAGGGCAGGCTCGGTCGCAAGACCAAGGCGGGCTTCCACACCTACTGAGCCGCCCACGCCTCATCAGCCGCATGGCCCCGATCGGTACGATCGGGGCCATGTCGCGTCGTAAGGCTGCTGCCGCCCGGGCAGCCCGGCGCGAGCCCCCGGCCCAGCGCGAGGAGCTCGTGCGCCGACGCTCCGGTGACTTCTGGCAGCGGTTCATCACCGGCGCCACGTCGAGCAACCCGTACCGGTGCCCGGGGTGCGACCAGCTGATCCCGCCCGCGACGCCGCACTACGTGGTGTGGCCCGACGTGCCGAGCCTGCTGGAGACCGCCGGCATCAACGAACGACGGCACTGGCACCGGGCCTGCTGGCAGCGGCAGTCCTGACGTCGGCCCGCTCGGGCAGGATGGTGCCGTGAAGAAGATCACCGGCTCCTCGGTCCTGCCCGCACGTCGTGAGGACATCGAGCTCACGACCGCCGACGGCCTGACGCTGGTGGGCGAGCTGGCGCTGCCCGCCGACCGCGCCCCGGTCGCCACGATGATCTGCCTGCATCCGTTGCCCACACACGGGGGGATGATGGACAGCCAGGTCTTCCGCAAGGCGGCCCACCGACTGCCCGCCCTCGCCGACATCGCGGTGCTGCGCTTCAACACGCGCGGCACCGAGAGCGTGCGGGGACGCAGCGAGGGCGAGTTCGATCAGGCGGTGGGGGAGCGGTTCGACGTCGCCGCCGCGATCGAGTACGCCGAGTTCGCCGAACTGCCGAACCTGTGGATCGTCGGCTGGTCGTTCGGCACCGACCTGGCCCTGATGTACGGACTGGAGCCCGACGTCGCCGGCGCGATCCTGCTGTCGCCACCGCTGAGGTTCAGTGCGCCCGAGCACCTCGCCGCGTGGGCGCAGGACGGCCGCCCGCTGACCGCGCTGGTGCCGGAGTTCGACGACTACCTGCGTCCGGCGGAGGCCCGCGAGCGCTTCGCGGCCGTGCCGCAGGCCGAGGTCGTCGCCGTCGACGGCGCCAAGCACCTCTGGGTCGGCGACACCGAGCGCGTGCTCGACGAGATCGTCGCGCGGCTGAACCCCGCCGTCGCCCTGCCGTTGCCGCGGGAGTGGGACGGACCGATGGAGCGAGCCGACTCCTCGGCGTACGCCGACCGCACCACCGCGGTCTTCAAGGACAAGCCGCGCTGATCCTCAGGCGGCGGTGTCCGCGGCCCCCCGGGCGCGCGTCACGAGGACGTGCAGCGCCTGCTCCAGCGGTCCACGCCGGAACCGCACGAACCACGCACCGGCCACGGCCAGGGCGATGACCACGGTCCAGGCGGCGAGCGCTCCCGAGCCCTCTTCCAGGGCGGGATCGATCCCGATCGCGACGGCGTACGCCACGAGGTGCGCGACGTAGAGCGTCAGCGTCATCCGGCCCACCGCCTCGAGGGGGCGGAGCAGGCCGCGGGCGTGCGGCGTGAGCAGCAGCGAGGCGGCCAGCACTCCGAGGCAGATCGCCAGGGCGGACGCGGCCTCCAGCGGGTTGACGGACCGGTGGTCGGACCGGAGCGCTTGCGTGAGGATCGCCTCGCCGAACAGGTCCTTCAGGCGGAGGCGGTCACTGAGGTCGAGCGCGAACGCGTGCAGGGCGATACCGGTCCCGAGCCCCACCACGACCAGACCGGCCAGCACCGAGGCGCGCAGGCGCAGGCGGCCGAGCCCGAGGCCGACGAGCAGGAATCCGGTCCACTGCCCGGCGGGGTAGGGCTGGCCCACGAGGAGCTCGCCGACGGGATCGCTCGCGAGCTCGGGGAGCTCGCGCGCTGCGAGCGCCACGAGCAATGGACCACCCAGCGCGAGCGCCGTGCCCACGGCCAGCGTCGGCAGCGGCCCGCTGTGCAGCAGCGGCAGGGCCAGGACGAAGAAGACGGCGTAGGACGTGAGGATGACGGCGACGGGCGTGCCGAGGGCCGTCAGGGCGGCGCCGAGCCCGGCCAGCACGGCCGACCTCGCGAGGACGGCGAGGCGGTCGTCGGCCCTCCGGCGTCTCGCGTGCGGCGTCGGGCCGCCGGTGGACAGGGCCAGGGAGAAGCCGGCGACCACGACGAACAGCACCGCCGCGCGGCCGTCGCCGACATGGTGCCAGGACGCAGCGACGCCCGGATCGAAGTCGATCCGGGCGTCGAGGTGGGCGACCACCATGCCGATCAGCGCGAGTCCGCGGGCGACGTCCAGCCCGCGGACTCGCGTCATCGGCGGTGACTGATCAGATGCCGCGGAAGCGGTTGATCTCCGCCAGGTGCTTGGCGCGCTTCTCCTCGTCGGAGACGCCCAGGCCCTCCTCCGGGGCCAGCGCGAGCACGCCGACCTTGCCCTGGTGCTTGTTGTGGTGCACGTCGAGCGCGGCCTGGCCGGTGTCCTCGAGCTTGTACACCTTCGACACGGTCGGGTGGATGAGGCCCTTGTCGATCAGGCGGTTGGCCTCGTAGGCCTCCCGGTAGTTCGCGAAGTGCGAGCTCTTGATGTTCTTCAGGTTCATCCACAGGTAGCGGTTGTCGTACTGGTGCATGTAGCCCGAGGTCGACGCGCAGGTGATGATCGTGCCGCCCTTGCGCGCGACGTAGACGCTGGCGCCGAACGTCTCGCGACCCGGGTGCTCGAAGACGATGTCGGGATCCTCGCCACCGGTGAGCTCGCGGATCTTCTTGCCGAAGCGCTTCCACTCCGACGGGTCCTGGGTGTTCTCGTCCTTCCAGAACTTGTAGCCCTCGGCCGAGCGGTCGATGATGTGCTCGGCGCCGAGCGAGCGCACGATCTCGGCCTTCTCGGGGCTGGAGACGACGCACACCGGAATGGCGCCGCCGGTGAGGGCCATCTGCGTGGCGTAGGAGCCCAGGCCACCCGAGGCGCCCCAGATCAGGACGACGTCGCCCTGCTTCATGTTGGCGCCGTTCTTGCTCACCAGCTGGCGGTAGGCGGTGGAGTTGACCAAGCCGGGGGAGGCGGCCTCCTCCCACGTCAGGTGGGCGGGCTTCGGCATGAGCTGGTTCGACTTGACGATCGCGAGCTCGGCGAGGCCGCCGAAGTTCGTCTCGAAGCCCCAGATGCGCTGCTGGGGGTCCATCATCGTGTCGTCGTGGCCGTCGGGGCTCTCGAGCTCGACCGAGAGGCAGTGTGCGACGACCTCCTGGCCGGCCTTCCAGGCGTTGACGCCCGGGCCCGTGCGCAGCACGACGCCGGCGAGGTCGGACCCGACCACGTGGTAGGGCAGGTCGTGGCGCTTGGAGTACTCCGAGAGCTTGCCGTAGCGCTCGAGGAAGCCGAACGTCGAGACCGGCTCGAAGATCGAGGTCCAGACGGTGTTGTAGTTGATCGCGCTGGCCATGACGGCGACGAGGGCCTCACCCGGAGCGAGCTCGGGCAGCGGCACGTCGTCCAGGTGCAGGCTCTTGCGGGGGTCCTTGTCCTTGGTGGCGATCCCCTCGAACATCTTCTCCTCGTCCTTGTGGACGGTGATGCCCCGGTAGGTCTGGGGCAGTTCGAGGTTCTGGTACGTCTCGGCGGAGCGGTCGCCGGACATGATGGCGTCGAGGATGTGCTGCACAGGGGGTCCTTCGCGTCGGTGAGGCCAGAGTGGTCTGCGGAGATGTTACTGGCGGGAAACATGTCCCGCGAGCCGGGAGCGGGGTGAGCCCGCGACCGCGATCAGTGGGAGGCGGCGGGTTGCACCAGTTCGACCAGTACGCCGCCGGCGTCCTTCGGGTGAACGAAGTTGACGCGGCTGTCGGACGTGCCCCGCTTCGGGGTGTCGTACAGCAGGCGCACGCCGCGGTCGCGCAGGGTGGTGGAGACCGCGTCGATGTCGGTGACACGGTACGCCAACTGCTGGATGCCCGGACCGTTGCGGTCGAGGAACTTGGCGATCGTGGACTCGGCGCTCAGCGGCGCGAGCAGCTGGATGCAGGAGCCGGAGTCGCCGACGGCGAGCATCGCCTCGCGGACGCCCTGCTCCTCGTTGACCTCCTCGTGGATCGATTCGAGACCGAAGACACGCGAGTAGAACTCGATCGCGTCGTCGAGGTCGGGGACGGCGATGCCGACGTGGTCGATGGCAGTGAGCAGGTGGCCCGGAACGAGCGTGTCGCTGGTCATGCCGCGCAGCCTAGTACGGGTCCTTCGGCCCTTTCGCATGGACCGCTCGCGGGGTCACCATGGGGGTATGGACACCACCGCGATCACCGAACTGACCGGGAACGAGCCCTGGGACTTCATCAGCGACCACACCTTCGGACGGCTCGGCCTGACCATCCTGGGTCAGCCGGAGATCTTCCCCGTCAACTACACGGTGGCGGGCCGCTCGATCGTCTTCCGCACCGCCGAGGGCACCAAGCTCATGGGCGTGCTGCTGGAGAGCCGCGTGGCCTTCGAGGTCGACGAGGTGGCCGAGGGCGGCGCGACGAGCGTCGTGGTCAAGGGAACGGCCCGCAAGATCGAGACCGAGGCCGAGCTCGAGGAGCTCGACCTGGAGGACCTGCACTCGTGGGTGCCGACCCTGAAGTACAACCTCGTCGTCATCGACGTGGACGAGATCTCGGGCCGCCGATTCCGCTTCGGTCCCGAGCCGGACCTGACGCCTGTGATGTAGGGCACGCCCGGTCGGGGGTGATCGTCCCCGCGGGTACAGTGACCCCAACGCACGCACCGAAGGAGCACGTTCCATGACCACTTCCGTCATCGTCGCCGGAGCCCGGACCCCCATCGGTCGCCTCCAGGGCGGCCTCAAGACGCTGTCCGGTTCCGATCTCGGCGGCATCGCCATCAAGGGCGCGCTCGAGCGTGCCGGAGTCAACGGCGACCAGGTCGACTACGTGATCATGGGCCAGGTCCTCGGCGCCGGCGCGGGCCAGGTCCCGGCCCGTCAGGCCGCGTTCAAGGGCGGCATCCCGCTCGACGTCCCGGCGCTCACGATCAACAAGGTGTGCCTGTCGGGCATCAACGCGATCGCGCTGGCCGACCAGCTGATCCGCGCCGGCGAGTACGACGTCGTCGTCGCCGGCGGCCAGGAGTCGATGACCCAGGCCCCGCACCTGCTGACGGGCTCGCGCGACGGCCACAAGTACGGCAAGGTCACGATGCTCGACCACATGGAGTACGACGGCCTGTGGGACGCGCTGACCGACCAGGCGATGGGCTCGCTCACCGAGCAGCGCAACGCCACCACCGACACGCTCACGCGTGAGGCGCAGGACGCGTTCGGCGCCCGGTCGCACCAGCTCGCCGCCGCAGCGCAGAAGAACGGCGTGTTCGACGACGAGATCGTCCCCGTCGAGATCCCGCAGCGCAAGGGCGATCCGGTCGTCGTCTCCACCGACGAGGGCGTCCGTGGCGACACCACCGGCGAGTCGCTGGGCCGCCTGCGCCCCGCGTTCTCCAAGGAGGGCACGATCACGGCCGGCACCGCCAGCCAGATCTCCGACGGCGCCTGCGCCGTGGTCGTCATGAGCAAGGCGAAGGCCGAGGAGCTCGGCCTCACCTGGCTCGCCGAGATCGGCGCCCACGGCAACGTGTCCGGTCCCGACTCGACGCTGCAGGAGCAGCCGGCCAACGCGATCCTGAAGGCCGCCGAGAAGGAGGGCATCGCTGCCTCCGACATCGACCTGTTCGAGCTCAACGAGGCCTTCGCGGCCGTGGGCATCGTCTCGGCCGAGAAGCTCGGCGTCAGCGAGGACAAGGTCAACGTCAACGGCGGCGCGATCGCGCTCGGTCACCCGATCGGCATGAGCGGCGCCCGCATCGTGCTGCACCTGGCGCTGGAGCTCCAGCGTCGCGGCGGCGGCACCGGTGCCGCGGCCCTGTGCGGCGGCGGTGGCCAGGGCGACGCCCTGATCATCCGCGTCCCGCAGCAGGCCTGATCGGCCACCGCGAAGCTGCGGAGTTGAACCACAGGACCGTCGACGTCGCCGACCTGGTCTCGCGGGCGCAAGCCGGCGAGGCCAGGTCGGTGGCACGTCTGATCACGTTGGTCGAGACCGAGTCCGACCACCTGCGCGAGGTCAGCGCCGCCCTGGCGCCGCTGGTCGGGAACGCGCACGTCATCGGCCTCACCGGCTCGCCCGGCGTCGGCAAGTCGACCACCACCTCGGCGCTCGTCACCGAGCTGCGCGCCCGCGGGCGCCGCGTCGGGGTGCTCGCGGTCGATCCGACCTCGCCGTTCAGCGGGGGCGCCCTGCTGGGCGATCGCGTGCGGATGCAGGACCACGCCACCGACCCCGACGTCTACATCCGCTCGATGGCCAGCCGCGGTCACCTCGGCGGCCTGTCGTGGGCGACGCCCCAGGCCATCCGCGTCCTCGACGCGGCGGGGTGCGACGTCGTGCTGCTCGAGACCGTCGGCGTCGGGCAGTCCGAGGTCGAGGTCGCCGGGCTGGCCGACACCACCGTCGTGCTGCTCGCGCCCGGGATGGGCGACGGCATCCAGGCGGCGAAGGCCGGGATCCTCGAGATCGGCGACGTCTTCTGCGTCAACAAGGCTGACCGTGACGGCGCCACCACGACCCGGCGCGAGCTGCGCACCATGCTGTCGATGTCGGATCGTCACGACGGGTGGAAGCGGCCCATCGACCTGACCGTCGCCACCGAGGGCACGGGCGTCCCCGAACTCGTCGACCACCTCCAGCAGCACGCCGCGCACCTGCGCACCTCCGGCGAGCTGGCGCGCCGCCGCACCGACCGCCTGCGTCGCGAGATCCAGGCGATCGCGCTCGACCAGGTCCGGCGCCGGTTCGTCATCGACGGCGGGGGAGAGCTCGACACCCTCGCCCTGCGGGCCCTCGCGGGCGACATCGACCCCTTCTCCGCGGCCGACGTGTTACTCGCGGGGCTGGAGTGAAAATTGTTGCAACGACGCTGAAATTCGCCGGTCGCGCCTCCCGGGGATGATCCCCGCGGTTCGAAACAATCGGGTCGTGGTCAAAAAGATCCTGATCGTCTTCCTGGTGGGCTTCGCGCTCTACTCCCTCTTCAGCACGCCCGCGGACGCGGCGTCGGCCGTCCGGAGCGCGTTCGACGCGACGATCGAGGCCTTCGGACAGGTCGGGGTGTTCGTGTCCGAGTTGGCCTGAGGTCGCCATGAGCGGACCTCCGGGCATCGAGTCGGCGCCGCCGCCGGTCCTGATGCGGTTCTGGTGGCGACTGCGCGAGCCGTTCCCCGACCCGCAGAACCACGTCAAGCTCCACCGGCGACTCAATCCGCGCAGCGGCGAGCGCGTCCTGCAGATCGTTCCCAAGCACGTCGCCGTGTACTGGCCGCTGCCGGCCGCGATCGTGGCATCCCTCGGAGCCCTGCTGGTCCTGATGGTGCACTGGACCTCCCCGCTCGCCCAGCTGTTCTGGTACCTCTCGCTCGGCGTGGTGGCGATGGCCGCCGTACGCGCCTACATCGAGTGGCGGGACGTGTTCGTCGTGACCAACTGGCGCGTGGTGCGGCTCAGCGGCGTGCTGACGTCCCGGGTCGCGACGATGCCCATCAACCGCATCCTCGACATGACGATGACGCGCCCCCTGCTGGGCCGGCTCGTGGGCTACGGGCACTTCGTGTTCGAGTCGGCCGCCCAGGAGCAAGGCCTGCGCGAGATCAAGTTCGTGCCCGACATCCTCGCGGTCGACCGCCAGATCAACAACGCCGTGAACAAGGAGAATCGCCGCCGCGAGCAGATGATGTCGTCGCGACGGCGGCCGGACGACGATGACGGCGACGAGGAACGCACCGAGCCGATCCGCGGGCTGTGACCCTCCTTCCTAGACTGTCGCCATGAGCTTTTCCCAGCCCGGTGCCTTCGACCTGTCCTCCTTGGCCCAGCCCCGCCCCGCGGGCGGCGCCGCTCCGACCGCCGACGGCGCGGTCTACGTGATCGACGCGACGGAGGCCGACTTCCAGCAGGTCGTCGAGTCGTCGATGCGCCACCTCGTGGTGCTCAGCCTGTGGTCGCCGCGCTCGCAGCCGAGCGTGCAGTTCAACGAGCAGCTCGCGCGGGCCACGTCCGCGTACGGGGGAGCGCTGCAGCTGGCGCGGGTCGACGTCGACGCCAACCCCGGGATCGCCCAGGCGCTGCAGGCCCAGTCCGTGCCGCTGGTCGTGGGCCTGGTCCAGGGCCAGCCCGTCCCGCTGTTCCAGGGCGCGGTCGACGACACCGAGGTCAAGCGCTTCTTCGACGAGCTCGTGCGCCTGGCCCAGCAGAACGGCCTCACTGGTCGCGCCCAGCCGTCCGGCTCGGCCGGCCCCGCGGCGGAGGAGCCGCAGGAGCCCGAGGACGACCCGCGCTTCGCCGTGGCCGACGAGGCCTACGGGCGGGGCGACTTCGACGCCGCCGTCACCGAGTACGAGAAGCTGCTCGCCCAGGCGCCTGGCGACGCCGAGGTCATCGAGCGGCTCGCCGCCACGAAGCTCTACGCCCGCGTCGCCGGCGCCGACCTGCAGTCGGCCCGTCAGGCCGCCGCGGACGCGCCCGACGACGTCGACGCCCAGCTCCTCGTGGCCGACCTCGACGTCACGGGCGGGCACGTCGAGGACGCCTTCCTGCGACTGATCGACCTGGTCAAGCGCACCGCCGGCGACGAGCGCGAGCGGGTGCGCACCCACCTGGTCGACCTCTTCACCGTCGTCGGGCTCAGCGACCCGCGCGTCGCGCTGGCGCGCCGCTCGCTCGCCGCCGCGCTGTTCTGAGCGGGCGTCGGTTCACCACGGGACCGTGGTGAACCGTCAGTCCGGCTGGCGGGGCGCCTCGCGGTAGGCCGGCAGGGGAGCGTCGGCCAGCGACTCGAGCAGTTCGATGGTGGCCAGGGTGGCGCGCTCGCGCACCGTGTCCATGTCGCACCAGTGGACCGCGGCGATCTCGGAGCGCTGCAACACCATCTGGTCGACGAGGTCCGCATCGACGACGCCGAGGTCGAACACGAACAGGCAGGCGTCGTCCCATCGGCTCCACGGCGGCAGCCAGTTCATCGTGACGAGGCCGTCGATCTCGACAGTCAGGCCCAGCTCCTCCTCGAGCTCGCGGACCAGGCCGGTCGCGGGGCTCTCGTTCACCTCGACGACGCCGCCGGGCAGGTCCCACTGGCGCTTGTACGTCAGCTCGCACAGCAGCACGCGGCCGTCGCGGTCGCGCAGGACGCCCTGGCCGATCACGCGCTTGCGGGGGAGCCCGGCGTTGAGGATGGCGACGAAGCCGTCGCGGCTCGTGGCGGGCGGGTCGTCGACGATCCGCGCCAGCATCACCTGGTCGACGTCGCCGTCGGCCCCGCGCGCCACGCCCTCGCGGCGCAGGCCGGCGATGGAGGCGGCGCGCATGCCGTGGGTGTCGATCGTCGGCACGCGGGCCTCGACGCGGGTCCACCCGAGGGTCTCGAAGGCGTACTCCACGGCGAGCCGGAGCGCGCGACTGGTGACCATCGGACCCGGGCCCGACGAGAAGCTCCAGCGCAGCGAGCCGAGCCGGCGGCCGGCCTGGCCCGGGCCGTGCTGGAGGGCGACCGTGCCGATCCGCTCGCCGCCCTGGATCACGGCGAACCCGTCGAGGTCGTCGGTGCCGGAGGTCGGCTCCAGCACGAGGTCGTCGTCGCGCAGGACGGGAAGGGCGGCGGGGTCGGTCACCCGGCCGACGTTACCCGGCCGCATGATGCAATCGTGCCCATGACCGATCCGCGGATCCGCCCCGCCGCCCCCGACGACGTGACGGCGATGGTGCGCCTCGTCCACGACCTCGCCGCGTACGAACGAGCCCCCGAGCAGTGCGTCCTGACCGACGAGATGCTGCACGAGCGACTCTTCGGCGAGCGCCCGGCGCTGTTCGCGGACGTGGCCGAGGTCGACGGTGCGGTCGTCGGGCTGGCGATCTGGTTCCTCAACTTCTCCACGTGGGACGGCGTCCACGGGATCTACCTCGAGGACCTCTTCATCGACCCGGCCCACCGCGGTGCGGGACTCGGCCATGCGCTGCTCGCGCAGCTGGCCCGGCGCTGCGTCGAGCACGGGTACAGCCGGCTGCAGTGGCAGGTGCTCGACTGGAACGAGCCGTCGATCGCGTTCTACCGCTCGCTCGGGGCCGTCGACCTGGCGGACTGGCGCACCTACCGACTGTCCGGCGACCCCCTGAAGGCGCTGGGCTCGGTGTCCTGACGCTGTCCTATGCTCGGCGCAACCCACACAGGAGGCACAGCCATGGCGGAGTTCGTCCGACTCGAGGTGACCGACGGCGTCGGCACCCTGCGACTCGACCGGCCCAAGATGAACGCGCTCGACGCGCAGGTCCAGACCGAGCTGCTCGAGGCGGCGCGCGAGGCCGACCGGCGTGACGACGTCGCCGCCGTCGTGGTGTGGGGCGGCGAGCGCGTCTTCGCCGCCGGCGCCGACGTCAAGGAGATGGCCGAGATGGGCTTCCCCGAGATGTTCCGGCACGCCCACCTGCTCCAGGACTTCACCCGCGCCGTCGCCGCGATCGGCAAGCCCACCGTCTCGGCGATCACCGGGTTCGCGCTCGGCGGCGGCCTCGAGCTGGCCCTGGCCACCGACCTGCGCTTCTGCGCCGACAACGCCAAGCTCGGCCAGCCCGAGATCGCCCTCGGCATCATCCCCGGCGCCGGCGGCACCCAGCGGCTCGCGCGGCTGATCGGCCCCGCCAAGGCCAAGGACCTCATCTACACCGGGCGCTTCGTCGCCGCCGACGAGGCGCTGACGCTCGGCCTGGTCGACGAGGTGCTGCCGGCCGACGCCGTGTACGAGCGCGCCGTGCAGTGGGCGTCGCAGTTCGTGGGTGGCCCGGCGATCGCGCTGCGCACCGCCAAGGACGTCATCGACCGAGGCCTCGAGGTCGACCTGCAGACCGGGCTCGAGATCGAGCGGGCCGGCTTCACGGGCCTGTTCGCCACCCAGGACCAGGCCGACGGCATGCGGTCCTTCGTCGAGAACGGCCCGGGCAAGGCCACGTTCACCGGGAAGTGATCCATCCCACGTCGGCCGGGATGTCCGGCTTCGTTACCTTTCGGTAACATCGAGGCCAGGAAGGGTCGCCTCACCCGCGTATGTGACCGCGTGGCAAGGTTGTCCCGATACCCCGCGGGCGATCAAACCGTCGCTCGCGCCCCGAATTCACAGGAGGGTCCTCGTGACCAAGATCGTTGTCGCTGTGAAGTACGTGCCGGACGCCACGGCGGACCGCACGTTCGACGCTGATAACACTGTCGACCGTGAGAACGTCGACGGCCTTCTCTCGGAGCTCGACGAGTACGCGGTCGAGCAGGCCCTGCAGGTCGTCGAGGCCGGCGACGGTGAGGTCACCGTCCTGACCGTCGGTCCCGCCGACGCCTCGGACGCCGTCCGCAAGGCGCTGCAGATGGGCGCCGACGCGGGCGTCCACGTCGAGGACGACTCCATCGCCGGATCCGACGCCTTCGCGACGTCGCTGGTCCTGGCCAAGGCGCTCGAGAAGCTCGAGTTCGACATGGTCTTCTTCGGCATGGGCTCCACGGACGCGGGCATGGGCGTCGTGCCCACGCTGGTCGCCGAGCGTCTCGGCCTGCCGGCCATCACGTTCGCCTCGGAGATCTCCGTCGACGGCGACACCGTGAAGATCCGTCGTGACGGCGATGCCGCCACCCACGAGATCGAGGCCTCCGGCAAGCTCGTCGTCTCGGTCACCGACCAGACGGGCGAGGCCCGCTACCCGTCCTTCAAGGGCATCATGGCCGCCAAGAAGAAGCCGGTCGAGGAGTGGAGCCTGGCCGATCTGGGCATCGACGGGGCCGAGGTCGGCCTCGAGAACGCCTGGACCAAGGTCGAGTCCACGACCCCCCGCCCGCCGCGCACCGCCGGCGAGATCGTCACCGACGAGGGAGACGGCGGCACCAAGCTCGTCGAGTTCCTCGCGTCCAAGAAGTTCGTGTGAGTAGGAGCCTGACAAATGAGTGAAGTTCTCGTTCTGATCGAAGCCCCCCAGGGCAAGGTCACGAAGCCCTCGCTGGAGCTCCTGACCATCGCGCGCCGCATTGGCGAGCCGTCGGCCGTCGTCTTCGGTGACGCCGACACCGCCGTCCTGACCGAGTACGGCGCGGAGAAGATCTACACCTACTCCGACAGCGTCTACGAGGAGTACCTCGTCGCGCCCAAGGCCGAGGCCCTGGCCGCGCTCGTCGCCGACAAGGCTCCGGCCGCCGTCCTGGTGCCCTCCAGCACCGAGGGCAAGGAGGTCGCCGCCCGCGTCGCCCTCAAGTCGCAGTCCGGTCTGATCACCGACGCCGTCGACGTCACCGTCGACGGTGGCGCGATCACCACCACCCAGATGGCGTTCGCCGGCAACTTCACGGTCGCCGCGCAGGTCACCAAGGGTGCGCCGGTCATCGCGGTCAAGCCGAACTCGGCCGCTCCGGAGGCCGCTGCCGGCGCCGGCGCCGTCGAGGCCGTCTCGTTCGACGTCCCCGAGTCGGCCAAGGCCGTCAAGATCGTGTCGTCCGAGCCGCGCGTCTCGACCGGCCGTCCCGAGCTGACCGAGGCCGCCATCGTGGTCTCCGGCGGCCGTGGCACCGGCGGCGACTTCACCGAGGTCGAGGCCCTCGCCGATGCCCTCGGTGCCGCCGTGGGCGCCTCGCGCGCCGCGGTCGACTCGGGCTGGAAGCCGCACACGTTCCAGGTCGGCCAGACCGGCAAGACCGTGTCGCCGCAGCTGTACGTCGCCAATGGCATCTCCGGTGCCATCCAGCACCGCGCCGGCATGCAGACGTCCAAGACGATCGTCGCGGTCAACAAGGACGAGGAGGCGCCGATCTTCGAGCTCGTCGACTTCGGCGTCGTCGGTGACATCAAGTCGGTCCTGCCCCAGGCGACCGAGGAGATCACCAAGCGCAAGGGCTGATTCCGGTCCCGGCCACGACGGCCCCGCTCCCACTCGGGAGCGGGGCCGTCGTCGTGTGTCCCGACCGCCATCGGGACCGTCGGGCCCGGTCCGTTCGTTTGGTTGCAGTTCGATGAAGTCGGCGATCCGCGCTGGGAAACGGTGTCCGGCAGGTGGTACTCATGGATCACGCGCGTACACGCACGATCACTGACGTACGCACATTCACAGGAGGATATTCATGCGAACTCGGCGTACAGCCCTCGCAGGTATCGCCCTCGCAGCAGTCGCCAGCCTCACCCTGGCCGCCTGCTCGAGCGGAGGCGACGACGAGGGTTCGGAGTCCACGGACGCGGTCATCACCGCGTACGCGACCGAGCCCCAGAACCCGCTGGTCACCACCAACACCAACGAGGTGGGTGGCGGCAACATCATCGACCTGCTCTATGCCGGCCTGATCTCCTACAAGGCAGACGGCTCGCAGGAGAACGAGGTCGCCGAGTCCATCGAGTCCGAGGACTCCAAGGTCTGGACCGTCAAGCTCAAGGACTGGAAGTTCTCCGACGGCACCCCCGTGACCGCCGAGTCCTTCGTCAAGGCCTGGAGCTTCGGCGCCGACCCGGACAACAAGCAGCTGCAGAGCTACTTCTACTACCCGATCGAGGGCACCGACGACGAGGGCTCGACCCTCAAGGGCGCCGACACGATCTCGGGCCTGAAGGTCGTCGACGACAAGACCTTCACCATCACCCTGAAGCAGCCGGAGTCCGACTTCCCGCTGCGCCTCGGCTACTCGGCCTACTACCCGCTGCCCGAGTCGGCGTACGGCGACATCAACAAGTTCGGCGAGAAGCCGGTCGGCAACGGCCCCTACGTCCTCGAGAAGTGGGACCACAACGTCGAGGCCGTCATGACCCCGAACGCCGAGTACGACGGTGTCCGCAAGGCCAAGAACGGTGGCGTGACCTTCAAGTTCTACACCGATCCCGACAGCGCGTTCTCCGACGTGCAGGGTGGCAACCTCGACGTCCTGGACCAGGTCCCGCCGAGCGCGCTGACCACGTTCCGCGACGACGACTCCGTGCAGGACTTCGAGTCGCCCGGCTCGGTGAACAGCACGATCACCATCCCGGAGTCGCTCGACCACTTCGCCGGTGAAGAGGGCAACCTCCGTCGCCAGGCGATCAGCCGCGCGATCGACCGCAAGACGATCACCGAGAAGATCTTCGACGGCACCCGTAGCCCGTCGACGGACTTCAGCGCTCCCGTGATGCCCGGCTACACCGAGGACATCCCGGGCAACGAGGTGCTCGAGTTCGACGCCGACGCCGCCAAGAAGCTCTGGGACGACGCCAACGCGATCGCTCCGTGGAGCGGCAAGTTCCAGGTCGCCTACAACGGTGACGGCCCCGGCAACAAGGAATGGGTTGAGGCGGTCGTGAACCAGCTCAACAACAACCTGCCGGGCATCAACGCGGCGCCGAAGGCGTTCCCGACGTTCGACGAGCTGCGCACGAAGGTCACCGATCGCTCGATCGGCACCGCCTTCCGCACCGGCTGGCAGCCGGACTACCCGTCGATCTACAACTACCTGGGCCCGATCTTCGGCACGGGTGCGGGTTCGAACGACGGTGACTACAGCAACAAGGAGTTCGACGGCCTGCTGAAGAAGGCCTCGGGCGCCCTGGACGACGAGGAGCGCTACCAGGCGTTCGTCGACGCGCAGGCGATCCTGTTCAAGGAGCTCCCGGCGATCCCGCTGTGGAACACCAACGTGTCGGGTGCTGCTGGCAAGGACGTCGAGAACGTCGTCTTCAACTGGCAGAACCGTCCGGAGTACCAGGACATCACCAAGAAGTGATGACCACCTGAGTGGGGCGGCACCTCCGGGTGCCGCCCCACGTGTGTTCCGCCCCCGTCGCCTTTTGCGTGACACGCGGCGATAGTCTGAACTTCTCGAACCACCAGGATGGAGAACTCATGGCCTGGTACATCATCCGCCGCATCCTGCAGGCCGTTCCGGTCGTGCTGGGCGCCACGCTGTTGATCTACGCCCTCGTCTTCCTTCGCCCCGGAGACCCGATCGTCGCCCTGTTCGGCGACAAGCCGGTCTCCGAGGCGGTCCGCGCCCAGATCGAGGCGCAGTACAACTTCGACAAGCCGTTCCTCGTGCAGTGGCTGCTCTTCCTCAAGGGCGCCCTGACCCTGGACCTGGGCCTGTCCTTCTCCGGGCAACCGGTCATCGACCTCATCGCCCGCGCCTTCCCCGTCACGATCAAGCTCGCCTTCATGGCGCTGGTCATCGAGTCGGTGCTGGGCATCGCCGCCGGCTTCTACGCCGGCATCAAGCGCGGCAAGCTGTTCGACTCCACCATGCTGGTCGTGTCGCTGCTGGTCATCGCCGTCCCGATCTTCGTCTTCGGCTTCCTCATGCAGCTGGTCTTCGGCGTGAAGCTCGCCTGGGCCCCGGTCACCGTCGGCGGTGACGCGTCGTTCACGCGGCTCCTCATCCCGGCCTTCGTGCTCGGGTTGGTGTCGTTCGCCTACGTCCTGCGCCTCACGCGCACGTCCATGATCGAGAACCTCACCGCCGACCACGTGCGCACCGCGCGCGCCAAGGGCCTCACCGACGGCCAGGTCAACCGCCGCCACGTGCTGCGCAACTCGCTCATCCCGGTCGTGACCTACCTCGGCGCCGACCTCGGCACCCTGATGGCCGGCGCGATCGTCACCGAGGGCATCTTCAACGTCCCCGGCGTCGGCAACCTCGCCTGGCGTGCGATCCAGCAGGGCGAGACGCCGACCATCGTCTCGGTGGTCACGGTCATGGTGCTGATCTACGTCGTGATGTCGCTGCTCGTCGATCTGCTCTACGCCTGGCTCGACCCGAGGATCCGCTATGCCTGAGATTCCCACCACCGCCCCCCTGCCCGGTCAGGACCACTTCGTCGCCCCGCTGGGCGAGACGCCGCTCGAGGCCACCGGCACGCTCGACACGTCCCGGCCGCCCGAGAGCCAGTGGAAGGAGGCCTGGAAGAACCTGCGCCGCAACGTCCTGTTCTGGGTCTCGGCGATCATCCTCGGCTTCGTGCTGGTCGTCGTGGCCTTCCCGGGCCTGTTCACCGACCTCAACCCGCTGAAGGCCGACCTCTCGCGCAGCCTCGAGGGCCCGAGCTCGGGCCACATCGCCGGCTTCGACAAGCAGGGGTACGACGTCTTCGCCCGCACGATCTACGGCGCCCGCGCGTCGGTGTCGGTCGGCGTGGCCTGCACCCTGGTCGTCACGATCCTGGGCCTGATCTCCGGTGCCCTGGCCGGCTTCTACGGCGGCTGGGTCGACACGATCGTGTCGCGCATCGCCGACATCTTCTTCGCGATCCCGCTGCTGCTGGGTGCGATCGTCGGCCTCTCGGTCCTGAACAACGCCTGGCCCGACCGCGGGTTCGGCGGCGGCGTCGTCGCCGTCACCTTCGCCCTGGCGGCGTTCGGCTGGCCCCAGGTCACCCGCATCGCCCGCAGCGCCGTGCTGGAGGTCAAGAACCTCGAGTTCGTCGACGCGGCCCGCGCGATCGGCGCCAGCCAGGCGCGCAACCTCTGGCGCCACGTGGTGCCCAACGCGCTCGCTCCGGTGATCGTCATCGCCACCGTCTCGCTCGGCATCTTCATCGTGGCCGAGGCGACGCTGTCGTTCCTGGGCATCGGCCTGCCGTACGGCGTCGTCTCGTGGGGCAACGACATCTCGGCCGCCCAGAACCAGATCCGCTCCGGGCAGCGACTCGGCGTGCTGTTCTGGCCGGCCAGCGCCCTGGCCGTCACGGTGCTGGGCTTCATCCTGCTCGGCGACGCCGTGCAGGACGCCCTCGATCCCAAGAGCCGGAAGAAGGACTGATGACCGAGCCGCTGCTGAAGATCAACGACCTGCACGTCGCCTTCCGTCAGGGTCGGACGATGGTCCCCGCCGTCCAGGGCGCGTCGCTGGCGGTGTACCCCGGTCAGACCGTCGCGATCGTGGGGGAGTCCGGATCGGGCAAGTCCACGACCGCCCACGCGATCATCGGCCTGCTGCCGGGCACGGGTCAGGTCACCGATGGCGAGATCCTCTTCGAGGGCCGCGACATCGCCCACGCGTCGAAGAAGGACATCGTCGCCGTGCGCGGGTCCAAGATCGGCCTCGTGCCGCAGGACCCGATGAGCAACCTGAACCCGCTGTACCGGGTCGGCAAGCAGATCAAGGAGGCCCTCGAGGCCGCCGGGATCGCCAAGGGCAAGGCAGCCGACGCCCGCGTCATCGAGCTGCTCGAGGAGGCCGGGCTGCCCGACGCCGAGCGCCGGGCGAAGCAGTTCCCGCACGAGTTCAGTGGCGGCATGCGCCAGCGTGCCCTGATCGCCATGGGGCTCGCGGCCCGTCCGAAGCTGCTGATCGCCGACGAGCCGACCAGCGCCCTCGACGTCACGGTGCAGAAGCAGATCCTCGACCACCTCGACCAGCTCACCGACGACCTCGGGGTCGCCGTGCTGCTGATCACCCACGACTTGGGCCTGGCCGCCGAGCGCGCCGACCACCTGGTCGTGATGTACAAGGGTCGCGTCGTCGAGTCGGGTCCGGCGCTGCAGATCCTGCAGCACCCGCAGCACCCGTACTCGCAGCGGCTCATCAAGAGCGCCCCGTCGCTCGCGTCGCAGCGCCTGTTGTCGCAGCAGCGCGCCGAGGTTCGCGAGCAGGCCCAGGAGGTCGCCGAGGTGCTGGCCGACGAGGTCGCGCAGGGCGACACGCAGTTCGGCGAGGGCCTCGACGTCGTGGTGGAGGCCAAGGGCCTGACCAAGGTCTTCCCGATCCCCGGTGGCGCACCGTGGAAGAAGAGCGAGTTCACCGCCGTCGACGACGTCTCGTTCCAGCTGAAGCGCGGCACCACCCTGGCGATCGTGGGCGAGTCCGGCTCGGGCAAGTCCACCGTCGCGCAGATGGTGCTGGACCTGCTCAAGCCCACCAGCGGCACGGTCGAGTTCGACGGTGTCGACATCTCGACGCTCCGCGGCAAGAAGGAGCAGCTGGCCTTCCGTCGCCAGGTGCAGCCGGTGTTCCAGAACCCGTACGCGTCCCTCGATCCGATGTACTCCATCTACCGGTCCATCGAGGAGCCGCTGCGCACCCACAAGATCGGCACCGGCGCCGAGCGTGAGGCGCGGATCCGCGACCTGCTCGACAAGGTGTCGCTGCCGTGGGCGGTGTCGCGCCGGTTCCCGAACGAGCTGTCCGGTGGCCAGCGCCAGCGGGTGGCGGTCGCTCGCGCCCTCGCGCTGCAGCCGGAGGTCGTCATCCTCGACGAGGCCGTCAGCGCCCTGGACGTGTTGGTCCAGGCGCAGATCCTGTCGCTGCTGGCCGACCTGCAGGCCGAGCTGGGCCTGTCGTACCTGTTCATCACGCACGACCTGGCCGTGGTGCGCCAGATCGCCGACGACGTGCTGGTGATGGAGCGGGGCAAGCTCGTCGAGCACGCCTCGGTCGACGAGGTCTTCAGCAACCCGCGCCAGGAGTACACCCGCCGCCTGCTCGACGCGATCCCCGGAGGGTCGATCGAGCTGTCCCGCTGACGGGGAGCGTCAGGCGTCGGCCCGGTCGGTGTCCCACACCAGGTGGCCGTCGCCGACGCGAGGCATCTCGCCCGTCCCGGACCGCTGTCGCACGTAGCGGCAGGTGCCGGGGGCGAGCTCGTACTTCGTCGCGGTGAAGGTGCGGGTCTCCTGCCTCAGGCGCAGCCGGTACAGGTGGCGGGCGTCCTGGGGCAGGTACGCCGCGATGATCCAGTGGTCGGTGGCGCGGAAGCGCCGTGTCAGCGGGACGTCGGAGGCGGCGGCCGCGGCGGCGAGGACGGCCTCGGCATCGCTCGCGAGCGCGGGACTGACGCGGGCGTCCACGCGCGCCGTGGCGGTCCGGTCGACCTCGAGGGTGTGCTCGGTCGCGGGCTCATAGGTCCAGTCGGTCTGGATGCCGGTGCTCGCATACGACCTCGCGACGTCCGTGACGACCCATGTGGTGACCGGCTTCGCGCAGTCGCGCGGCTGGGCCGACGACGGAACGGCCACGGCGACGAGGCCCGCGCCCACGAGGGCGGCGACGGCGGTGCGCAGCTTGGTCATGTCTTTCCCCCCGGTGCATGCTCCCCGGGAACCTAGCGCGGCGTGGGTGACGATGGCAAGGAGGGGGTTCTGGTTGACTCCATCGAACAGGTGTTCGATGATGGTGGAGTGAGTTCCCCCGCCCCTTCCGCCACCTTGGTCGACGACCTGAGGGACCGGATCGGCCGGATGCAGGGCCGGCCCTCGGTCCTGTCGATGCCCACCCATCCGGCGCTGGCCGGCCTGATCTCCCTGCAACCGGGCGGCAGCTACGCGGTCGATGCGATGAGCCTGGCCCTGCTGCTGCTGGCGGGTCCGTCGCGTGACGGCGCCTGGTGCGCGATGGTCGGCACCGAGCGGGTCGGCTTCGAGGCCGCCGCCGCGCTGGGGGTCGACCTGGACCGCATGGTCTGGGTGCCCGACGCCGGCGCCGACCCCGCCTCCGTGCTGGGCGCCCTGGTCGACGCGGTCGGGGTGGTCATGGTCGGCGGCGTCACCCTGCCCGAGCGCGAGGTCGTCCGGCTGCGCGCTCGGCTGCACCGCCGCCAGTCCGTCCTCGTGGCCGTCGGCGACTGGCCCCGCGCCGACGCCCGGCTGCGGCTGCGCGACACGGCCTGGACCGGCCCGCAGGACGGCCACGGCCACCTCGTCGCACGCCAGGCCACCGTCGAGGTCGAACGCGGCGGACGGGTCACCGGCTCGCGACGCCTGTGGTTCCCCAGCCGTGAGTTGCACGTTGCGCCAGTCGCCGACGGCATGTCGGTGGTCGAACGTGCAACTCAGCGGGGTCCGATCGAGCAGGTGGCCGGCTGATGCGCACGATGGTGGCGTGGGTGCCCGACTGGCCGGCCCTCGTGCGCCAGGCCGAGCACGCCGAGGCGCACCGCGGTGGTCCGGCTCCGGTCGAGGCGCTGGCCGTGCTGGAGAAGGGCGTGGTGCTGGCCTGCACGCCCGCGGCCCGGGCCCAGGGCGTGCGCCGGGGGATGCGCCGCCGCGACGCCCAGTCGCGGTGCCCCGACCTGGTCGTGTGCGACCACCGGCCCGAGGTCGACGCCCGCGCCTTCGAGCAGGTGCTGACGACGCTCGAGGAGCTCAGCCCGGGGGTGGCCCCGCTGCGCCCCGGCCTGTGCGCGCTGAACGTGCCCGAGCGGTACTACGGCGGCGAGGCCGAGGCGGCGGCCGTGATGGCCGAGCAGCTGGTCGCCCTGGGTGTGTGGGACGTGCGGTTCGGCATCGCCGACGGCGTCTTCGTCGCCGAGCTGGCGGCACGGCAGGCCACGGCCCAGGACTGCCTCGTCGTGGCACCCGGTGGCAACGTCGACTTCCTGCGCGACCTGCCGGTCGAGGTGCTCGACGTGCCGGCCCCGGCCGACGCGTCCACGCCGGGACTCGACCTGGTCACCGTGCTGCGGCGGCTGGGGATCCGCCGGGTCGGCGAGTTCGCCGCGCTGCCGGCGCCCGACGTGCTGGCCCGGTTCGGTGCCCAGGGGGCCCTGCTGCATCGGTGGGCGCGAGGCGAGGAGGTGCGTCGGATCTCGCGTCGCACGCCGCCGCCCGAGCTGGTGGCGACGGTGGCCTTCGAGCCGCCGCTCGAGCGGTCCGAGGCGGTCGTGTTCAGCGCGCGACAGAGTGTCGAGGACTTCGTCCGCGGCCTCGACCGGGCGGGCCTGGTCTGCTCGACCCTGCGGATCGAGGTCGACGCCGAGGTGGCGGGCGACCTGCGGGTGTCCAGCCGGCTGTGGCGCCATCCGCGCTGGTTCGGCTCCGGTGACGTGCTCGACCGGTTGCGCTGGCAGCTGTCGGCCGATCCGCCCGGAGGGCCCGTGGTGGCCGTGCGGTGCGTCCCGGTCGAGGTCGAGCCGTTGGGCGAGCACGCCGAGAGCCTGTTCGGCGGCGGGCCCGACGACCAGGTCGAGCGCTCGGTGGCGCGGGTCCAGGCGCTCGTCGGTCCTGAAGGAGTGCGATCGGTCGGTGTCCAGGGCGGTCGCGCACCGGCCGACCGGCGGCTGTCGGCGGCCTGGGGCGAGCGTCCCGTCGTGGCGCGTCCCGTCGACCGGCCCTGGCCCGGCAGCGTGCCCGCGCCGGCCCCGGCCACGGTGTTCACCGACCCGGCGCCCGCGCAGGTGGTGGGGGCCGAGGGGCTCCCGGTCAGCGTCAGCGGCCGTGGTGGCCTGTCGGGGCGGCCCACCCGGTTCCGTGCGGCGGCCGACCTCGCCTGGCAGCCGGTGGCGGCCTGGGCCGGGCCGTGGCCGGTCGACGAGCACTGGTGGGACGAGGCCGCCGCGCGTCGCGTCGCCCGCTTCCAGGTCGTCGGCGTCGACGGCAGCGCCTGGCTCATGGTCGTCGAGAACGGCCGCTGGTGGACCGAGGCCCGCTATGACTGACTCGCTGAGTTGCACGTTTGGCCAGCGACACGCCGTGTTCAGGTGGCCAAACGTGCAACTCAGCGAGTTCGGGGGGTCCTGATGGGGTGGAACAACCCGGACGTGTCGTGGCGCGAGCTGGAGGCGCGGCTGTCGGGACGGTGGCGCGACCCGGCGCAACCGCTGCCCGACGGGGGCGACGGGCCGGCGTTCTCGCGCAAGCGCGGGGCCTACGAGGCGCCCGCGGTGCTCGACGCGCCTCCCGAGGCCGTGCCGTACGCCGAGCTGCACTGCCACAGCAACCACAGCTTCCTCGACGGGGCCAGCCACCCCGAGGAACTCGTCCGTGAGGCGGTCGGGCTCGGGCTCTCGGCGCTGGCCCTGACCGACCACGACGGCTTCAGCGGCGCGGCGCGGTTCGCCGAGGCCGCCCAGCTGCACGGGCTGCGCACGGTCTACGGCGCCGAGCTCTCGCTGGGGCTGACCGGTCCGCAGAGCGGCGTGCCCGATCCCGAGGGCGACCACCTGCTGGTGCTGGCCCGCGGGGTCGAGGGCTACCACGCGCTGGCCTCGGCGATCACCGAGGCGAACCTCGCCGGCGACGAGAAGGGTCGGCCGGCCTACGACCTGGCCGACCTCGCCGAGCGGGGCCGTGACCGGTGGGTCGTGCTCACCGGGTGCCGCAAGGGCTGGGTCCGGCGCGAGGGGATGACCGGCCTGCGCCGGCTGGTCGACCTCTTCGGCGCCGAGCACGTGGTCGTCGAGCTGACCGACCACGGCGGTCCCGGCGACGGTCCCGCCAACGACGCGCTGGCCGGGTGGGCCGCCGAGCTGGGCCTGCCCACCGTGGCCACCGGCAACGTCCACGCCGCGCGGCCCGCCGACGCCCGGCTGGCCCAGGCCTTCGCCGCGGTGCGTGCCCGCCGCAGCCTGGCCGAGCTCGACGGCTGGCTGGCACCCCCGGCCTTCCTGCGCTCCGGCGCCGAGATGGCCCAGCGGTTCGCGCGGTGGCCCGGGGCCGTGGCCCGCTCGGTCGAGATCGCCGAGGCGTGCGCGTTCGACCTGCGCAAGGCCTCGCCGAAGCTGCCCAAGCAGGAGGTGCCGGCGGGCCACACGCCGATGAGCTGGCTGCGCGAGCTGGTCCGGCAGGGGGCCGACAAGCTCTACGCCGGCATGCGCGACGAGGCCGAGGCGCGGCTGCAGCGCGAGCTGGCCGTCATCGAGGACAAGGACTTCGCCGGCTACTTCCTCATCGTCCACGACATCGTCGCGTTCGCCCGCAGCCGCGGGATCCTGTGCCAGGGTCGCGGCTCGGCCGCCAACTCGGCGGTCTGCTACGCCCTCGAGATCACCGCGGTCGACTCGATCGCGTACGGGCTGCCGTTCGAGCGGTTCCTCTCGTCCACCCGCGACGAGGAGCCCGACATCGACGTGGACTTCGACTCCGACCGCCGCGAGGAGGTCATCCAGTGGGTCTACGACAAGTACGGCCGCCGCAACGCCGCCCAGGTCTGCAACGTCATCAGCTACCGGCCCAAGTCCGCGGTGCGCGACATGGCGAAGGCGCTGGGGCACTCGCCGGGTCAGCAGGACGCCTGGAGCAAGCGGATCGACTCGTGGTCGTCCGTCCGCACCGACGGCAGCGACGAGGGAGCCGACGCCATCCCCGAGCCGGTCGTGCGGCTGGCCGAGCAGGCGATGAAGTCGCCACGGCACCTGGGGATCCACTCCGGCGGCATGGTCCTGACCGAGCGCCCCGTCGGCGAGGTCGTGCCGATCGAGCGCGCCCGGATGCCCGGCCGCACCGTCCTGCAGTGGGACAAGGACGACTGCGCCTACATGGGCCTGGTCAAGTTCGACCTGCTCGGCCTCGGGATGCTGGGCGCCATCCAGCACACCTTCGACATCGTGGCGGAGCGGGTCGGTGAGCGGTGGACGCTGGCCACGATGCCCAAGGAGGAGCAGGGCGTCTACGACATGCTGTGCCGGGCCGACTCGATCGGCGTGTTCCAGGTCGAGAGCCGTGCCCAGATCGGCACGCTGCCGCGGTTGCGGCCCCGCCGGTTCTACGAGCTCGTCATCGAGATCGCGCTGATCCGGCCCGGGCCGATCCAGGGCGGTGCCGTGCACCCCTACATCCGGCGCAAGCTGGGGGAGGAGCCGATCACCTACCCGCACCCCACGCTCGAGCCGGTGCTGGAGCGCACCCTGGGCGTCCCGCTGTTCCAGGAGCAGCTCATGCAGATCGCGATGGTGCTGGGCGGGTGCACCGGCGACGAGGCCGACCTGCTGCGGCGGGCGATGGGCTCCAAGCGCGGCATCGAGAAGATCGACCGGCTGCGTGACCAGCTGTACCGCGGCATGGCCGACAAGGGGATCACCGGCGAGCTGGCCGACGACATCTACGGCCGGATCCAGGCGTTCGCCAACTTCGGCTTCGCCGAGAGCCACGCGATCAGCTTCGCGCTGCTGGTGTACGCCAGCAGCTGGCTGAAGCTGCACCACCCGGCCGCGTTCCTGGCCGGGCTGCTGCGGGCGCAGCCGATGGGGTTCTACTCGCCGCAGTCGCTGGTGGCCGACGCGCGGCGGCACGGCGTCGAGGTGCGCCGCCCCGACATCGTGCGGTCGGGTGTGCACGCCGACCTCGAGCCGCTCGGTGACCGCACGGGTCCCACGGGCCCGGCGTCCTGCGCCGAGCACGACCAGCCGCCGGTGGGGGAGTTCGACCCCGCGGCCCCGGCCGACTTCGCCGAGCACCGCCGCGACGGTCACCATGCGGTGCGACTCGGGCTGACCTCGGTGCAGGGCATCGGGGCGGCCGACGCCGAGCGGATCGTGGCGGCGCGCGCCGAGCGGCCGTTCGACGACATGGCCGACGTGGTGCGCCGCTGTGGGCTCACCCGGTCCCAGCAGGAGCAGCTGGCCACCGCCGGTGCGTTCGGCGACTTCGGCCTGACCCGTCGGCAGGCGATCTGGAACGCGGGCTACACCGACAGCCCGGACCGGCTGCCGGGCACGGCGATCGTCGCGCCGCCGCCGATGCTGCCGGGGATGAGCGACGTCGAGCTGACCCTCGCCGACCTGGAGTCGACCAAGATCTCACCGAGCGATCACCCCTTCGCCCACCTGCGTCCGATGCTGGAGCAGCAGGGGATCCTGGCCGTCGGCGGCCTGCTGCAGCACGAGCCCGACCGGCGGGTGCGTGTCGCGGGCCTCATCACCCACCGCCAGCGCCCGTACACCGCCGGGGGCGTCACCTTCCTCAACCTCGAGGACGAGACCGGGATGCTCAACGTCGTCGTGTTCGACGCCGTCTGGCAGCGCCATCGCACGGTGGCCCGCTCCAGTGCGGCGGTCGTCATCCGCGGCCGCCTCGAGCACCAACAGGGGGCCGTCAACCTCGTGGCCGAGACCCTCGAGCGGCTGGTCGACCCCGCCGTCCCGCGCGGCCATCGCTCCCGCGACTACCGCTGAGCGCCCTGTCCCGGCCCGGGACCCAGATGTGTAGCGCTGTCCACTCGATTCGTGCCGAGAAGGAGGAAATCGGGTGGGGAACGCTACACATCTCGCGCGCCAAGGCGCGGACGTGCGGGCCTTAGGGTTGACATGACCATAACCACCCCTTAGTGTCGCGGTGACCCTAAGGAGGTGCGGGATGGAGCAGCGGATCGAGCTGGCGGTGTCCACGGTGATCTTCGCGCTGCGCCCGCATCCCGACACGGGCCACGACACGCTCTGGCTGCCGCTCGTCAAGCGCATCCGCGAGCCGTTCCTCGGGCAGTGGGCACTGCCCGGTGGCCCGCTCGAGCCCGCGCAGGACCTCGACACCTCGGCACGCGTCACCCTCCAGCGCACGACGGGGCTCGAGCCGGCTCACCTCGAGCAGCTCTACAGCTTCGGCGGCATCGACCGCTCGCCCGACCGGGTCGTCTCGATCGTCTACTGGGCGCTCGTGCGCCCCGACGAGGACGCCCGCGCCATCGACGGCGAGAACGTCGAGTGGTTCGTGGCCGACGAGGTCCCGGCGCTCGCGTTCGACCACAACGCCATCGTCGAGTACGCCCTGCGCCGGCTGCGCGCCAAAATCACCTACTCCGACATCGCGCACGCGTTCACGGGCGAGGAGTTCACCATCGCCCAGCTGCGCGAGGTGCACGAGGCCGTGCGCCAGGTGCGCCTCGACCCCGCCAACTTCCGCCGCCAGGCGCTCGCCAATCCCCGGATCACCTCCACGGGCCGCCACGTCACGGGGACCAGCCATCGCCCCCCGGCCCTCTACCGACTGGAGTCAGCATGACCCTCTCCATCAACGACCTCATCGTGACGACGCCAGGCAGCACGTGCGACGCCGACCTGGCCAAGCAGCCGTGGGAGTTCGACGGGTTCCCGGGCTACGGCCCGGGCGCGTCCGAACAGGACGTCATCCCGCAGCCGGTCACGCGGCCCGGCCAGCTCCCGGTGGCGTACCAGCAGATGCCGGAGGCCGAGCTGCACGCCCGGATCCGGGCGGCCAAGCAGACGCTCGGGGACCGCCTGGTGATCCTCGGCCACTTCTACCAGCGCGACGAGGTGGTCCAGTACGCCGACTTCGTGGGCGACTCGTTCCAGCTCGCCAACGCGGCGCTGACCCGCCCGGACGCCGACACGATCGTCTTCTGCGGCGTGCACTTCATGGCCGAGACGGCCGACATCCTCGCCCGTCCCGAGCAGCACGTCATCCTGCCCAACCTCGCGGCCGGCTGCTCCATGGCCGACATGGCCGACGAGGAGTCGGTCGAGGCGGCCTGGGAGTTCCTCACCGAGTTCTACGGCGACGACGACACGATCCCGGTCACGTACATGAACTCCTCGGCGGCGCTGAAGGCGTTCTGCGGTCGCCACGGCGGCATCGTCTGCACGTCGTCCAACGCCTCGACCGTGTTGGAGTGGGCGTTCGAGCAGGGCCGGCGGGTGCTGTTCTTCCCCGACCAGCACCTGGGCCGCAACACCGCCAAGGCGATGGGCGTGCCGCTGGATCAGATGCCGATGATCAACCCGCGAGCCAACGACCTCGGCGTGGAGGCCGACGTGCTGCGCGACGCGCGCGTGCTGCTGTGGCCCGGCTTCTGCTCCGTGCACAAGCGCTTCACCGTCGCCCAGATCGAGCAGGCGCGCGCCGAATACCCCGGCTGCCGGGTCATCGTGCACCCCGAGAGCCCGATGCCGGTCGTCGACGCCGCCGACGCGGCCGGGTCGACGGACGCGATCCGCAAGTTCATCGACGCCCAGCCGGCGGGGTCCGTGATCGCGGTCGGCACCGAGATCAACATGGTCAACCGGCTGGCGGCCGAGCACCCGGACAAGACGATCTTCTGCCTCGACCCCGTCGTGTGCCCGTGCTCGACGATGTACCGGATCCACCCCGGCTACCTCGCCTGGGTGCTCGACGGTCTCGTCGAGGGCGAGGTGCGCAACGAGATCGTGGTCGACGCCGAGGTCGCCACGCACGCCAAGGTGGCCCTCGAGCGGATGCTCGCGGCCCTGCCCCAGGCCGACTGATGGCGACCCGCGTGGTCGTGGTCGGCAGCGGCATCGCCGGCCTCACCACCGCCCTCGACCTGGCCGCCCGCCCCGGCGTCGAGGTCACCCTCGTCGCCAAGGCCCGGCTCGACCAGTCCAACACGGCCATGGCCCAGGGCGGCGTCGCGGTCGTCACGGCTCCGACCGACACCGTCGCCTCGCACGTGGCCGACACCGTCGCCGCGGGGGCCGGACTCTGCGACGTCGACGCGGCCGAGGTGCTGTGCGCCAGCGGCCCGATCGCCGTCGGCGCGCTGATCCGCCGCGGGGTGCGGTTCGACCGCGCGGGGGAGGGGCTGGCGCTCGGCCTCGAGGCGGCCCACTCGCGCGAGCGGATCGTGCACGCCGGGGGCGACGCCACCGGCTCGGCGATCGCCTCGGCGCTGATCGACCGGCTCGACGACTCCGGGGTCGTCGTCCGCGAGAACACCACCGTCCTCGACGTGGTCGTCGAGCGCGGCCGGGCCGTGGGCGTGCGGCTGCTCGGGGACGAGGTGCTGGTGGCCGATGTGGTGGTTCTGGCCACAGGTGGCGCCGGTCAGCTGTTCCCGTTCACGACGAACCCCGCGGTCGCCACGGCCGACGGCGTCGCCATCGCCCTGCGGGCCGGGGCCGTGCTGGCCGACCTGGAGTTCCACCAGTTCCATCCCACCTCGCTGGCGACGCCGGGCAACCACCTGGTGTCCGAGGCGGTGCGCGGCGAGGGAGCGGTGCTCGTCGACGCCGACGGCCGGCGGTTCATGACCGATGTGCACCCCGATGCCGAGCTGGCGCCGCGCGACGTCGTGGCCCGGGGGATCGCCGAGCAGATGGCGCGCCAGGGCGGGGTGCCCGTCCGGCTCGACGCCACCGGGCTGGGGGCGCGCTTCCTGGCGTCGCGGTTCCCGACCATCGACGCGGTGGTGCGCTCGCAGGGCCTCGACTGGGCCCGCGAGCCGATCCAGGTCGCTCCGGCCGCTCACTACGTCATGGGCGGGGTCCGCACCGACCTGTGGGGGCGCACGAGCGTGCCCGGGCTCTTCGCCGTCGGCGAGGTCGCCTGCACCGGACTCCACGGCGCCAACCGGCTCGCGTCCAACTCGCTCCTCGAGGGAGCGGTCTTCGGCTACCGGGTCGCCGAGGCGATCCTCGGCGGCGCGCCGGCCGGGTCGTTCGGCGAGGCATGGGCCCCGCGGCTCGTGGTCGCCGTCGGTGGTGGCGACGAGGCCTTCGGTCGCAGCGACCTGCAGCACCTGATGTGGTCGGCCGCGGGGCTGTCCCGCGACCACGCCGGGCTGCGGGAGGCCGCCCGGGTCTTCGCGCGGTGGGCCGCGCCCGCCCCGACCGACGCCAAGTCCGCCGAGGACGCCAACCTGCTGGTGGTGGCGCGAGCCGTCGTGGCCTCCGCACTCGCCCGGACCGAGTCGCGCGGCGGTCACTTCCGTCGCGACTTCCCCCAGTCCGATCCGGGGTCCGCCGTCCACTCCACCCTCGTGGGAGCGCCTCATGCTTGATCGCCGCCAGATCGTCCGGGTCGTCGAGCTCGCCCTCGACGAGGACGCGCCACACGGCGACCTGACCTCGGAGGTCTTCGTGCCCGCGGAGGCCGTCGCCACCGCCGACCTCGTGGCCCGCGAGCCCGGGGTGTTCGCCGGCGCCGAGGTCTTCGAGGTCGCGATGACCGCCCTCGACCCCACCCTCGAGGTGGCGGTCCACGTCGTGGACGGCGAGTCCTTCGACGCCGGTGCGTCGCTGGCCACGGTGCGCGGCAACGCTCGCGCGGTGCTGCGCGGCGAGCGCATCGCCCTGAACCTCGTCCAGCGGATGTGCGGCATCGCCACCGTCACCGCCGCGTACGTCGCGGCGGCCGGGCCCGGCGTGCGGGTGGCCGACACCCGCAAGACCACGCCGGGGCTGCGTGCCCTCGAGCGGCACGCGGTGCGCTGTGGGGGTGGCCACAATCACCGGTTCAGCCTCTCGGACGCGGTCATGGCGAAGGACAATCACCTGGCCCTCGTCGACGACGTCACCGAGGCGATCCGTGCCGCGCGGGCCCGACTGCCGCACACGACGCACCTCGAGGTCGAGGTCGACCGGCTCGACCAGGTCGAGGCGGTCCTGGCCGGGGGCGTCGACACGATCATGCTGGACAACTTCAGCCCCGAGGACCTTCGCCAGGGGGTCGAGATCGTCGCGGGCCGCGCCCTGGTCGAGGCGTCCGGAGGCGTGACCCTCGGGACGATCGCCGAGATCGCCACCACGGGGGTCGACGTGGTCAGCGTCGGGGCCCTGACCCACTCGGTGAGGAACCTCGACCTCGGCCTGGATGTGCGGGTCTCGTGATCTACCTCGACCACGCGGCGACGTCGCCCGTGCGCCGCGAGGTGCTCGAGGCGATGTGGCCGTTCCTGACCCGCGACTTCGGAAATCCGGCCAGCCATCACGAGGTCGGCGAAGCGGCCCGGCACGCCCTCGACGAGGCGCGGCGTCGGGTCACCGCGCAGCTGGGGGGACGGGCCGGCGAGGTCACGTTCTGCAGCGGCGGTACCGAGTCCGACAACACCGCGATCAAGGGCATCGCCCTGGCCGACCCCCGCGGACGGCACGTCGTCGTCAGCGCCGTCGAGCACCCGGCGGTGCTGGAGTCAGCGGCGTGGCTGGGCCGGATCGGGTACGACGTCACCGTCCTGCCCGTCGACGCCGACGGGGTGGTCCGTCCGGAGGTGCTCGCCGGTGCGCTGCGCGACGACACGACCGTGGTGAGCATCCAGTACGCCAACAACGAGGTCGGCACGATCCAGCCGATCGCCGACCTCGCCGCGGTGGCCGCGGAGCGCGGCGTGCCCTTCCACACCGATGCGGTCCAGGCCGCGGGCTGGCTCGACCTCGACGTCCGGCGGCTCGGCGTCACCGCGATGAGCCTGAGCGGCCACAAGCTCGGCACGCCCAAGGGGATCGGCGTGCTCTGGGTCGACCGCCGGCAGCGGTTCGAGCCGCTCGTGCATGGGGGAGGGCAGCAGGACGGCCGCCGCTCGGGCACCGAGGACGTCGCCGGGACCGTGGCCCTCGCCACCGCCCTCGACCTCGGCCACGGAGATCCCGAGGCCGTCGCCGCGCGTCGCGACCGCTTCGTCGCCGGGGTGCTCGACGCGGCGCCCGGGGCGCGCCTGACCGGCCATCGCGACCACCGGCTCCCGGGGCACGCGTCGTTCGTGTTCCCCGGCCGGTCCGGCGAGTCGTTGCTCGTCGACCTCGAGGCACGCGGGATCGTCTGCTCGAGCGGCTCGGCCTGCGCCGCCGGCAGCGACGAGCCCAGTCACGTCCTCACGGCGATGGGCTACGACCGCGAGGTGGCCCAGAGTGCCGTGCGGTTCACCTTTGACGCGTCCTTCACCGACGAGGAGTCGGAGCGGGTCGTCGCCGTCGTGTCGGCACTCGAGGCGTCCCGTGCAGGCGGGGGACGGCCTCGTTAGGGTGGGCACGGTTCGTGCAGTCGACTGGTCGGGGGAGTAGCAGTGCGCAACGTTCTGAGGGTGTCGGTCGTCCTGATGGCGCTGGCGATGGCCGGTTGCACCGGCGGCGACGACAAGGAGTCGAAGCCCGACGCGAAGCCGTCGGCCTCTCCCTCGCAGGCGGAGCCCGGGCCCAGCCTGTGCGACGTGCTCGACGCCGACGACCTGCAGCGGTTCAGTGGCGACTACACGGCCCGGCCCGACCTGATGCTGGGCCACGAGGTGTTCCTGGGCTGCGACACCGACGGCATGTCCTCGTTCGAGTTCGGGGTGAAGGTCGTCGACGACGGCCGCGAGCTCACCGACTACCTGCAGACCGAGCCGCAGAAGATCGCCGACCTGGGCGACGAGGCCTACCGGGCCACGCCCGATCCCGTCGCGCCGGACCTGGGCGACGAGGTGGTGGCGCGGAAGGGCGACCGCATCGTCTTCGTGCGCAACCGACTGATCTCGTACGGCAAGGAGCGGTCCACGGAGCAGGACACGGTCGACGTCGCGAAGCGGCTGCTCAGCGACGACTCCACCGAGCTCATCGACTCGATCGAGAAGATCGAGGTCTCCGCCCCGTGCCCGTCGGTCGACGAGGTCGCGAAGGTCGTGGGCACCGTGCAGGCCGCCCGTGGGCACACGGTCGGCGACGCGGTCGACTGCCACTACGTGGGCGCCGACGGCATCCGGTTCATCGCCGACCGGTTCGGCGACGACAACCCGGCCCAGTTCCTGGGCAGCAGCGGCGAGGCGACCGAGCTGGAGGGCACCGAGTCGGCGCGCGTCAGCGACGACGGGAACGTGATCGAGTTGAAGGCGATCACCAGCGACGAGGTGTTGAGCTTCCGTGCGGGTGCCCTGGACCTGCGCTCGGAGACGAGCGTCGAGCGGAAGGCCTTCGACGCGCTGGTCGCCGACACGACGAAGGCGCTGCTCGGCTAACCGGACGCGCGCTCCAGCGCCTGCGGCAGCAGGTCCGTCACGGAGACGGACGGCTCGCCCGCGCCGGTGTGGGTGACGGTGACGACCACGGCGTGCTCGTCGTCGACCCGGGCGTAGGCGCGTTCGGTGACCTGGACGCCACCGGTGTCGTCCTGGACCTCACGGAAGCCGATCGCGCCCTCGGGCAGGTCGGTGAGGCGCTCGACGACGGCGGTGCCGAGGTCCTGGGCCACGCACTGGTCGATGCCCGCCCCGACCTCGTCGAAGGTGTCGTCGACGGAGACCTGGCCGCCGCGCGGGCCCTGCACCGTGGAGATCACCGTGTCGCCGCTCTCGAGCTCGTAGCGCACGAAGGGGGAGTCCTCCTCGGTGCGCGCGTTGCTCGCCTCGACCCACAGCGCGGCGCAGTTGGTGCGGGTGATGCTGCGGCCCTCGTCGACCTCGACCTCGGCGACCTCGCCGACGTCGTCGCGCTGGAGCAGCTCCGGCGGGACATCCGTCCCGCCGCTCCCGTCCCCGCACGCCGCCACGGTCGCGAGCAGGAGTGCTGCGAGCGCCAGTCGTCGGCGTGCCATCAGTCCTCGGCCGACCCGTAGTGGTCGAGGAACGACCGCATGTAGGCGCCGTCGATGTCGTCGTTGGTCGCGTAGGAGCCGACCCCCGACATCGCGGTCTGCGCGTACGACGACATGGAGTCGGGCGGGATGTCGCCCAGGGTGATGAGGCGCCCGTTCTCCAGGAAGGACTCCGGCACCTCCTCGCGCGGGATGACCCCGGACTCGACGAGCGCCAGGTAGGCCGAGATCTTGATCCGGTTGCTGCCGGCCGCGGCGCGGTCGTTGGCGTTCTCGGTGGCGCCCTGGGCCTCCGAGGTGAACGCCTCGCCGCTGGCGTCCTTGCCCAGGTCGACCGCCTGGCCCCAGGCGAAGTCGATGATCTCGCTGCCGGCCGTCCCGACCACGTCGGCACCGGGCAGCGGCACCATCCCGGTGGCGTCGGAGACGAGGTCGATGAACGCCTGGCGCTGGGCGTCGCGGTCCTTGGCGCCGTCGATCTCGACCTGGCCGACGGAGTACTCCGCCAGGCCGTTGAGCGCGGCCGTCCGCTCCAGGACGCCGCGCAGCTGGGTGCGCAGGTCGGGGTCGTCGGGGTCGTTCGCCAGGCCCGCACCGATGTTGTTGAGCAGCGTCTGCTGGTAGGACGCGGTGCCCTCGGCGATGCTCTGCATGCCGTCGCCGGTGCTCATGGCGACCTGCATGAGGGACTCGAGGTCGTCGGTGAACAGCACCGGGTAGTCCTCGAACGTCCCGAGGTTCGGGATGGTCACGGAGTCCGATCCACCCGTGCCGTCCCCGTTCGGGTACGTCAGCGCCGTCTCGACGGCCGGCATGTAGAACTGCAGGAGGTTGGCGATGTGGGGCGACGCGGCCTTGGCGTCCTCGGGGTTGAAACCGGGGCTGTTCGACACCTGGTCGAGGAACCGCGAGACCAGTCCGGTCGTCTCGCTGGGGTTCAGGCGCAGGTTCGTCTCGTTGGTGCCGATGCCCTCGACGGCGTGCGAGATGCCGCCGTACCCGTCGGCCTCCCAGCTGCGGTCGTTGAAGTAGTACGCCTGGCGGTCCCAGCCGTCGGCGGTGTCCTCCGTGAAGAACCGCAGGCCCGCCTCGGGGTTCTCGCCGAAGTTGTGCATGATCGCGGCCATCGGGTCGTCGTACCAGCTGTCGCCCCGGCCGGTGTCTAACGGTCCGTGGCCGTTGTGGCCGTACCAGATGTCGGCCGACATCGGTCCGTCCTTGGCCATGCGCTCGAAGTCGTCGAGCGTGCGCGCGGCGCCCAGGAGGAAGTCGTCGTCGTAGTTCGTGTCCTGCATGAGGTACGTGAGGATGTTCCCCCCGTTCATGCCGGTCGGGAAGTTCTCGGCGAAGGCGCGCTGCTCCTCGTCGGTCAGCATCGGGGCGACGCTGTAGCGCACGATGTCGCGACCGAACTCCTCCCCCGGGAAGCCAGGCTCGTTCGAGGCCGTGGACAGGCCGGTGCGCAGTCGCTCCGCCAGCGTCGCGTACGCGTCGGGATCGTCGGATCCGCCGTAGCCCATGAGCGACGAGATGTTCGCCATGGCGCCGACGGTGCCGTCGGCGCCCAGCTCGGTGAACATCGAGGCCATGACGTCGCCGTCCTGACCCCACGTCGCGAGCAGGGCGGACACGCGCTCGACCTCGTCGGCGTCGCTCTCGTAGTCGATGTCGCCGACGGCGTCGGCGAGCTCCTCGCCGAGCATGTCCTTGACGCTGGAGAGGGTGTCGCGGGTGACCGTGTAGCTGGCCGAGCCGGTGCCCTCCGTGTCGAGCAGGACCGCGAGGTCGCGGCGCGTCGTCAGGTCCTCGAGGTGGTCGCGGAGCCACTGCGACTTCTTGCCCAGTGTGCTGTCGGACAGGGACGGCAGGGCGATCGGGCTGGAGCGCTCGGCGACCGAGCTCTGGGTGTCGATCGCCGACGCCAGGTCCGTGGCCGCGGTGATCGCCGCGTCGATCTTGTCGATCTCGATCTTGACCGTGGTCATGGCGGCCTCTCAGTACATCTGCTGCATGCGCCACTGCCGGGGCCAGTTGTTGCCCCGCCAGTCGTTCTCGGGCACCTTCTCGGGCTCGTTGCCGATCCGGTTCGAGATCGTGCTGACCGCCGTGTCGAACGCCTCGGTGATGCCGGCGCACTGCTCCTTCATCTCGGCGATCCAGGTGTCGGCCTCGGTGCAGACCCAGCCGCCGTTGGCCAGCGGGTTCGCGATGGCGTCGAGCGGCGACCCGTAGCCGTCGTAGACGTTGGTGCCGCAGCTGGTGACCGTCGTCTTCGCCGACTCCAGCGTGGTGAGGAACAGGTTGGGCTCGCGCTTGTCCTCGGTGTCTTCAGGTGTCATCGTCTTCCCCCGGCCGATGGTTGGTGCTCGGGCGCCAGCCTACAGATTCTCCGGCCCCTCGTCAGGCGGACGTGGTCACAACGGGCCATGTGAGCCTAGTCGCGGAGAACTGCCACGACCGCCGGTGTCCGCTACGATCGTGCCAGCATCCGCAGTCCCTGTTCGAAGTGCTCGGGGGACGAACCGACTGAGGAGAACACCATGGTGCAAGCA
>NZ_BJZQ01000015.1 GCF_007992115.1 Aeromicrobium flavum
CTCGGCCTCAACGACGAAGGACTCTGCATCCCGCCCTCTCGGGCCGGAGGCAGAGTCCTTCGTCGTTGAGGAGTCAGCTGGTGGGCGGTCCGACGACGAGGGCGGCGCCGGTCAGCACCGCCACCGCGACGAGCCCGACGGCCACGCCCTGCACCGGCTTGCGGACGAGCCACGCGACGAGTCGGTCCAAGGGGCTGACGGGATCGGAGGTCGCCAGGCGCCACCGCTCGGGGAGGGCGCCCTGGCGCTCGCTGGCCAGGTCGAACCAGATCGTGAAGAACGGCGGGACGGCGGCGAGCAGGCCGAGCGCGGTGCGCCTGAGGCTCCACCGGGCGTCGATCGCGACGACGACCGTGGTGACGACGTACGCCACGAAGACGACGCCGTGCAGCATCCCGCCGATGCGGACGCCGAGCTCCGTGGTGTCGGTGACGTACTTGAGGAACATGCCCGTCAGCAACAGCGCCCAGGTGATGGCCTCGGCGACGGCGACGGTGCGGAACAGGCGACGGGGGGACATGCGTCCATTGTCCCCGGCCGCCTCAAGCAGCCGTGGAGCGGCGTCGGTTCAGCGCTCGGCGGGACCGAAGACGAGGTGGAACCGCCGGATCACCACGTGCGCCAGGGGGCGCAGGTGCCGCAGGTGAGCCAGCGGCCCGTCGGTGTCGAACGTCCAGGTGACACGTGCGGGCGACACCGATGCCGCGCCGCGGACCGGCGTGACGAGCGTGCGCTCGTCCCGCTCCTGGGCGACCCGGAACCGAGCGGGTGCCTTCAGGGTGCCGCGGATGCGCCGCAGGGACGCGGCGGCGATGCCGACGGCGGTGAGTCCCTGGTCCTCGAACTCGGCCAGTTCCTTCGGGATGGCCCACAGCGAGCGGCCGCCGGCGCGCGACGCCGGGCTGTCGACCCAGATGTCGGGGATGTGCACGAAGAACCGCAGGCCGCGCCGGACCACGACGGCCGCCATGATCTCGTGGTACGTCAGAGGGCTGGGCGCGGTGTACCGCAGCAGGACGGCGCCGACGACGGCTCGACCCCGCAGGGTCACCAGTCGGGTGCCGGGCGGAGCGGTCAGGCCGGCCGCCGGCAGCAGGCCGACGGTGACGAGGCCGTGGCCGTGGAGGTCCCACGGCTCGCTGGGGAAGCTGCTCAGGTCCACAGGAACTCCTCGTCGTGGACGTCCGCCACGACCTGCTCGTAGGCCCAGGTCCCGCCGGGCCAGTTCGACGTGATGCGACCCGTCTCCGGGTGGCGGTACCAGCTGGTGCACGAGGCCCACGCCGAGTGCGCGAGCTCGTGCTGCACCCGGTCGTCCCAGCGCTGCTCGGCCGCCGGCGTGGCCTCGACGCGGCGTAGGCGGCGGTGACGCATCCGGTCGAGGGTGGCGCGGATGTGCCGGGCCTGCGCCTCGAGCATCGTGATGATCGAGCCGCCACCGAGATTGGTGTTGGGCCCGTAGGCCAGGAACAGGTTGGGGAAGCCGGGCACGTGGATGCCCAGGTGCGCCCGAGCCCCGGCGCTCCAGGTGTCGTGGAGGTCGCCGCCGGGCCCGACGATCTCGATGCCGTGCAGGAAGTCCTGGGTGTCGAAGCCGGTGGCGAAGCAGATCGCGTCGACCGCGTGCCAGACGCCGTCGGTGGTGCGGATCGCGTCGGAGCGCACCTCGGTCAGCGCGTGCGGCACGAGGTGGACGTCGTCGCGGGTCAGGGTGGGGTAGTAGTCGTTCGAGAACAGGATGCGCTTGCAGCCCACCTGGTGCCGAGGTCGGAGGTGTCGGCGGAGGTCGGCGTCGCGGACGCGCACCCGCAGGTGGGTCGCGGCCAGCCTCTCGATCGTGGTCGCGACGGCGGAGTCGGGATCCAGCCCGCGGGAGAACTGTTGCGTGATCCAGTCGATGGGACGCCGCTCGCCCGGCGCGAAGTCCCGGTACCAGTGCGCGTAGCCCCCATCGGGCTTCGGCAGGATGTGGTTCGCGGAGCGCTGCAGCACCACGAGCTCGGCGGCGACGTCGGCCAGTCGCGGCACGATCTGCACGGCCGAGGCGCCGGTGCCCACGACGGCGACGCGTCGGCCGGCGAGGTCGGCCGAGTCGTCCCACGCACCCGCGTGCAGCACGGTGCCGTCGAAGGTCTCCCAGCCGTCGACGTCGGGCGCGCTCGGCTCGGACAGCTGGCCCACCGCGCTGATGAGGACGTCGACCGTCTCGACCGTGCCGTCGTCGAAGGTCACCCGCCAGGTCTCGTCGACCCAGCGGGCGGACACGACGCGGGCCCCGAAGCGGGTGCGACGCGTGACGCCGTACTGGTCGGCGACCCGGCGCAGGTACCCGAGGATCTCGGCCTGGCCGGGGTAGCGGCGCGACCAGTCGTCGTTCGGCGCGAACGAGAACGAGTACAGGGGAGCGGGGACGTCGCACGCGGCCCCGGGGTAGGTGTTGTCGCGCCAGACGCCGCCGACGGTGTCGGCCCGCTCCCAGAGCCGGACGTCGTCGTAGCCGTGCGTCAGCAGTTCGGCCGCGGTGCCGATGCCGCCGAAGCCGGTGCCGATGATCCCGATCGACGTCATGGCGTCTCCTGTCCGGTGACCGTGAGGACCGCGGCGCAGACGTCGGCGTGCACCGTCTCGCGATCGAGGGTGCCCTGCACCAGCCATTCGCGGCACAGCGCCTTGACGTACGCGGCGACCGGCCGCAGGCGGGCCCGCAGCCGGGCGTCGTCGGGGAGCGCGAGGGCGTCGAGCACGAGGCGGGCGGCCCGGTCGTCGGCCTCGTCGACCACGACCTGCACGTCGGAGTCGCCGTGCAGGTTGGCCGCCCCGGAGGCGGCGACCCACGCCTGGCCGTACGTGGTGGCGGCGTCGAGGATCCAGTCGATCGTGCGGCTCACCCGCTCGGGCAGGGGCAGGGCCGAGAGGTCGGGGAGGGCGGCATCGGGCATCATCACCGACTCGCGCATGACCGCCAGGAACAGCTCGCGCTTGCTGCCGAAGTAGTGGTGGATCAGCCCGCGGGTGACCCCGGCGGCCCCGGCCAGCTCGGCGGTCGACACCTGGTCGTACGGCCGGGTCGCGTAGAGCACCCCCGCGGCGTCGAGGATCGACCGCCGACGGGAGTCGGGGGCGAGTCGCGTGCGGGCCGGAGGCATGGGGTCAGTCTCTTGACCCTATTGGCAGATTGTCAATAGAGCCCTACTGTGAGGTCGCGTGAGGGACTTCGACTACGACGTGGCCATCGTGGGCTCTGGGTTCGGCGGCAGCGTCACGGCGCTGCGCCTGGTCGAGAAGGGCTACCGGGTGGTGGTGCTGGAGGCCGGGCGCAGGTTCGCCGACGAGGACTTCGCGAAGACTTCCTGGGACGTGCGGAACTACCTCTGGGCCCCGTGGGCACGCTGCTTCGGCCTCCTGAGGATCACCCCCTTGCGCGACGTCCTGATCGCCAGCGGCGCGGGAGTCGGTGGCGGATCCCTCGTCTACGCCAACACGCTCTACCAGCCCGGCGACGAGTACTTCGACGACCCGCGCTGGTCGCACATCACCGACTGGCGCGACGAGCTGGCACCGCACTACGACCAGGCGCGCCGGATGCTCGGCGTGGTCACGTACCCCGGCTCGACGGATCCCGACCGCTGGATGGCCGAGATGGCCGAGGAGCTCGGCGTCGCCGACACCGTGCGCAAGGCCGACGTCGGCGTGCTGTTCGGCGACCGTCCCGGCCTGCCGCTGGCCGACCCGTTCTTCGGCGGCCGCGGGCCCGACCGCACGACCTGCACCGAGTGCGGGGCGTGCATGACGGGCTGCCGGGTGGGCGCGAAGAACACCCTTGTGAAGAACTACCTGTACCTGGCCGAGCAGGCCGGCGTCGAGGTGCGCCCCCTGACGACGGTGGTGGACGTCAGGCCGCACCGGGGCGGGTACCGCGTGTCCACGCGGGGATCGGGGGCGGCGTGGAAGCGCGGGCGCCTGACCGCCGGGCAGGTGGTCTTCGCGGGCAACTCGCTCAACACCCAGAACCTGCTGCACCGGCTCAGGCGGCGCTCGCTGCCGCGCATCTCGCCGATGCTCGGGAAGCTGGCGCGCACGAACTCCGAGTCCGTCCTCACGGCCAGGGACAGTGACCGTGCGGCCGACCACACCCGCGGCCTGGCCATCACGTCGTCGTTCCATCCCGACCCGCACACGCACGTGGAGCCGGTCCGGTACGGGCCGGGGTCGGGCGTCATCGGCCTGCTCAACGCGCACCTCGTGGACCCCGTCGAGGGGCTGCCGCGCTGGCGGGCCGCCGTGCGGACCTACCGCAAGCTCGGGTGGCGGGCGGCCTGGCGGTTGCACGACCCGCGGCGCTGGTCGGAGCAGTCGCTGGTCATCCTCACGATGCAGACGCTCGACAACTCCGTCACGACGTTCCTCAAGCGGCGTCCGTGGGGGCTGCGGATGACCACGCGCCAGGGCGAGGGCGAGCCCAACCCCGAATGGATCCCCGTGTCGCACCGGATCGCGCGACGCCTCGCCGACCGATTCGGTGGCGTGGCCGGAGGATCGGTCGCCGACCTCGTCGGCGTGCCGCTGACGGCCCACTTCATCGGCGGCTGCGTCATCGGCGACTCCCCGGAGCGTGGGGTGATCGACCCGTACCACCGGATGTTCGGCCACCCGGGACTGCACGTGATCGACGGGTCGACCATCAGCGCCAACCTCGGCGTGAACCCCTCACTGACGATCACCGCCCAGGCCGAGCGGGCCCTGTCGTTCTGGCCCAACCGCGGCGAGGTCGACGAGCGACCTGCCCTCGGCGAGCCCTACCGGCGCCTCGCTCCCGTGCCGCCGATGAACCCGCAGGTTCCCGGCGGCGCCCCGGCCGAGCTGCGCTGGGCCCGCTGAGGAAGCGCTGGGCGTGACGTTTCGGGGGTCGCCCACGGCGTGTCGACCCCCGAAACGTCACTGCCAGCGCTCCCGTCAGTCGAGCGTGAGGCCCGCCGCGGGCATGATGCGGGCGGCGCGACGGGCGGGCAGGACGCAGGAGGCCAGGCCGGCGAGCGCGGCGACCACCAGCACGGCGGCCAGTTGGGCCCACGGCACCACGAGGGCCGCGGCCGGGAACGCCGACTGGACCACCGTGACCACGCCGAACCACGCGTAGAGGGTGCCCAGGGCGGTGCCCAGCACGGCCGCGACCAGCGCCAGCAGCATCCCCTCCGCCGCCAGCGTGTGCCGCAGGCCCTTCCGTGTCAGGCCGAGCGCCCGCAGCAGCGCGTGCTCCCGCGACCGTTCGAGGATCGACAGGCCGACCGTGTTGGCGATGCCGACCAGCGCGATCGCCACGCCGACGCCCAGGAGGCCCAGGACCGACCACACCAGGACGTCCAGCTGGAGCGACACCCACTGCTGGTCCTCGAGGTTGTCGGTGACCTCGAGATCCGCACCGCCGGCGACCGCTCCGAGCGTGCCGGCGAGGTCCTGGGCGTCGGCACCGTCGTCGGCCATCACCCACAGCACTCGCGTCGTGCCGGCCGGCGTGAGCCGGTCGAGGGTCTCCGGCGAGACGACCGCGGCCGATCCCCAGGACGCGAAGACGGTGCGCACGGTGAGGGTCAGCGGACCGGCGGCGGTGCGGACGGTGACGCGGTCGGGGACCCCCTCCTCCTCGAAGCTCGCCACGTACGAGGCGGGAAAGACGATCTCGTCGTCGCCCACGCGGGTGACGCTCGCGTCGAGGGTGCGCTCGCGCTCGGCGTCGCTCGGGGCCACGACCGTCAGCGTGGGGCCGTCGGTCTCCACCCGGGTGCCGGGAGGCGTCAGCACCGCGGCCACCCCGTCGAGCCCGCGCACCTTCGCGACGGTCGTCGGGCTGACCTGGCTCGTGCCGCTGAGGGCCAGGTCGACGGGGTACTCGGCGTTCATCTCGGCCTCGACCGACTGGCGGCCGCTGGCCATGCCCGTGAGCACCGCGGTGGCCAGGGTGACGCCGACGAGGAGCGAGGCCGTCGTGGCGGCGCTGCGCCGCGGATTGCGGACGGCGTTCGCCGAGGCGACGCGGACCGGTCCGGAGAACCGGCCCGCCGTGGCTCCGACGAGGCGCAGCAGGGCCGGCACGATCACCGGACCGAGCAGCAGCACCCCGACGAACGACACCATGCCGCCGGCGAGCATCAGCGGGACCGTCTCGGTCCGGTGGGCCAGGACGAGCGCGGCCAGCCCGGCGGCCGCGCCGAGGAGTCCGAGGGCGAGGCGCACGCGTCCCGCCGTCGTGCGGGCGCTGGGCTCCTGCGCAGGACGCAGGGCGGCGAGCGGGCTGACCCTGACCACGGCCCGGGTCGGGAGCCACGCCGCGACGACGGTGGTCACCACGCCGCCGACGAAGGCCGCACCCAGCCACCCGGGGGAGTGGTCGATGTCGCCGAAGCTGTCCGAGCCGGCGAGCGCCCGGGCGAGCACCCCGAGTGCCCGGCTGGCGAGCAGTCCGCCGACGACGCCCGTCGTCGCGGCCACGAGCGCCAACGCCACGGACTCGACGCGCACCGAGCGCAGCACCTGGCGCCTGGTCGCTCCGACGCAGCGCAGCAGTGCGAAGTCGCGAGTGCGCTGGGCGAACAGGATGGTGAAGGTGTTGGCGATGACCAGGACGGCGACGAAGCCGGCGATCGCGGCGAACAGCAGCAGCAGGTAGCCCAGGACGTCGACCCCCTTGTTCATGCTCACGATGCGGGCGCTCACGTAGTCGTCCCGCAGCTGGACCTGCGACTCCACGACCTCCGTCAGCGCTTCCCGGGCCTCCGCCACGCTGCCCTCGCGGACGGCGTAGGCGACGGAGTCCACGATCTCGGAGTCGAGGGCCGAGAGGGCCGGCCACGTCAGGTGGACGTCCGGTGAGAGGTAGGAGGAGCGCTCGGTCAACCCGACCACGGTGACGGTCCGGGTGGCCTGTCCGGTCCCGACGGTCAGGCGGTCCCCGAGCTCGATGCCGGCGCTGGCCGCGGTCTCGCGGGACACCAGCGCCTGGTCGTCCGCGATCGGGCCGCGACCGGTCACGACGTTCGTCGACCTCAGGCCCGGGTCGGTGGCGACCGTGCCGACCTCGACGTCGTCGCCGAGGGTGCCGTCGGGTCCGTCGACGCGGGTCCACGCCGTGGCGATGACGCTCGCCTCGTCCCCGCGCTGCGCGGCCACCTCCAGCACGCGCACCGGGTCGGACTCGGCCAGGCCGAACTCCTCGCCGACGATGAGGTCGGCCTCGGGGTACGCGGACTCGACGCTGGCCGCGATGGCGTTGCGCGCTCCGGAGCCCAGGGCGTCAATCACGACGACGAAGGCCACGGCGATCGTCACCGCCACGAGGGCCGCGACGTAGCGGCGGGTGTGCGTCCGCAGGGAGGCGAACAGGACGGTCCTCATCGGGCACCGCCTTCGAGGGCCTGGGCGACCCGGGCGCGCGACGGCGCGACGAGGTGCTCGCGGATGCCACCGTCGGCCAGCACCACGACGTCGTCGGCGTAGGCGGCGGCGTCCATCTCGTGGGTGACCATGACGACGGTGTGGCCGAACTCCGCGACGCTGCGTCGCAGGAAGGCGAGCACCTCGGCGGAGGCGGTGCTGTCGAGGTTGCCGGTCGGCTCGTCGGCGAAGACGACGTCCGCGTCGGCGGCGAGCGCCCGCGCGATCGCGACGCGCTGCTGCTGGCCGCCCGAGAGCTCGCCCGGACGGTGGTCGAGGCGGTCGCGCAGCCCGAGCACGTCGATGACCTGCTCGATCCGCTCGGCCGTGCCGTCCTCCATCCGGCGTCCGGTGAGCTCGAACGGCAGCAGGATGTTCTGCCGCGCCGTGAGCATCGGCAGCAGGTTGAAGGCCTGGAACACGAAGCCCAGGTGGTCGCGCCGGAAGTGGGTGAGGCGGTCGTCGTCGAGCGTCGTCAGGTCGACGCCGGCGATCGTCACGGAGCCCTCGGTCGGGCGGTCGAGGCCGGCCATGCAGTGCATCAGCGTGGACTTGCCCGAGCCGGACGGACCCATGACGGCCGTGAACCGCCCGGGGGCCAGGTCGAGGTCAACCGATCGCAGCGCGTGCACGGCGGTGTCGCCGTCGCCGTACGTCTTGGACAGTCCGCGCACGCTGGCGGCGAGGGTCCGGGAGGTGCCCGGGAGGAGGCTCGGGGTCGAGGTCGAAGTCATGCCTCGACGCTAGGTTCGCGGCCGGGTCCGTCACATCGCCGCAGGGGCGGATCCTCGGGTCAGACCACGGTATGACGACGGGTGATCGGCCCGGGCGGGAAGACCCGCACGGTCAGCCGGCGATCCCGGCCTCGAAGGCCAGCAGCACGAGGTGCACGCGGTCGCGGGAGTCGGTCTTGGCCAGCAGTCGGCCGACGTGCGTCTTGACGGTGGCCTCCGAGAGGAACAGCTCCGCGGCGATCTCGGGGTTGCTGCGCCCGCGCGCGATGAGCGTCAGCACCTCGCGCTCGCGATCGGTCACCGTCGCCAGGCGCCGCTCGGCCCCGCCGTCGAGGGAGCGTCCGCGCGACGGCTCGGCCAGGAAGTGGTCGAGCAGCCGGCGCGTCGTCGACGGCGCCACCACCGCGTCGCCGGCATGCACCGCGCGGATGGCGGCCAGCAGGTCGGGCGGGGTGGCGTCCTTGAGCAGGAAGGCCGAGGCGCCCGCGCGCAGGGCCGCGAACGCGTACTCGTCGAGGTCGAACGTGGTCAGCACGATGACCTTCGGGCCGCCTGCGCCGGGCGCGAGCCGCCGAGTGGTCTCGACGCCGTCGAGGTGGGGCATGCGCACGTCCATGAGCACGACGTCGGCCGCCACGTCGGCGAGCAGCCGCAGGGCCTCCTCGCCGTCGCCGGCCTCGCCGACCACCACGAGGTCGTCCTGGCTCTCGACCAGCATGCGGAAGCCGGCGCGCACCATCTGCTGGTCGTCGACGAGGACGACCCGGATCAGATCGGTCACGTGGGAATCCTCGCGCGCACGGCCCAGCCGCCTCCGGGCGCGGGTCCGACGTCGAGCGTCCCGTCGTGCACCTCGACCCGCTCGCGCATGCCGAGCAGGCCCAGGCCGGACGTGCCCGCCGCGGCCGCGCCGTGGCCGTCGTCGACGACCTCGACCTCGAGCGCACCGGCCGCCGAGCGCAGGCCCACGGTCGCGCGGGCGCTCGGCCCGGCGTGCTTGCGGACGTTGGTCAGGGACTCCTGCACGAGCCGGAAGACGGTGAGCGCGACGCCGTCGGGCACCTCGGGCAGGGGGTCGGGCAGGTCGAGCTCGACCCGGTCGTGCTCGGTGACCAGGGACGGCAGGTCGGTGAGCCCGGGCTGGGGCGCCAGGGCGGGGTCGTCGCTGCCGCGCAGCAGTCCCAGCAGGCGCCGCATCTCCGTGAGGGCGTCCCGGCCGACCGCCGCCACGGTCTCGAGCGTGCGGACGGCGACGGCGGGGTCCTTCTCGGCGGCATAGCGCGCGCCGTCGGCCTGCACGATCACGACCGACAGGCCATGGGCCACGACGTCGTGCATCTCGCGGGCGATCCGGGTGCGCTCCTGCGCGGCCGCCAGGACCGCGCGCTGCTCGGCCTCGACCGCGAGCCGCCGGCCGCGCTCGACCAGGCTCGCCTCGTACGCGCGCCGGATCCGGCCCTGGGTGCCCAGCGCCCAGGCGGCCAGGACGATGGCTGCGATGCTGAAGAAGTAGGGCGACAGGTCGTCCAGACCCAGGTCGTAGTCGATGTACTCCAGGCCGGGCGGGTACTGCGCGAACTGCGCCGACGTCCACACCCACGAGGCGGTGGCCGCGCCGCAGAGGCCGACGAACAGCCCCACCCAGCCGGCGCGCGCCGAGCCGAAGCGGGCCAGGGCGTAGAGCGCGGCCGGGAAGCCGACCTGGCCCCACGTGGGCATGTCGTACGTGGCGGCCTGCAGCACGCTCGCACCGGCCACGAACGCGAACACCGCCACCGGGTGCCCGCGGCGCCAGAACAGCGGCACCGTCTGCAGGAGGCTGAAGGCCAGCGGCTCGACGGTGGTCCCGATGAGCACGACCAGCGGGAACGCCGGGAGGACGAGCGCGGCGGCGAACACGAGGTCGAACACGCGGGTCGCGCGCGGACCCAGTCGCCACGGGCGCCCGGGCACGACCGCCTCGGCGTCCTCCATAGCAACGAGCCTAGGGGGCGGTCGGAGCCGCGTCGTCAGACCGTGGTCGGAGATCGGGGGCCCGGGGGAATGAAATCGGCTTGATCGAAGTTGATAACGTATGACTCAAGTCTTCTGACCCACAGTTTTCAAGGCAACACAGCCGCCAGCGAAGCACCACAGGAGGAACCCATGGCCCGTGCAGTCGGCATCGACCTCGGCACGACGAACTCCGTCGTCGCCGTACTCGAAGGTGGAGAGCCCACCGTCATCGCGAACGCCGAAGGCGCTCGCACCACCCCGTCCGTCGTCGCGTTCGCGAAGGACGGTGAGGTCCTGACCGGCGAGGTCGCCAAGCGTCAGGGCGTCACCAACGTCGACCGCACGATCCGTTCGGTCAAGCGCCACATGGGCACCGACTGGTCGACGAAGATCGACGACAAGTCGTTCAACCCCCAGCAGATCAGCGCCTTCGTGCTGCAGAAGCTCAAGCGCGACGCCGAGGCCTACCTGGGCGAGCCGGTCACCGACGCGGTCATCACCGTGCCGGCGTACTTCAACGACCACCAGCGCCAGGCCACCAAGGAGGCCGGTGAGATCGCGGGCCTGAACGTCAGCCGCATCATCAACGAGCCCACCGCGGCCGCGCTGGCCTACGGCCTCGACAAGGGCGACGACCAGACGATCCTGGTGTTCGACCTCGGCGGCGGCACGTTCGACGTGTCCCTGCTCGAGATCGGCGACGGCGTCATCGAGGTCAAGGCCACCAGCGGTGACAACCACCTCGGCGGCGACGACTGGGACAACGCGGTCGTCGACTGGCTGGTCAACAAGTTCAAGGCGTCGACCGGCGTCGACCTGACCAAGGACAAGATGGCGATGCCGCGCATCCGCGAGGCCGCCGAGCGCGCCAAGATCGAGCTCTCCAGCTCGTCCTCGACGTCGATCAACCTGCCCTACATCACGGTCGTCGACGGCAACCCCGTCTTCCTCGACGAGACGCTGACGCGCGCCGAGTTCGAGAAGATCACGGCCGACCTGCTCGAGCGCACCAAGAAGCCGTTCCAGAACGTCATCAAGGACGCGGGCGTCACGGTCAAGGACATCGACCACGTGGTCATGGTCGGCGGCTCGACCCGCATGCCCGCGGTGTCGGAGCTGGTCAAGAGCCTCACCGGCGGCCAGGAGCCCAACAAGGGTGTCAACCCCGACGAGGTCGTCGCGATCGGCGCCAGCCTGCAGGCCGGCGTGCTCAAGGGCGAGGTCAAGGACGTCCTGCTGCTCGACGTCACGCCGCTGTCGCTGGGCATCGAGACCAAGGGCGGCGTCATGACGAAGCTCATCGAGCGGAACACGACGATCCCGACCAAGCGGTCCGAGGTCTTCACCACCGCCGACGACAACCAGCCGTCCGTGGCGATCCAGGTCTACCAGGGCGAGCGCGAGATGGCCGCCGGCAACCAGCTGCTGGCCACCTTCGAGCTCACCGGCCTGCCGCCGGCGCCGCGTGGCGTGCCGCAGATCGAGGTCACCTTCGACATCGACGCCAACGGCATCGTCAACGTCTCCGCCAAGGACCGGGGCACCGGCAAGGAGCAGTCGATGACGATCACCGGCGGGTCCGCCCTGTCGAAGGACGACATCGACAAGATGGTCAAGGACGCCGAGGAGTACGCCGAGGAGGACCGCAAGCGCCGCGAGGCCGTCGAGGTCCGCAACCAGGCCGAGACCCTGGTCCACTCGACCGAGAAGTTCCTGGCCGAGAACGGCGACAAGGTCGGCGACGACGTCAAGACCGAGGTCCAGGGCGACGTCGACGCGCTGAAGTCGGCCCTCGAGGGCGACGACACCGACGCCGTCCAGGAGGCCGTCACCAAGCTGGGCGCCTCCAGCTCGAAGATGGGCGAGGCGATGTACGCCGCAGCGGCGGCCGAGGCGGGCGCCGAGGGCGAGGCCCCGACCGGTGACGCGCCGTCGGACGACGAGGACGTCGTCGAGGCCGAGATCGTCGATGACGAGGGTGAGCAGAAGTGACCGAGCAGCCGTTCGACGAGGCGACCTCCCCCCAGGGGGAGGCGCCCGCCGGCGGCGTCGAGGCCGAGGCTCCCGCAGCGGAGGTCGTCCCTGGTCCCGTCGCCGAGCTCGAGGCCAAGGTCGCCGAGCTGACGAACGACCTCCAGCGCAAGCAGGCGGAGTTCATCAACTACAAGCGCCGGGTCGAGGACGACCGTCCTCGGGCGGTCGAGACCGGCAAGCAGAAGGTCCTGACCGAGCTGCTCACCGTGCTCGACGACCTGCGTCGCGCCGAGGAGCACGGCGAGCTGACCGGTGGCTTCAAGGCCGTCGCCGACCAACTGCGCACGACGCTGGGCAAGTTCGACCTCGTGTCGTTCGGGGAGGTCGGCGAGCCGTTCGACCCGAACCTGCACGAGGCCGTGTTCCACGCCGGTGAGGACCCGAACGTCGAGGTCCAGAGCATCGCCCAGGTGATGCGCACCGGCTACCGCGTCGGTGACCGCGTCCTGCGGCCCGCCGTCGTCGGCGTGGTCGACCCCGGCGTGGCTGCCGGCGCCACCGAGCAGCCGACCACCGCGGACGAATGACGCCATGATCTCGCGGTGTCGCCCGCTTCCGGGCGGGCGGCACCGCGAGAATCAGCAGGGAACGAACGAGAGGAGGGGTGAAGCGTGAGCGCACCGACCGACTGGGCGACCAAGGACTTCTACAAGGTCCTGGGCGTCAAGAAGGACGCATCCGCCGACGAGATCAAGAAGGCCTATCGCAAGCTGGCGCGTGAGAACCACCCCGACTCCAACCCCGGCAACCAGCAGGCCGAGGAGCGGTTCAAGGCGATCTCCGAGGCCTACGGAGTCGTCGGCAACGCCGACAAGCGCAAGCAGTACGACGAGCAGCGCTCGCTCTTCGGCCAGTTCAAGGGCGGCTTCCCGCCGCCCGGTGGCGGGGGCGGGACGTACGGCGGGGGCAACGTCGACTTCGACCTGAGCGACCTGCTGGGCGGCATCTTCGGCGGCGGAGGTGCGCGCGGCGGCGCCGGTCGCCGTCGCCAGGCCCAGCCGCGCCGCGGCGACGACCTCGAGACCGAGACGTCGATCAGCTTCCGCCAGGCGGTCGAGGGTGCCACGATCCCGCTGCGCCTGACCAGCGACGAGCCCTGCACGATGTGCCACGGCACGGGCGCCAAGCCCGGCTCTGTCCCAAAGGTCTGCGGCAACTGCCAGGGCAGCGGCATGCAGACCAGCGCGTCGGGCGGCGTGTTCGCGATGACCGAGCCGTGCTCGCAGTGCCGCGGTCGCGGCCTCATCGTCGAGCACCCGTGCGAAGTCTGCACCGGCTCCGGCCGCGCCCCGTCCGCCCGCACGATCAACGTCAAGATCCCGGCCGGCGTCAAGGACGGCCAGCGGATCAAGCTGCGAGGCAAGGGCGCCAAGGGCGATGCCGGCGCTCCGGCGGGCGACCTCTTCCTCGTGATCCACGTCGAGGGCGACGACCGCTTCGGCCGCAAGGGCGACGACCTCACCGTCACCGTCCCGCTGCCGTTCGACGACGCGGTGCTCGGGGGCGAGGTGAAGGCCCCGACCATCGACGGTCCCACGGTCACGATCAAGGTCCCGCCGGGCACGCCCAACGGCCGGACGTTCCGCGCCCGGGGCAAGGGCGGCACGCGGCGTGACGGAGGCCGGGGCGACCTGCTGGTCACCGTCGAGGTGAAGGTGCCCGCGGCCCCGTCCGAGGGCGAGCGAGCGGCGGTGGAGGCCTACCGCGCGGCCCGGCAGGGGGCTGCGTCATGAGCAACTTCGTGCCGCCGGGCCCGGAGGCCAAGGTCTTCGTCATCAGCATCGCGGCCGAGCTGTCGGGCCTGCACCCGCAGACCCTGCGCACGTACGACCGCATCGGGCTGGTCGAGGCGGGCCGCACGTCCGGTGGTGGCCGGCGCTACTCGCTGCGCGACATCGAGCTGTTGCGCATGGTGGCCCAACTGACGGCCGAGGGTCTCGGCCTCGAGGGCGTCAAGCGCGTGATCGCGCTCGAGAACCAGGTGGCGGCCCTGCAGGCCAAGGTGGCTGAGCTGCAGGCCCAGCTGGCCCAGAGCCGCACCCCGCAGAACCTGCCGGCGCTCTACGGCGGCCGCCAGGTCACCGTCTGGCACCGCCAGCGCTGACCTCGCCCGCCCCACTCCCACCGAGTGGCGCAGAACCGCCCGCCCCACTCCCGCCGAGTGGCGCAGAACCGCCCGCCACTCGCCGAGTGGCGGGCATTTCTGCGCCACTCGCGAGAAGAAGGTGGTGGGTCTCAGTCGGACGCCTGGCGGTCCGGAGTCTTCCGTTCGCCGTACGCCGCCGCCACGGTGCCGACCGCCGGGACGGCCAGGGCGAGCGCGGGGACCCAGGTCCCCGGCACGAGCGAACCCCAGAGCTCGGAGACGAAGAGACCTGCGATCAGCAGGACTGTCGCCACGCCGACGGCGAGGCCTCCCGCGGCCGCCAGTCGACCGGCGTCCGCGGCGGCTTGCGCCGCCCTGATCCGACGGACCAGTCCCACCGCGACCGCCAGCGTCACGAGGCCCGCGCCTGCGGCGAGCGTGCCGACGACTGCCGCGACCCCGTCCCAGCGTTCGGCGTGGTCATGCGCGTCCTTCCAGATGAGCGCGGCGCCGAACACCACGAGCCCGAGAGCTCCGATCCCCACCAGCACGAGCACGGTCAGCAGGGCCCGGGACCAGGCGGTCAGCGACGGTGACATGACGGGAGCCTTGCACGCCCGACGGCGGGCGGGAAGCACTCGCCTAGGGTCGCCCCATGAGCCGCGATCCCGGACCCGAGTTCCTGAGGGGCGACTTCGCCTTCCGCACGGTCGGCGAGCGGCGTGAGCCCGCACCGTGGCGCCGGCTGTTCTTCCCGGTCCTGCCGTGGGTCCTCGTGCCGGTGATGATCGCGGTGCAGTACGCGCTCGTCGACGACGTGGCTGCCGACGGGGGAGGGGACACCCCCTGGGGGCTGGTGCTGATGTTCGCCGCCTGCGTGCCGGTGTCGTTCGCCATCCTCGAGACGATCTGGGGAAGGTTCGAGAGCCCGGGGATCATCGTCGCGTTCGCGCGCACGATCGCGCTGCCGCTGATGATGGGGCTGGTGCTCGGCGTGACGGCGAGCCTGGTGCGGCTGCGGCCCGGCGTGGAGGACACGATCCGGGGCAACCGGCGGCCCGACGGCTGGCACTACTGGTACGACGCCTCCCGCGGGGGCGGCGACATCGCCTCCGAGCTGCCGCTGACGGTGCTGGCGAACATGTTCATGCCGATGCTGGTCGCGCTCGGACTGGTCGTGCTCGTGGTCCTGCCGTGGTTCGCCTTCTTCCGCCCGGAGCAGTTCATCCGGGCGAACATGATGGACACGAGTCCCGAGGCGGCGGCGGGCAACGCCGCCGGTGCGCGCGCCCTGTCGATCCTGATCATCCTGATCTTCGCCGTGCCGACGGCCACGGTCTGGTTGAGCAACGAGGGCGAGACCGGGTGGGCCTGGGTGGTCGGCGTCGCGATGACGGTGGTCGGACTCGGGCTGACCGCCTACGTCCTGGTGTGCCAGACCCCCGACCACGCCGCGCGAGCCTCCCTGCCGCCCGCGTTCCGCGGCGTCCAGACGCGGCGGCACGAGCTGGATCAGGAGTCGGGCGACGGCGGGCGCTGAGCCTCGCGTCGCGCCTTCTGCTTCTTGCGGCGCTCGATCTCGCTGGCGGTCAGGCTGATCGCCAGCAGCACGCCCAGGACGATCTTGAGCCAGCCCAGGTCCCAGTCGGGCCACCAGGCGAAGAGGTCGGGCACCCAGGCGAAGAGGTCGGGCACCCAGCCGAACAGGTTCCAGTCCGGCAGGTCGATGTCGGGATTCGGCAGCCACGACCAGTCGATGTCGGGCGCGAACCGGGCGAGGAACGCCGAGACCAGGGCGCCGAGGCCCAGCAGGCCCGCGCCGGACGTGGCGATGTGCCGTGCGGCGTAGGCGTAGGGGTGGGCCTCACGCAGGTCGTACAGGCGGCGAGCGCGCGAGCCCGCCGGAGGGACGAAGGGGACGGCGAGGGGCAGCTCGCCGTGGCCGGACTCGACGAGCTCGACCTTCGCCAGCCGCCCGCGAGCCGACATCGAGACCTTCACCTTCTGGTGACGGCCGCCGACGCGGTCGAGCTCGAACGTGTGGTCGCCGAGGCGGCCCAGCGTCGTCTGGTCGACATCGACACCGTCGAGGCTCAGGCGCACGGAACCGCCGTCCTGGAGCACCGCGAGATCGCGGCCCTGGTCACGCAACGTCCATTCGAGCACCTCGCCACGCTAGTCGTCCGCCCCGACGTCCCGCGTCGGCCGTTCGGCTACTGTCGCCCGACCTTCGGTCGCCCCTCGAGGACCGCTGAGCGGGACGCCGACGCCACGGGGCTCACATTGTCGGCGGTGGCCTCTACGGTCAGGACATGGAAACGATTCGGGGGATCGTCCCGCCCTACCTGTTGCGCCACATCGCCGGGCTCGAGGAGGACCGCTTCGCCACCGCGGCGGAGGCGGCCCGGCGCGCGCTGTCCGAGCGGCCCGTCCACGGAGGGCACGCCCACCCGTCGGTCCGCCCACCCGTGGTCGACGCCGAGCTCCGGCGCAAGGTGCACGACGCCGAGAACGGCACCGACCTGCCCGGTCGCCTGGTGCGCGGCGAGGGCGACCCGGCCACCGGCGACGTCGCCGCCGACGAGGCGTACGACGGCTTCGGCGCTACCGACGCCCTGTTCCGCCAGCAGTACGGCCGCACCTCGATGGACGACGCCGGCCTCACCCTGCTCGGCACCGTGCACTACGGCGTGGCCTACGACAACGCCTTCTGGGACGGCACCCAGATGGTGTTCGGCGACGGCGACGGCGAGATCTTCGGGCGGTTCACGGCCTCGCTCTCGGTGATCGGCCACGAGCTCACGCACGGCCTCATCGAGTACACGGCCGGCCTGGTCTACCGCGACCAGTCCGGCGCCCTCAACGAGTCGATCGCCGACGTCTTCGGCGCCCTCGTCGAGCAGCACGCCGCCGGCCAGACCGCCGACGAGGCGTCCTGGCTGATCGGGGTCGGGCTGTTCACCGACGAGGTCGAGGGCGAGGCGCTGCGCTCGATGGCGGCTCCGGGCACCGCGTACGACGACGACGTCCTGGGCAAGGACCCGCAGCCGGGTCACATGGACGACTTCGTCGAGACCACCCAGGACAACGGGGGAGTGCACCTCAACTCCGGCATCCCGAACAAGGCGTTCCACCTCGTGGCCACCGAGCTGGGCGGTCACGCCTGGGAGGTGGCCGGGCGGATCTGGTACGAGACGCTGCTGGGCGACCTGTCGCCCCGGGCCACGTTCGAGCAGTTCGCGCAGGCCACCGTCGCCGTCGCCGAGAACCACGACGCGGCTGACGTGGTGCGCGGGGCGTGGCAGGCTGTGGGGGTATGGACGAACTCCACCAGCCCCTCCTCGTCGTCCGGGTGATCCGCACCGGCGGCTTCGCCGGGCTGCGCCGCCAGTGGGAGGTCGAGGCCACCTCCGAGGACGAGGCGCAGGCCTGGTGGCCGCTGGTGGAGGCCTGCCCGTGGGACGCCACGCCCGCCGACAACCATCCCGACGGCTTCGTCTACGAGGTGCAGGCCAACGATCGCGAGGCCACGCTGCCCGAGCGCCAGGTCGACGGTCCGTGGCGCGAGCTGGTCGACGCGGTCGTCGACAGCGCCTCCTGAGACGGTGTCGCTCCGCACGGTGCGACCCGCTGCGATCTGACTAGGCTGGTCCCGGGCAACGGCGCCTGACGACTTCGCCAGCCGAGGGGGGCCCCATGACCGACTCCGAGTTCGACGCAATCGCCCGGTCCAAGGACGAGGCCCTGCGCCTCGACGTGCGCCGCGTCGGCGACCTGCTGGGCCAGACCCTGCGCCGCCTGGAGGGTGAGCACCTCTACGAACAGGTCGAGCTGGTTCGCGCCCAGGGCAAGGTCATCGAGGAGTCCGACGATCCCGACGAGCGACACGAGGCCGCGGCGCGCATCCGGGCGCTGCTGGCCGAGCTCGACGCCGCCACGGTCGGCAAGCTGGTCCGCGCGTTCAGCGTCTACTTCAACCTCGCCAACGTGGCCGAGCAGGTGGCGCGCGTGCGCGGCATCGAGTCGCGGCCCGACGGCGAGGGCTGGCTGGCCCGCGCGATCGAGGACATCGTGGCCGAGCAGGGCACCGAGGGCCTGCGCCGGGGGATCGAGCGGATCGACGTGCGGGCGATCTTCACCGCCCACCCCACCGAGGTCAGCCGCCGCACGATCCTCACCAAGCTGCGCCGGATCGCCGACCTCCTGATCGACTCCGCCCCGCCCGGCACCCGTCGGCGCACGGCGCAGGACCGCGACCTCGCCCAGCTCATCGACCTGATCTGGCAGACCGACGCGGTGCGCCGCACGCGGCCCACGCCGCTCGACGAGGCCCGGCACCTGGTCTTCTTCCTGCAGCAGATCCTCGAGGAGGCGCTGCCCGACATCGGCACCGACCTGGCCGACCAGCTGGCCGAGCACGGCATCGCCCTCGACCCCGCGGTGCGGCCGCTGTCGTTCGGCACGTGGATCGGCGGCGACCGCGACGGCAACCCCAACGTCACTCCCGAGGTCACGCTCAGCATCCTGCAGCTCCAGAACCGGATCGCCACGCGGATCGTCGATGCCAACCTCGACCTGCTGATCCGCGAGCTGTCGTCCTCCAGCGAGCTGGTCGAGGTCAGCGCCGAGCTGACGACGTCGCTGCAGGCCGACCTCACCGCCCTGCCCGACCTCGACCCGCGGCTGCTCACCGTCAACGCCCTCGAGCCGTACCGGCTCAAGCTGTCGTGCGCGAAGCTCAAGGTCGCGAACTCGGCGGCCCGCGTCGCGGCCGGCACGCCCCACGTGCCCGGACGCGACTACGCCAACCGGGCCGAGCTCCTCGCCGACCTGGCCGTCGTCGACCGGTCGCTGCGCGAGCACGGTGGCGAGCTCATCGCCGACCGGATGCTGGCCCGGGCGATCCGCGGCATCTCGTCGGTGGGCCTGCACCTGGCCACGATGGACATCCGCGAGCACGCCGAGGCCCACCATCACGCGCTCGCGATCCTCTACGACCGGCTGGACGAGTCCGACGCGGCCTACGCCGACCTGAGTCGCGAGGACCGCTTCGCCCTGCTGTCGACGGAGCTGTCGCGGCTGAGGCCCCTGTCCGCCGACCCGCCGTCGCTCGACGAGTGGGGCGAGCGCACCTACGGGGTCTTCACGGCCGTGCGCGAGCTGAAGGAGACGTTCGGCGAGGACGTCATCGAGTCGTACATCGTGTCGATGACCCTCGGCGGCGACGACCTGCTGGCGCCGGTCGTGCTGGCCCGGCAGGCCGGGCTGGTCGACCTCGTCGGCAGCGAGGGCACGCCGCCGTTCGCCCGACTGGACTTCGTGCCGCTGCTCGAGACGGTCGACGAGATCCGCCGCGCCGGAGACGTCCTCGACGAGCTGTTGTCCGACGACCACTACCGGACGCTCGTGCGGCTGCGCGGCGACCGGCAGGAGGTCATGCTCGGCTACTCCGACTCCAACAAGGCCGGGGGCATCACCACGTCGCAGTGGGAGCTGCATCGCGCCCAGCGGGCGCTGCGCGACGTCGCCCAGAAGCACGGGGTCACGCTGCGGCTCTTCCACGGTCGAGGCGGCACCGTCGGCCGCGGCGGCGGCCCCACGTACGACGCGATCCTGGCCCAGCCCTACGGCGTGCTGACCGGCGACATCAAGTTCACCGAGCAGGGCGAGGTCATCAGCGACAAGTACTCCCTGCCGCGCCTCGGTCACGAGAACCTCGAGCTCTCGCTGGCGGCGGTCCTCGAGGCCTCGACGCTGCACCTGGAGGCGCGCACGCCTGCCGACGCGATGCAGCAGTGGGACGACACGATGACGCAGGTCAGCGACGCGGCGTACGCGGCGTACCGCCGGCTGGTCGACGACCCGGGCCTGTTCGAGTACTTCCTGGCCTCGACCCCCGTCGACCAGCTCGGCGACCTCAACATCGGCTCGCGGCCGTCGCGTCGTCCCGAGACCGGGGGCGGGATCGACGGGCTGCGGGCGATCCCGTGGGTGTTCGGCTGGACCCAGAGCCGTCAGATCGTGCCGGGCTGGTTCGGTGTCGGCAGCGGCCTGCGGGCCGCGCGCCTCGCCGGTCAGGAGAAGGTGCTGGCCGAGATGCTCGACCAGTGGCACTTCTTCCGCACGTTCATCTCCAACGTCGAGATGACGCTGGCCAAGACCGACCTCGACGTCGCGGGCCACTACGTCGACACGCTCGTGCCGCCCGGGCTGCGCCCGATCTTCGACATCATCCGGGCCGAGCACTCCGTCACCGTCGAGGAGGTCCTGCGGATCACCGGTGAGCGGCACGTGCTCGACGACCAGCCGGCCCTGCGCCGCACGCTCGAGGTGCGCGACGCCTACCTGCAGCCGATCTCGTTCGCCCAGGTCGACCTGCTGGCTCGTTACCGCGAGGACCCCGACGCGGTCGACGAGGACATGCGGGCCGCGCTGCTGCAGACGGTCAACGGCATCGCCAACGGGCTGCGGAACACCGGATGAGCCGCCCGGACGCCCGGCGGCCCGAAGCTCTTTTGCCCTACGATGGTGGCCGTTCGTCCGGAATGCGAGGGGGCACCATGTCGGATCGACCCGTGCGGTGGAGGAGCGTCGTGCCGACGCTGCTCCTCGCGGTGACGCTCGCCGCATGTGGCGGTGGAGACGACCCCGAGCTGCCCGAGGGCGCCGCGTCCGCCGCGCCGTCCGTCGACGCGGACGGCTACACGGCCGAGCAGCGTGAGGCGATCGACCGGGTCGACGCGTTCCTGGCCGCGGCGTACGGTCGCGGCACCCAGTCGATCGCAGAGACGTCGAAGGGCCTGGTCACCGACGAGTACCGCGCCGAGCTGATCAAGAGCAACAAGGCGCAGATCGAGGATCCCGGCCTGAAGTGGCTGGGTCCGTACAGCTTCACGGCGTCCGAGGTCGAGGTCGGCGACGACCGGGCATCGGTCACCGGCTGCCTCGACCTGACATCGATGTTCCTGGTGCCGCGCGGCGACAAGGCGGCCGGTCCGGGCTCGACCAACGTCGGCCAGGTCCTCCCGGCCACCTACCTGTTCGAGAGGTCCGGCGACGCCTGGCTGCTGAGCGGTTACGACGACGGGGAGACATCATGCTGAACCGGGTGCGGCGCGTGATGATCGCGCTGGTGGTGTCGGTGCTCACCTGCGCCGGCACCCTCATCGCGTTGTCGCTGGCCGCGAGTCCGGCGTCGGCGGCGCCGTCGTGCGTCCCGCCGGCCGTCATCAAGTGGATCGGCGTCAGCGAGTACGAGTGCGTCATCCCGGCCCCTGAGCCCTCGCCGGGCACGACGAACCCCGGCGGTGAGAACCCGGGCTCGCCGCAGCCGACCTGCGATCTCCCGGCCGCCCCGGCCCCCACCAGCCTCGGCGACCATGTCCTGGAGGGTCCGTACTGCCAGGGCACGCGCTTCTGTGTCACCACCGATCTGGTCGTGCCCCTCGCCCTGCCCGACGGCGAGCCGCCGAACGAGGACTCCGAGGCCCGGTACCGCTGGTGCTCCAGCGGTGGCACCTACCAGCTGGAGGAGAGCTGGTGGACCGGCGAGGAGGAGCCGCCCTCCCTGCTCGAGCGGGCGCTCTCGGCGATCGGTCAGATCAACCTGGCCACACCGACCCTGAACACGAGCCCCACGGGCCGGACGCTGGTCAGCCTCGACACGTGGTTCTGGGCGGCGGGCGCGTCGCCGTCGGCCACCGGGTCGGCGTTCGACCTCGTCGCCACCGCCACCTTCAGCTCGATGACCGTCGATCCGGGCGACGGCTCGGGCACGATCTCGTGCCCGCTGACCACGACCCGCGCGGCGGCCGAGAGCGACTGCAGTCACGCCTACCGCCGGATGTCGTCCGGGGGCACCGCCACGGTGGGTGGGCGCCCGGCCTACAGCGCCTCGGTCCGGCTCGTGTACGACCTGAGCTTCACGGTCGGCGGCAACGCGATCGTGGTGCCCGGCGCCCCCGCCACCCTGGAGGCGCCCCTCGACTCCGCGGCCATCCGCGTCGACGAGGTGCAGTCGATCGTCACCGACGTCGACTGACCGCCGCGTCAGTTGACCTGGCGGTCGCGACCCTCCCAGTACTCGGCGCGCAGCTTGAACTTCTGCAGCTTGCCGGTGGCCGTGCGCGCCAACTCCTCGCGGAACTCGACGCGCTTGGGCACCTTGTAGCCGGCGAGGCGCTCGCGGACGTGGCCGCGCAGGTCCTCCTCCGTGACGTCGCCGTCCACGACCACGAGGGCCATGACGAGCTCGCCCCACTTGTCGTCAGGGACGCCGATCACCGCGACCTCGCGCACCGCCGGGTGCGAGGCCAGCACGTCCTCGACCTCGATCGACGACACGTTCTCGCCGCCGGAGACGATGACGTCCTTCTTGCGGTCGGCGATCGTGACGTAGCCGTCCTCGTACGTGCCGCCGTCGCCGGTGTGGAACCAGCCGTCGGCCAGCGCCTCCTGCGTGGCCTCGGGGTTCTCCCAGTACGACTCGAGGACGGTGTTGCTGCGGGCCAGGATCTCGCCCTTGTCGTCGACCATGATCCGCGTGCCGATCGTGGGCGCGCCGGCGCGCGAGAGCAGGCGGGCCTGCTCCTGCGGCTCGTACTCCTCCCACTCCTCGCGCATGCGGCTCATCGTCAGCAGCGGCGAGGTCTCGGTGAGGCCGTAGATCTGGATGAACTCCCAGCCGAGCTCCTCGCGGACGCGCTGGATGGTGCGCGTGGGCGGCGGGGCGCCCGCGACGATGCAGCGCACGCGGTCGCGCCCGGTGTCGCCGGTCCAGTCGGCGAGTGCGTCGAGGGTGGCGGTGAGCACCGCCGGCGCGCAGGCCAGCACGGTGACGCCGTGCTCCTCGATGCGCCGCAGGATCTCGGTACCGTCGATCTGGCGGATCACGACCTGCTTGGCGCCCACGCCGGTGGTCGCGTAGATCAGGCCCCAGCCGTCGCAGTGGAACATCGGCAGCGTGTGCAGGTAGACGTCGCGGTCGGTCAGCGTGGCGTGCCAGCCGAACGTCGTGGCGTTGACCCAGCGGGCGCGGTGCGTCTGCTGGACGCCCTTGGGACGGGCCGTGGTGCCGGACGTGTAGTTGATCGTCGCGGTCGCGTTCTCGTCGGGCTCCCACGCGGCCGGCTCGCCCCGCGACGCCCAGATCCTGTCGTCGTCGCGGCCGAGGACGAAGACGTGCTTCGCGGCCGAGCAGGCCTCGGCGAGGTGCTCCAGCTCCGGGTCGAGCATGACGACCTCGGCCCCACAGTGCTCGACGATGTACTGGATCTCGGCGGGGGCGAGCCGGAAGTTCACCGGCACGAAGATGCGGCCCCAGTTGGCGACGCCGTAGAACGAGGCGAGCAGCCGGGCCGCGTTGTGCGACACCATCGCCACGCGAGCGCCCTGCGGCACGCCGAGCTCGTCGAGCGTGGCCGCCTGGCTGCGTGCCTTCGCGTACAGCTGGGCGTACGTGACCTCGCCCCACGAGTCCGCCACCTGGTTCGGCTCGTCGACCACGGCGACGCGGTCGGGGTAGACGGTGCGGGCGCGGTCGAGGAAGTCGCGCAGGGTCAGCGGGACGATCATGGGGCCTCCGGCGTGCGGTGTCGCGGTGAGCGTGTGGGTCACGTCACGGTGCCATTGTCGCGACTCGGCGGTGCCGCGCGCACCTCGGGGCGTCGTGGATCGGTGAGCGGTCGGCGCCTCCCGGCGAACGGCATACTGGCCTCGTGCACACCCTCGACGGCGGACTCTCGAACGTGCTCGAGGCGCGCGGCAACGACCTGTCCGGCGGCGAGTGGACCGCCCGGGTGCTGCGTACCTCGCCGGACGAGATCGTGGCGGTGCACCGCGAGTACTTCGCCGCCGGCGCCGACGTGGCCACCACCGCCAGCTACCAGACCCGCGACGCCGGGCTGATCCGTCTGAGCGTCGAGCTCGCCCGTGAGGCCACCGACCGGGTCGAGGGCCGCCTCGTCGCCGGATCGATCGGTCCGTTCGGGGCGCTCCTGGCGGACGGGTCGGAGTACCGCGGCCGCTACGGGCTGACTGCAGCCGAGCTCGAGCGCGTCCACCGCCCGCGGATCGAGGCCCTCGTGGCGGCGGGTGCCGACCTGCTCGCGGTCGAGACGGTGCCCGACACCGACGAGGCGGAGGTGCTCGTGCGGCTGCTGGCCGAGTACGGGCACCCGGCCTGGCTGTCGTACTCGATCGACGGCGACCGTACGTGTGCGGGCCAGCGACTGGAGGACGCCTTCGCGATCCCCGCCGAGGTCGACTGCATCGTCGGGGTCGGCGTCAACTGCTGCGCGCCGGCCGACGTCCTGCCCGCGCTGCGGAAGGTCGCGGCCACCGGCAAGCCCGGCGTCGCCTACCCGAACGCCGGCGAGGTGTGGGACGCCGAGGCCCAGCAGTGGCTGGGCACCGGCACGTACGACGTGGGGCTCGTGCCGCGCTGGGTCGAGGCCGGCGCCGCGTGGGTGGGCGGCTGCTGCCGGGTGGGCCCGGACGCGATCGCCCGGGTGGCCGCCGTCAGTGGTGGGCGCTCATGACGTGCTTGACGCGGGTGTAGTCCTCGTACCCGTAGACCGAGAGGTCCTTGCCGTACCCGGAGCTCTTGAACCCGCCGTGCGGCATCTCGGAGATGAACGGGATGTGCGCGTTGATCCACACGCAGCCGAAGTCGAGCCCGCGGCTGAACCGCTCGGCGGTGCCGTGGTCGCGGGTCCAGACGCTCGCGGCCAGGGCGTAGTCGACGCCGTTGGCCCAGTGCAGCGCCTGCTCGGCGTCGCCGAACGCCTGCACGGTCAGGACCGGGCCGAAGATCTCCTCCTGGACGACCGCGTCGTCCTGCCGGACGCCGGTGATGATCGTGGGAGCGACGAAGAAGCCGCGGTCGCCGACCTGCGTGCCGCCCGTCACGACCTCCGCGTGCGACGGCACCCGCTCGAGGTGGCTCATCACCTTCGCGAAGTGGGCGGCGTTGTTGAGCGGCCCGTACTCGGCCTCCTCGTCCGACGGAGGCCCGGGCCGGGCGTCGGCGCACTTCTCGACCAGGAGGGCGACGAACGCGTCGTGGACGCTCTCGTGCACGATCACGCGGGTGGCCGCGGTGCAGTCCTGGCCGGCGTTGAACGTCGCCGCCTCGACGATCCCCGCGGCGGCCGCTGCCAGGTCGGCATCGGGGAACACGACCGCGGGGGCCTTGCCGCCCAGCTCGAGGTGGACGCGGGTGAGCCGCTTCGCCGCGGACGCGGCGACCGACTTCCCGGCGCGCACCGAGCCGGTGATGGCGACCAGTCCGGGGGTCGGGTGCTCGACGAGGTACTGGCCGGTGGTGGCGTCGCCGTTGACGACGTTCACGACACCTCGCGGGAGGATCTCGTTGACGATCTCGGCCAGCAGGACGGTCGAGCGGGGCGTCGTGTCGCTCGGCTTGAGCACGAGGGTGTTGCCGGCCGCGATGGCCGGTGCGATCTTCCACCCGGCCATCGCCAGCGGATAGTTCCACGGCGTCACCTGGCCGACGACGCCGATCGGCTCACGGCGGATCGTGGAGGAGAAGCCCTCGAGGAACTCGCCCTGGGCCAGGCCCTGCGGTGCGCGGGCGATCCCGGCGAAGTAGCGGATCTGGTCGGCGGCCTGCTCGACCTCCTCGCTGCGGACGTAGCGGCGAGGCTGGCCGGTGTCGCGGCACTGGGCCGCGACCAGGTCGTCACCGCGCTCGAGGATCGCGTCCGCGACCGCGAGCATCAGCTCCTGCCGCCCGCGCGGCGTGGTCGCCGCCCACCCCGGGAAGGCCCGCTCGGCCGCCGCGTACGCCGCGTCGACCTCCGAGGTCGGCGAGATGGGCGAGGTGCCGTCGGGCTCGCCGGTGGTGGGGTCGACCAGGTCGATGAAGCGGTCGGCCGACGAGGCGAACGACTCGCCGTCGATGACGTTGTGCACGGGCTCGGTCACGGTGGCTCCTGGGACGGGGGCGGGGGAGGGGCTCATGAGTCGAAGCCGAGCCCGACGGCGTCGAGCGCGCGGATCACGGGTCCGCGACGTCCCTGGCGGTGGTCGGCGCGGTCGAGTCCGCGACGCATCACCTGGACGCCGGCGGACAGGACGGGCTCGGGTGGGAACGGGATCGGCTTCCTGCGGACCATCGTCAGCTGCGTGCGCTCGGTCTGCAGCCCGGCGAGCCGGTCGAGCATGACCTCGGCCGCGAACCGGGTGGCACCGACGCCGAGGCCCGTGAACCCGGCGGCGTAGGCGATCCGACCGCGGCGGGCCAGGCCGTGGAAGGCGACGAACTGGGTGCACGTGTCGATCGCCCCGGCCCAGGCGTGGCTGAACCGGACGTCCTCCAGCTGGGGGAACGTCGCGAGGAAGTGCGACGCCAGCGTGCGGAACGACGCCGGCCGGTCCTCGTACTCCGGGCGGACGCGTCGGCCGAAGTGGTAGATCGCGTCGTACCCGCCGTAGAGGATCCGACCGTCCCGGGTCGGGCGCGAGTAGTGGAACTGGTTCGCCAGGTCGCCGAGACCCTGACGGTGCGTCCACCCGATCGAGGCCCGCTGCTCCGCGGTCAGCGGCTCGGTCATCAGCACGTAGTCGTACACCGGGATGGTCAGGTGCCGCGCCCGGGCGAGCAGGGCGGGGAAGACGTTGGTCGCGAGCGCGACCTGGCGGGCCGTGATCGTGCCGCGCGCGGTACGCAGCGTCACGGGACCGGTGCGGGGGACGTCGAGGTCCTCGACCCGGGTGTGCTCGACGATCCGGACGCCGGCCTCGGCGGCGGCGCGGGCCAGCTCGCGGGCGAGCTTCGCCGGGTGGACGAGCGCGGAGCTGTGCTCCTCCCACACCCCGCCGAGGAAGAGCGGACTGTCGATCTCGGCGCGCACCTCGTCGGCGGAGAGCCGCCGGCCGTCCATCTCGTCGAGCCACGCCAGCTGGTGCTCGTCGACGGCGACGGACAGTTCGCCGGTGCGCTCGAACTCGACGTCGAGGTCGCGGACGTCGGCCTCGAACGCGTCGAGGTTCTCGCGGCCCAGCCGGTCGAGGAGGTCGTACTCGTCGGGCCACCGGTCGCGGCCGTTGGTCTCGCCGTGCGTGAGGCTGGCCTCGCAGAACCCGCCGTTGCGGCCCGAGGCCGCCCAGCCGATCGTCTCGGCCTCGACCAGCAGCACGTCGCGGTCCGGGTCGCGGCGCTTCGCCAGCAGGGCGGTCCAGAGGCCGCAGTAGCCGCCGCCGACCACGACCAGGTCGGCCGAGGCCGAGGCGGTCAGGGCGGGCCAGGCGGCGCCGGGGGCGTCCTCGAGCCAGAACACGGCCTTGCGGGTGTCGCGCAGCGCCGCGTCGACGAGGGAGGCGGCCGGGGCGCTCCTCTCGTAGGCGGTGCTGCGGGTCGGGGACGTCACGGGTACCAGTGTGCTGGGCCGGACCGGCCACGTCCACAGCAATCGCGCGGTTCCACCACCGAAAACGTCAATGTTACGAGTCCGTAACACTGAATCAGTGATCTCCCGTGCTCTGGACGACTGAATCAATGGTGAGCGATACTGAAGGCATGACCGACTCCTTCGATGTGCAGCACGCCGCCAAGAATCACCTGTGGATGCACTTCACCCAGCACGCGAACTTCGAGCACGCGGACGTCCCCGTGATCACGCGCGGTGAGGGCGTGCACATCTACGACAGTGCCGGCCGCCAGTACCTCGACGGACTGTCGGGCCTGTTCGTGGTGCAGGTCGGGCACGGTCGCGCCGAGCTGGCCGAGGCCGGCGCCAAGCAGGCCAAGGAGCTCGAGTTCTTCCCGTTGTGGACGTTCGCGACCGAGCCGGCCGCCCGGCTGGCCGAGCGGCTCGCCCACGAGGCCCCGGGCGACCTCAACCGCGTGTTCTTCACGACCGGCGGCGGCGAGGCGGTCGAGACGGCCTGGAAGGCGGCGAAGCAGTACTTCAAGCTGACCGGCAAGCCTGAGAAGACCAAGGCGATCAGCCGCCAGATTGCGTACCACGGCACCACGCACGGGGCGCTGTCCATCACCGGCCTGCCCGACATCAAGGCCCCGTTCGAGCCGCTCGTCCCGTCGGGTCGGCACGTGGCCAACACGAACTTCTACCGCGCGCCCGAGCACGGCGACGACCCCCTGGCGTTCGGTCGCTGGGCCGCCGACCAGATCGAGCAGGCCATCCTGGCCGAGGGGCCCGAGACGGTCGCCGCGCTCTTCCTCGAGCCCGTGCAGAACTCCGGCGGCTGCTTCCCGCCGCCGCCGGGGTACTTCGAGCGCGTGCGCGAGATCTGCGACACCTACGACGTGCTGTGGGTCAGCGACGAGGTCATCTGCGCCTTCGGCCGCCTGGGCGAGACGTTCGGCGCCACCCGCTTCGGCTACCAGCCGGACATGATCACCTGCGCCAAGGGCATGACGTCGGGCTACGCCCCGATCGGCGCGATGATCGCGACCGACCGGATCATGGAGCCCTTCCTCCAGCCCGGGGTCAGCTTCTCCCACGGCTACACCTTCGGCGGCCACCCGGTCTCGGCCGCCGTCGCGCTGGCCAACCTCGACGTGTTCGACCGCGAGAAGCTCAACCTGCACGTGCGCGAGAACGAGGGCGCGTTCCGCAGCACGCTCGAGAAGCTGCTGGACCTGGACTTCGTCGGCGACGTCCGCGGCGAGGGCTACTTCTACGGGATCGAGCTGGTCAAGGACAAGGCCACCAAGGAGAGCTTCACCGACGAGGAGTCCGAGCGCCTGCTGCGCGGCATCCTCACGCCCGAGCTGTTCGGCCACGGCCTGTACTGCCGCGCCGACGACCGCGGCGACCCGGTGATCCAGCTGGCGCCACCGCTGATCTGCGGTCAGGCCGAGTTCGACCAGATGGAGCAGATCATCCGGGCCGCGGTCACCACGGCGCAGTCCGCGCTCTGACGCGGGCCGCGGTCAGGCCAGGGTGTTCTGGCGGCGGCGGCTCTGCACCTCGCCGACGATCACGATCGCCAGCGCGATCACGAACATCAGCGTGCCGACGACGTTGACCTGCATCGGCACGCCGCGCTGCGCGGAGCCCCACACGAACATCGGGAACGTCACCGTCTGGCCGGCGTTCAGGTTCGTGATGATGAAGTCGTCGAACGACAGCGAGAAGCTCAGCAGGGCGGCGCCCAGGATGCCGGGGAAGACCAGCGGGAACGTGATCTTCCAGAACGTCTGCGCCTCGTTGGCGTAGAGGTCCATCGCCGCCTGCTCGAGATTCTCGCTGAGCCCGCCCAGGCGCGCCTTGACCGTGACCACGACGAAGGACAGGCAGAACATCACGTGGGCCACGAAGATCGTCCAGAAGCCGAGACGACCGCCGAGGCCGACCGCGACGAACAGCGACAGCAGCGACGAGCCCAGCACGATCTCGGGTGCGGCCATCGGCAGGAAGATCAGGACGTTCGCGGCCTTGCGCCCGGTGAACCGGTGGCGCACCAGCGCGAAGGCGACCATCGTGCCGATGATCGTCGCGACCACGGTGGCGAGCAGGCTGATCTGGATGCTGGTCCCCAGCGCCGAGCACAGGCCCGAGGGCTTGCAGGGGTTCAGCCAGTTGTCGAGGGTGAACGACTGGAACGCGTAGACGTTGCGCGCCTCGCTGTTGTCGTTGAAGCTCATCAGCACGACGATCGCGTTCGGCACCAGCAGGTAGACCAGCACCAGCAGGCCGCCGGCGAGGACGAGGTGGTCGCCGATCCAGCGACCGACGCGACTCACGGGATTCATACGAGGTCCTCCGCTCCGGCCTTGCGGACCCAGGTCATGATCAACACCAGGATCAGCGCCATCAGGATCACCGACAGGGCTCCGGCCGCGGCGTAGTCGCCCGTCGTCGTGAACAGGTTCTGGATGATGTTGCCGATCATCCGCTCGTTCGGGCTGCCGAGCAGCTGGGCGTTGATGTAGTCGCCCGCCGCCGGGATGAACGTCAGCATCGTGCCCGCGGCCACGCCCGGGAGGCTCAGCGGCCACGTCACCTTGAAGAACGCCACGAACGGGTTGGCGTGGAGGTCCTGGGCCGCCTCGATCAGTCGCAGGTCGATCTTCTCGAGGCTCGCGTAGAGCGGCAGCACCATGAACGGCAGGAAGTTATAGGTCAGGCCGGCGATCACGGCGACCGGCGTGGCCAGCAGCCGGTCCTCGGGGCCGAGGACGTGCACGGCCTGCAGGGCGTCCACGACCCAGCCGTTGTCGGCCAGGATCAGCTTCCACGACAGGGTGCGGACCAGGAAGCTGGTGAAGAACGGCGCGATCACCATGACCAGCAGGAGGGTCTTCCACCGGCCCGCCTTGAAGGCGATCGCGTAGGCCAGCAGGTAGCCCAGGACGAGGCAGAAGGACGTCGCGATGCCGGCGTAGACCAGCGACCGCACGAGCGGGCGCCAGTGGTCGCGCAGCGCGTCCGAGAAGTTCGCGAAATGCCACGTCACCTCGTAGCCCGACAGCACCGACCCGTTCGGGTCGAAGAGGCTGGTCGCGACCAGCGAGTAGAACGGGACGACGAAGAACAGCGCCAGCCAGATTGCGCCGGGCAGCAGGAGCCACGCCGCGACCGAGGGTCCGCGGCGGCGGGGCGCCACCACGTCGCTCACGCCTGCTCCTCCTTGCCCGCGTTCGGGTCCTCGTCCGAGTCGAGCAGGAAGGCGAACTCGGGGCGCCACGACAGGTCGACCTGCGACCCCACGGGGAGGATGTCCTGGTGGCCGGTGTTCTGGGCGAAGGCGCCGATCTCCTGGCCCCAGGGCATCCGCACGAGGTACTCGGTGCTGACGCCGACGTAGTTGACGTCGGTGACGATGCCGCCCTCGATGTGGTTGCCGGGCGCGTCGATCGGGGTGCCCGCCGCCGCGATCAACACCTTCTCGGGGCGGATGCCGACCCACGCCGATCCCTCGCGCACGTGCGCCCGCTCGATCGGGATCGAGACGACCGTGCCGTGCATGTTGGCCTTGACGTACTCGGAGGTGACCTCCTTGACCGTCGCCGCCATGAGGCTGGAACGACCGAGGAAGTTCGCCACGAACGCCGTCCTCGGATTGTCGTACAGCTCGACGGGGCTGCCCATCTGCTCGATGACGCCGGCGTTCATGACCGCGATCGTGTCGGCCATGCCCATGGCCTCCTCCTGGTCGTGCGTGACGTGCACGAAGGTGAGTCCGACCTCGGACTGGATGCGCTTGAGCTCGGTCTGCATCGCGCGACGGAGCTTGAGGTCGAGGGCGCCGAGCGGCTCGTCGAGCAGCAGCACCTCGGGCTGGTTGATCAGGGCCCGCGCCAGCGCGACGCGCTGCTGCTGGCCGCCGGAGAGCTGGGTGGGCTTCTTGCGCGCCTGGCTGGTGAGCTCAACCAGCTCGAGCATGGCCTCGACCGGCTGGGCGACGTTCTTGACGCCCTTGCGGCGCAGGCCGAAGGCGACGTTCTCGAAGATCGTCAGGTGCGGGAACAGGGCGTAGTTCTGGAAGACCGTGTTGACCGGCCGCTGATACGGCTTGGCGTAGGTGATGTCCAGGTCGCCGAGGGTGATCGAGCCCGTGGTCGGGGTGTCCAGTCCGGCCACCATCCGCAGGGTGGTCGTCTTGCCGCAGCCCGAGGGGCCGAGGAGGGCGAAGAACTCGCCCTGCGGCACGGTGAGGTCGAGCGACTTCACCGCCGTGAAGTCGGCGTACTCCTTGGTGACGCCGGTGAGGGTCAGGTCCCGGGACCCGTCAGCTGCCTGCGACATCGGCGAACTCTCCTTCGTAGGTGCGCATCACGCTCTCCGAGAGCGCCATGAACCCGTGGGTCTGCGACAGCGTCTCGTCGGTGGGGAAGATCAGCTGGCTCTCGGCCAGCTCGGGGTCGATCTCGAGCATCGCGTCCTGCGCGCCCTTGACCGGACAGATGTAGTTCACGTACGCGGCCAGCTGGGCGGCGATCTCGGGCTGGTAGTAGAAGTCGACGAACTTCTCGGCGTTCGCCTGGTGGGTCGCGAGGTTGGGGATGATCATGTTGTCCGACCAGATCATCAGGCCCTCCTCGGGCGTGACGAAGACGAGGTCCTCGTTGCCGGTGGCGATGACGTCGCCCGACCAGGCGACGCAGGCCGCGATGTTGCCGGCCTCGAGGTCCTGGACGTAGTCGTTGCCGGTGAAGGCGCGGATCTGGCCGGCGCGACGGGCCTTCTTGACCTTCTCGAGCGCCGTGTCCCAGTCGTCCTTGGCGAAGTCGGCCGGGTCGGCGCCGTCGGACAGCAGGGTCAGGCCCATGGTGTCGCGCATCTCGGTCAGCAGGGTGACGCGGCCCCTGAGGTCGCTGCGGGTCAGCAGCTCGTCCATCGTGCGGACCTCGGGCACGAGTCGCTTGTTGTAGCAGATGCCGGTCAGGCCGGACTGCCACGGCGCGGAGTAGTCGCGCTCGGCGTCCCAGCCCACGCCGCGCAGCGAGTCGATCAGGTTGGCGTGCAGGTTCGGCACGTTCGCGCGGTCCATCGGCTGGATCCAACCCATCTGGATCATCCGCGCGGCCATCCAGTCGGTGAGCGCGAACATGTCGCGCTTGGTCGACTGGCACGCCCCGAGCTGGTTGACCACCTTCGCGAAGAACTCGGTGTTGTCGTTGACGTCGGGGACGTACGAGACGGAGATCCCCGTCAGCTTCTCGAACTGCTGCAGGGTCGAGGGCTCGCCGTTCTCGCCCTCCTCGTCGATGTACTCGGGCCAGTTGGAGAAGACGAGGCGCGGGTCGGAGGCCGAGAGGTCCTGCGCCGCGCAGCTCGCCGGGTCCTGCCGGCGGTCGGGGGTGCCGAAGGCGGGCAGCACGGCGGCGCTGGCTCCGGCGAGGCCCAGCGCTCCCAGTGCCTTGAGCATCGTCCTGCGATCGAGATCTGCCACGCGTCCGCCTTTCCCTTGTCACACAGAATCACACGTCATGCAGGCTTCGCCCCGAAGAAAGCGAAGTAAATTTCTTGTTTCACCACGGAAAGCGCAAATTCGACCCTCGAAGAGGGCGTGTCATCATGGGGGCATGGCGGACCGCGTCGCGCTCGACGACATCTCCAAGCACCTCGTCTCCCTGCTGCAGAAGGACGGGCGGATGTCCTATGCGGCCATGGCCGCCGAGGTCGGCCTGTCCGAGGCGGCCGTGCGCCACCGGGTCGCGAAGCTGCTCGACGGCGGGGTGGTGCAGGTCGTCGCGGTGACCGATCCGCTCCAGCTCGGGTTCCCGCGCCAGGCGATGATCGGCGTCACCGTCTCGTCCGACGTGCGCAAGGTCGCCGCCGAGATCGCCGAGGTCGCCGAGGTCGACTACGTCGTCATCACCGCCGGCCGGTTCGACATCCTCGCCGAGATCGTCGCCGAGAGCGACGACAACCTGCTCGACATCGTCGCCTCCCGGATCATCGACCTGCCCGGCGTCGCGTCGACCGAGACCTTCATGTACCTGAAGCTGGAGAAGCAGACCTACGCCTGGGGCGTGCGGTGATCAATGGCCGCGTCTCGCACTGGTGGGAGTCGCGGGGGCGGCCGGAGGCACGTCCTGCCCTCGACGGTTCGGCGGAGGTCGACGTGGTGGTCGTCGGCGCGGGCTACACGGGGCTGTGGACCGCGCTCCACCTCGCCGATCTCGACCCGGGCCTGCGGATCCTCGTCCTCGAGCAGCGTCACGTGGGCTACGGAGCCTCGGGCCGCAACGGGGGCTGGCTGACGAACTCGATCACCGGCGGTCGCGGCGTCTGGGAGCACTCGCACGGTCGGGCGGCGACGCAGCGGTTCCAGGACGCGATGAACGCCACGGTCGCCGAGGTGGTCTCGGTGACCGAGGCCGAGGGCATCGACGCCGACGTCGTGGTCGGCGGTGAGCTGAACGTCGCCCGCAACGCCGCCCAGCTCGAGCGGCTCGAGCAGAACCACGCCGACGACGCCTCGTGGCAGCGGACGGGCGCGGTGCGCCTCGACGCGGCCGCGACCGCGCAGCGCGTGCGCGTCGCGGGAGCGCTGGGCGGGGTGTGGCACCCGCACTGCGCGCGGGTCCACCCCGCGAAGCTGGTCGCCGGACTGGCCGCCGCCGTGGAGCGCCGCGGCGTCACGATCGCGGAGGACACGCGCGTGGCCGCGATCGACCCCGGGGTCGTCACGACGGCCTCGGGCGCGCGCGTGCGGGCGGCGTACGTGGTGCGCGCGACCGAGGGCTTCACCAGTGAGCTCGCGGGACAGCGGCGCACGTGGCTGCCGATGAACTCCTCCATGGTGGTCACCGAGCCGCTGCCGGACGCGGCGTGGGACGAGATCGGCTGGGAGGGGTGCGCCACCCTCGGCGACTTCGCCCACGCGTACATGTACGCCCAGCGCACCGCCGACGGCCGGATCGCCCTGGGCGGGCGCGGCGACCCCTACCGCTACGGCTCGCGCACGGACCTCGACGGGCAGACCCCGGCCTCCACCGTGGCGGCACTCGACGCGATCCTGCGCGACTTCTTCCCCGTGACCCGCGGCGTTCCCCTGGCCCACGCGTGGTCCGGGGTGCTGGCGGTGCCGCGCGACTGGCGGGCGACCGTCGGTCTCGACCGGTCCACGGGACTCGCCTGGGCCGGCGGCTACGTGGGCACGGGCGTCGCCACCGCCCACCTGGCCGGTCGGACGCTGGCCGACCTGGTCACCGGACGCGAGACCGATCTGACGTCGTTGCCGTGGGTCGGCCACCGCGTGCGCCGCTGGGAGCCGGAGCCCCTGCGCTGGCTCGGCGTGCAGGCGATGTACGGCGCGTACCGCCACGCGGACCGGGCCGAAGCCCGTGGCCTGGGCCGCACGTCGCGGGTGGCGCGGCTCGCCGACCGGGTCAGCGGCCGGCACTGAGGCCCGCGGCGGAGGCGGATAGCCTCGGCCCGTGAGCTGGGAAGAGATGTTCAAGGGCGACTTCGCCGCCGAGGACGTCCGTGCCTACGGCACGCTCGTCGAGAACCTGCACGCGGTCCAGAACGCCCTCGCGGCGATGCCGATGGACCGTGAGGCGATCGACGGCCTCGCCGCCGACCTGGCGTCGTGGCGCGACCGGCTCGAGCCCGCCGTCACCGACGAGCAGCACCAGGTGAACGGTCGCGTCGCCGAGCTGCCGGTGCGCGGCCACGCGATGCTGCCCGAGCTGCGGGTCAGCTCCCGCACGAAGGACCGCGTCGAGGGCACCGTGCGCTTCGGCCGCTGGTTCATGGGCGGCGGCATGGCCGTGCACGGCGGCGCCGTGAGCCTGCTGTTCGACGAGGTCCTGGGCATCCTGGCCTCGCTCGCGGCCGGCGGGATCACCCGCACCGCCTACCTGCACACCGACTACCGGGCGCTCACGCCGATCGACACCGATCTCGAGGCCGTCGCCTGGATCGACCGGGTCGAGGGCCGCAAGTGGTTCGTCCGCGGCGAGATCCGCCACGGCGACGTCGTGTGCGCCGAGGGCGAGGGCCTGTTCCTGCGGCTGCTGCCCGAGCAGGGCCTGGGCAGGCGCACCGAGGACTGAGGACTCAGGGGTAGGGGTAGAAGCCCTGTCCCGACTTCTTGCCCATCAGCCCCGCGTCGACCATGCGGTCGAGCAGCGGCGGCGGCGAGTAGAGGGGCTCCTTGAACTCCTCGTACATCGACTCGCCGATGGCCTTGATCGTGTCGAGGCCGATGAGGTCGCTCAGCGCGAGCGGACCCATCGGGTGGCCGCAGCCGAGCACCATGCCGTTGTCGATGTCCTTCGCCGAGGCGTAGCCCGCCTCGTACATCCGGATCGCCGACAGCAGGTACGGCACCAGCAGCGAGTTGACGATGAAGCCCGCGCGGTCGGTGGCGTCGATCGGCTGCTTGCCCAGCGTGTCCGAGACGTAGGCGCGCATGCGCTCGAGCGTCTTGTCCGACGTGGTCAGCGACGGGATGAGCTCGACGAGCTTCATGACCGGCGCGGGGTTGAAGAAGTGGACCCCCACGACGCGGTCGGCCCGGCCCGAGGCCGCACCGAGCTTCACGATCGGGATCGACGAGGTGTTCGACGCCAGGATCGCGTCAGGGTCCTGCAGGATCTTCCCGATGCGCGTGAAGAGGTCGAGCTTGATCGACTCCTTCTCGCTCGCGGCCTCGACGACGAGCTGGCGGTCGGCCAGCGCGTCGAGGTCGGTCGAGATGACGATGGAGGCGAGGGTGGCGTCACGGTCCTGCTCGGTCAGCTTGCCGCGGTCGACGGCGCGCTGCAGCGACGCGGTGATGCGCCCGCGCGCGGCCTCGGCGGACTCCTCGGTCACCTCGATCACGACGACCGAGAGGCCGGCCCGGGCATTGACCTCGGCGATGCCGGAGCCCATGAGCCCGCCCCCGACGACTCCGATGCGTTCGATGGTCACACGGCCTCCCAGAAAAGATGATGGATTCCTCATCTTCGATGATAACGGCGGACGGGTGAGCCTCCGCGGCCGGGACGGGGGGCCGTGATGGGATGGCGGCATGCGTGCGTGGATCTCGGTGCTGTTCGTCCTGCCCCTGGCGGCCTGTGGCGGCGGGGACGACGAGCCGACCCCGCAGGCCGACGCGTCGTCGGCCGTGGCGCCCGGCGTGCCCGCCCAGACCGCGGGCACGGTCGACCCGCTGGCGATCACGTCCTTCTCCTGCCGTCAGGACGACTCCGGGCGGTGGAAGGTGAAGGGGACCCTCGAGAACTCCGGGCCGAAGTCCCGCGACTACCGGCTCACGGTCTTCATCGGCCAGCAGACCGGACCCGCCCGCACGCTCGACCTCGACCGGGTGGGTGCCGGCTCCAGCGTCCCGTTCACGGTCGACCCGATCGTGGCCGCGCCCGACGGGCCGTGCCGCCTGCAGGCCTCCGTCGTCCACTGACCGTCGTGGGCTCTTCATCGAACTGTCACTCGCCAGCCATTCCTCTTGGGTGATTCTCAGGGTTACCGTGTGGCAACCGGTTCCCCTGCGACATAAGGACAGATGATCTTGAAGTCCCGACGATCCCTCTCGGTCGTCGCGATCGGCGCGCTGATCAGCGCTCCCCTCGCGGTGACACCGTCGGCCCACGCCGCCGACCCCGTCGACATCACCCTCGTCGACATCAACGACTTCCACGGCCGCATCGACGCGAACACCACCAAGTTCGCCACGACCGTGGAGCAGATCAGGCAGTCCGCCGGCGAGGCGAACACCCTGTTCCTGTCCGTGGGCGACAACATCGGCGCCTCGCCGTTCGCGTCGGCCACCCAGCAGGACGCGCCCACGATCGACGTGCTCAACGCGCTCGACCTGGCCGTGTCCGCGGTGGGCAACCACGAGTTCGACCGCGGCTTCGCCGACCTGACCGGCCGCGTGGCCGACCGGGCCGACTTCCCGTACCTGGGCGCCAACGTGCGACTCAAGGCGGACGGCTCGGCCGCGCTGCCCGCGTCCGAGACGTACACGGTGAACGGCCTGGAGGTGGCCGTCATCGGCGCCGTCACCCAGGAGACACCGACCCTCGTGACGCCGACGGGCATCGCGAACCTGGACTTCACCGACCCCGTCGACGCCGTCAACGACGAGGTCGAGCGGCTCGAGGCGCTGCCCGCGGCCGACCAGCCCGACGTCATCGTCGCGGCGTACCACGAGGGTGCCGGCGCCGGCACGCCCGACGGCTCGTCGCTGGCGCAGGAGGTCGCCGCCGGCGGCGCCTTCGCCGACATCGTCAACGGCACCGACCCCTCGGTCGACGCGATCTTCACCGGCCACACCCACAAGGCCTACGCCTGGGACGCCCCGGTGCCCGGCCAGTCCGGCGTGACGCGCCCGGTCATCCAGACCGGCAGCTACGGCGAGAACATCGGCAAGGTCACGCTGTCGGTCGATCCCGACACCGGGGCCGTCGCGGCGAACACGGTCACCAACGTGCCCCGCGTCGCGACCGCCGACCTCGCCCTGCCCCGGGTCGCCGCGGTCAAGACGATCGTCGACGAGGCCCTCGCCCACGCCACCGAGATCGGCAACGAGAAGGTCGGCGAGATCACCGCCGACATCACGCGCGCCTTCAGCGGCGGCAGCTACGTCGACGGCAGGTACACCGGCGGCAACACCGACGACCGCGCCAGCGAGTCGACGCTGGGCAACCTCGTGCCCGACGCGATGCTGGCCCAGTCCCAGGGCACCCCGGCGCCGGCCGACCTGGCGATCAACAACCCCGGCGGCCTGCGCAACTCCGAGCTGTTCTACGCCGGCAACACGGCCACGGGCGGCCCGAACAACACCGACGGCGTCGTGACGTTCGCCGAGGCGAACACGATCCTGCCGTTCACGAACAACCTCTACACGGTCACGCTCACGGGCGCGTCGCTGAAGAAGGTCCTCGAGCAGCAGTGGCAGCGCGACAAGGACGGCGCGGTGCCGAGCCGCCCGTACCTGCAGCTGGGCGTCTCGGACAACGTCCGCTACACCTACGACGCCACGCGGCCGGAGGGCCAGCGCATCACGAGCGTCTGGATCGACGACCGGCTGATCGACCCGGCGACGTCCTACAAGGTCATCGCGCCGTCCTTCCTGGCCACCGGTGGCGACAACTTCCGCGCGTTCACCGAGGGCACGTGGGTGGACACCGGCGTCGTCGACTACGAGGGCTGGATCGAATACCTCGGCGACCGGTCGCCCGTCTCGCCCGACTTCGGTCGCCGCGCGGTGGCCGTGACCGGCCTCGCCGCGTCCTACGAGGTCGGCGACTCGGTCAGCTTCTCGCTGCCGAAGCTCAACCTCACGTCGCTTGGCAGCCCGGCCAACACCACGGTCGCGGCCACGCTCGAGTACGGCGACGGTCAGACGCTCGACCTCGGCAGCCAGCCCGTCACCGACGGCGCCTCCGGCACGTTCACCTTCACGGTGCCTGCCGGTGCCGCCGCCGGAGCCACGATCCGGGCCACCGCCGCCCCCAGTGGCACGGTCGCCACGATCCCGCTGACGGTCGAGAAGGCCGCCTCGACGACGACCGCCACCGCGCCGGCACAGGTCGTCAAGGGCGAGACCTTCGACGTCGCGGTCAAGGTGGCCGCGGCCGCCGGTGTCGACGTCGCCGGCCCGGTCCGGGTGCTCGACGGCGACCAGGTCGTGGGCACCGGCGAGCTGGTCGACGGCGCCGCCACGGTCGAGGTGAACGCCTCCGACCTGCGACTCGGGCAGCGCACGCTGACCGTGGTCTACGGCGGCTCCGCGTCGGTGGCCTCCTCCGAGGCCACCGTGTCGGTCGAGGTCATCAAGGGCGAGACGCCCTTCACGGCCACCGGCTCGACGACCCCGTACGGCACGGGAGCGACGATTACGATGTCGGCCGCCCCCGGCACCACCGGGATCGTCTACGTGGCCAACCAGCTCGGCATCACGGTCGGCACCGCCTTCCTGACCGACGGCGCGGGCACGTTCCGCTTCGGCGGCACGGCGCTCCGGCCGGGCTCGCACACGTTCGGCCTGTTCTTCAACGGCAGCGCCTCGTACGAGCCGGCCGACGCCACGGTGACCGTCAAGGTCACGAAGGCCGCCACCTCGATCCGGGCCGCGGTGGCCCAGAAGATCAAGGTCGGGCAGCGCAAGGTGCTGAAGGCCCGCGTCACCGCGAAGGGCTTCACCCCCACCGGCGGCACGGTCGTCGTCAAGCGCGGGTCCAAGGTCGTCGGCAAGGCCAAGGTCAAGAACGGCCGGGCCACGGTCAAGCTCGCCAAGCTCGCGAAGGGCAAGGCGAAGCTGACGGTCACCTACTCGGGCAGCGCGGTCGCGAACGGCTCGAAGACCACCGTGAGGACCACGGTCGTCAAGATGAAGTAGCAGTACCCGGAGCCGGGGCGGCCTGCCACGCAGGCCGCCCCGGTCCCACACCCAGCCTGACTTCTCGAGGGGAATCCTGATGTCTCGTCTCTTCCTGCGCGGCCTGACCGCGCTCGCGCTCGCGGCCGGCGCGGCCGTGGCGGTACCGCCCGCCGCGTTCGCCGCCCCCGGCGGCACCGGCCTCGTCATCGACGAGGTCTACGTCGACGGCGGCTCCGCCGGCGCGGCGTACAAGCTCAAGTACGTCGAGTTGCGCAACCCGACCAACGCCCCGATCGACGTCTCCGGCTGGTCCGTCCAGTACCGCTCGTCCGGCGGCACCGGTGCCTTCTCCGGCGTCACGCCGCTCGGTGCCCACGAGGTGCAGCCGGGCGCCACGTTCCTGGTCGCGGGACAGGGCAACACCACGGCCGCCGGGGCCGATCTCCCCGCACCCGACGTGACCGGATCGATCAACCCCTCCGGGGCGTCGGGCACCATCGCGCTGGTGAAGTCGCAGACGGCGCTCACCGGCCTGCCGGCCGCCGTCCTGGCCGACGGCAACCTCGTCGACCTGGTCGGTTACGGCAGCTCCACCACCTTCGAGGGCACCGCCGCCGCGCCGCAGGACCCCGCGGTCACCGAGTCGCTCGCCCGCACGAACGCGGCCGACACCGACCAGAACGGCGCCGACTTCACGAAGCAGGCGCCGAGTCCCGCGGCGTGCGGCACCGCGTGCGACGTCGCGCCGCCGCCGGTGCTGGACGCCACGATCGCCGAGATCCAGGGCACCGACGACGTCAGCCCGCTCGACGGCGACACCGTCACCACGACGGGCGTCGTCACGGCGGTGTACGCCTCCGGCGGCTTCAATGGTGCGTACCTCCAGACGCCCGGCACCGGTGGCACCGCGGGCGAGGCCTCGCACGGCCTCTTCGTCTACGGCGGCTCGACGGCGTTCGCCGGCTCCGTCGACCTCGGCGACACGATCGAGGTCACGGGTCCCGTGTCCGAGTTCCGGGGTCTGACACAGGTGACGGCCACGTCGTGGGAGGACGCACCCGTCGCGGGCACGGTCACGCCGACGCCGGTCTCCTTCCCGCTGGCCGAGGACCGGCGCGAGGCGCTCGAGGGCATGCTCGTCGACGCCACGGCGGGCACCTGGACGATCACGGACAACTACGACACGAACACGTTCGGCACCCTCGGTCTCGCCGCCGGTGACACGGTGCTGCCGCAGCCCACCAACGAGGTTCGTCCCCGCACGAGCGCCTACCGGGCGCTGGTCGCGGAGAACGCCGCGCGGTTCATCACGCTCGACGACGGCAAGAGCGTCAACTTCACGCGGCGCCCCGACAGCGACGTCCCGGTCCCGTGGCTCACGGCGGGCAACGAGGTGCGCACCGGGGCCTCGGTCACGATCGACGACGTGCTCGTCCTCGACTACCGCAACAACGGCTGGAACCTGCAGCCCACCGTGCCGTTCGCGGCGGGCGACGAGTCCGCCACCGTCTCGACCACCAGCACGCGTGAGGCCGCGCCGCAGGACGTCGGCGGCGCGGTCACGCTGGCGTCGTTCAACGTCCTGAACTACTTCACGACGACCGGCGAGGACTGGGTGGCCGCAGGCGGCGAGTGCGACTACTACACCGACCGCGCCGGCGAGCCGGTCACGGTAGACGACTGCGGCGAGGGCCCGCGCGGTGCCGCCGACGACGCCGACCTGGCCCGTCAGCAGGCCAAGATCGTCACGGCGATCAACACCCTGGACGCCGACGTGCTCTCGCTCGAGGAGATCGAGGACACCGGCACCCTCGGTGGCGCGGACCGCGACGAGGCGCTGAAGACCCTCGTGGCGGCGCTGAATGCCGACGCCGGTTCGCAGCGCTGGGCGGCGGTGCTGTCGCCCACGACGGTGCCGGCGAACGGCCGCGACGTCATCCGCACCGCGTTCATCCACCAGCGCGACTCCGTCGAGCCGGTCGGGCCGTCCGTCATCCTCGACTCGCCCGCGTTCGAGAGCGCCCGCGCCCCGCTGGCGCAGGAGTTCCGTCCCGTCGACGGCGACGCGGGCCAGGACTTCCTGGCGGTCGTCAACCACTTCAAGTCCAAGGGATCCGGCTCGGGTGAGAACGCCGACCAGGGCGACGGTCAGGGGGCGTCCAACCCGGCCCGCATCGCGCAGGCCGAGGCGCTCGTCGACTTCGTGGCCTCGCTGGAGGAGCAGGCCGACACCGACCGCGTCTTCCTGCTGGGCGACTTCAACTCCTACGCCAAGGAGGACCCGCTGGCGATCATCGAGGACGCCGGGTTCATCAACGTCGAGCAGCGCCTGACGGACGAGGAGACGTACCAGTTCGACGGCCTGCACGGCTCGCTCGACCACGTCTTCGCGTCGCCGACGGCCTTCGCCGGGGTCACGGGGGCCGACGTCTGGACGATCAACGCGCCCGAGTCGATCGGCCGCGAGTACAGCCGGTTCAACAACAACGTGACGAACCTGTTCGACGCGTCGTCGCCGTTCCGTGCCAGCGACCACGATCCCGTGATCGTCGGCTACGACCCGGGCGAAGCGGCTGAGGTGGCCACCACCGTCACCGGCCGGGCGCCGTCGCCGGTGTGGACCGACGAGGCCTTCGAGGTCGACGTCACCGTCAGCGCGCGGACGGGCTCGCCTCGCGGCACGGTGACGCTCTCCTCGGACGGCAAGGTCCTGGGCTCGGCCGAGGTCTCCGACGGCACGGCGACCGTCACGGTGCCGGCGAACTCGCTCGAGGCGGGACGTCAGGCGCTCGACCTGGCCTTCGCCGGTGCCGGTCGCTACGCCGACTCGACCGGCACGGTCGAGGTCGACGTCCGGGCCGAGTCGACGCTGGTCGCCACGGCGTCGCGCGGCACGTACGGCAAGCCGACCACGATCACCGTGACGGGCGCGCCGGGAGCGAACGGACTGACCTACGCCACGGTCGAGGGCCGTGTGCTCGCCTCGGCGCTGATGGTCGACGGTCGTGCGGTCCTGCGGGTGCCCGGCACGGCGCTGCGGCCGGGCAGCACGCCCGTCACCGTCTTCTACGCCGGCGGTCAGGGCGTCGAGCCGGGTCAGACGACGGTCACGGTGACGGTCGCGAAGGCCCGGGCGACCCTCTCCGCCAAGGTCCTGAGCAAGAAGGTCACCACGAAGACCCGCGCGAAGGTGCGCGTCGTGGTCAGGACGCCCGGGTTCACCGAGCAGTCCGGTCGGGTCCGGATCTACCGGGGCACGAAGCTGCTGGGCTCGGCCGCGGTGAGGGACGGGAAGGCGACGGTCACGCTGAAGCGCGTGACATCGAAGGGCAGGGTGCGGCTGACCGCGAGGTACGGCGGCAGCTCGCTGACCGCGCCCGCGTCGCGCGCCTTCGTCCTGCGGGTGCGCTGACCGCACGAGGGGGAAGGCCGGACGGCTCCAGGACCGAGGGAGGTCCTGGGGCCGTCCTCCCACTCAGACGACCTCGGCAGTCACCAGCAGGTACTCCCACTGCATCGTGAAGCCGTCGTCGGTGTGCTCGCCCTCGCGCTCGCCCAGGGCGGCAAGGTCACGATCGATCGCCGCGATCTTCTCGGGGTCGCCGCCCTGGGCGGTGTAGGCCGTGATCGTCGGGCCGTAGTGGGCCGCGAAGAAGTCGCGGAACTCCGCGCCGTCCCGGAACCGGGTGACCGGCAGGGTGAGGCGGCGGAACCGCAGGTCGCGCACCCGGTCGCCGAACAGGGCGCGGACGTGGTCCTCGGTGCCCCACAGCGGAGGCGGTGACGCTCCGGCCGGCGGCGGCGGCACGTAGGGCTTCATGGTGGCGAACAGATGGCCGATCGTGCCCTCCGGTGTCCAGGACACGAGGCCGATCCGGCCGCCCGGCCGGCACGTGCGGACCAGCTCGTCGGCCGCCGCTTGATGGTGGGGCGCGAACATCACGCCGATGCACGACATGACGACGTCGAACGCCGCGTCCTCGTACGGCAGGTCCTCGGCGTCGGCCACCTCCCACGCCATCGTGTCGTCGGGGTGGCACTCCCGGCCCGCGTCGAGCAGCTCCGGGGTCAGGTCCGACGCGACGACGTCCGCGCCGCGCCGGGCTGCGCGCACGGCGGCGCTGCCGGTGCCGGCTGCCACGTCGAGGACGCGCTCGCCCTCGACGACGGCGAGCGCGTCGACCAGGACGCCTCCCAAGGCGGAGACGACCTCGCGGCAGACGCGCGGGTAGTCGCCCGAGGCCCACATCCTCGCGTGGCGGGCCTTCAGGTCGTGGTCCTGCTGGGCCGCGGAGGCGGCCGTGGTCTCGGTGGTGCTCATGGTGTCTCTTCCTGTGAGGTGCTTCCCCCACAGAGTCCGTCCGCGCCCGGCGGTGATACCAGTTCTGTTTCTGTACCGCCGCCCACCGGGGACTGGTGTGCGGTGCCGTCGCGGGCGCACGATGAGCAGGACGAAGGAGCTTCACATGGCGACGTCCTACGGCCAGTTCTGTCCGCTCGCGAAGGCGATGGAGATCCTCGACGAGCGCTGGACGATCCTGATCGTCCGCGAGCTCCTGCTGGGCAGCACGCGCTTCAACGAGCTGCGCCGGGGCGTGCCACGGATGTCGCCCGCCCTGTTGTCGAAGCGACTGCAGTCGCTCGAGCGGAACGGGATCGTCGACCACGTCGACGGTGGCTACCGGCTGACCGCGTGCGGCCGCGACCTGCACACGGCGGTCATGAGCCTGGGCGTCTGGGGCCTGCGCTGGGTGGAGGACTTCGGCGACGAGGACCTCGACCCGCACCTGCTGATGTGGGACATCCGGCGCACGATCCCGGTCGCCGCGTGGCCGGCCGGCCGCACCTGCGTCGCCCTGGAGTTCACCGACCTGGCCCGCGCCGGGCGCTGGTGGCTCGTGGTCGCCGACGGTTCCGTCGACACGTGCGACCACGACCCCGGGTACGAGGTGGCCGCGACGGTGCGGTCGAGTCTGCGCACGATGACGCGCGTCTGGCGCGGCGACGTCTCGTGGGACCGCGCGGTGCGGGCCGAGCAGGTGCAGGTCGAGGCGCCGCGGGACGTGCGCGCCGAGGTGCCGGTCTGGCTCGGACGGTCGATGCTCGCCGACGCCCTCGCCGCGCAGGAGGGTGCTCGGGTCAGCGCGGGATGACGACGTCGACCAGGGTCGCGGACTCGGCGTCGAGTTCGGCCCACGGCAGGTCGGCGTCCAGCACGGCGATCGCCGACGTCGGGAAGCCGGCACGGATCTGGTTCACGAGGTCGGGGTCGGAGGCGCCGTCGGCGAGCCGGGCGGCCAGGCCGGGGGTTCCGGGCGCGTGGCCGACGAGCAGCACGGTCTGCACCAGCGGATCCACCTGGTTGACCGCGGCGAGCAGGTCACCGGTCCACGCCTCGTAGAGCTGGTCGAGGTACGCCACGGGCGCGTCGATCCCGGTGGCCGCGAACGTCTCGCGCGTGCGCCGGGCCGACGAGCACAGCACGGCGTCGACGGTGCCGACGTGCTCGCGGATCCAGTCGCCGGCCAGCGCGGCCTCGCGGCGACCCCGGTCGGCCAGCGGTCGCTCGACGTCCTCGATCCCGTCCGGCCACGCGGCCTTGCCGTGGCGCATCAGCAGCAGTCGACCCATGCCGCGAGTCTAGATCGGGACGTCGTCCCGCGAGATGTGTAGCGGTGTCCGCCCGAATCTGGCCGCGAGGGCCGAAACCGGGTGGACACCGCTACACATCTGGCGCGCGGAGGCGCGAGGTCAGCCGCGAGCGATCGAGACCATGTCCTCGCGCGGGACGACCTTCTTGCGCTCGCGCGGGTGGGCGTCGTTGGCGCCGAGGGACTCCTCGTGGGCGTCGAGCTTCTCCCAGCCCTCCCACGTCGTGTACTCCACGCCACGGCTGTCGAGGTGACGGTCGAACGCCTCACGCTCGGCGAACTCCGGCGCGGGCAGGCTCGGAAGGTCCTCGACGAGCATCTTGATCGTCTGGGCCGCGTCGGACTTCGTGTGGCCGATCAGGCCGACCGGACCGCGCTTGATCCAGCCAGTGGCGTAGACCCCCGGCAGCGGGGTGCCGTCGATGTCGAGCACGTGCCCGCCGTCGTTGGGCAGCACGCCCGCGGTGGCGTCGAAGGGCAGCCCCGGCAGGTTGTCGGAGTAGTAGCCGATGGCGCGGTAGACGGCCTGGATCGGCCAGTCCTTGAACTGGCCGGTGCCGCGGACGTTGCCGGTCCCGTCGAGCTCGGTGATCTCGGTGCGCAGGCCGACGACCTTGCCGTCCTCACCGAGGATCTCGACCGGGCTCTGGCAGAAGTGGATGTGGATGCGGTGCGGCGCGCCCGAGGGCTCCTTCGCCAGGTAGTCGCCCAGGACCTTGACGACGAGCTTCTGGCTCTTGGCGGCGGCGAGCGCCTCCATCGAGCCGTGGTCGAACTCGTAGCCCTCGGGGTGCACGACGACGTCGATCGTGGGGGAGTGGCTCAGCTCGCGCAGCTCCATCGGCGTGAACTTGACCTGCGCCGGACCGCGGCGGGCGAACACGTGCACGTCGGTGGTGGCGTTGTTCTTGAGGCCCTCGTACACGTTGTCGGGGATCTCGGTGACGAGCAGCTCGTCGGCCGTCTTGGCCAGGATGCGGGCGACGTCGAGGCCCACGTTGCCGACGCCGAGGACGGCGATCTCCTTGGCGTGCGGCTGGAAGTCCCACTCGCGCGGGGCGTCGGGGTGACCGTCGTACCAGTAGACGAAGTCGGCGGCGCCGTACGAGCCGTCGAGGTCGACGCCCGGGATCTCGAGCTCACGGTCGCGGCGGGCTCCGGTGGCGAACACGACGGCGTCGTAGAACCCCTTGAGGTCCTCGAGCTTGATGTCGGTGCCGAAGTTGACGTTGCCGAAGAAGCGGATGTCCTCGTTGGCCATCACGCGCTTGAGCGCCTTGATGATCTCCTTGATCCGCGGGTGGTCGGGGGCCACGCCGTAGCGGATCAGGCCGAACGGGGTCGGGTCGCGATCGAGGATGTCGACGGTGACGTCGAGGTCCTCGGTCTTGGTGAGGATGTCGGCGGCGTACACGCCCGCGGGGCCGGCGCCGACGACGGCGACGCGCACCTTCCTGTCCACAGTCATGAGGCAAGCCTAAGACTCGCGGCCCAACCGATCCGCACCCGACCGCCATCTGGACGTGGCCACGACGTAGTGCCGGGGGAGGGCGCGGTGGTAGTGCGGGAAGTCGTCGGTGCCGCGGGGGCCCTCGGCCGGCTCCCACCGCAGGTGCGGGTCGTCGGTGGGGACCTCGACGTGCAGGACCAGCAGGTCGTCGACGTCGGCGAAGAACCGCCCGGCCGTGCCGGCGACCTGGGCGGCGGTCGACAGGTGGACGAATCCCTCGGTGCGGAGCGAGTCCGGCGCGTAGGCCTCACCCGTCCCGCGCCACCCGGCCTCGGGCACGAGGTGGAACAGCCGGTGCGGTGACATGGGTCGATTCTGTCCCCCTTCCGGGTGCACGATGGGTGACGTGGCCCCGCGCGGTCGGTGAAGGAGCACTCATGAGCCTCGACGTCCAGATCACCTTCGACGCCCACGACCCACCGGCCCTGGCCGACTTCTGGGCCGCCGTGCTCGGCTATCACGTCCCTCCGCCACCGGGTGTCACGCTGCCTCCCGAGGCCGACCCGTGGCAGGCCTGGGACGAGTTCCTCGAGGCGATCCAGGTCCCCGAGGAGCTGCGGCGCGCCAAGGCCGCGATCGAGGACCCGCAGGGGAGCGGCCCGCGGCTGTTCTTCCAGCGGGTGCCCGAGGACAAGGTGGCCAAGAACCGGGTCCACCTCGACGTCCGTGTCGCGCCGGCGCTGGACGGCGAGGCACGGATGACCGCGCTGGAGTCGGCGTGCGAGCGGCTGGTCCCGCTCGGCGCGACCCGGGTGCGACGGGTCGAGCCCGATCCGCCGCTCGAGAGCGGGTTCATCGTGATGCAGGACCCCGAGGGCAACGAGTTCTGCCTCGACTGAGCGCGCCCGCCCGAGTCTGAGAAGTCGCTGTGCGTCCGCCCGCAGGGCGGTCACGGAGTCGATATCGGCGCGCGGGTCGCCTAGGTTGGAGGCACGACGGTTGAACGAGAAACCATCCCGCCGCCCGATCAGGAGCCCGATGAACCCGACGAAGCGTCGCAGCTACGCCGCCCTGGCCGCCTCGACCGCCCTGCTCACACTCGCCGCCTGCGGCAGTGACGCCGCGGAGGACGACGCGGACGCGACGAGCAAGACCCCCGCCGCGACCTCCCCCGCCGCGTCCGAGCCGGCCGCCTCGGCGCCCGCCGGTGCCGCCGGCGAGTTCACGCCCGGTGACTACGAGGCCACCGGCACGTACACCTCGCCCGACGGCCAGACGCAGTCGATCGAGGTCGAGGTCGAGCTGGCCGCCGACGGCACGATCACCGACCTCGATGCCGACGGCCAGGCCGAGAGCGGCAACTCCGAGCAGTACCAGGGCAAGTTCGAGAGCGGCATCGACGCGAAGGTCGAGGGTCGCAAGATCACCGAGCTCGACATCGACAAGGTGTCCGGCTCGTCGCTGACCAGTGGTGGCTTCAACGACGCCATCGAGCAGATCATCGGCCAGGCCCGGGCCTGAGCCGCCCATGACCTCCGAGTGGCGTTTCGACGCACTCGGAACTCCGTGGTCGATCGGGACCCCCGACCCGATCGGCCCCGGACCGCGAGCCGCGATCACGTCCCGGATCGAGCAGTTCGACCGGACGTGGTCGCGGTTCCGCGACGACGCCACCGTCCACGCGCTGCGCCACGACGCCGCCGTCGACCTGGGCCCGGACGCACCGTCGATCCTGGCCGTCTACGACCGCCTCTTCGCCCTGACCGGGGGAGCGGTGAGCCCCCTGGTCGGGGGTGCGCTGGAGCAGCTGGGCTACGGCGGCGGCTACTCGCTGTCCCCCTCCGGCGAGCCCGTGCGGATCCCGTCGTGGGCCGACTGCGAGCTCGACGGCACGGTCCTGCGGGTGCCCGGCCCCGTCGTGCTCGACATCGGCGCGGTCGGCAAGGGTTGGCTCGCCGGCCAGGTGGCGGCGATGGTCGACCAGCCGTGCGTCGTCGACGCCAGCGGCGACCTCGTCAACCGCTCCGGCCACGTCCTGCGGGTGGCGCTGGAGGACCCGCAGGACCCCGAGCTGGCCGTCGGCGTCGTGGAGGTGCCCGACGGCGAGGCCCTGTGCGGCTCGGCCAGCAACCGGCGGCGCTGGTCGGCTGACCTCCACCACGTCCTCGACGCCCGGTCCGGCCGCCCCACGCGCGAGGTCGTCGCGGCGTGGGCCGGCGGGCCCGACGCGGGGTGGGCCGACGGCCTGGCGACGGCGGCCTTCTTCACGGCCGAGCTGCCGGTCGCGGGACACTGGTGGGCGGCGCTCGGCCGCGACCGGCGGATCGTCGCGCACGGAGTTCCCGGAGAGGTGTTCGCATGAGTTTGCTCGACCGCCTGCTCGGCCGGTTCACGATGTACCGGCTCGTCACCGTCGTGCTGCTGGCGCTGGCCGCGGTGGCGGTCGTGCAGTCCGCCCTGGGGGTGCTCGACTCGTCGGTGTTCGGCGTGCGCGCGCTGCTGACGACCCTCGTGGTCCTGGTCGCGACGTCCCTGCTGGTGAACCTGGCGGTGGGCCGACTGGTGGGCGCGCGGCCGCACCTGGAGTCGTCGGCGGTGACGGCGCTGATCCTGTGGTTCCTGTACTGGCCCTCGGCCGATGCCGAGCAGCTGGCGTGGCTCGCCCTCGTGGCCGCGCTGGCGCAGGTCTCGAAGTACGCCATCGCCTGGCGGGGGCGCCACCTCGTGAACCCCGCCGCCGCGGGCGTGGTGCTGGCGGTGCTGGTCGGCTGGATCACGGACTGGCCCGTGCCCTTCACCGGCTGGTGGGTGGCCAGCGAGTCGTTGTTCTGGTTCGTCCTCGTGGGCGCCGTGCTCGTGCTGCACCGCACTCGCCGGCTCGCGGTGGGCGCCCTCTTCGCGGTCGTCGCGGTCGCCGTCACGGTGGGCTGGCAGGTCGGCACCGGCGTCGGGCTCGCCGACGCGGCGCGGTTCACGGCGTACTCCACGCCCATCGTCTTCTTCGGCGGCTTCATGCTGAGCGAGCCGCTGACGCTGCCGCCGCGGCGGGCGCAGCAGCTGGGCGTCGCGGTGCTCGCGGGGCTGCTCTTCACGTGGCCGCTGCTGACCTCGCGCCTGTTCGGGGAGCCGTGGACGTCCGAGCCGTTCACGAGCACCTACGAGCTGACGCTCGTCGTGACCGGACTCGTCGCGTTCGCGCTGCGCCAGGGGTCCCGCACCCTCGTCCTGCGCGAGCAGCGCAGCCGGGGCGGCGACGTCGTGGAGTACGTCTTCGACGCCGACCGGCCGCTGCGGTTCGCGCCCGGGCAGTACGTCGAGGTCGACGTGCCGCACCGCGGCACGGACACCCGAGGACAGCGGCGGATGTTCAGCGCCGTGTCCGCGCCCGGGTCGGAGGTCGTGCTGGCCACCCGCCACCCCGAGCCCGGGTCCTCGTACAAGCGGGCGCTGGCCGCCCTCACGCCCGGCGACCGGGTGCGCGTGACGTCGGTGCACGGCGACTTCGTCTGGCCGGCCTCCGGCCCGGTGATCCTGGTCGGCGCCGGGATCGGCGTGACTCCGTTCCTGAGCCAGCTGGCCGCCCACCGCGACCGCGACGTCGTGGTCGTCGTCGGCGAGCGCGACGACCAACCCTACGTGGCCGAGCTCGAGTCCTCGGGGGCGCGCGTGGTCCGGCTGCCCGTCGAGCAGGTGCGGGGCGACGTCCTCGCCGAGCTCGTGCCCGACCTCGACCGCCGCACGGCCCTCGTCTCGGGACGGCCCGTCTTCGTCGACACCGTCGCACGCAGCCTGCGCGGCCGGGTCCGCCGCACCAGGCGCGACCACTTCCTCGGCTACTGACCGGGTTGCCGTGGCGGGGGCGGCGGAGGACTCTCGGAGGATGAGGATCACCGCGACCGTCCGACAGGAGTCCACCCGCCGCGACGTCGCGGTCGAGACCGACGGGCGCCGGACCGACCTCGCGCTGCCGGCCGTCAACGGCGGCGAGCTGCTGGCGTCGGCCCTGGCCACGTGCTTCGTCAACGACCTGTTCCGCGAGGCGCCGGCCCACGACGTGACGGTGGACGCGGTCCGCGTGACGGTCGAGGCGCAGTTCGGTGGCCGGGGCGAGCCGGCGCGTGCGCTGTCGTACTCCGTCCACGTGGAGTCCGGAGATGATCCGGTTCGCGTCGCCGCTCTGGTCCGCGCGACCGACGCGGTCGCCGAGGTCCACAACACGCTGCGGCCAGCCCTGCCCGTCACGCTGACCGACGTGCGGATCGGCTCCGCCTGAGCCGATCGCGGTGCCACCGGGCACAATGGTTACCCACGAGTACCGAGGAGGCCGCGTGCGGATCGCACTGTTGTCGTACCGCAGCAAGCAGCACAGCGGCGGACAGGGCGTCTACGTGCGCAACCTCAGCGCCGGGCTCGCCGACCTCGGGCACGAGGTCACGATCTTCTCGGGCCAGCCGTACCCCGAGGACCTTCACCCGGGCGTGCGCCTCGAGAAGGTGCCGAGCCTCGACCTCTACCGCGACGACGACCCGTTCCGCACGCCGAGGCTGCGCGAGTTCCGCGACTGGATCGACGTGCTCGAGTACCTGCAGATGGTCACCGCGGCCTTCCCCGAGCCCCTCACGTTCAGCCTGCGCGCCCGCCGCCTCGACCTCTCGGGCTTCGACGTCGTGCACGACAACCAGTCGCTCGGGTTCGGCCTGCTGTCGATCAATGCGCGGCAGCCGTTCCTGGCCACGATCCACCACCCGATCAGTCGCGACCGCGCCCTCGACATCGCCGCCGCCCCGCTGCGCAAGCAGTTCACGACCCGCCGCTGGTACGCCTTCGTCCGGATGCAGGCGTTCGTCGCCCGCCGGATCCGCACGATCCTGGGCGTCTCCTCGGCCTCGGCGGCCGACACCGTCGCGGACTTCCGGCTCGAGCCGGAGCAGATGACCGTCGTGCCGCTCGGCGTCGACACCGACCTGTTCAGCCCCTCCGACGCGCGGGTGCCCGGGCGGCTCGTCGTGGTCGCCAGCGCCGACTCGCCGCTCAAGGGCCTGTCCCACTTCCTCGACGCCGCGGCCAAGCTCAGCACCGACCGCGACATCGACGTCCAGCTCGTGTCCAACCTCGACCCCGACGGCCCGGCGCACCAGCGCATCCACCACGGCGACCTCGCCGGCATCGTCACGGTGCACAGCGGGATCTCCGACGAGGAGCTGGCCGCGCTGATCTCGTCCGCCCAGGTGATGGTCGTGCCGTCGCTGTACGAGGGCTTCAGCCTTCCGGCGGTCGAGGCGATGTCGTGCGGCACGCCGCTGGTGGCCAGCGCCGCCGGTGCCCTGCCCGAGGTCGTCGGCGACGCGGGCGTGCTGGTCGAGCCCGGCGACGTCGAGCAGCTCGTCACCGAGGTCGGCCGGCTGCTCGACGACCCCGACGAGCGCGACCGGCTGTCGGCGGTCGCCCGCGAGCGCGCCCTCACCCGCTTCAGTTGGATCGCCGTGGCCCGAGCCACCGCGCAGACGTATGAGAAGGTGATCGGCGATCACCGTGCTCGCCCGTCACGGGACGGAAGGAACCCCCATGCTGACCGTTGATTTCGACCGCCTCCGGGTGGGGCGCGGCACCCGATTCATCGACGTGGGCGCCGGCGCCGGCCGCCACTCGTACGAGGCGCTGCGCCGCGGAGCCCACGTCACCGCGTTCGACCTCGACGAGGTCGAGCTCAAGGGCGTCGAGGACATGTTCGGCGCGATGGCCCTCGAGGGTGAGGTCCCGCCGGGCGGCAGCGGCCAGGTCAAGGTGGGCAACATCCTCGAGATGCCGTACGAGGACGGGTCGTTCGACGTCGTCCTGGCCTCGGAGATCCTCGAGCACGTGCCCGAGGACGTCCAGGCGATCAGCGAGCTCGAGCGCATCCTGGCGCCCGGTGGCGTCCTGGCCGTCACGGTGCCGCGCTGGATGCCCGAGGCCGTCTGCTGGAAGCTCTCGGACGAGTACCACGCCAACGAGGGCGGCCACATCCGGATCTACAAAGCCGACGAGCTGCGCGCCAAGCTCGAGGCGACGGGCCTGCGGTTCACGCACCAGCACCACGCCCACGCCCTGCACGCGCCGTACTGGTGGATCAAGTGCGCCGTCGGCGTCGACCGCGACCAGCACCCGCTCGTGCGCGGCTACCACCAGCTGCTGGTCTGGGACATGATGAAGGCGCCCCGCACCACCCGCTGGGCCGAGAAGGCGCTGAACCCGGTGCTCGGCAAGAGCGTCGCGCTGTACTTCCAGAAGCCGTTCTGATGCGGCGCGCCCCGGCCCTCCCTTCCCACTTTTGGAACTCGATTCACCTCGCTGAGCGCTTTCGACGTGGATCCCGTTCCAAAAGTCGCGTGAGGGACGCCGCGTGACCCCCACCGAGGCGCAGCAGACCGGCAAGTGGATCGCGTCCGTCCAGCTCTCGACGGGCGCGATCCCGTGGTTCGAGGGCGGTCACCTCGACCCGTGGGACCACGTGCAGGCGGCGATGGGCCTGGCCACGGCCGGTTTCGTCGACGAGGCCGTGGCCGCGTACGACTGGCTGCGGCACGCGCAGCGGCCTGACGGCTCCTGGGGGCGCAAGTACTGGCCCGGCACCGACGACGACGGCGTCGAGGAGCCCGAGACCGACGCCAACTACTGCGCGTACCTGGCCACCGGCCTGTGGCACCTCGAGCTGCTCGGGGTCGACACGCGGCCGTTCTTCGAGACCCTCGAGCGGGCGATCGACGTCGTGCTCGAGCTGCAGGTCGGCGACGGCCCGATCGCCTGGGCCCGCGGCGTCGACGGCAAGGTCGCGGGCGAGTGCCTCGTCACCGGCAACTCCAGCATTGCGTTCAGCCTGCGCTGCGCCGCGCGGCTGGCCGAGCGGTGGGGTCACCCGCGCCCGCACTGGGAGCACGCCGCCGATGCGATCGCCGCAGCGCTCGCGCAGCGGCCCGAGCTCTTCACGCCCAAGCCGCGCTTCTCGATGGACTGGTACTACCCGGTGATGACCGGCGTCCTCGACGGCGACGCCGCCGCCGCGCGCCTGGACGAGCGCTGGGACGAGTTCGTCGTGCCCGGGTTCGGCACGCGCTGCGTCACGGTCAACCCCTGGGTCACCGGCGGCGAGACGCTCGAGCTCGTCCTGGCGTTGGTGCGGGCCGGCCGCACCGAGGCCGCCGCCGCGCTCTACGCCGACATCCAGCACCTGCGCGACCCGGACGGCGCCTGGTGGACCGGTCTGGTCTACAACGACGACAAGCGCTGGCCGGTCGAGCAGTCCACCTGGACCGCCGGCACGGCCCTGCTCGCGCACGACGCCCTCACCGGCACCACCCCGGCCGCCGGGTTCATGGGGCGCTGACGGAACCTCACCGCGACGGATCGATGAGGATCTTCGCGTGGCGCTCGGGGTCGGCGAGGTCGTCGAAGGCCTGGGCGACGCCGTCGAGGCCGACGGTGCCGGTGTGCAAGGGGCTGGGGTCGACGCGGCCGTCGGCGATCATCTCGAGGGTCTCGTGGAACTCGTACGGCTGGTAGCAGAACACGAAGCGCAGATCGAGCTCCTTGTTGACCGCCATCGTGGGCCGGAAGGTGTCCGGCTCCATGCAGACGCCGACGACGATGATCCGCGAGCGGATGGGTGCGTGGGTGACGAGGTCCTCGATGACGCCGGGCACGCCGACGCACTCGAACACGACCGGGCCGCGCGGCGTCTGGCCCGCGCGCTCGGCCGCCTTCATCACGCGCTTCCACGGCACGCCGCGCACGCGCCGCAGCATCCGCATCGCGTCGATCCCCTGACCGAAGTAGTCGGGCGCGGAGCTCACGTGGGTCGCCGGGAGCGGGTAGGCCTCCCACGGCGACTGGACGGCCGGATCGACCACGACGTCGGCGCCGCACCGCTGGGCCAGGGCGCGCCGGCCGGGCGAGTAGTCGCTCGCCACGACGGTCCGCACCCCGGCGGCCTTGAGCATCAGGATCACGGCGAGGCCGATCGGTCCGCAGCCGATCACGAGCGCGACCTCGCGCCGGCGGATCTCGCTGCGGTTCACCGCGTGATGGGCCACGGCCAGCGGCTCGGTCAGCGCGACCTGGTCGGGATCGGCGCCGTGCGGCACCTCGAAGGTCATCGCCTCCTGGACGATCACGTACTCGGCGTACCCGCCGGGCGCCTGCTCGGACAGTCCGGTCATGTCGACCTGGCCGTCGCGCTGGAGGACGGGCAGCGCCACCACCGGCGTGCCGACGGGCCACCGCTTGCGGCACTTCGGCCCGTAGGCCACCACCGTGCCGGTGAACTCGTGCCCCATCACGACGTGGTGGGCGCGCCGCATGAAGCGGTCGTAGTCGACCTCGGCCGCGACGTCGGCGCTCGCGTCGGCGTGCACGCGGGCGTGGAGGTCCGACCCGCAGATCCCCGACCGCGTCACCGCCACGAGCAGCTGGCCGGGACCGGGCTCGGGGGTGGGCAGGTCGACGACCGTCAGCTCGCCCTCGTGGACGCTGACCGCCCTCATGCGCCGACCTCCGTACGCGCGGACGCGGTGGTCCACTCCAGCCCCTCGTCGAGGTCGGCCCGGTTGGTCGACCACGAGTCGACGAGGAAGTTCTGCTGGAACGACCAGGGGTACGAGCTCGTGGCCCGCGGCATGAGGTGCGCGCCGCGCTGCAGGTAGCCCGACTGCATGTCCATGAGCGGCGTCGACTCCGACGAGCCCGGGAACACCGGCACGACCGAGGTGGCGCCGGAGTCGGCGAGGCGCCGCAGGACCCGCGCGACGAGGCGGGAGGTCAGGTCCGAGCGCATCGTCCACGACAGGTTGATGTAGCCGACGCAGAACGCGAGGTTCGGCAGCCCGGTCAGCATCGCGCCGTGGAACGCGAACGACTCGGCCGGGTCACGGGGCTCGCCGTCGACGGTCAGGCGCGCGCCGCCGAGGATCTTGATGGACAGGCCCGTCGCGGTCACGACGACGTCGGCCGGCACGACGGTGCCGTCCTCGAGCCGGATGCCGTCCTCGACGAAGCGCTCGATGCGGCCCGTCACCACCGAGGCGTCGCCGGCCTTGATCGACGCGAAGATGTCGCCCTTCGGCGTGACGCACAGCCGCTGGTCCCACGGGTCGTACGGCGGGTTGAAGTGCTGCTCGGCGATCTCGGCGGAGCCGGTGCCGTGGGCGACGCCCTTCAGCAGCACCTTGCGCATGGTGCGCGGCGCGCGCTGGCAGGCCTGGAACAGCGCCCACTGCAGCAGCATGTTCTTGCTGCGGATCACCTGGTGCGCCACCTTCGGGGGAGCGACCTTGCGCACCACGTCGGCGATCGGGTCGCCCTTGGGCTGCGCCAGCAGGTAGCTCGGCGTGCGCTGCAGCATCGTGACGTGACTCGCCGTGCTGGCCATCGCGGGGACGATCGTCACGGCCGTCGCTCCGCTGCCGATGACGACCACGCGCTTCCCGGCGAAGTCGAGGTCCTCGGGCCAGAACTGCGGGTGCACGACGGTGCCGCCGAAGTCCTCCAGCCCCACGAAGCCGGGGTCGTAGGGCTGGTCGTAGTCGTAGTAGCCGGTGCAGGCGACCAGGAACCGCGTCGTCCAGGTCTCGGGTCCGTCGGGTCCGTCGACCTCGACGGTCCAGCGGCCCTCGTCGGACGACCAGTCCGCCCCCTCCACGCGGCGCCCGAAGCTGATGTGGCGGTCGATGCCCGCCTCGCGCGCGGTGTCCTCGAGGTACTGCAGGATCTGGGCGCCGTCGACGATCGCGTCCTTGCCGCGCCAGGGCCGGAACGGGAACGCGAGGGTGAAGAAGTCGGAGTCGGAGCGGACGCCGGGGTAGCGGAAGAGGTCCCAGGTCCCGCCGATCCGCTCGCGCCGCTCGACCACCGCGTAGGTCAGGTCGGGGCACGCCTCCTGGATCCGGTAGGCCATGTTGATGCCGGAGAGGCCGGCTCCGACGATCAGGACGTCGACGTCACGCTGCGTGGTCATGCCCTGATTGTGGCGTGTGTCACGTCCGCTGTGGGTGAGGTGGTGCCGGAACGTCAGCGCACGACGACGCGACGCGTCAGCAGGGCGCGATTCTTGCCCCGCGACTTCGGCGCGTCGAGTGCCGTCACCTTCACCACGGCGGCACCGGGGCGCAGCCCGGGCAGCGAGAGCCGGTGGGAGAACGCGAAGCGCGTGGGCGGCTTCGTGCGGGTCCAGCTGCGTCCGCCCTGCGTGACCTTGATCCGGATCCGCACGCCGCGCCGCTCGGCGTCGGTGTCGAGGGCCCGGCCGCGAACGGCCACCAGGCCGCGCTTGGCGGTGATCGAGGTGACGACGCCGCGCGGGCTGCCGTCGGCCGCCGCGAAGCGCAGGTAGCCACGCGGCCGCGAGGCGCCGGAGTAGCGGACGGTGCGGAACCGGCCCCGGCCCGTCACCTCGCTGACGATGACGGCGGAGTTGTCCGCCGCGACGCGCTCCACGACCGCCACGTGTCCGCCGGCGGCGGCCGCGCTCGCGGGCGCGTTCGGCCACCAGGCCACGTCGCCGGCGCGGGGGTGCGAGGTCTGGACGGCCGCGCGCGAGGCGACGGCCTCCTGGCGCCAGCCGCGTGGCGTGTCCGAGGCCAGCACCGGGGCGGCGGGCCGCTTGCGCGAGCTCAGGACGTGAGCCACGTAGTGCCGGCTGGTGGCCTTCGGGGCGCCCCAGACCCGCGGCGCCGCCTTGCCGTACCCGTGGACGGCGACGCCCGCGGTGCGGCAGGCCCCGAGCCCCTCGCAGCGCACGCTGCTGCCGGACGCGACGCGGCCCGGGCGGGTGCCACGTGACGAGATCGCGGTGGCGAGGTCGGACGAGGAGAGGGCCCAGGACCCGAGCGTGCGGGCGCCCTTCGCGGTGGGGTGCACGCCGTCGGTGGTCTGGTCCTTCGGGAGGGAGGCGAGGGGGACCCACGTGAGCCCGCGCGCCCGGACCAGGTTCTCGTAGAGGGCGGTCACCGCCACCTGCTTGTCGCTGTGCCTCGACCCCCACGCCGTCATGACGTAGACCTTCGAGCGGGCGACGCCGTGGCGGTCCGCGGCCGCGGCGAGCCGGTCGAAGTACGCGGTGGCGAGCTTCTGTCGCTTCGCCGTCGTCGCCGGCACGCGCCGGGTGCCGGCGCAGTCCCAGATGTCGTTGCGGCCCACCTCGACCAGCACGACGTGGGGGCGGGTCGCCGCGACGCGGTCGAGCCGGTCGCCGAAGGTCGCCCCGGTGCACATCCCGCCACCGTTGCCGTCGCCGCGGCTGACGATGCCGCTGCCGGCCTCGGCGCTGACCATCACGTCGCGCGCGTCCATCCCGCCGCCCTCGGCCACCCAGGCCCACCAGGCCTTCGCGTGCTTCGTCGTGGCGGCGGCGCGGTAGCGGCCCGGCGCGGAGATCGAGTCGCCGAACACCAGGACCCGCGGATCGGCTCGCTCGGGCGCCTGCGGGTCGGGGACGACGACGTCGCCGCCGGCCGGGGGAGCGGGAGTCGCGGTGACGGGGTCGACGGGCTCCCCGGTCGCCGAGGCGACACCGGGGGCCAGCAGCAACGAGGCCGCCACCCCGAAGGCGGCGGCCCACGTCATCACACGTCGACTCACCCGATGAGGATACGGGCAACTCCGGCCCCCTCCGTCACGAATCCGGCACGTCGATCCGGGGCCCGTAGAGTGCGGCGGGTGAACGCGCTCCCCGAGGACCTCGCCCGCATCGCCGACGACGTGCGCGGCTTCCTGCCCGACGTCGAGGCCACCGCCCTGCGCGACGCGGCGGCGGAGTACGCGACGGCCGGCGGCGTGATCGTCGAGATCGGCACGTACTGCGGCAAGTCGACCGTCCACCTGGGTCACGTCGCCCGTGAGCGCGGGGCCACGCTCGTGACGATCGACCACCACCGCGGCTCGGAGGAGCACCAGGTCGGCTGGGAGTACCACGACGCCTCGCTCGTCGATGCCGAGACCGGCGCGTTCGACACCCTGCCCGTGCTGCGCCGCACGCTCTGGCACGCGGGCCTCGAGGACGTCGTCGTCCCGATGGTGGGTCGGTCCTCGACGATCTCGTCGTGGTGGAGGACGCCGGCCGACCTCGTCTTCATCGACGGCGGTCACACCGAGGAGGCCGCCCAGGCGGACTACGCCGGCTGGGCGCCGTGGGTGCGCCCCGGGGGCGCCTTGGCGATCCACGACGTCTTCCCCGATCCGAACGACGGCGGCCAGGCGCCCTTCCACATCTACGAGCGCGCCCTGGCCGAGGGCTTCGTCGAGGTCGGTCACACCGACAGCCTCCGCGTGCTGCGCCGCCCGTCCGCCTAGGCGATTCGGCTCGCTCCGGGGGCCGCCGACCGCGACACCCCCATATATGCCTAGGGTTAGGCAAAAGAACCGATCGGCGCGGTACGCTCCGAACAACCGCCCCGCGGCGGCGACACCAGGGGGCGACCCGTGACACTTTCCGATGAGCTCAGCACCGACGCGATCGCCGTGCGTGCGCCGGCGACCGACTGGCGGGACGCGGTCCGCCGGGCCGGCGCCCTCCTCACCGCCGTCGGCGTCGCGACCGACGACTACACCGACGAGATGATCGCCACCGTCGAGAAGCTCGGACCGTACATCGTCCTGGCTCCCGGTGTCGCGCTGGCGCACTCACGCCCCTCGCCCGCCGTCCAGCGGGCCGGCATCTCCTGGCTCCAGCTGGCCGAGCCGGTCGAGTTCGGGCACGAGAAGAACGACCCGGTCTGGCTCGTCGTGGCGCTGGCCGCCCTCGACCACGACGGTCACCTCGGCCTCATGTCGTCGCTGGCCGCCGTGCTCGGCGACACCGACCTGCTCGCCACGCTCCGCGAGGCCGACTCGCCCGAGCGTGTCCTCGAACTGCTGTCACCAACCAACGAAGGGTCGTCGTCATGAAGATCGTCGCCGTGTGCGGAATGGGCATCGGGACCTCCGTGCTGCTCAAGATGAACGCCGAGAAGGTCCTGCGGACCCTCGGCAAGGACCAGGACGTCGACGTCGAGGCCGCCGACATCGGCACCGCGAAGGGCGCCGCCCGCACCGCCGACATCGTGCTGACCTCGGCCGACCTGGCCGACGAGATCGGCGAGGTGCCGGCCAAGGTCGTCATCATCGACAACTTCACCGACGTCGGCGAGATCGCCGAGAAGCTGACCCCGCTCGTCTCCTGACGCGCGGATCGGAACCAAGGGAGTAGGACACATGGACTGGTTGGTCGACGTACTCGACTTCATCGGCAAAGAGATCCTCAACGTGCCGGCGTACCTCATCGGCCTCATCACGGCGGTCGGCCTCATCGCGCTCAAGCGGTCGAGCGGCCAGATCATCGGCGGCGGCCTCAAGGCGGCCATCGGCTTCCTGATCCTGGGCGCCGGAGCCAACGTGGTCATCGCCTCGCTGGCGCCGCTGGGCGACATCATCCTCGACGTCACGGGCGCGCAGGGCGTGATCCCGACCAACGAGGTCATCACCGCCATCGCGGCCGAGGAGTACGGCTCACGCAGCGCGTACGTGCTGGTGCTGGGCTTCCTCGTGATGCTCGCGCTGGCCCGCTTCACGCCGCTGCGCTACATCTTCCTGACCGGACACCACATGGTGTTCATGTCCCTGATGCTCACCGTCGTGCTGTCGGTCGGCCTCAACGGCGACAGCAGCTGGGTCGTCGTGATCGTCGGAGCGCTGCTGCTCGGCGTGATCATGGTCGTGATGCCCGCGTTCGCCCAGCCGTGGATGCGCAAGATCACCGGTGACGACACGCTGGCGATCGGCCACTTCGGCACGCTGGGCTACATCGCCGCCGGTGCCGCCGGCCAGGCCGTCGGCAAGCGCAGCCGCTCCACCGAGGAGATCGACTTCCCGCAGGGCCTGCGGTTCCTGCGCGACTCCACCGTGGCCACCGCCCTGTCGATGGTCCTGATCTACGAGTTCTTCGTGATCTGGGGCCTCATCGCCAGTCCGGACGCCACCCGCGAGACCCTCGGCTCGGCCGATGCCGGTGCCGCCGTCATGGCCGGCCTGGCCCAGGCGCTGCAGTTCGGTGTCGGCGTCGCGATCATCCTGTACGGCGTCCGTACCGTGCTGGGTGAGCTCGTCCCGGCCTTCCAGGGCATCGCCGAGAAGGTCGTTCCCGGTGCGAAGCCGGCGCTCGACATCCCGATCGTCTTCCCGTTCGGCGCCAACGCCGTGCTGATCGGCTTCCTGTCGTCGTTCGCGGGCGGCCTGCTGGCGCTCGGCCTGCTGGCCGTGTGGCTCGAGCCGGCGTTCGGCCTCGCGCTGATCCTGCCCGGCATGGTGCCGCACTTCTTCACCGGCGGCGGTGCGGGCGTGTTCGGCAACGCCACCGGTGGTCGCATCGGAGCGGTCGTCGGCGGCTTCGTCAACGGCGTGCTCATCACGCTCCTGCCGGCGCTGCTGCTGGAGGTCTTCGGCGAGCTGGGCTTCCAGAACTCGACCTTCGGCGACGCCGACTTCGGCTGGTTCGGCACGCTGCTCGGCGTGAGCATGCTGGCCAGCGACGTCATCGGCATCGTGCTGTGCATCCTGATCGGCGTGGCGCTCGTGGCCGCGGCCTCGGTCTTCCAGGTGAAGGTCGTCAACACCGGATGGGTGCCCGGTGCGGCACGCGACGAGTACCTGCTCCAGGAGGCGGAGGCCGCGAAGGTCGCCGCCGCGAAGGAGCAGCCGCCGGTCAAGGAGTGAGCTGACCGACCCCTCCACGCAGGCCCGCCCCACCCGGGGCGGGCCTTCGTGCGCCCGGGGCGGAGTAAACTTGAAGTTGAGTGGAATGGACTCAACTTTGGAGGCGTTGATTCTGACATGGACCTGAACCACTTCACCACCCGTAGTCAGCAGGCTCTCGCTGCCGCGATGCAGCAGGCCGCTGCGGCCGGCAATCCCGCCGTGGAGCCGGCTCATCTCCTCTCCGCCCTGCTCGACCAGCAGGGCGGCACGGCCGCCCCGCTGCTGGCCGCCGCCGGCGCCGACCCCGACGCCGTGCGCAGCGACCTCAAGGCGGCGATCGGGCGCCTGCCCAGCGCCAGCGGCTCGACCGTCGGCAACCCGCAGCTGGCCCGCGCCTCCCACGAGGTGCTCCAGCGCGCGATCGACCTCGCCGAGGAGCTCGGCGACGAGTTCGTCTCCAGCGAGCACCTCGCCGTCGGCGTCGCCACGGTCGCCGGCCCCGCGCAGCAGGTGCTGGCGTCGCACGGCGCCACGCCCGAGACCCTCACGGCCGCGTTCGCTGCCGTGCGCGGCGGTGCCAAGGTCACCAGCCAGGACGCCGAGGACCAGTACCAGTCGCTCGAGAAGTACGGCATCGACCTGACCGCGCTGGCCCGCGAGGGCAAGCTCGACCCCGTCATCGGCCGCGACTCCGAGATCCGCCGCGTCGTGCAGGTGCTCAGCCGCCGCACCAAGAACAACCCCGTGCTCATCGGCGAACCCGGCGTCGGCAAGACCGCCGTCGTCGAGGGCCTGGCCCAGCGCATCATCGACGGCGACGTCCCCGAGTCGCTCCGCGGTCGCCGGCTCGTCAGCCTCGACCTCGGGGCGATGGTCGCCGGCGCGAAGTACCGCGGCGAGTTCGAGGAGCGCCTGAAGGCCGTCCTGGCCGAGATCAAGGACAGCGACGGCCAGGTCGTCACGTTCATCGACGAGCTGCACACGGTCGTGGGCGCCGGCGCCAGCGGCGACTCGGCCATGGACGCCGGCAACATGCTCAAGCCCATGCTCGCCCGCGGCGAGCTGCGGATGATCGGCGCGACGACGCTCGACGAGTACCGCGAGTCGATCGAGAAGGATCCGGCCCTCGAGCGGCGCTTCCAGCAGGTGTACGTCGGCGAGCCGAGCGTCGAGGACACGATCGCGATCCTGCGCGGCCTCAAGGAGAAGTACGAGGCGCACCACAAGGTCGAGATCGCCGACGGCGCCCTGGTCGCGGCCGCCACGCTGTCGCACCGGTACATCCCGGGCCGCCAGCTGCCCGACAAGGCGATCGACCTGATCGACGAGGCGTCCAGCCGGCTGCGGATGGAGATCGACTCCAGCCCGGTCGAGATCGACGAGCTCCGTCGCTCCGTCGACCGGCTCAAGATGGAGGAGCTGCACCTGCAGAGCGAGAAGGACGAGGGCAGCCAGGAGCGCCTGGCGTCGCTGCGCCAGGAGCTGGCCGACCAGCAGGAGACCCTGCGGTCCCTCGAGCAGCGGTGGGAGGCCGAGAAGCAGGGCCTGAACGCCGTCGGCGAGATCAAGGAGCGCATCGACGAGGCCCGGATCGCCGCCGAGCGTGCCCAGCGCGCGGGCGACATGGAGACCGCGAGCCGGCTGCTCTACGGCGAGATCCCGCAGATGGAGAAGCAGCTCGCCGACGCCCAGGCCGCCGAGGCCTCGGTCGCCGCCGACCGCATGGTGCACGAGGAGGTCGGCCCCGACGACATCGCCGAGGTCGTGGGCGCCTGGACCGGCATCCCCACCGGACGGCTGCTGGAGGGCGAGACCGAGAAGCTCCTGCACATGGAGGACGAGCTCGGCAAGCGCCTCATCGGCCAGCGGGCGGCCGTCCGGGCCGTGTCCGACGCCGTGCGCCGTGCCCGCGCCGGGGTGTCCGACCCCGACCGCCCGACCGGCTCGTTCCTGTTTCTGGGCCCGACGGGTGTGGGCAAGACCGAGCTGGCGAAGTCGCTCGCGGACTTCCTGTTCGACGACGAGCGCGCCATCGTGCGCATCGACATGAGCGAGTACGGCGAGAAGCACTCCGTCGCGCGCCTGGTCGGTGCCCCTCCGGGGTACGTCGGCTACGACGAGGGCGGTCAGCTGACCGAGGCCGTGCGCCGGCGCCCGTACTCGGTGGTGCTGCTCGACGAGGTCGAGAAGGCGCACCCGGAGGTGTTCGACATCCTGCTGCAGGTGCTCGACGACGGACGGCTCACCGACGGCCAGGGCCGCACGGTCGACTTCCGCAACGTCCTGCTGATCCTGACGTCCAACCTCGGCTCGCCGTTCCTGGTCGACCCCGCGCTGGACGACCAGCAGAAGCGCGACAAGGTCATGGACGTGGTGCGGATGGCGTTCAAGCCCGAGTTCCTGAACCGGCTCGACGAGGTCGTCATGTTCGACGCGCTCGGGATCGACGACCTCACCCGGATCGTCGACCTGCAGTTGGACTCGCTGGGTCGCCGCCTGGCGCCGCGCCGCATCTCGCTCGACGTGACCACGGCGGCCAAGGAGTGGCTGGCGCTCACCGGCTGGGACCCGGCCTACGGTGCCCGTCCGCTGCGCCGGCTGGTGCAGCAGGCGATCGGCGACCGGCTGGCGCGCGAGCTGCTCGCGGGCGAGGTCCGCGACGGCGACACCGTCCTGGTGGACCGCGAGCCCGACGCCGACGAGCTGGTGGTCCGCCGGGCGTGATCGGGGCTGGGGCCGATCTGGTTGGATCGAGGGCATGTCCACCCCCAGACCCCGCTCGGTGACGCTCGCCTGTGTGTACGGCGGGCTCGGCGGCCTGCTGGCGGTCGTCGCCCTGTTCGAGATGCTCCAGAACTGGGGGTCCATCGAGGTCCAGGAGGCGCTGCGCTCGGGGTTGGAGCCGCTCGGCGCCGACCCCGACGCGCTGCTGCCGACGATCCGCTGGGTCGTCATGGCCCTGCTCGTCGGCGCGATCGCCGCGACGGTGTTCTCGTTCTACGCCGCCAAGGGACACCAGGCCTCGCGGATCGGGCTGAGCGTGCTGGCCGGTCTCGGCGCCGTGACGTTCCTGTCGACCGGTGTCGCCGGGCTGCTGCCCGCGATCCTGGGCAGCCTCATCGTCTACCTGCTGTGGTCGGCGCCGGCCCGCCAGTGGTTCGCCGTCGTCAACGGGCGCACGCCGCTGTCGCTGGGCACGACGCCGTCGGTCACCGGTCCCGCGCCGCACCGGGCCGACCCGAGCGGTCCGGTGGCCCAGCCGCCCGCGTACGACCCCGCCCAGCACGCCCAGCCGGGCCAAGCCCAGGCCCATGCCCTCCCGGTCGCGGGTCCGGTCGGCCGGCCGCGCCCGGTCAGCCTCGCGCTGTGGATCGCCGGACTCGGCTCGCTGTTCGGCGCTCTCGGCTCGGGGCTGGTCCTGCTCGCCCTCGTCGCCCTGCGTGACGAGGTCACGAAGACGTACCGCGAGAACGAGCTGCTGCAGAACCAGCTCGAGTCCGCCGGGATGACCGCGGGCCAGATGGTCACCCTCGGCACGTGGCTGTTCGGTGGCTGGCTGGTCGTGTCGCTGCTGGGTCTCGCAGCCACGGCGTGGGCCGCCACGGGCCAGCGGTTCGGCTGGTGGGCGCTGGTGGTCGTCAGCGTCGTGACGGCGGGTTTCGCGGCCCTGGGACTGCCCGTCGGACTGCTGTGGATCCTCGGCGCGATCATCGTCATCGTCCAAATGTCGAGACCTGAGTCCAAGGCCTGGTTCGATCGGGCATGATCCCCCTCACACCGAGGGAACCCTCGCGTGAAAGCTGGTAAAACGGTCGATAGTCTGGACGGCATGGCACAGGTCCGCGCGTCCTATCGTCCGCACGTCGTCGTCGTCGGTGGCGGGTTCGGTGGCTTGGCGCTGGTGCGCAAGCTCAAGCGCGCGGACGTCGACATCACCCTGATCGACCGCCACACGTACAACACCTTCCAGCCGCTGCTGTACCAGGTGGCGACCGCCAGCCTGAACCCCGGCGACATCACGTGGTTCCTGCGGGCGATCCGTTCGAAGCAGGACAACGTCCGCTTCCTCAAGGGCACCGTCGTCGAGATGGACCACCAGGAGAAGTCGGTCCTGCTCGACGGCAACATCACGGTCAAGTACGACTACCTCGTCCTCGCGAACGGCGTCACCGCCAACTACTTCGGCATCCCCGGTGCCGAGGAGTTCGCGATGCCGCTCTACCGCCGCTCGCAGGCGCTGGCGCTGCGCGACCTGATCTTCGCCAACCTCGAGAACGCCGCCGTCAACGGCCAGGACCGCGACCTGCGCGTCGTCGTCGTCGGTGGTGGCGCGACGGGCGTCGAGACCGCCGGCGCCCTGGCCGAGATGCGCAACCTCGACATGCCGACGACCTACCCCGAGCTCGACAAGAAGCGCATCCACATCTCCCTGGTCGAGATGGGCGAGCACGTGCTCGCCCCCTTCCACCCCAAGCTGCGCGAGTACGCCCGCAAGGAGCTGATCAAGCGCGGCATCGACCTGCGGCTGAAGACCGCGGTCAAGGAGGTGCGTCGCGACGGCGTCCTCATCGAGAACGACGGCAACGAGGAGTTCCTCACCGCCGGCATCGTCGTGTGGGCCTCGGGCGTCGCCGCGCACGGCATCGTCAAGGACTGGGGCCTGCCCCAGGGTCGTGGCGGCCGCATCGAGGTCGACGAGCACCAGCAGGTGCGGGGCATCCCCGACGTCTTCGCCATCGGCGACATCTCCGTCAACCCCGACTCGCCGCTGCCGCAGCTGGGTCAGCCCGCGATCCAGGGTGGCAAGCACGTCGCCAAGGTGATCTCGGCGAAGGTGTCGGGTGGCAAGCTGCCCAAGGCGTTCAAGTACTTCGACAAGGGCACGATGGCCACGATCGGCCGCGCGTCCGCCATCGCCGAGGTGCGCGGCCTGCCGCGCCTCAAGGGCTTCCCCGCGTGGTTCATCTGGGTCACCGTCCACGTCGCCCTGCTGCTGGGCAACCGCAACCGGTTCGCCACGATGACCAACCTGTCGCTGAAGTACCTTCTGTGGCGCAGCCACAACGCGATCGTCGGCGAGACCCCCTACGTCATCGCGCACGAGCCGAAGATCGTCTCGGGCGCCAACGTCGAGCCTGCGCCGAAGAAGTCGGCGCGGTCGGGTCGCAAGTCGATCTCGAAGAAGGCCCAGGTGCGCAAGGCCGCGGCCCAGCAGACGATCGACGAGATCGAGAGCGACAGCTGATCAGGCCAGCGCGGCGGCCAGGGCCTGTCGCGCGGTCAGCAGCGACGGGCCGTACCAGGTGAGTGCCCGCCCGCTGCACAGCGCGGTCGGGACGCGGGTGAACGCCTCCGGTCCGTCCTCCTGCGTGAACACGTAGGGCTCGTCCGGCAGGAGCACGAGGTCGAGGGCGGCCGTGTCGAGGTCGGCGAGGTCGACGTGCGGGTAGCGGTCGCGATGGTCGGCGAACGCGTGCACGAGGCCGAGCCGGCGCAGCACGTCGCCCGTGAACGTGTCGCGCCCCACCACCATCCACGGGTCGCGCCAGATCGCGACGGCCATGCGGCGACCGTCCGGCGCCACGGGCTCCGCCCAGAGCCGCTCCGCGTCGGTCAGCCACGACGGCACGCCCCAGCCGAGTGCCTCCCCGAACAGGCGTCGCATCGCGGTGAACGCCCCGTCGACGGTCTCGATGTCGGTGACCCACACCGGGACTCCCGCCTCGCGGAGCCGTCGCACGTCGAGCTCGCGGTTCTCCTCCTTGTTCGCGACGACGAGGTCGGGGGAGAGGGCGAGCACGGGCGCGGTCGGGGTTCTTCGTGCCGCGGACGCGCGGCACGGCCAGGTCGGCGGGATGGGTGCACCAGTCCGTGGCGCCCACGAGGGCCTCGGGGCGGGTCGCGGCGATCGCCTCCGTCAGCGACGGGACGAGGCTGACGACGCGGCGGGCCGGGCCCGGGAGGGCGACGTCGAAGCCGAGGTCATCGTGCATCGCGGCCCAGCCTAGGGTGGAAACCATGACTGAGTGGACTGCCTCCGGCGAGTGGACCGACATCCGTTACGAGACGACCGAGGACGGGATCGCGAAGATCACCATCTGTCGTCCCGAGGTCCACAACGCCTTCCGCCCGCAGACGATCCGCGAGATCTCCCGCGCCCTGACCATCGCGCGCGACGACGAGTCGGTCGGCGCGATCATCCTGACCGGCGAGGGTGAGAAGGCCTTCTGCTCCGGTGGCGACCAGCGCGTCCGCGGCGACTCGGGCTACAAGTCCGACGAGGGCGCGACCGGCCGCTTCGACGTCACCGACCTCCACGTCCAGATGCGTCGCACGCCGAAGCCGATCGTCGCGGCGGTGGCCGGCTGGGCCATCGGCGGCGGGCACGTGCTGCACCTGGTCTGCGACCTCACCATCGCGGCCGACAACGCCCGCTTCGGCCAGGTCGGCCCGAAGGTCGGCTCGTTCGACGGCGGCTACGGCGCCAGCATCCTGGCGGACCTCGTCGGCCCGAAGAAGGCCAAGGAGATCTGGTTCCTGTGCCGCCAGTACGACGCGCAGGAGGCCATGAGCATGGGCCTGGTCAACACCGTCGTGCCGCTCGCGGACCTCGAGGCCGAGGCCGTGACGTGGTGCCGCGAGATGCTGCAGCTGTCGCCGTGGGCCCTGCGCCTGTCGAAGCTCAGCTTCCACGCGCACGAGGACGGCTACGCGGGCATCCAGCAGCTCGCGCACGACGCCAACCTGCTCTTCTACGGACAGGCCGAGGCCCAGGAGGGTCGCGACGCCTACAGGGAGAAGCGCACCCCGGACTTCAGCCGGTTCCCGCGGCGTCCCTGAGCCCGGAACGGTCCGCGTGGGCCGACCGTGCGGGGTCTCCCCTCACGATGCGGGGGAGACCTTCCCCGCATCGTGGTGGTTTCCCCGGTTGACCGGGGAGACGTCGCGCAACCCGCGCACATGGTGGCGCCCCAGCGGCAGCACCATGGGGCGCCCGGTGGTGGGGTCCTCGATGATGCGGGCGTCGAGGCCGAAGACGGCGGCGACGTGGTGCTCGGTCAGGACCTCCTCGGCGGTGCCCTGGGCGTGCACGGTGCCCTCGCGGACGGCGACCAGGTGGTCGGCGTAGCGCGCGGCGAGATTGAGGTCGTGCAGCACCATCGCGATCGTCGTGCCGCGCGAGCGGTTGAGGTCGGTCAGCAGGTCGAGCACCTCGACCTGGTGGCAGACGTCGAGGAAGGTCGTGGGCTCGTCCAGCAGCAGCACCTCGGTCTGCTGGGCCAGGGCCAGTGCGATCCACACCCGCTGGCGCTGTCCACCCGACAGCTCGTCGACGACGCGGTCGGCCAGGTCGAGCACCCCGGTGGCCTCGAGGGCGTCGGCGATGATCTCGTCCTCGGCGGCCGTCCAGCGCGCGAACGTGCGCCGGTGCGGGTGGCGGCCCTGGGCGACGAGTTCGGTGACGGTGATGCCCTCGGGGGCGATCGGCGACTGCGGCAGCAGTCCCAGGCGGCGCGCGACCTGCTTCGTGGGCATCGAGTGGATGTCGTGCCCGTCCAGCAGGACGCGGCCGTGCGCGGGAGTCAGCAGCCGGGCCATGCCGCGCAGCAGGGTCGACTTGCCGCACGCGTTGGCGCCGACGATCGTCGTGATCTTCCCTGCCGGCAGCGACAGGCTCAGGTCGGACACGATCGTGCGGTCGCCGTAGCCGAGGGTCAGGGCCTCGGTCGTCAAGGTGGTGGTCACAGGGAGCCTCCCGTGCGCTGGGTGCGGATGAGCAGGTAGATCAGGAACGGGGCGCCGAGCGCACCGGTGACGACGCCGACGGGGTAGCGCGTGCCGAATGCGTACTGGCCGAGCAGGTCGGCGGCGAGGACCAGCAGGGCGCCGACCAGGGCGGAGGGCACCATCGGCGAACCGCGGTGACCCACGAGGCGGGTGGCGATGGGACCCGCCATGAAGGCCACGAACAGGATCGGCCCGGTGGCCGCCGTGGCGAACGCGGCCAGGCCGACGGCCACGAGGACGAGCAGCCGACGGGTGGGCTCGATGGGCACGCCCAGCCCGGCGGCGAGGTCCTCGCCCAGGCGCAGCAGCGACAGCCGGCGCGAGAGCAGCAGCAGGGCCGGGGCGAGCACGACGAACGGCACCGCGACGAGCGCGACGCCGTCCCAGGTGGCCAGGTTCAGGCTGCCGTTGAGCCAGCGCATCGCGCGCTGCAGGTCGAACTCGTTCGCGTAGACGAGCAGGTACGCGGTGACGCTGTTGAGCATCGCCGCGATGCCGATGCCCACGAGGATCAGTCGCGCGCCGACGGCCGCCCCGCTGGACGCGAGCGCGTAGATCAGGGCGGCGGTGGCCACGCCGGCCACGACCGCGCCGAGGGAGACGACGAGGCCGCTGGCACCCAGGACGACGATCGCGAACAGGGCGGCGGCGTTGGCGCCGTTGGTGATGCCGATGATGTCGGGGCTGGCCAGGGGGTTGCGCAGCATGGTCTGGAACGTGACGCCGGCGAGGCCGAAGCACGCCCCGGCGACCACGGCGAGGACGGAGCGCGGCAGGCGCAGCTCGCCCACGATGAAGGAGGCCCCGGGGACGAACTGGCCGGTGAGGACCCGCCACACGTCGGCGGGGGAGTACACGGGATCGCCGAAGGCCAGCGATCCGGCGAAGAGGGCGACCAGGGCGATCGCGAGGCCGGCGACGATCAGCCTGGCGCGGCGGGCGCCGCGCAGGCGGACCGCGCGGACTGTCTCGGACGCGGTGCGGTTGGCGCTCATGCGCGGGACCCCGATCGGCGCAGGACGACCCACAGGAAGACCGGTGCGCCGATGAGCGCGGTGACGACGCCGACGTCGATCTCGTCCGGTCGCCCGAGCACGCGGCCCACGACGTCGGCGAGGGTCAGGAGGGTGGCGCCGGCGATCGCGGACATCGGCAGGAGCCACCGGTGGTCGGCGCCCACGAGCTGGCGGCACAGGTGCGGCACGATCAGGCCGACGAAGCCGATGGGTCCGGCCAGCGCGGTGGCCGCGCCGCAGAGGATGATCGCGCCGCCGGCGGCACCGAGGCGCACCCGGGTGACGTGGACGCCCAGCCCCGCGGCGGCCTCGTCGCCCAGGGCGAGGATGTTCAGCGAGCGGGCCGACAGGGCGCAGATCACGGTGCCGACGAGCAGGATCGGCAGCACCAGCAGCGTGTCGCTGTTCTCGGCGCGACCGACGCTGCCGACCTGCCAGAACCGGAAGACGCGCATGACGTCGATGCGCGGCAGCAGGATCGCGCTGGACAGGGACGTGAAGGCGGCCGTGGTGATGGCGCCGGCGAGGGCCAGCTTCAGCGGCGTGGGCCCGCCGACGCCGAGCGAGCCCACAGCGTAGACGAAGACCGCGGCCAGCGCGGCGCCGGCGAGGGCGAAGACGATGTAGAGCGGCATGGTCGCGGCGCCGAAGAAGGCGATGCCGATGACGACCAGCAGGGAGGCGCCCGAGTTGATCCCGAGGATGAACGGGTCGGCGAGGGGATTGCGCGTGACGGCCTGGAGCACGACGCCGGCGACGGCGAGGGCGGCGCCCACCACGATGGCGAGGATCGTGCGCGGCACGCGCGAGCGGACGGCCGCGGACGTGACGCTCTCGGAGTCGGTCGTGAGCGCGGTCCAGACCTCACCGAGGCTGACGACTCGTGCGCCGAAGGCGACCGACAGGAAGACCGCGGCGACGAGCGCCAGCAGGCCGAGGAGCAACCACCACGGGGGACGCCGTGTCTTCACGGCGTCCCCCACGATGGCTTCGAGCGTTGTGGTCACTTCACCTTCGCAGCGGCATCCGCGAGCAGCGTGACGTAGTCGTCGAGCATCCACGGGATCGAGAGCGCCGACGGCGACACGGCCGCGGCGAGCGGGGTGTTGTCCTTCAGCAGGGCGGTGGAACCACGCTCGATGGCGGGGATCTTGCCGATCAGCGGATCGGCCTGGGCCTTCTTCAGGGCGGCGTCGTCGCCGTAGCCGACGAAGACGTCGGCACCGGAGAGCTCGTCGGCCTTCTCGGCGCTGATCTCGAGGAAGAACTTGTCGGAGTTCTTCGAGGACTCGGTGACGAAGTCCGGCGTGCTGAAGCCGAGGTCGTTCAGGAACGTCGCGCGGGTGTCGGAGGCGGTGTAGTAGCCGACCTTGCTCAGGTCGGTCGGGTCGATCCAGCTCATGACGGCCGACTTGCCCTTGATCTCGGGGTGATCGGCGACGGCGGCGTCCATCTGCTTCTCGAGGTCGGCGATGACGTCGTCGGCCTCGTCGGTCTTGCCGAGCGCCTTGCCGGTCATCTCGATGGCCTCACGCCACGAGGTGCCCCAGGCCTGGCCGGGGAACGCGACGACCGGGGCGATCTTCGAGAGCGTCTCGTACTCCTCCTTCGTCAGGCCGGAGTTGGGCGCCAGGATCAGGTCGGGGCTCGTCTTGGCGACGGCCGCGGCGTCGATGCCGGCGTTCTCGTCGAACAGCGCGGGCGTCTCGGCGCCGAGCTCGTCGAGCTTGTCCTTCACCCACGGGTGCAGTCCGTCGGTGTCGTCGTCGCCGTAGGTCACCTTGGGCATGCCGACCGGCACGACGCCGAGGGCGAGCGCGGTGTCCTGGTTCGACCAGGCGACCGTCGCGACGCGCTCGGGCGCAGCCGTGACTTCGGTCGTGCCGAACGCATGCTCGATCTCGACCGGGAAGGAGTCGCCGCCGGAGGCCTTGGCGTCGTCGGAGCTGTCGTCGGACGAGCCGCAGGCGGTGAGCCCGAAGGCGAGGGTGGCCACGGCCAGGAGGCGGGCGATGCGCATGGTGTGCCTTTCAGGAGTGATGATGACAAGGTAAGGCTACGCTAATCTCGATTCGCGTGGACGTGCGGTCCGCCACATGGGCTCGAGCCGGCCATGGGGCGGGGACGACGGCGTCCGGTCGCTACCGTGGGGGCCATGCCCGGACTGGACTTCGACCCCATCGACCGCGCCGCCGAGCTGTGGCAGGAGCGCGTCGGCGACGCCACCTCGATGCGGCTGGCGACGTCGATCATGCGGGTGCACCAGATCCTGCTGGCCCGCCTCGACGGGGCGCTCAAGCCGTTCGGCATCACCTTCGCGCGCTACGAGGTGCTGCGGCTGCTGTCGTTCAGCTCGTCGGGCTCGCTGCCGCTGTCGAAGATCGGGGAGCGGCTCATGGTGCACCCGACCTCGGTCACGAACGTGATCGACCGGCTCGTCGCCGACGGGCTCGTCGACCGCAACGTCGACCCCAGCGACCGTCGCCGCGCGCTGGCCTCGCTCACGCCCGCCGGGCGGACGGTGCTCGAGGAGGCCACCGAGGCGCTGGTGAGCCTCGACTTCGGGCTGGGCGACGTGAGCGCCGAGCACCGGGCCACCATCCACGAGCTGCTCACCCCGCTGCGCCGGGGCGACTGGGCCTGAGCCCGCCCGGGAACGGCGAAGCGCCGGCCCACCCGAAGGTGGACCGGCGCTGCGCGGGTGCTGCTGGGATCACATGCGGATGCCCTTGGTGGAGCCGCCCAGGACCTTCGTGGTCGTGGGGATGTAGAGGCGGTACGTGCGCTTGCCCTTGCGGGTGAACTTGATCTTCTTGCTGTGACCGTTCTTGTTCAGCTTGAGGGTCTTGAACTTCTTCCACTTGCGGCCGGACTTGACCTGGATGACGGCCTTGCCGACCGACACGTACTTGGCGCCGTTGAAGCTGCGGACGGACTGCGCGCGCATCGTCACCTTGTTGCCCTTGCGGGACAGCTTGAACTGCTTGAGGCCCTTCTTCACGTAGAGGCCCTGACGGATGCGGAAGGTGTTGCTGTACTGGAAGGAGACCTGCGGCCTGCCGGTGGTGTCGACGTAGCGGACGGGGCCGAGACGGACGGTGCCGATGCCCCAGGCGCCGGTGTAGTTGAACTGGTTCGTGTAGACCAGCGGGACCTGCCCGCGGAGACGACCGTTCACGTAGACGTCCGCACGGAAGCCGCTGCCGTTCACGCTCGGCACGAAGGTGGCGGCCACCGGGTTGTTGCCGCGGCGCACGATCGCGCCGTGGCGGACCTTGAAGGTGGAGAGCGCGTTCGCGGCCGTGGCGGCCGAGCCGCTCCGGGAGGCCAGGGACTGCTGCGAAGCCGTCGTGGACGGCGCGAGGGCCGCGCCCGACTCGTCGGCCTGCGCGGCGACCGGGCTGGCCAGCGACAGGGTCAGGGCGGTGGCCGCGAGCAGCGCGACCCGGGTGAAGCGTCGGTTCATGGTTCTCCCCGAGATGAGATGTGGGTGTGGCAGGGACAGTCTGGCACGGCCGCGGCGGGTTGGCCCGCCCCAGAAGTGGGGGATGCGGGAGGGGCCGGAAACGGCGCAGCGTCGGCCCACCCGAAGGTGGACCGGCGCCGCGCGCGGTGGGGCTGCGTCAGATCTTCCCGCGCCAGTACAGGAACGTGCCCTGCACCGTCGCGGTCGTCTTCAGGTAGACGCGGTACTTGTACTTCTTCTTGGTCTTCCAGCTGACCTTGCCGTTGCCGTTCCGGTTCAGCTTGATGTGCTTCACGTTGCGCCACTTGCCCTTGGAGTAGCGCTTGACGGTGATCTTGCGAACGCTCACCGTGCTGCCGTTGGGCTGGTAGACCTTCCAGTTCTTCGCCTTCATCGTCCGCTTCTTGCCGCGCGGGATGATGCTGGCCGACGGGTAGGTCGTGCCGCGACGGACCAGGATGACGTTGCTGTCGGGCAGCTTCGAGATCGTCTTGTTGTACTGGGCGTCGTAGGCCTCGATCCGCACGTTGCGCAACTGGGCCTTGCCGTAGCCGGACGCCCGGGGCCAGTAGAGGCTTCCGGTGGGGTAGCGGTTCGAGGCGATGCTCTCGTCGCGGACGCGGGCGACGCCGTTGACGTAGACGTCGCCGCGGACGTACCAGCTGACGGCACCGGGCGCCGAGACGGACACGGCCGTCTTCGCGAAGGTGCTGGTGCTGCCGGTGAGGACGGCGTGCGTGGTGAAGCGGACCGCGCCGGTGGCCGAAGCGGCGACCGGGGTGCTGACGGCGGTGGAGACGCTGCCGCGCTCGGCGGCGACGGCCTCGCTGGCCTGGGCGGACACCGGCGCTGCGAGCGACAGGGTCATGGCGGCCGCCGCCGCGACGGCGACCTTGGTGAGGGTTCGGTTCATTTCTCTCCCCGAGTGGGCGATGGATTCGGCGGACAGTCTGGCATGACCATGCGGTGATGGTTCGCAAGAACCATGAACTCGCGAGTTCCGCCGGCCGTGACCTGCGTCTCGCACCCCGGGGATCGCGCGCTAGCTCGTGGTCGCGGCCAGGAAGGCGCGGGCCTCGGACTCACGCAGCAGGGCGAACTTGGCCGCCTTGACCAGTCCGGCGAGCCGGTCCCACATGGCGGCATCGACGGCGTCGTCGGGAAGGACGAGCGTCGAGCAGTTGTAGGACTCCATGAACAGCATCGCGGTGGCGACCAGCGGCAGGTACGCGTGGGACGCCGGGCCGATCTGGCTGATCAGGTGGGCGTTCGAGGCCACGAGCAACCGGTCGGTGCCCACGAGGTCGCCGGCCCAGCTCGCCGAGTCCAGCACGCCCACCGCCAGGTTGCGTGCGCGTCCCCAGGTGTTGGGCAGGGGCTCGAAGGTCAGGGAGTCGTCGACGACCAGCGCCATCCCGCTGCCCTGCGGGGCTCGTCGCGGCTCCATGTCGACGTTCGCCACGCGGACCCATGCCGGGGCCTGGAACTCGGTGATCGCCTGGGCGAGCTCGGGCGAGACGCTCCGGGGCAGGGTGAGCGACCCGCTGCAGTACGGAGCGAAGGCGAGGAACGCTGCGAGGGAGAGGACGTCGTCGCTGAGCAGGAGCATGTCCCGGTCGACGAAGAAGTCGCTCACCGCCGGCGTCGCGTCGTACGCCTCGGGCTCGGCGGCGATCGAGAACCTGCCCGTCGCGCCGCGGCCGTTCCAGTGGATTCTCATGCGGGCCCCTCACCTCCGGAGATCGTCACGAACTCGACCTCGCCGAGATCGATGTTCCTGCGGGTCTCGAGCGCCAGCGACTCGACGTCGTCGCCCAGCATCGGCGACACGGCAGCGAACTGCTTGCCGTCGGACGAGTCGATCTCGTACTCGAAGACCGGTCCCAGCGTGCTCAGTGCGGGCACCGCGGCCGCGACGGCCGCCCGGTCGCGCGCCACCACGACGGCGCAGGCGGCCAGGGCGAGGCGGAGGTCGTCGACCGCCGCCGTTCGGGTCGCATCGTCGGCCAGCAGGTCGCGCCAGTCGCTCTCGGCCAGGGACGAGAGACCGACGTCGCCGATCACCCGGCCCGAGTCGCGGAACGTGGTCTCCACGGCGAGGCCGGAGCCGAACACCTCGCGCAACTGCAGGAGCTCGTCGAGCGTCACGTCCGGGACCTCGCAGTCCGCGGCGACGGCCACGTCGGCCCCGGCGCGGCTGATGACCCGGCCGCGTCCGCGGGCCAGGATCGCTGCCACCTGGTCGGACCGGGGACGGGTGCCGGCACCGAGGTGGACGAGGACGCGTCGGGAGACGACGTCGTCGGGGAGGTACTCGACGACACGCCGCTCGACCTGCGCGAAGGGCGGCGTCTCGGCCTGGTCGAGGGTGGAGCGGTCCCGCCGCGCGGCCACGATGTCGGAGTTGATCATGGTCGCCCGGGCCCAGAATCCGGTGACCAGGGCGGAGGTCTTCTGGATGTTCGGGTCGGTGGCGGTGATCTGGTCGTCGTGGAGGCGGCGCATCAGCACGTACTGGCCGCAGTGGTTCAACCGTGCGCCGCTTCGGACCAGCCGCACGGCGAGGTTGTAGTCCGAGCCGCTGCGCAGCGTCTCGTCGTACGGCACGGCCAGGAGCCAGCGGCGCTCGATGAGGATGGTCGCGTGGGTGAGGACGGCCCCGTTGAACAGGAGGGCCTCGAGGGACAGCTTCTTGCCCGGTTCCAAGGTGATGGACCCGTCGCCCTCCCGGAAGATGGCCCAGCCGCCGTAGGCGCCGTTCGCCCCCTCGACGATCGCGTCGAGCGAGACTTCCAGGCGGGTGGGCAGCATGAGGTCGTCGTCGTCCATCACGGCGATGTACTTGCCGCGCGCGATCGACGTGGCGTGGTTGCGCGCGGCGGCGATCCCACTCTGCTGCTGGTGCACGTACCGCACGCGCGGATCGTCGAAGCCTTCGACGACCGCGCGCGTGTCGTCGGTGGAGCCGTCGTCGACGACGATGAGCTCGAGGTCGGGCATGCTCTGCGCCAGCACCGAGCGGATCGCGTACCCCAGGTAGGCCGCCCGGTTGTGGGTCGAGATGACCACCGACACCAGTGGCGGGGCGTCCTGCGGGGCGAACTGCCAGTTCGCCAGGTTGCGCGCCGCGGTCTTGTCGTGCAGGTGGATCTGGCGGTTCAGCTCGATGGCCGCCCGGCCGGCCTCGGTCTCGTTCGCGCTCGCGCGGGACGAGGGGTGCCACACGTGGAACATCTCCGCACCCGGCTCCGCGAGCCAGGTCAGCTTCAACCCGAGGCGCTGGAGTCGGTGGGCGAAGTCGATGTCCTCGCCGCCGTAGATCTCCATGCGCTCGTCGAGTCCGCGCGTCCCGAAGTACGCCTCGCGGGAGAAGGCGATCATGCCGCCCATGCCCCACCGGGGACGCTGCGTGGCGATCCGGCTCAGCTCGGGCCACGAGTACCGGCCTCGCTCGATGGCGTCGTGGTCGATGCCCTCGGGCAGGTCGTTGCACTGCATGAGGAGGAACTGCTGGGGATCGTGGGTGAGGCGCTCGAACACGAGCGGGAACGTGCCCGGTGAGAACACCATGTCCGCGTCGGTGGTGACGAGCACCCGACCCGTGGCGTGCTGGAGTCCGGCGTTGAGCGCCCGTGACCGCGACCAGACGCCGTTGGTCTCGGTGCGCACGTAGACGGCACCGGCCTCCTCGATCGCGGAGCGGTAGCCCGCGTACTCGACCGAGCCGTAGTCGGACACGATGATCTCGCCGGTCAGGTCGCCGAGCGCGCCACGGGTCGACGTGATCGCGCCGAGGAGGCGGTCCTTGCCCCAGTCCTTGTAGCCGATGACCACCGAGATGTCGAGATCGTTCACGGTCGCGGTTCTCCCTCGAGGTACGTCGTGAGCGTTCGCCCCGACGGCAGCTTGCGTGACACCTGGAGGATCTCGAACGCTCGCGCCGGCCACTCCTGGCGGCCGTTCCACGGCGCGATGGCCAGGGCGACCTCGGCCGAGTCGTCCGGGATGGTGATGCTGCCGAGCCGGACGACGGACGTCGCCGACGAGGTCTCGGGCACGTACATGAAGGGCCGCCCCAGCCGCTCGCTGATCACCCAGTGCCGGTTCTGCGCCACGAAGCGCTGCGGGTCGACCCCCTCGACGGTGGCGACGAAGGCCTTGAGCGGGAACGTGATGGTGGTGGTGACGCTCAGGTCGACCGAGCCCGCCGCGGGGACCCCGAGGTCCCAGACCGTGCTGTCAGGCATGCGACGCCTCTCCCTGGTACCCGGGCACTCCGATCGGCTGCATGCCGACGACCTTCATCGGGGCGAACTCGTCCCAGTCGAGCAGCTGCACGTTCGGGTAGTGCGCCGCGAGCGAGCCACGGAAGACCCCCTCGCTCTTGCCGTAGTTGCCCTCGAGCAGGAAGACGCTCTTGCCGAGCATCGCGCCGGCGATGGCGACGTGGAGGCGATCGGTGTACAGCTCCTCGAAACGACCGACGATGTCGAAGAAGCCGCCCGCGTCCGTGTGTGCGGTACCGAGGAGGCTGATGTCGAAGTTGCGATCGGGGTCGACCGCGAGGTGGTGCCTCTCCTTGTCGCGCCGCAGGGCGATGAGGGGGTAGGGGAGCGTGCGGTCCGGCGCCTCGGGAAGCTCGCAGAAGAACGCCATGTCGTGGCAGAAGCGCAGCGGGGAGCCGCTGGCCTTCTCCGTGCCGGAGAGCTCGGCGCGGGAGAACAGCACCGCGTTCTCCAGCCCGGTCTCGGGCAACAGGTCCAGGTCGTAGGAGCTCGGCAGCACGACGACGTCGCGGTACATCGACGCGACGCGCTCGGTGAAGGCGACCGTGGAGATCCAGTTCCGGTTCCATCCGCCGCCCCCGCCGACGACCGCCGTCGTCCCGGCCGTGGTCTCCGGGTCGAGGGTGTCGAGGTCGGACCGCTCGTGTTCGGTGCACGTCAGCCCGAGGTGCTGGAAGAACTCCCTGCTCCCGCGGTTGATCAGGGAGTCGCCCCAGTTCCCGGGCGAGGGGTAGAAGTGGAACGTCCCGTCGCCGACCCGGTCGCGGACGACCTCGTGGAGGTCCTGGAACGGCGCCTCGCCGCGCAGGTTTCCGGCGGGACGGGCGGTCGGTTCGTGCAGCATGGTCATCTCAGGCCCTTCGCGTCACTCTGATCGTATCGGCACCGTGCGGACACGCCGGCCGCCCGGCCTCGCTCGCTCGACTGGCGGCATCAGCCGAGCATGGCGGCGCCGAGGCTCTCCTCCGGCACGCCGAGCCCCTCGACCAGCGTGAGCGTGTGCGGGCGCAGCCGGTCGAGCAGCCCGTTGATCTCCTTGGAGACCGCCTTCGCCCGGGTGTCGCTGATCCGGTTGTGCTCCATGAACCAGGCCTTGTCGCGCTCGATCACCGTCAGGGCGTAGAGCGAGCACACGTCGCGCAGGAGGTCGGCGGCCTGCTCGTCCTCGCAGCGCGCGATGCCGGCGGTGAACGCCTCCAGGACGACCCGGTCGATGTGGACCTGGCCGATCTTGACGACGTGGTCCTGGGCCGCGTTGAAGGCCTCGAACGCGGCGCCCTTGTCCTTGCCGGCACGGCGCAGCCGGCGCGCGGCCGTCTCGATGACGTGCTGCTCGCGGTCCTCGAAGAGGTTCAGCTGCGTGCCGCGGTCGAGCAGGTTGTGCTCGTCGTCGTTGGACCGCGCGTCGATGAGCCGCTGGATCAGCTGGGCGGCGGCGGTGCGCTCCTTGACCGTGTCGGCCACGGTGCCGGCGGCGAAGCGGACCATCCCCACGGGGTCGAGGCCCGTCACCTCCTTGGCGTACGAGGTCAGCAGCTCCTTGGCGACCAGCTGCAGCAGCACCACGTTGTCGCCCTCGAACGTCGTGAAGACGTCGCTGTCGGCCTTGAGCGTGGTGAGGCGGTTCTCGGCCATGTAGCCGGCGCCGCCGCACGCCTCGCGGCACTCCTGGATCGCGCGCGTGGCGAACGACGTGAGAGCCGCCTTGAGGCCGGCCGCGCGCCCCTCGAGCTCGCGCTGGGCGTGGGCGTCGGGGTCGGCCTCGGTCTGCAGCCGGTGCATGCGCGCGACGAGCTGGTTGTGCGCGAACCGGAACGCGTACGCCTCGGCCAGCAGCGGCAGCAGCCGACGCTGGTGCATCCGGTAGTCCATCAGCACCGTCTCCTCGCCGGGCCGCCCCTCGAACTGGCGACGCTCGAGCGCGTAGCGCAGCGCGATGCTGAGAGCGACCTCCGCCGCGGCCCGCGCCGAGCCGCCGACGCTGACGCGACCGCGGATCAGGGTGCCGATCATCGTGAAGAAGCGGGCGTTGCGGCTCTCGATCGGCGAGGAGTAGACGCCGCCCTCGTCGACGTTGCCGTAGCGGTTCAGCAGGTTGTCGCGGGGGATGCGCACCTGGTCGAACATGAGGCGGCCGTTGTCGACGCCGCCGAGCCCGCCCTTGTACCCGCAGTCGCTCGTGGTGACGCCCGGCAGGTCGGCCCCGGCCTCGTCGCGGATCGGCACGACGAAGCAGTGCACGCCGTGGTCCTCGCCGAGCGTGATCAGCCGTGCGAACACCGCGGCGACCCGCGCGTGCTTGCCGGCCCCGCCGATGTAGTCCTTGCGGGCCGAGGGGGTGGGGGAGTCGATGACGAACTCGCCCGTGGAGGGGTCGTAGGTGGCCGTGGTCTCGAGGCTCTGGACGTCGCTGCCGTGCCCGGTCTCGGTCATCGCGAAGCAACCGAGCAGGTCGAGGTTGATGAGCGCGGGGATGTACGCCTCGTGGTGGCGCTCGGTGCCGAGGTTCTCGATGGCGCCGCCGAACAGGCCCCACTGGACGCCGGCCTTGACCATGAGCGACAGGTCGTACTGGGCCAGCATCTCGATGCCAGTGACAGCCATGCCCGGATCGCCGGTGCCGCCGTTCTCGGTGCGGAAACCCGCCGCGGGGATGCCCGTCGGCACGAGCTGCTTCATCTGGTCCAGCACCCGCTCGCGCGCCTCGTCGAGGGTCAGCGAGTGGTCGAACGCCAGGTCGAGCCGGCCCAGCTCCTCCCGGCTCTGCTCGCGCACGTGGCGCCACTTGCCGTCGATGGACCGTCGAAGTTCCTCACCGAGACTCATGGGGAAAGGCTAGTGGCGGGGGCCCGAGGCGACATCCCGAAGCCGGGAGCCTGCTAGCGTGCTCGCCACAACCACACACACTTCCGCAGTGTCAGGGGAAGTCCGGTGAGAATCCGGCGCTGACCCGCAACCGTGAGACCGCCCTTCGGGGTGGCGAGCCGGAGCACCTGCCTGACGGAGCCGACCACACGCTGTCGAGGAACGCAGCGGGCGGAGTCGAGACCTTGTCGTCCCGACCCCTTCCCGTCCTGTGCAGCGGGAAGGAAATCATGAAGTCACCCCTGCGCCAGCGCGCCCTCGCAGGTCTCGCTGCCGGAGCCGTCGCCCTGTCGACGGCCGTCGCCATCACCCCCGCCGCGTCCGCGGCACCCACCCCCGGCACCGTCGCCGCCGGGCAGTGGCTGTCCGCCCAGCTGACGAACGGCGTCGTCCACAACGACGCGTGGGGCTCCGACGACCTCGGGCTGTCGCTCGACGTCCTCGGCGCCCTGCGCGAGCTCGGCGTGCAGCCGCAGGTCCGGCAGCAGGTCCTCGCCACGGTCTCCGCGCGGGTCGACGAGTACGTCGAGTTCACGTCGGAGGGCGTCACCACCTTCTACCCCGGATCGGGCGGCAAGCTGGCGATCGCGGTGGACACGGCCGGCGCCGACCCGCACGCCGTCGGTCCGCGGAAGCGCGACCTGGTCGCCGACATCGAGGCGGTCACCGACGACGCCACCGGCGAGTCCAGCGACACCTACGGGCTGTTCGGCCAGACCTTCGCCACGCGCGGCCTGATCGCGGGCGGCAGCCGGGAGGCCGCCAGGTCGGTCGCCTTCGTCGCCGCGCAGCAGTGCGCGAACGGCTCGTTCCGCCAGAACCTGACGGCGGACTGCCCCGACGTGCCGGAGATCGACACGACCGCCGCCGCGCTGCAGACGCTCGCCGAGGCGCGCGCCGCCGGGATCGCGGTCGACTCCTCGGCGATCGAGCGGGCGGGCGCGGCCATCGCCGCGGCCCAGGCCGCCGACGGCTCGTTCGTCGGCAACGGCGTGCCGAACACCAACTCCACCGGTCTCGCCGCCGTCGCGCTGAGCCGGGCGGGGCGCACGGACGCCGCGAGGAAGGCCGCCGCGTGGGTGGCCCGCCACCAGGTGACGGCGGCGACGGGCGGCAGGCTCGCGTCCCAGGTCGGCGCCATCGCCTACGACCGGGCCGCGCTGGAGGCCGGTGCCGCCGACGGGATCGAGTCCGCGATGCGGGACCAGTGGCTGCGGGCCTCGACGCAGGCCGCCCCCGCCCTGGCGCTCCTGACGACGGGCCGCGCGACGGCCACGGCGCCCCCGCGCGTGGCGGCCGGCCGCACGTTCAGGGTCACGGCCTCGGGCCTCGCCCCGGGGTGGAAGGTCACGGCGCGCGTCGCCGGCGGGTCGACCGCCAGCGCGCTCGTCCCGGCGTCCGGACGGGTCGCCGTCACGCTGAAGGCGCCCCGCGGCACCGCGCGACGTGCGGTCACGGTCGCCGACGCGACGGGACGCACTGTCGCCACCTCGAGCGTGCGGGTGCTCGCGGCCAAGCGGTTCGCCGTCGCCAAGGCGAAGAAGAAGGTGAAGCGCAACAAGGCGCAGCGGATCGTCGTGCGCGGCCTCGTCGCCGGCGAGCCGGTCCGCGTCCAGTACCGCGGCAAGACCGTGAAGCGGGGCGTCGCGTCCGCGAAGGGCACGTACACGCACCGTTTCAAGGTCGGGCGCACGACGGGCACGGTCAGGGTCGTCGTCCGTGGTGCCTACGGCAACCGCCTCGGCAAGACGGCCTTCAAGGTCGTCAGGTGAGGCTGCGCCTCGTCCGCGCGCTGGCGGCGGTCCTCCTCGGGACCGCCGCCGGCGTGGTCGGCGCCACCGCGCCGGCGCACGCCGCCGCGTGTGCCGCGGGCACCGGTGTCACGGTCGTGGTCGGCTCCTCCGTCGGCTGCGACGCCGACGGCGGTGGGCGCGCCGCGGACAACTTCGCCGCCGCGGGACACAGCCTGAAGTACGCGTCGCGTGCGCCGGGCTTCGTCTGCCGGGTCGACGGCGCACCCGCCTCCGACCCGTGCGTCGACGCCGCACCCGCCGACGCCTACTGGGGACTGTTCTGGGCCGACGGGAAGTCAGGCTCGTGGGTGTACTCCAGCCTCGGGGTCACGGCGCTCAAGGTCCCGACGGGCGGCGCGGTCGCGTTCGTCTTCCAGGACTCCTCGTCGAAGCGGTTCCCGTCGGTGAAGCCGCCCGTCGCCGTGCCGGCGGCAGCCGCCCCGACCGCTGGGTCGAGCGATGCCGGCACGGGGACGCGGGACCGCACGAAGGGGTCGAAGGACTCGCCCTCGAAGTCCTCGGGAGCGAGGGAGGAGCCGGCGGCCGGTGGTGCTGCGGTCCCGGCGCCGACCTCACCGTCGGCGGCAGCGACGACCGCCCCCATGGCGACGCCGTCCACCCCGGCGACCCCGGCGACCCCGTCGGCCACGGCCACACCGGCCGCCGGCGACGCCGCCCGGGCGGCGGGAGGATCCGCCGAGTCCGTGCGCCCGCTCGGCGCCGAGGCCGAGGAGTCGGGCACCTCGCCGGCGGCACTCGTGGCCGCCGGGGTGGTCGTCGCGCTGCTCGCCGCGGGCGGAGGGATCGTCTGGCGCCGACGCAGGGGAGTCTGAGCCCGTGGTGAGGGATAGACTCAGCCCCGTTGGACCACTGTCCGGCGCAGGGGAAACCGGTGTGAATCCGGTGCTGTGCCGCAACCGTGAGCTCCGTGGCGCCCCGGCGCGCGGAGCGAGTCGGGAACCCGCGCCGGACCGCCACCACATGTTGTCGAGCAACGACCGGTGGGCGATCGCCCCTCGGGGTCCTCGCCCCCGTGACGCGGGGAAGGGGAGCAGATGAGCACGCTCGCCGATCCCGTCTCCCCCTCGGCCGCTCCCGCGCCGGGCCGGCTCCGCCGTGAGCTGCACCCGGGCGCCTGGTGGCTGTGGGCGCTCGGCCTGGCGGCCGGGGCGTCGTTCACGCTCAACCCCGTGCTGCTGGTCGTGCTCGTGGCGATCGCCGGTCTCGTCGTGGCCGCGTGTCGCGGTGACGCGCCGTGGGCGCTGTCGTTCCGGTACTACCTGTACTTCGGGCTGCTCATCGTCGTGATGCGGGTCGTGTTCCGGATCCTGCTCGGCGGCGGGTCGGCGCCCGGCGACCCCGTGCTGTTCCACCTGCCCGAGATCCCCCTGCCGGAGGTCGCGCGAGGCATCCAGCTGCTGGGCGACGTCACGGTCACCGAGGTGCTGGTCGGCCTCTACGACGGCATGCGGTTGGCGGCCCTGGTCATCTGCATCGGCGCCGCCAACTCGCTGGCCAACCCCAAGCGGCTGCTGGCCTCGGCGCCGCCCGCGCTCTACGAGGTCGGAGCGGCGCTGGTCGTGGCCGTCTCCGTGTTCCCCCAGCTGGCCGAGAGCGTCCGGCGGGTCAACCGGGCCCGCCGGCTGCGCGGCGACGCCAGCCGCGGCACCGGCGCGATGCACCGCGTGGTGATCCCCGTGCTCGAGGACGCGCTCGACCGGTCGATGACCCTCGCCGCCGGGATGGACGCCCGCGGCTACGGCCGTTCGGGCACCGCCTCGCCCCGCGAGCGCTTCGTCACCGGTGCCCTGATGCTGATCGGCCTGTTCGGGCTGAGCGTCGGCACGTACGGCTACCTCGACGGCACCGCGCCGAAGGTGCTGTCCTACCCGATGCTCGCGCTGGGCCTCGTCTTCGCGGTGCTGGCGCTGCGCTCCGCGGGCCGCCGCGTGCAGCGCACGCGCTACCGCCCGCAGCGCTGGCTCCGGGCCGAGTACCTCACCGCCGGATCGGGCCTCGCCGTCGCGGTGGGCCTCAAGCTGCTCTCCACCCAGCAGGTCGCGGTGCTCTACCCGGACGTGCCGGGGTGGCCGCCGATCAGCGTGCTGTCGCTGCTCGTCGTCGCGATCGCCGTCCTTCCGGTCTTCGTCGCCCCCCAGGCGCCCTCGGCCCACGACCAGGTCGGAGGTGACGCAGCGTGATCGCCTTCGATGAGGTGACGTTCTGGTACGACGGCGCCGCCCGGCCCACTCTCGCCGGGGTCGACCTCTCCATCGACGAGGGTGAGCTGGTGCTGGTGTCCGGCCGCACCGGATCAGGCAAGTCCACGCTGCTCGGCATGCTCAACGGGCTCGTCCCGCACTTCACCGGCGGCACCCTCGCGGGCGACGTGCGCATCGACGGCGCCTCGATCGTCGCGCGGCCGCCGCGCGAGTTGGCGCACCTGGTGGGCTACGTCGCCCAGGACCCGCTCTCGGGCTTCGTCGCGGACGTCGTCGAGGAGGAACTGGCCTACGGGATGGAGCACCTCGGCCTCGACCCGCAGACGATGCGCCGTCGGGTTGAGGAGACCCTCGACCTGCTCGGCATCGCCGACCTGCGCCGCCGCTCGGTCCGCTCCCTCTCGGGAGGCCAGCAGCAGCGCGTCGCGATCGGCTCGGTGCTGACGATGCACCCGCGGGTCCTCGTGCTCGACGAGCCCACCTCGGCGCTCGACCCGACGGCGGCCGAGGACGTCCTGGCGACGATCGCCCGGCTCGTGGACGACCTCGCCCTCACCGTCGTGGTGGCCGAGCACCGCATGGAGCGCGTCGTGCCCTTCGCCGATCGGCTGGCGCTGGTCGAGGACGGCCGGGTGCGCATCGGCGACCCCGCCGACCTGCTCGTCGACTCGCCCGTCGCCCCACCGCTCGTGCACCTCGGCCGCCTCGTCGGCTGGACGCCGTTGCCGCTCTCGGTGCGGGAGGCGCGCCGCCGGGTCAAGCCGCTCGCCTCGCGGCTGGGACTCCCGCCGGCCCCGGCCGCACCGCGCCGACCCGCGGCGCTGGAGGCACGGGGGATCACGGTCCGCTACGGCTCCTTCACGGCGGTCGACGGGGTCGACCTCAGCGTCGGGCACGGCGAGGTCGTCGCCCTCATGGGACGCAACGGCTCCGGCAAGAGCTCGCTGCTGTGGGCGGTGCAGGGCACGGGCGACCGCACCACCGGGGTCGTCGACGTCGACGGCGTCGACCCGGGCGACGTCCGCCCGGCCGAGGCGCGGATGCTCGTGGGCCTGGTGCCCCAGACCGCGGCCGACCTGCTGTATCTCGAGACCGTCGACCGCGAGTGCGCCGCCGCCGACGACCAGTCGGGGGTCGCGCGGGGCACCTGTCGTGCGCTGCTCGAGCGGCTGGCCCCGGCGATCCCCGGTGGCCGTCACCCGCGCGACCTGTCCGAGGGCCAGAAGCTGGCGCTCGTCCTGGCCGTCGTCCTGACGGCGCAGCCGGCCGTCGTGGCGCTCGACGAGCCCACGCGCGGCCTCGACTACCCGGGCAAGGCGGCGCTGGCGCAGATCCTGCACGACCTGGCCGCCGACGGCCGCGGCGTCGTCGTCTCGAGTCATGACGTCGAGTTCGTCGCCGCCGTGGCCGACACGGTGGTCGTCCTCGCCGAGGGCGAGGTCGTCTCGTCCGGGCCCGTGCGCACGGTGTTGGCCGAGTCGCCGGCGTTCGCCCCGCAGGTCTCGAAGGTGCTCGGCCCCGACTGGCTCACCGTCGACGAGGTGGCGGCCGCGTTGCCCGCGGAGGTCGTGCGATGAGCGCGTCGCGCACTCCGGTGGCCGTCCCGGTCACCCTGCGCTCGGCCCTGGTGCTGGCCGCGGCCAGCGTCGCGGGCCTCGTCATGCTGCTGTGGCCGCTGATCATCGCGCCGGCGCCGGGGGAGTCGCGGGTCGACCAGCCGTTCATCTTCATGGCTCTCATGCCCGTGGTGGTGCTCGTGGTCGTGGCCGAGCTGTCCGAGGGCGGTCTCGACTCCAAGGCGCTGGCGATGCTCGGCGTGCTGAGCGCGATCAACGCCGCCGTCCGGCCGCTCGGGGCGGGCGTCGCCGGCGTCGAGCTCGTCTTCTTCCTGCTGATCCTCGGCGGGCGGGTGTTCGGCGCCGGGTTCGGCTTCGTGCTGGGGTGCATGAGCCTGTTCGCCTCGGCGCTGCTGACCTCCGGCGTGGGGCCGTGGCTGCCGTTCCAGATGCTGTGCGCCGCGTGGGTGGGGATGGGCGCCGGTCTGCTGCCGCGTCGCGTCGGTGGCCGTGCCGAGATCGCCATGCTGGTCGGCTACACGATCGTCGCGGCCTACGCGTACGGCCTGCTGATGAACCTGTCGTCGTGGCCGTTCACGCTGGGCATCGCGATCCCCGGCGCGGAGGACTCGCTGTCGATGGTGCCCGGCGACCCCGTGCTCGACAACCTCCAGCGCTTCCTCGTCTTCACCCTCCTGACCTCGTTCTGGGGCTGGGACCTGGGGCGCGCGATCACGAACGTGCTGTTGATCGTGACGCTCGGTCCGGCCGTCCTGGCCACCCTCAGGCGCGCCGCCCGGCGCGCCCGCTATCTCCCGAAGGAGCCTTCATGAAGTCCCTGCTCGCGCGCCTGGCCGCGATCACCCTGCTGTCCGCGGCCGTCGCCGTCGTTCCGTCCGCGGCCACCGCGCACGAGACCTGCGACTCGCCCGAGGACGTGCCGATCGTCCTGGAGTTCGGGTCGCTGGAGGGCGAGGACCGCATCCTGTGCGCCCAGCACAGCGTGGGCAAGACGGGTCTCGAGGCCCTGCAGGAGGCCGGCATTCAGACCGCAGACACGAGCGGCTCCCCGGCGATGGTGTGCCGCATCGAGGGCCAGCCGACGCCGGCGCAGGAGAAGTGCGGCAACGCGCTGAACGGTCCGGGCTACTGGGCGTTCATGGTGGCCAAGGAGGGCCAGCCGTGGGACTACGCTGCGGTCGGCCTGCAGGAGTACGAGCTGGCCGAGGGTGACTACGTCGCGCTCAAGCACCACCTGATGGCCGACGGAGAGAACGTCGAGGTCGCGGCCAGGGCCGACGCCGCGACGCGGGCCGACGCGGAGGTCGCCGGCCACGGCGAGGAGACCTCGAAGGACGAGCACGCCGGCGGCGACCATGCCGACGATGACGACTCCTCGTTCGCCGCCGTCGCCCTGCCGATCGCGATCGTCGCCGCACTCCTGGTGGCCGTGGCCGCCTTCGTCGTCGCCCGCCGCCGCCGCGCCTGACCGAACGCCGTCGCCCCTCCCCGCGAGTGGCGCAAGAACGCCCGCCACTCGCCGAGTGGCGGG
>NZ_BJZQ01000016.1 GCF_007992115.1 Aeromicrobium flavum
TCGACCGTGGGCTCCGTGGTCGGCTCGACCGTGGGCTCCGTGGTGGGCTCCGTGGTCGGCTCGACCGTGGGCTCCGTGGTGGGCTCGACCGTGGGCTCCGTGGTGGGCTCCGTCGTCGGCTCGACCGTGGGCTCCGTGGTGGGCTCCGTGGTGGGCTCCGTCGTCGGCTCGGTCGTCGGTGCCGTGGTGGGCTCCGTCGTCGGCGCCGAGGTCGGCACGACCTCCGGCGTGACGCCGATCGAGCCCAGGGTCAGGTTCGAGCCCTCGACCACCTTGCAGGCGAGGGTGGCGGGGACCTGGTCATCGGGAGCGGGCTGCGCCGTGTAGATCGTCGCGACGACGTTGAACGCGGTCGGCAGACCGATGTCGACCTTGTCGACGGCGTAGGCCGGCGTGGTGATCTCGGGGACGATGCCGTTCGCCGGGATGAGCCACGGCGCGCCCGCCTCGAGCGGGATGTCCCGGCGCGGCGAGGAGAGGCTGGGGATCGCCACGTTGGTGGTCTGACCACCGGTGGTCAACGTGACCACGGAGTCGGTCGAGCCGCCGCTGGCCGCGACGCCGCCGATGATGTCCACCGTGGAGGAGCGCAGGACCTCGGGCATGGAGAGCGTGATCGTGACCGGGGTCGGGGGGATCTTGTCGCCGGGCGTGACGCTCTCGGGCACCGTGGTCTGGGCGCGGACGCCGACGGGGCGATTGCCGAGGTTGAGGCTGCCTGCCTTGACGACACACATGTAGTCGAAGCTCTTGTCGAGCGATGTCTCGGCGCTGGCGGGGCTGAAGACGCCCACGCCGACCGCGCCGGCGAGTGCCACGGCGAAGGCGGCGGCACCAGCGGTGACGCGGCGGGACGGATGGAGCAAGGTCACGGATGATTCCCCTCATCGGAGGCCCTCGCGACAGACACGAGGGCCGAGCTACGGCGTGTGATCCACCTCACCATAGGTGCTGTAACTGTCAGTGACAATAGGTTGGCCGGGTCTGCTTGACCTGCCGTTGTCCGTCCATCGACCACAATGGGCCCATGCCCTCCGTGCGCACCCCTGACCCGAATCCCGGCTGGCTCTCGGAGTTCCAGCTCGAGGAGACCCGCTCCCGCGTCCCGATCCTCTACGTCGAGGCGGTCCCCGTCCGGCTCGACAGCCTGGGGCAGGTGGAGCAGGTCGGCCTGCTGCTGCGCGGCTCCGCCACCACCGGCACCCTGGCGCGATCGTTCGTGTCGGGCCGCGTGCTGCACGGCGAGCCGATCCGCACCGCCCTGATGCGCAACCTCGAGAAGGATCTCGGGCCCACGGCGTTCCCCCAGCTGCCGGCGCACATCGTGCCGTTCACCGTGGCCGAGTACTTCCCGATGCCCGGCATCACGCCGCTGCACGACGCGCGCCAGCACGCGGTGGCCCTCGCCTACGTCGTGGCGGTCACCGGCGAGTGCGATCCGCGTCAGGACGCGCTGGAGCTGAGCTGGCTCACGCCCGAGGAGGCGCTCATGCCCGGCATCCTCAACGAGCTCGAGGGCGGTCGCGGCGTCCTGCTGCAACAGGCGATGGCACACCTCGGCGCCCTGGGGTGACCCGCCGCGCGGCGACGCGTGAGCCCAGCCCGTGGCTCATGCTCGCAGCCGGGATGGTCGCCCAGGTCACGGCCACGGCGATCGTCTCGACCCCGCTGCTGCTGATCCCCTACCTCCACCTCGACCAGGGGCTGTCGCTGCTCGCCAGTGGCAGCCTCGCCGCCGCACCGGCCGTCGGCACGCTGCTGACCCTGGTGGCCTGGGGCGCGATCGTCGACCACGTCGGCGAGCGCATCTCCCTGACGGCCGGGCTCCTGCTGCTCGTGCTGGGCAGCGCCCTCGCGCTGGCCGGCGCGCGCGGCGACGACACGCTCCTGCTGGCCTCCGGGTTCGCGGTGTGCGGCGTCGCGGCAGGGAGCTCCAACTCGGCCAGCGGCCGCCTCGTCGTCGGCTGGTTCCCGGCCCACCGGCGCGGACTGGCGATGGGCATCCGCCAGACCGGGCTGCCGCTCGGCGTGGGCCTGGCCGCCCTCGTCGTCCCGGCATGGGTGGACACCCGGGACGTCGCGTCCGTGGTGGCCCTGTGCGTCGGTCTCGCGGCCGCGGCCACCGCCTTCGTCGGCCTGACGGTCGTCGACCCTCCACGCGGCCCGGCCGGGCACGCGGAGGCGTTCGGCAACCCGTACCGGGGCGACACACGGCTCGTCCGCATCCACGCGGCCTCGGCCCTGCTGGTCATCCCCCAGTACGTGGTCTGGAGCTTCATGCTGCTGTGGCTCATCGAGCGTCACGGCTGGAGCGCCGGCGCCGCCGGTGCGCTGTACGCCGCCGCGCAGGGGCTGGGCGCGGCAGGGCGCATCGGCGTCGGCTGGTGGTCGGACCGCGTGGGCGACCGCCTCGGCCCCATGCGCCAGGTCGCGATGGGTGCGACCGCCGTGATGCTGGCGCTCGCCCTGCTCGACGAGACCCCGGTGGCCATCGCCGTGATGGTCGTCGCCACCGCCGTCACGGTGGCCGACAACGGGCTGGCGTTCACGGCCGTCGCGGAGATCGCCGGGCCCCGCTGGTCGGGCCGGGCGTTCGGCCTGCAGAACACGGGCCAGTACCTCACCGCCGCCGCCGTGCCGCCGGTCGTCGGCGCGCTGATCCAGCACGCGGGGTACGGCTGGGCCTTCGCGGCGGCGGCGATCTTCCCCCTCGTCGCAGTCGGACTCGTGCCGGTGGCTACTCGTAGGTAACATCACCCCGAAGTCTTTGGCTGGCCTAACTGAGCGAGCGTCGTGACCGCAGATTAGGGTCATCTCAAACTGCTTGAAGCGCGAAGGGAATCGGCATGGAACCGATCAACATCATCGCTGGGGTGATCACCCTCGTCTCCACGGCGTTGGCGGTGTACTACCTGGCACCCGGCATCAAGCGGATGCTCGGGGTGATCCGGGCCGGAACGCCCGCCTACGGTCGCACCGACCAGCCCGCCAGCCGCACCAAGAACATGCTGGTCGAGACCCTGGGTCACACCCGCATGCTCCAGTGGGCGTGGATCGGCATCCTGCACTGGGCCGTGTTCTTCAGCTTCATCATCCTCAGCTCGGCGGTCGCCACCGCGTACCTGCAGGTCTGGGACCCGCACCTCGTGCTGCCGCTGATCGGCCACTTCTTCCTGTTCGAGTGGGTCAGCGAGGCCATCTCGTGGCTCGGCCTGCTCGGCATCATCGCGCTCATCGTCATCCGCCAGCGCAACCACCCGCGCAGCCAGGGCCGCAAGAGCCGCTTCTTCGGCTCGCGCTTCGGCCAGGCCTACTTCGTCGAGGCCATGGTTCTCCTGGAGTGCCTCGCCGGCCTCCTCATCCGCGGCGCCGAGTACCAGCTGATGAAGGTCGAGGGCGACAGCCACGCGAGCGCCTTCCACTTCCCGACCACCAGCTGGATCGGTGAGACGCTCTGGTCCGGCCTGTCGGTCGCCGGCCTCGAGGCCGCGATCGCGGTCATCGCCGTCGTCAAGGTCGTCTCGGCCACCGTCTGGCTGATGGTGATCGGCAAGAACCTCACGATGGGCGTCGCCTGGCACCGCTTCCTGGCCTGGTTCAACATCTACTTCAAGCGCGAGGCCGACGGCGGCACCGCCCTGGGCGCCCTCGTCCCCCTCTACGTCGGTGGCAAGCCGCTCGACCTCGAGACCATGGAGGACATGGAGGAGGAGGAGTTCGAGAAGCTCGGCGTCGGCAAGGTCGAGGACTTCTCCTGGAAGAGCATCCTGGACTTCTCGACGTGCACCGAGTGCGGTCGCTGCCAGAGCCAGTGCCCCGCCTGGAACACCGAGAAGCCGCTGTCGCCCAAGCTGCTGATGATGGGCCTGCGCGAGCACGCGTACGCCAAGGTCCCGCTGCTGGGCGCCGATCCCGAGACGCTCACCGAGGAGCAGCAGCGCGAGCTCGAGCGACCGCTGATCGGCTCCGAGGACCTCTTCGGCGTCATCGACCCCGACGTCCTGTGGTCGTGCACCAACTGCGGCGCGTGCGTCCAGCAGTGCCCCGTCGACATCGAGCACGTCGACCACATCGACAACATGCGCCGCTACCAGGTGCTCGTCGAGTCGAACTTCCCGACCGAGCTCAACAACATCTTCAAGGGCCTGGAGCGCAAGGGGAACCCTTGGGGCATGAACCCGCGCGACCGCATGAAGTGGGCCGAGGACCTCGACTTCGAGGTCAAGCAGGTCGGCGTCGACGTCGAGTCCCTCGACGAGGTCGAGTGGCTGTTCTGGGTCGGCTGCGCCGGTGCCTTCGAGGACCGCGCCAAGAAGACCACGCAGGCCGTCGCCGAGCTGCTGAACATCGCGGGCGTCACGTTCGCGGTGCTCGGTGACGGCGAGACCTGCTCGGGCGACTCCGCCCGCCGCGCCGGCAACGAGATCGTCTTCAAGCAGCTCGCCATGGAGAACGCCGCGGTCTTCGAGGAGACCAAGGTCAAGAAGGTCGTCTCCACCTGCGCCCACTGCTTCAACACGCTCAAGAACGAGTACAAGGAGCTGGGCGTCGAGCTCGAGGTCGTGCACCACACGCAGCTGCTCAACCGCCTCGTGCGCGAGAAGAAGCTGAAGCCGGTCGCACCCGTCGCGCCCGCCGCCAAGGTCACGTACCACGACCCCTGCTTCCTGGGCCGCCACAACCAGGTCTACTCGCCGCCGCGCGAGCTGATCGGCGCCACGGGTGCGGACTACGTCGAGATGGATCGCAGCAAGGAGACCTCGTTCTGCTGCGGCGCCGGTGGCGCCCGCATGTGGATGGAGGAGAAGATCGGCTCGCGCATCAACATCAACCGCACCGAAGAGGCCATCGGCACGGGCGCCGAGAAGATCGCCGTGGGCTGCCCCTTCTGCCGCGTCATGCTGGCCGACGGACTCACCGCCAAGCAGGCCGACGACGAGTCGCTGCTGAACGTGGAGGTGCTCGACGTCGCGCAGCTGCTGCTGCAGGCCGTCAAGCGCTCCGAGGAGGACGTGGTCGCCGAAGCCGAGGCGCTCGCCGCCGCGGCCGCCGACTCGCACGCCGCGGGTGACGAGCCCGAGGACGCCGAGCCGGGTCCGGAGGCGAAGGCCGATCCGGGCACTCTGACCGACACCGAGGACGTCGGCGCCGCCGCCGACGCCCATGAGGACGCCGAGGCGCCCACCGACGCCGGCGACGATCTCGACAACCCCGAGGTCGACAGCCGCGCGGAGGACGCCGAGATGGCCGCCAAGCACAACATCGCGGTCGACGACAAGGGCACCGCCGGCGGCATCTTCGAGAAGGGCGAGGCGACCCCCGAGACCGGCGCCGACCACGAGGGCACCAAGCCCGTCGCGGTCGCCACCGAGCCCGAGGACGAGCCCGCCCAGTCCGATCCCGAGCCCGAGGCCCTGGACGACGCCGTCTCGAAGCCGGAGTTCGACTCCGAGACCGAGGACGGTCCGGCGCAGGCGGAGAAGCAGCCCGGCCTGGGTCAGCCCGATGCCGACACCGTGAAGGCCGAGGCGGCCTCGACCGAGGGGTCCACCGACGAGCCCGAGACGGAGCCGGCACCCGAGCCGGTCGTCGAGGAGGCGCCGGAGGCCGAGTCGGAGCCGGCGGCGGAGCCCGCCCCCGAGCCCGAGCCGGCGGCCGACGCCGCGCCCGCGGCCGAGCCCGAGCAGCCCTCGCTGCTGGACTCGATCGAGGACGAGCCGAAGCCGCACACCGCGGCCGAGGACGAGCCGAAGCCCGAGCCGCACCCGGAGACCGGTGACACGACCAACCCCGACGCGGAGTCGGTCGTGTACGACGACTCGGAGCCTGAGCTTCCGGCCGAGAAGCACGCCGAGCCCACGTCCGAGCAGGAGGAGATGGCTGCCATCACCCCCGTCGAGGACGCCCCGGCTCCCGATCCGGTCTCCGAGGACGCGGCGCCGCTGAGCGATGCGAACCCCTCGGGTGACCAGCTCACCGGCTCGGCCACCGACGCTGCGAACGCGGGCGCGTCCGCCGACGACGTGGAGGACGACGACACCAAGGCGTGAGCCTGACGTGAAACGACTGGCCGGCACCGCGAGGTGCCGGCCAGTCGTCGTTCCGGGAGCCGTCTCAGGGACGGGCGCCACGCTGCTGCACGCAGCGGCTGGCGGCACCGATGCCGCCCTGGAGCGCCTGGTGCGGGTCGCGCTGTGCGACCCACGTCGCCAGGAAGCCCGCGGTGAACGCATCGCCGGCGCCGGTCGTGTCGACCACCTGCACCCGCGGGGCCGCGACCTGCTCGCGGACGCTGCCGGCCACGTAGGCGGCACCCATCGAGCCGAGGGTGACCACGACGTGCGGGTACATCCGGGTGAGCACGTCGAAGTCGACGAACGGGCCCGTCGCGCCGACCAGCAGGCGTGCCTCGTCGAGGTTGGGCACGACGAGGTCGACGCCGCTGGTCCAGTCGACGAAGGCCTCGGGCGTGACCTCGCGCAGGAACGCGGTGGTGCTGGGGTCGACGCTGACGCCGACGCCGCGCTGCTTGGCCTCGGCGACCAGCTCGACCGCGACGTCGCGGGTCTGCGGGTCGAAGAACGTGTAGCCGGTCAGGTGCAGCCAGTCGACGTCCTGCCACAGGTCGTCGGTGACGTCGTCGAGCGTGAGCGTGCCGTTGGCGGCGCGGTCGACGTACATCGTGCGGTCGGCGTCGTCGTCGAGCGTGAGCACGATGGTGGCCGTGGGCAGCAGCGGGTCGGCGACGAGTCGGGGATCCACCTGGTGCTCGCGCAGAGCGCCGCCGTGGCGTTCGATCCCGTCGTTGCCCACCTTGCCGAAGAACCGCGTGTCCGAGCCGAGGAACCCGAGCCACGCGGCGGTGTTCGCCGCCGAGCCACCGGGCGTCATCCGGATCTGGGCGCGGGTGTCGCTGCGCGGAGCGACCGGCTCCAGGGGCAGGACGCCGATGTCGTCCACCACGTCTCCGACGACGAGGATCACGCCAGCTCCGCCGCGGCCCGGGCGATGCGGGCCGCGACCGCGATGTTGTTGCGCGCGATGTCGAGGTTCACCGACAGGCTCGCTCCCCCGGTGAGCTCGACGATGCGCTTCAGCAGGAAGGGGGTGACTTCCTTGCCCGACAGTCCCTGTGCGTCGGCCTCGGCGAGCGCCCGCTCGAGGGCCTCGTCGTGGACGACGGGGTCGAGCTGCTGCTCCTCGGGCAGGGGGTTCGCCACCACGATGCCCGACGTGAGGCCGAGGTCGTCGCGACTGCGCATGACCGCGGCGACGGCGAACGCGTCCTCGGCCCGCCAGTCCAGCTCGTGCCCGGAGGACGTGAGCCAGAAGCTCGGGAAGTCCTTCGTGCGGAAGCCCAGCACGACGACGCCGAGGGACTCGAGCCGCTCGAGCGTGGCGGGGATGTCGAGGATCGACTTCACGCCGGCCGAGACCACCGTGATCGGCACCTGCGCCAGGACGGTGAGGTCGGCGGACTCGTCGAAGGTCTCGGACGCGCCGCGGTGGACGCCACCGAGGCCGCCGGTGGCGAAGACGCGGATGCCGGCGCGGTCGGCGATCCACGACGTCGCCGCGACGGTGGTGGCGCCGCTGCCGGCCATGGCCAGGACGACGGGCAGGTCGCGCACCGTCAGCTTGGGCACGTCCTCGTTGGCGATGCGGGCGAGCTCGTCGGCGGTGAGACCGGCCTTCAGCTCGCCGTCGAGCACCGCGATCGTGGCCGGCGTGACGCCCTGTGACCGCAGGATCTCCTCGAACTCCTGCGCCGCGGCGAGGTTGTCCGGACGCGGCAGCCCGTGGCTGATGATCGTGGACTCGAGGGCGACGACGGGGCGGCCCTCGGACAGGGCGGCGGCGACCTCTGGAGACGGCTGGACGTTCACGCCGCGACTCTAGCGATCGCTGCCCGCGGGCAGGGCAGCACGCAGGACGCGCAGCGTGTTGCCGCCCATGATCGCGGCGATGTCCTCGTCCGCATGGCCGCGGTCGCGCAGCTCCTGGGTGACGACCGCGATGTCGCTGGTGTCCCAGGCCACCTCGGTGGCTCCGTCGTAGTCGCTGCCCAGACCTGCGGTCTCGATGCCGCCGACCTCGATGACGTGCTCGATCGCATCGACGACCGCAGCAGGGGTCAGCTCACAGACCGCCGCGTCCCAGTAGCCGATGCCGACGACTCCGCCGGTCGCGGCGACGCCGCGGATCTCGTCATCGGTGAGGTTGCGGTTGACGTCGCACGTCGCCTGGACGCCGCCGTGGCTGGCGACCACCGGCTTCGTGGCGAGCTCGAGCATCTCGGCGATCGCCGGGTGGCTCGCGTGGGCGATGTCGACGACCATCCCGCGGCGCTCCATGTCGGTGAACACCTCGCGGCCGAGGTCGGTCAGCCCGCTCTTGTCCTCGCCGTGCATCGACCCGGAGACCTCGTTGTCGAAGAAGTGGGTGAAGCCCGCCATGCGCGCACCCGCGCCGAAGAGTCGTCCGAGGTTGCCGGGGTCTCCCTCGAGGCTCTGCAGGCCCTCGAGGGAGAACAGGGCTCCCGTCACGTCCTTGCCGGCCTCACGGTCGGCCACGAGGCGATCGAGGTCGCCACGCGAGCGGATGAGGCGCAGCTCGCCCTCGGACTCGGCGACCGCGTCCTGCAGCTTCTCGGCGTGGTAGAGCGACCGCTGCAGCAGCGAGTTCCACGTGCGCGGCGGCTGCAGCTGCAGGATCGCCAACGCGGTGATGTTGTCGGTGTCCGCGGGATTGGAGTCGTAGTTCTGGTTCCTGGGCGTCTTGGACACCGAGGAGAACACCTGCAGGCCGACGTTGCCGTCCTGGAGCCGGGGCAGGTCCATGTGCCCCCGGTCCGACCGGTCGAGCAGGTCGCGGTTCCACATCAGCGTGTCCGAGTGCAGGTCCGCGATGAACAGGGAGTCGTGCAGCGCGAGCGTCTCCCGGTCGGGCTCGGGCAGGTCGGTGTCGGCCACCCGGTTCATGCTGTTCTCGATGATGGCCGGACCGAGGGTGAAGAACCCGACCGCTCCGATCAGGACGAGCACGAGAAGGACGAGCAGGGTGCGCCTCAGCCAGGTCCGGGTCTTCTTCGCCACGGCCGCACGCTATCGGCCGATGTGACGTGAGTCATGCGTGGGGGTCAGAGCCCGAGGACCGACCGCACGGTGGTGATGACGCCGTTCTCGTGGTTCGGCGGGGCGAGGTGGTTGGCGACGTCGATGATGTCGGGGTGGGCGTTGCCCATGGCGAACGACCAGTCGGCTGCCTGGAGCATCTCGTAGTCGTTGAGGTAGTCGCCGAAGGCCATCGTCTGGGTGGAGTCGATGCCCATGGCCTTCTGCAGCTCCCGGACGGCCAGGCCCTTGTCGACGCCCTCGGCCATCACGTCGACCCAGTGGGCCCCGGAGACGGGCACCGGGTTCGGCTGGCAGTGCTCACGCAGGAACGGCGCCGTGACCGCCTCGAGGTCGCCGAAGTCGTGCACGGCGATCTTGATGATCGTGTCGTCGATCGCCGTGAGGTCGTCGGTCACCTCGAGGCGCCGGTAGTACGGCTCGACCTGGTCGAGGAACGCGCGGTCGGTGCGGGTGATCCACGCCGACCTCACGCCGCACACGACGATGCCGAGGTCAACGCCCTCGTCGCTCAACCCTTGGATCCGGGCGACGGTCCGCGAGACCCAGGGTCCCTCGAACGGGTGCACGGCCACCTCGGTGCCGCGGTCGGTGACGTAGGCGCCGTTCTCGGCGATGATCACCAGGTCGTCGGCGACGGGCTCGAACATCGAGGCGAGGGTGGCCCACTGGCGACCGCTGGCGGGGGCGAACGCGACGCCCGCCGCGTGCAGGTCGCGGATCAGCCCGAGGGTCCCGGCCGGCAGCTGCTTGTGCTCGTCGAGGAGAGTGCCGTCGAGGTCGGCCACGACGAGTCGGATGTCGGGCGCGGTCATGCCCTCAGTCGATCACACTCCGGTGGAAGTTCGCGTGGGACCGCGAGGCCGTCGGACCGCGCTGGCCCTGATAACGGGAGCCGTACTTCGCCGAGCCGTAGGGGTTCTCCGCCGCCGACGTCAGCCGGAAGAAGCACAGCTGGCCGATCTTCATGCCCGGGTAGAGCTTGATCGGGAGCGTGGCGACGTTGGCCAGCTCGAGCGTGATGTGGCCCTGGAAGCCGGGGTCGATGAAGCCGGCGGTCGAGTGCGTCATCAGGCCGAGACGGCCGAGCGAGGACTTGCCCTCGAGGCGGGCGGCCACGTCGTCGGGCAGCGACACGTACTCGTACGTGGAGCCGAGCACGAACTCGCCCGGGTGCAGGATGAACGCGTCGTCGCCGCTCACCTCGACCTCGCGGGTCAGGTCGGACTGGTCCTGTGCCGGGTCGATGTGGGGGTACTTGTGGTTGTCGAAGACGCGGAAGAACTTGTCGAGGCGCACGTCGATGCTCGACGGCTGGATCATCGAGGGCTCATAGGGGTCGAGCGCGACCCGTCCGGCGTCGATCTCGGCGAGGATGTCGCGGTCCGAAAGCAGCACAAGGAGAACCTAACGCACCGGCGGCGGCTGGCCCCGTGGTGTGCGAAGGTGCAGGGACGGCAATCGTGAGGAGAGACCACGTGTACAAGACCATCCTTGTCGGAGTCGACGGCAGTGCCACCGCGTCCCGCGCGGCTGAGGTCGCCGCCGGACTCGCCTCGGCCACCGGCGCCGCCCTGCACATCGTGACCGCGGTCGACGAGAAGGCCACCGCAGCCAGCGACCTCCCGCCGGGCATGAACCCGCTGAGCCCCGGCGAGCGCGCCGAAGCCATCGCCCGCCAGGTCGCCGAGAGCCTGTCCTACCAGGGAACCGTGGAGGCGAGCCCCGCACCGGGTAAGCCCGCCGACGCCCTCGTGCACGTGGCGAAGGAGATCGGCGCCGACCTGATCGTGGTCGGCAACCGGCGCGTCCAGGGGATCAGCCGGGTGCTCGGCAGCGTGGCCACCGACGTGGCCCACCACGCGCCGTGTGACGTCTACATCGTCAAGACGACCTGAGCCCTGGTGGTTGGTTGGATGGATGGAGCCGGTGACGGGAATCGAACCCGCGTATCTTGCTTGGGAAGCAAGCGCTCTGCCATTGAGCTACACCGGCGTGCTGCACCGATCGTACAAGTACCCCCGGCCGGCGTCAGAACTGGCGCAGGAAGTCGCGGACGTGACCGACGAGCTCGGCCGGCTTCTCCTCCGGCACCCAGTGGCCGCTGCCCGAGATCTCGGTGACGGTGACGTTCGGCGGGCCCTCGGCGCGACGCACGAGGCTCGGGGCCAGGACGACGTCGCCGGTGCCGGGGAGGAAGAGCAGCGGGATCTCGTCGACCCGGCGCGCGTACCCCCGCCCGATCTGCGGCATCTCCTTGAGCATGAACGCGCGGTACATCGACTGGCCCGCGCGAGCACGTGCCGGGTCGCGGTAGCGGGCGAGGTACTCCTCGCGCTCCGAGCGCTGCCAGCGGAACTTCCGCGAGGCGCCGAGCTTGAAGATGGTCTTGAGCAGCACCTGCTTCGCGTGCCGGTGCAGGAACGCCCCGGCCGGGCCGCCGGCGATCGGCTGGTAGGCGAACCGCCACAGCTGGTGCCACGGCATGTCGGCCCACGGCGCGACGATCGCCGTCGCCACGACACCTCGGGTCGAGCCGGGGTGGCGGCTCGCGACCAGCAGCGAGATCCACGCGCCCCAGTCGTGCCCGAGCAGCACCGGTCGGTCGAGCTCGAGCAGCTCGATCGCCCGGGCGATCTCGTCGGCCATGACCCGCTTGTCGTAGGCGCTCGTGCCCTCGGGCACGTCGCTCCAGCCCGCGCCGCGCAGGTCGAGCGCGACGACGTGGTGGGTCTCGGCCAGGGCCGGCATCACCTTGCGCCAGCAGAACCAGTGCTGTGGCCATCCGTGCAGCAACACCAGGGACGGACGATCGGTCGATCGGTGCGCGGCCCCCGCCTCGGCGACGTGCAGGCTCACGCCGTCGACGTCGATCCAGCGATGGTCGACGCCGGGCACCACGGGCATGGTCCGTTCAGTCATGCGTTGATCGTAGGGTGAGATGCATGTCACTCGTCGAGCTCACGCACGAAGACTCCGTCCGCACGATCACCCTGAACGCGCCCGACCGGCTGAACGCGCTCGACTGGCCGCTGCTGCAGGAGCTGCGCGCCGCGGTCGAGCAGGTCGCCGCCGACGACGACGCCCGCGCCCTCGTGGTGACCGGCGCCGGCAAGGCGTTCTGCTCCGGCGCCAACCTCGAGAGTCTCTTCGGTGACACGAGCCGTCCCGCCGACGTCCTGCGCGAGCACCTGATGAACGTCTACGCGTCGTTCCTCGGCATCCGGAACCTCACGATCCCCACCGTCGCGGCCGTCCAGGGCGCCGCCGTCGGCGCCGGCCTCAACATCGCCCTGGCGTGCGACGTGATCATCGCCGGACCGCACGCCGGCTTCGGCCCGACGTTCAGCCGCATCGGCCTGCACCCCGGCGGCGGGTGCACGTGGATGCTCACCCAGCGGATCGGGTCGGCCAACACCGCTGCCGCCCTGTTCAACGGCGACATCATCGACGCGGACACGGGCCTGCGCCTCGGCATCGCCCAGGAGATCGACAAGGACCCGAAGGCCCGCGCGGCCGTCCTCGCCCGGACCTGGGCCAAGCGCAATCCCAAGCTGATGTCCGACATCAAGAAGTCGGTCGGCGTCGCGGGCCGGTCCGATCTGCACGAGTCACTCAACTTCGAGTCGTGGGCGCAGGCCGAGTCGCTCAGCAGCGAGGAGTTCGCGGCGTTCGCCGCGAAGTTCGCCTCACGCTGACCGACGCACGGGCTGTCGGGAGCCCGTGAGAAAGTCAGTGTCCATGTGGACCCTGCACGGTGACGGCCAGAACGTGAAGCCCGACGCGATCGTCCTGCCCGAGGAACGTCTCTCGTGGCCCCGCACCCTCGGCTTCGGGGCGCAGCACGTCGTCGCGATGTTCGGCGCGACGTTCCTCGTCCCGATCATCACCAAGATGCCGCCGACCACCACGTTGTTCTTCTCAGGTGTCGGCACCCTGCTGTTCCTTGCGCTCACGCGCGGCCGCCTGCCCAGCTACCTCGGCTCCTCGTTCGCCTTCATCGCGCCGGTCCAGGCCCTCGTGGCAGACGGCGACATGGGAGCGGCTCTGTTCGGCATCATGTGCACCGGCATCGCCCTGGCCGTCTTCGGCTTCATCGTGCAGGCCACCGGCTCGGCGTGGCTCGACGTCCTGATGCCGCCGGTCGTCACCGGGGCGATCGTCGCCCTGATCGGCTTCGCACTGGCCGGCGCAGCGACGAAGAACTTCGCCGCGGGCCCGTGGCTCGGCCTGTTGACGCTCGCGGTCGTGTGCCTGTCGGCCGTGGTGCTGCGCGGCTTCCTGGCTCGGCTCTCGATCCTGTTCGGCATGGTCATCGGCTACCTCGCGGCGGCGATCACCGGCCAGCTGGACTTCGCCAAGGTCGAGAAGGCGGCGTGGTTCGGCCTGCCGGACTTCCACACGCCCACGGTGGACTGGTCCGTGCTCCCGATGTTCCTGCCGATCGTCCTGGCTCTCGTCGCCGAGAACGTCGGCCACGTGCGCAGCGTCGCCCACCTCACCGACCGGCCCTCCATCAACGACGAGTCGGGGCGCGCCCTGATCGCCGACGGCCTGGCCACGACGCTCGCGGGCGGCCTCGGCGGCTCGGCCACCACGACCTACGGCGAGAACATCGGCGTCATGACGGCCACCCGCGTCTTCTCGACGGCTGCCTACGTGGTGGCAGGTGTGGCGGCCGTCCTGCTGAGCCTCTCCCCCAAGTTCGGTGCGCTGCTCGGCACCATCCCGCCGGGTGTGATCGGTGGCGTCACCGTCGCCCTCTACGGGCTCATCGGCCTGATCGGTGTGCGGATCTGGATGGACAACAAGGTCGACTTCGCGAACCCCGTGAACACCTACACGGCGGCCGCCGCCCTGATCATCGGCATCGGCAACCTGACCCTCACCAACGGCGACGTGTCGATCGCCGGCATCACGCTGGGCTCCGTCGCCGCAATCGTGATCTACCACGTGATGCGGGCGCTCCAGCGCGACGAGCACGCCACCGTCGCCGACCAGACGGTCGACCCGGGAGCCTGACCACCCCGTGGGGATCGAGACGGCGCTGCTGGTCGGGGTCTGCGCCTTCGCCACCTCGGCCCTCACGGCCGTGCTCGGCTTCGGCGGCGGCATCGTCCTGCTGGCGGTGCTGGTCGCCTTCGTCGATCCGCTCGTCGCGATCCCGCTGCACGCGGCCATCCAGGTGGTGTCCAACGGCACCCGGACCATCGTGCGGCGTCGCGACGTCGACTGGTCGATCGTCTGGCGCACGTCACTCTTGCTGCTCCCGGCGGGCGCGCTGACCCTGCCGCTGGCACGGCAGGCGCCCGAGGCCGCGCTGCAGGCGCTCATCGCGGTCGCCGTGCTCGCGGCCACCTGGCTCCCCGAGTGGAACTCGCGGCCGCTCCCCGCACCCAGCAGCGGGGGCTGGATCGGGCTCGGCGCGGTGGTGGGCGCGCTGAACCCCGTCGTCGGCGCGACCGGCCCGCTGATCGCGCCGTTCTTCCGCGCGGGCACGCGCGACCGACTCGGGTTCGTCGGCACCTTCGCCGCCTCGCAGGTCACGGGGCACCTGGCCAAGCTCGTGCTGTTCGGCGTCGTCGGCCTGCTTCCTGCCTCGCAGGCACCTGCCGCGGCGACCGGGATCGTCGGGGTCATCGCCGGGACCTGGGTGGGCAGCCGCATCCTCGATCGGATGCCCGAGCGCCGGTTCGACCGGCTCTACCTCGTCGCCATCACCGCGGTCGCGGCGTGGCTGCTGGTCGACGCGCTGCGCTGACCCCGCCGCCCGTCCCGCGCGCGAGATGTGGAGCGCGGTCCACCCGAAATGGTCCGAATCTGGCTCCTGACGGTGGATACCGCTACACATCTCGCTGACCGGAGGTCAGTGCCGGGTCACAGGGAGGCCTGCCGGACCTCCACCGCGCGGGCCTCCTCGCGCAGCGCCTCGACGACGAAGCGCACGCTGGGCCGCTCGAACCGGTCGGGACGGAGCACCGCGGTGATGTCGCGCTTCGCGCGGATGCCGACCAGTGGGCGCGTGACGAGGCCGTTGCCGCGGGTGCGGGTCGTGAAGCGCGGCAGGATCGCGATGCCGTGACCGGCCGCCACGATGGCCTCGACCACCCCGTTGTCGTCGAAGCGCTGGGCGATCCGCACCGACTCGCCGGTCACGGTGACGAGGTGCTGCAGCACCCGGTCGTACGGGAAGTCGTGCGGGGCGCCGATCCAGGTCTCGCCGATGACGTCCTTCGGCGAGAGGCTCTGCTTGGCCGCGAGACGGTGGTTCTCGGGAAGGGCCACGTCGAGAGGCTCCCGCAGCAGGGGCACCAGCTGCAGGCCGCGGTCGTGCCACTCCTCGGTGGCCGCGGGCGAATCGGCCACGACGACGTCGAAGTGCGCGACCATGTCGAGCACGTCGAAGCGCTGCGTGGGGTCGCGGTCGGTGCAGATCAGGTTGACCGCCGGCTCCGCGGCCACGCGGGTGAGCAGGCCAGGGAGCAGCATCTCGCCGCCGGTCGGGAACGCGGTCAGCGTGACGTCGCCGGCCGGCCCGCCGAGGTACTCACGCCACTTCGCCTCGGCCCGCTCCAGGGCGACCGCGACCTCCGTGGCCGTCTCGGCCAGGGCCCGTCCCGCGCCGGTCAGCTTCACGCCACGCCCCGCGGGCTCGAGCAGGGGCACTCCCGCCTCGGCCTCGAGCAGTTTGAGCTGTTGAGAGACCGCCGAGGGTGTGACGTTCATCTCGTCGGCGACGGCCCCGATCGTGCCCCGCTCCGCCAGTTCCCGCAGCATTCCGAGACGTCTCGCATCCATGTAGCAAAACTACACGTTGACCATAGTTTGTGTGGATTGTGCTTGACAGTTGAACGCGGGACCATGGGAGGGAACGAAAGGACCCCCTCATGACCTTCCTCGCCCTCTCCGGCCTCCTCGCCGTCACCGCCGGCACCATCCACACGGCCTACCTGGTCGCCACGGACGGCCTCACGCGCATTCCCACGCGTCGCGCCTGACCCACCCGCGAAACCGACCCGCTCTCCCCCTGAGGAGACGGGTCGTTTTTCATTTCCGGAATCGCCTTTCGCCGTGGCGCGCCGCTGGAGTACCATTCTAGTTACTGGCCAGTAGAACCCGCCAGTAACACTGGCAGCTTCATCCTTCCGGAGGTCCACGGCCCATGAGCCACTACAAGAGCAATCTGCGCGACGTCGAGTTCAACCTCTTCGAGCTGTTCGACCGGCAGTCGATCCTGGGCACGGGCCCCTTCGACGAGGTTGACCTGGACACGGCGAAGAGCATCCTCTCCGAGGTCGAGCGCCTCTCGCGCGAGGACCTCGCCGCGTCCTTCGTCGACGCCGACCGCAACCCGCCGGTCTTCGATCCCGCCACGCACACCCTGACGCAGAACCCCGCGTTCAAGGAGAGCTACCAGAAGTGGATCGACGCCGAGTGGTGGCGCCTGCAGCTGCCGACCGAGCTCGGCGGCCAGACGGCCCCCTCCTCCCTGATGTGGGCCATGGGCGAGTTCGTGCTGGGCGCCAACCCCGCCATCTGGATGTACGGCGCGGGCCCGGGCTTCAGCCGCATCGTGTGGGAGAACGGCACCGAGCGCGACAAGAAGATCGCGCAGATCATGATCGACCGCCACTGGCTGACCACCATGGTGCTGACCGAGCCCGACGCGGGCTCGGACGTCGGCGCCGGCCGCACCAAGGCCTTCCAGAACGAGGACGGCACGTGGCGCATCGAGGGCGTCAAGCGCTTCATCACCTCGGCCGTGAGCGACCTGGGCGAGAACACGATGCACCTCGTGCTCGCGCGCCCCGTGGGCATCGAGGGCGTCGGCGGTCCGGGCACCAAGGGCCTGTCGCTGTTCCTGGTCCCCGAGCACCACTTCGACGTCGAGACCGGTGAACTGACCGGCGAGCGCAACGGCGCCTACGTCACCAACGTCGAGAAGAAGATGGGCATCAAGGCCTCGGCCACGTGCGAGGTCACCTTCGGCGACCCGCAGCTCGGCGGCCCCGCCACCGGCTGGCTGCTCGGCGAGGTGCATGACGGCATCAACCAGATGTTCCGCGTCATCGAGAACGCCCGCATGATGGTGGGTGCCAAGGCCATCGCGACGCTGTCGACCGGCTACCTCAACGCCCTCGAGTACGCCAAGGAGCGCGTGCAGGGCGCCGACATGACCAACCCGGCCAAGACCGCCCCGCGCGTCACGATCACGCACCACCCCGACGTGCGTCGCTCGCTGCTCACGCAGAAGGCGTACGCCGAGGGCCTGCGCTCGCTGATGATCTACGCGGCCACGTTCCAGGACGAGGTCATGGTCAAGCAGGCCTCGGGCGAGGACGGCAGCCTGGCGGCGTCCATCAACGACCTGCTGCTGCCGCTGGTCAAGGGCTACGGCTCGGAGCGCTCGTGGGTCCTGCTGGGCACGGAGTCGCTGCAGACGTTCGGCGGCTCGGGCTTCCTGCAGGAGTACCCGCTCGAGCAGTACGTCCGCGACGCCAAGATCGACACCCTCTACGAGGGCACCACGGCGATCCAGGGCCAGGACCTGTTCTTCCGCAAGATCGTCAAGGACCAGGGCCGCGCCCTGGGCTGGCTGTCCGAGCAGATCAAGTCGTTCATCGACAACGAGGCGGGCAACGGCCGCCTCAAGGTCGAGCGCGACCTGCTCGCCACGGCGCTCGACGACACGACCGCCATCATCACGGCGATGTTCACCGACCTCATGGCTTCCAACCCGGCCGACGAGAACGGCGACGCGCGCAACGTCTACAAGGTCGCGCTCAACACGACGCGGCTCGTGTACGTGCTCGGCGACCTGGTCGTGGGCTGGCTGCTGCTGCGCGGCGCCGAGGTGGCGCAGGGCCAGCTCGACGGCGGCGCCACCGGTGCCGACAAGTCGTTCTACGAGGGCAAGGTCGCCGCGGCGTCCTTCTTCGCCAAGACCGTCCTGCCCCGCCTGACCTCCGAGCGCGCGATGGCCGAGGCCGTCGACCTCGACGTGATGGAGCTGGACGAAGCGGCCTTCTGAGCCACTGAGTCAGACGAGCGGCGCGCACCCGATGGGTGCGCGCCGCTCGTGCGTTTCGGGCGGTGCCTCCGCGCCCGCCCCGCCACCCTCACTTCACTTTTGGAACTGGATCCACGTCGGTCGGCTCGTGGAACGTGGATCCAGTTCCAAAAGTGGAGAGAGAGCGGGCGCCGACCGTCCTTCACAGGTGGTGCGTCATGACCGCGGACCGTACCGACCGAGGGGCTCGCACCGGCCTCGGCGAGATCGCCCTCGCGCCCCTCTAGGCTGACCGGGTGGAACTGACCCGACGACGCTGGTACCTCGTCGCGGCGCTGATCGCGGCGCTCGCGTGGGTCGCCGGGACCGCGTTCGCCGCGTCGGCGTGGGACCCGTTGCGCTCGGCCGAGGTCGTACCGATCGGTCAGCCGATCAAGGCCACGGGCGACGACCTCGCCGTGCTGACCGACCTGCCCCAGGCCGAGCGCGCCATCACGTGCGTCGCCCGGTCGGGCAAGAAGCGGCTCCGCGTGCCCGCCGCGACCGTCGACATCGTGGTGGACAGCGACGGCAGCCGCTGGCACCTCATCGGCGTCCTTCCGGACGCGCCCGACCAGACGAAGGTCGTCTGCAAGCCGAAGGACGACCAGACCGACACGGCTCGCTACGGCACCGCCCTGGTGGACCTCTCGAGCCGCGTCGGCACCGGCCAGGCGATCGCCTGGGCCGGATTCATCGCGGGACTCGGCCTGGCCGGCGCCACCCTGACCGCTCGCACCCGGAGGACATTGGCCCATGACTGACCTGACCCCCTACATCACCGCGTGGCGGCAGTCCATCGCCGCCGTGCTGGAGCTCGAGCCCGACGACTGGGACGTCCCCACCGACCTGCCCGGCTGGACGGCCAAGGACGTGCTGGCGCACCTGGTGCACCTCGAGCGCGTGATGGTCGAGGGCGAGCCGGCCCCGGTCGGCGGCGCGGCCGTGCCCAGCGACTACACCAATGCCGGCGTGGCGGCCCTGCGCGACGTGCCGGTCGACCAGCTGCGCCGCGACCTCGCCGACCTCGTCGAGCGGCGCGCCGAGACGCTCGCCGACCTGCCCGACTCGCAGGCCCCCGCCGTGAACACCCCCGCCGGGGTCGAGTGGCCGTGGGAGGTCGCGCTGCGCAACCGCGCGATCGACGCATGGACCCACGAGCAGGACATCCGCCGCGCGGTCGGCATCCCCGGAGGCCTCGACTCCCCCGGCGCCCACGTCACGACGGCGACGTTCGCCGCCGCCCTGCCGTACATCCTGGGGCGGAGGGCGAAGGCCCCGATCGGCAGCGTCGTGCGCTGGGTGGTCACGGGCCCGGTCCCGCTCGACGCGACCATCGCGGTCGGCGACGACGGACGCGCCCGCCCGACCCACGTGCCTGCCGGCGCGACCCTGCGCATGGACACCGAGGCGTTCACGGTGCTCGGCGCCGGCCGCCGGGGACCCGACGCGGTGACGGTCGAGGTCGAGGGAGACCGGGAGCTGGCCGCGCGCGTCCTGGGCGCGATGGCCGTCACGACCTGATGCGCGTGCGTCGGCCCCCGGTCCCCGTCTCGGCGCTGGTGCGCCTGGCGCGGCGCGGGGTCTCGCGCCTGCACCGCGCGGCACCGGCCCCCGCGCGCGGTCTCTCTACCGCCGCGGCCGGACTGCCGGCGGAGACGATGGGCCGCCTCACCGCCCACATGAACCGCCTGTCGGACGCCGAGCGACGCGCCCTCGACCCCACGACCCACCCGCGCGACTTCCGCCAGCCCGACGACACGTCGTGCGGTGCCGCCTCCCTCGTCGTCTCACGGATGCTCAACGACCAGCCCTACGCGATCTGGCTGACGACCGGCTACGACCCGCACACCGATCGCTCCGACCAGGCCGCGCTCCAGGACCGGTGGCGGGCCGAGGTGCTCGCGACGCACCGCCGCGTGACGAGCCTGCGCGACCATGACGGCGATCTGCAGTGGCCGTGGCTGCGGGTCGTGGGCACCTCGCCGTGGGGCGCCGCGCGTCAGATGACCGGCGAGGGCGGCTCGGGCGTGCCGGGCGCTCGGTACAGCGCCCGCACCCTCGACCCGGACGACCTCCTCACCGAGTTCGACCGCGTCCTCGCAGCGGTGGAGGCGGGCCACACGGTGCCGCTCTACGTGGGCGACGAGGTGCGCCCCGCTCACGTCGTCCTGGCCGTCCGCACGCGGTCGGACGGCCTCGAGTTCTTCGAGCCCAGCGCCGGTCGGCTGGTCCGTGTCGCGCGGGACGCGTTCGCCGCGGGTAGGTTCACACTCGGCGGGTGGTCGGTGCCGTGGTTCGCGGTCCTGCCCCGCTGAGATCGGAGTGAGCATGGGTTGGGACACGACCGCGATGGGCGACCTGACGGGGCGACGCGCCCTGGTCACCGGCGCCACCAGCGGCATCGGCACCGAGACGGCGCGCGAGCTGCTGCGGCACGGCGCGGAGGTCGTCATCACGGCGCGCGACGACCGCAAGGCCGCCGACACCGTCGCGGACCTCGGCGATGTCGAGGTGGTCACGCTCGACCTGTCCGACCTGCCGGGAACGATCGCCGCCGCGCAGGGCGTGGTGGATGACGGGCGACCGTTCGACATCGTCGTGAACAACGCCGGCGTGATGATCCCGCCGTTCACGCGCACGATGGACGGCTTCGAGCTGCAGATCGCGACGAACCACCTCGGACACTTCGCCTGGAACGCCACCCTGTGGCCGCTGCTGCGCGAGGGCTCCACCCGGATCGTCACGGTGGCGTCGTTGGCGCACTCGATGACGAAGGGCATCGACCTGCGCTCGCTCGAGCCGAACGGCGACCCGCGCCGCTACAAGAAGTGGCGGTCGTACGCCGAGTCCAAGCTCGCGAACCTGCTGTACATGAAGGAACTCGACCGTCGCGTGAAGGCGGCGGGCCTCGGCGTCGTGTCGGTGGCCGCGCACCCGGGCCTGACCTCGACGAACCTGACCAAGCCCGGCGGCTTCGCACTGCACAGCCTCTCGGGTGCCTTCAGCCAGCCGGCGCGGATGGGCGCCCTGCCCTCGCTGCGCGCGGCCACCGACCCGGCGCTCACCGGCGGCGATTACCTCGGGCCCGACGGCTTCCGGCAGACCCGGGGTCGCCCGCGGTACGTCGGCATGACGGCTGCTGCGAGCGACCCGGAGCTGGCCGCCGAGCTGTGGTCGGCCAGCGAGACCGCCACGGGCGTCGTCTTCGACGTCTCCTGAGTCCGTCCGCCGGTGCCCTCGCCGAGTGGCGCAAAGCGGGGTCCCGAGTGGCGCAGAATGGCCCGCCACTCGGCGAGTGGCGGGCATTTTTGCGCCACTCGCGGGGCGGGGTCAGCCGATGCCGGCGTGGCGGGCCCAGCGCTCGGGGTCGTCGCGCACGAGGCGGGCGCGCGTCTTCACCCGGTAGCGCCACACCTGCGCGAGGCCGAGGCCCCACAGCACGTACTGGAAGCTCATCGCGGCCTTGAAGTTCTGACCCGTCTGGTCGAGGATCACGCCGACGGCGATGACGGTGATGAGGCTGGCGAGGAAGCCCGCCTGGTTGACGATGCCGGTGGCGGCCGAGAGCCGGTCGATCGGGTTGGACGTGCGCACCAGGTCGAAGCCGATCATCGAGGCCGGACCACCGACACCCACCACGATCACCAGGACCACGAGCATCCAGCCCGGCGCGTCGCCGGGCCACGCCAGCACGATCGTCCACACCAGCACGATGCTCAGCACGATCGCCAGCACCAGGGTCGAGCGATGCCACGGGTGGTTCGAGATGAGGCGGCCCAGGACGGGCCCGGCGAACATGACCGCGACCACCATGATCGTCAGCAGCACGCCGGCGAACGCCTCCGAGGTGTGCTCGCCCCGCACGAAGAACGGGTAGCCCCACAGCAGGCCCAGCACGGTCGAGCTGAACTGCGTGACGAAGTGCATCCAGAAGCCCAGCCGGGTGCCGGGGTGCTCCCACGAGGCGCTGAGCGATCGACGGATGTTGGTCCACGACAGTGCGGGGCCGCGGACCGACCGCGCGTGGGGCTCGTCGCGCACCCACACCAGCACGGCGAGGGTCACGACGACGCCGAACGAGGCCGCCAGCAGGTACGCCTTCGTCCAGCCGAGGTTGCTCAGCGCCCAGGTCATCGGCACGGCCGCGATGATGGCGCCGAACTGCCCGATGGGGCCGGTCAGCAGCGTGATCTCGGGGACCTTGCGCGCCGAGAACCACGCGTTGACCAGCCGCAGCAGGCACACGAACGTCATCGCGTCGCCCATGCCGACGAAGAAGCGAGCCGCGAGCGCCGTGGGGTAGGACTCCGCGAAGGCGAACGCCGTCTGCGACAGCGTCAGCACGGCGGCGCCGGCCAGCATCACCGCGCGCGGGCCGAAGCGGTCGACGGCCAGCCCCACGGGGATCTGCATGCCGGCGTAGACCAGCAGCTGCAGCATGACGAAGGTCGAGAGCTGGGCGGCGCTGATGTCGAAGCGCTCCGACGCCACGAGGCCGGCGACCGCGAGGGAGGAGCGGTGGAAGACCGCGAGCAGGTAGGCGGCCAGGCCGACCACCCAGACGAGGTAGGCGCCCCGGTGGTGCTGCTCCTGGACACTCACCGATCCAGTGTGCAACTGCAGCGCTGAGCGTGACGTTTCGGGGGTCGGAAACGGCGTGTCGACCCCGCAAACGTCACGCCCAGCGCTTCCTCAGAAGGCCAGGGCCATCGCCGGGTGCTCGAGGATCGTGGCGACGTCGGCGAGGAAGCGGGAGGCCTGCTCGCCGTCGGCGACGCGGTGGTCGAAGGTGACCGCCAGCGTCGTGACCCAGCGCGGGACGACCTCCTCGTCCACGACCCACGGCCGGCGGGCGACCCGCCCCAGCGCCAGGATCCCGGACTGGCCCGGCGGCAGGATCGGCGTGCCGCCGTCGACCCCGAAGACGCCGACGTTCGTGAGGGTGAACGTGCCGCCGGACATCTGGTCGGGTTGGATCCGCGCCGCACGCGCCGTGGCCACGAGGTCGTCGATCGCGTGGCCGAGGTCGGCCAGCGACAGCCGTTCGGCCTCGCGGACCACCGGCACGACCAGGCCTCGCTCCGTCGCGGCGGCGATGCCGAGCCCCACGGAGGCGGGGTGCTCGATGGTCGAGTCGTTCCAGCGTGCGTGCAGGTCGGGCGTCCGGCCGAGGGCGAGGCAGACCGCCCGGGCCGTGAGCAGGGTCGTCGTCACCTTGACCCCGTCGAACCGGCGGTCGGCCCTGAGCCGCTCGACGAGCTCGACGGACGCCGACACGTCGACCGTGACCCACTCGGTGGCCTGCGGCACCGCGACCGACGCGATCATCGCCTCGGCCGTGGCGCGCCGGACGCCGGTGACGGGCGCGGCCGTCGTGCCGGCCCCGGACAGCATGCGGGCGAACTCCTCGACCTCGGCCCGGGTCACGGCGTCGCCGCGGGCGGGCACCTTCGCGAGGTCGATGCCGAGGTCCTTGGCGAGCTTGCGCACCGGCGGCTTGGCCAGCACGCGCACCGACGGCGCGGGGCTGCCGTTCCGGGGCCGGTTGCGGGTGCGCCGACGGCTAACACTCGGCCCGTAGCCGACCAGGACCTCGCGCTTCTCGGTGGTCGGCGCCTCGCTCGCCTCGGCCGGAGCGCCCCCGCCGATCTGCACGATCGGCGTGCCGACCCTCACGGTCTGGCCCTCCTCGACCAGCAGGGCCTCGACGCGCCCGGCGAACGGGCTCGGCAGCTCGACGATCGACTTGGCGGTCTCGATGTCGACCAGCGGGTCGTTCACGCCCACCTCGTCCCCCACCGCGACGTGCCACGAGACGATCTCGGCCTCGGTGAGCCCCTCGCCGACGTCGGGCAGCGCGAAGACGTTCGGCGTGTCCGTGCTCATCAGAACTCCCCCGTGACGGCCACGGCGTCGAGGATCCGCTCGACGCTCGGCAGGTGGTCGTGCTCGACCCGGCACGGCGGGTAGGGCAGGTCGTACCCCGTGACGCGCTGCACCGGTGCCTCCAGCGAGTAGAAGCACTCCTGCGTGATCCGCGTGGCGAGCTCGGCACCGAGGCCCAGCGTGCGGGCGGCCTCGTGCACCACGACGACACGTCCCGTGCGACGGACCGACTCGAAGACCGGGTCGAGGTCCAGCGGCGACAGCGAGCGCAGGTCGATGACCTCCGCCGAGACGTCCGCCTCGTCCGCGGCCTGCAGGCACGTCTTCACGACCGGCCCGTAGCCCACCACGGTGACGTCGTCGCCGGAGCGGACGACGCGGCTCTCGTGCAGGCCGAGGCCGGCCGCGTCGCCGACCTCGCTGATGTCCCAGTACCGCTGCTTCGGCTCGAGGAACACGACCGGGTCGTCCGACGCGATCGCCTGCTGGATCATCCAGTACGCGTCGTGCGGAGTCGACGGCGAGACCACGGTGAGACCCGGTGTCATGACGAACTGCGCCTCCGGGCTCTCGGAGTGGTGCTCGACCGCGCCGATGCCGCCGCCGTACGGGATGCGAATGACGATCGGCATGGCGACCGCGCCCTCGCTGCGGAACCGCACCCGGGCCACCTGGTTCACGATCTGGTCGTACGCGGGGTAGACGAACCCGTCGAACTGGATCTCGACGACGGGACGGAATCCGCGGTAGGCCAACCCCACCGACGCCCCGAGGATCGCGGACTCGGCCAGGGGCGTGTCCATGACGCGCTGGTCGCCGAAGTCCTTCTGCAGGCCGTCGGTGACGCGGAAGACACCGCCGAGCCGGCCGATGTCCTCACCCAGCAGCAGCACCTTCGGGTCGTTCTCCATGGCGGCGCGCAGGCCCGCGTTGAGGGCCTTGCCGATGCTCAGCTCCATGACCGCACCTCCTCGCGCTGGGCCACCAGCTCCGGTGGCAGGTCGGCGTACACGTGCTCGAACAGCGCCGCGAGGTCCGGGTCGGGCAGCGCCTTGCACGCCTCACGCAGGCGCTGCCCGAGCTGCTCGGCCTCGGCCTGCACCTGCGCGTCGAACTCGGCGAAGCCGGGGTCGGTGCGCTCGAGGAGCGCCCTCAGGCGCAGCAGCGGATCGCGCTCGGCCCACTCGTCGGCCTCGCGTGGGTCGCGGTACCGGCTCGGGTCGTCGGAGGTCGTGTGCGCGCCCATCCGGTAGGTGATCGCCTCGATCAGGGTCGGCCCGCCGCCCGACCGCGCCTTCGCGAGGGCCTCGCTCGTGACCTGGTGGACGGCCAGCACGTCGTTGCCGTCGACGCGGATGCCCTCGAAGCCGAAGCCGGCGGCGCGCTGGGCGATGGGGATCCGGGTCTGGCGCTCGAGCGGCACGCTGATCGCGTACTGGTTGTTCTGGCAGAAGAACACCACGGGCGCGTTGTAGGACGCGGCCCAGGCGAAGGCTTCGTTGGTGTCGCCCTGGCTCGTGGCACCGTCACCGAAGTACGTGACGACCGCGTCCTCCTTGCCCTCGAGCGTCAGGCCGATGCCGTAGCCGACGGCGTGCAGCGTCTGGGCGCCGATGATGATCGCCGGGAGCGCGAACCCGTGCTCGGCGGGGTCCCAGCCGCCGAGGCTCGTGCCGCGGAAGATCGCCAGCAGGAGCGTGGGGTCGACGCCGCGGCACCAGGCGACGCCGTGCTCGCGGTAGGACGGGAAGACGAAGTCGTTCGCGGCCAGTGCCCGGCCGCTGCCGATCTGGGCGGCCTCCTGGCCGAGCATCGGGGGCCACAGGCCCAGCTCGCCGTGCCGCTGCAGCGCGAACGCCTCGGTGTCGATGCGGCGAGCGAGGACGAGGTCGCGGTGGAACGCGCGCAGCTCGTCGGCCGTGAAGTGGTGCGCTGCGACGAGCTCGCCGTCGGGCGCCAGGGTCTGGGAGATGGGTAGGCCCATGACTGCCTCCTTGCCGGGAGCGGGATCACCGCTCCGTTGACGCGGTCCGGGGCTCGAGGATGGTGAGCCAGATGGACCGCAGATGTGACAGGCATCACATCTGCTCAGAGGCTATCAGGCGGGGGAGGACTCCCGGGCCACCCTCACCTGGCGAACGACGCGGCGCGGTCGAGGAAGGCGTCGTTGATCTCGGGGGTGGCGATGGTGACGCGCACGCCCTCGGGGAAGGGGCGGACCGAGAGGGGCCAGACATGCTCGGCGAACTCGGTGGAGCGCTCGCCCAGCGGCAGCCAGACGAAGTTGGCGTGCGAGTCGGGGACGTCCCAGCCCTGATCGCGCAGCGCCGCCAGGACGCGCTCGCGCTCGGAGACGATCGCGTCGACGCGCTCGGTCAGCTCGGCGTCGGCGTCGAGCGACGCGAGCGCGGCGGCCTGAGCGACGTCGCTGACCCCGAACGGCGGCAGCGCCTTGCGGATCGCCTCGGTGATCTCGGGCCGCGCCATCGAGTAGCCGACGCGCAGGCCCGCCAGGCCGTACGCCTTCGAGAACGTCCGCAGCACGACGACGTTCGCGTACCTCGCGAGCGCCTCCGCGCCCGACAACGCCGCCGGGTCGCGCACGAACTCCAGGTAGGCCTCGTCCACCACCACGAGCACGCTGGCGGGCACCCGCTCCATGAACGCGTCGAAGTCGGCGGCGGCCACGACCGGGCCGGTGGGGTTGTTGGGCGTGCACACCAGGACGACCTTCGTCCGCTCGGTGATCGCGTCGGCCATCGCCGGCAGGTCGTGACGGTGGTCGGCCGCGAGCGGCACGCGCACCGAGGTGGCGCCGGGCAGGTCGACCGCGATCGGGTAGGCCTCGAACGAGCGCCATGGGTAGACGACCTCGTCGCCCGGGCCGCACCAGGCGTCGAGCAGCGCGAAGAGCACCGAGACCGATCCGGTGCCGAAGGCGAAGTGGTCGGGGCTCAGGCCGGTGCGCGCAGCCAGCGCCTCGCCGAGGACGGTCACACCCGGGTCCGGGTACCGGTTCATCCGGCCCAGCTCGGCCGCCGCGCGCTCGACCACGCCCGGCAGCGGCGGGAACGGGTTCTCGTTGCTGGAGAGCTTGCGGCTCTCGTCCGACGCGGGCCGCCCCGGGCGGTACGCGGGGATCGTGGCGAGGACCTGACGCGGAAGGGGCTCGAGCATGGATCGAGCGTACGACCGCACGAGCCCTCGCCACGGCGCCGGTGGCCGGTGCGACAATCGTCCGGTGCCCCAGACCCACGTGCGGCGCGGGCTCGCGCTCGTCGTCACCGCCGCGGTCCTCTTCGGCATCAACGCCGGGGTCACGCGGATCCCGATCGAGGCGGGCCTGCCGGTCTCGACCTACACGACGATCCGCGTCACGTTCGCGTGGCTGGTCTTCGTCGCGATCGCGCTGGCGTTCGACCGCGCCGCGCTGCGCCGCCCCCGCGGTCGCGACCTGCTGCTCGTCCTGGCGCTCGGCATCGTCGGCGTCGCCTTCGTCCAGTGGACCTACAACGTGGCGATCGTGCGGCTCCCGATCGGCGTGGCCCTGCTGCTGGAGTACCTCGCCCCCGTCCTGGTGGTGCTGTGGGTGCGCTTCGTGCGGCGCGAGCCGGTCCATCCGCGGGTCTGGCCGGCGATCGCGCTCGCCCTGGCGGGGCTGGCCCTCGTCGGACGGGTGTGGGACGGGCTCCAACTCGACGGGTTCGGCGTGCTCATGGCGCTGGGCGCGGCCGTCTGCTTCGCTGCGTACTTCCTGCTCGGCGAGGAGCTGACGTCGTCGCCGGTCGAGCCCCTGACCGCCCTGCGGACGGTCGTGTGGTCGTTCGGCGTCGGCGCGATCGCCATGAACGTCCTCGGGGGGTGGTCGGAGACCGACGCACTCGCCTCGTCCGCGTCCATGCTCGGCCGGCTCTCCGACCTGACCGTGCCGGCGTGGGCCGCGATGGTCTCGGTCGTCGTGTTCGGCACCGTGACGCCGTTCTTCCTCTACCTCGCCTCACTGCGCCACCTGTCCAGCGCGAAGGCCTCGGTGACGGCGATGCTCGAGCCCGTCGTCGCGGTCGTCGTGGGGTGGCTGTGGTTCTCCGAGACCCTCGACCCGGTGCAGGTCGCCGGGGTCGTCGCCGTCGTGGCGGGCATCATCCTGGCCCAGACGGCCCGACACGTCCCCGCCGACGAACTGCCGCCGCCCCTCTAGGGTGAAGGACATGGAACGCTTCCTGTCCTCCTGGTTCGTCAGCAGTGTCGCGCTGGCCCTCGCCGCCCTCCTGCTCGGCAGCCGCATGACCATCGGCGAGGAGGGCGAGTCGCTGCTCAACCGCGTCATCGCCCTCGCGGTCGTCGGCCTGGTCTTCACGTTCGTCCACCAGCTGATCGGCACGATCCTCAAGACGATCTCGCTGCCGTTCATCATCCTGACCCTCGGAGTGCTGCTCGTCATCATCAACGCCGTGCTGTTGCTGCTCACCGAGGCGATCACCAACGGCTTCGGCATCGAGTTCGCCGTGGCGGGCTTCGGCTGGGCGATCCTGGCCGCCGTCGTCATCTCGGTCTGCCAGTCGATCCTCTCGGCGTTCGTCGACTGATGACCCACCGCGTCGCCCTGGTCTGCCTGGGCAACATCTGCCGCTCCCCCATGGCCGACGTGGTGCTCGAACACCGGCTGGCCGAGGCCGGCATCGACGACGTCGTCGTGTCGTCCTCGGGCACCGGCGACTGGCACGTCGGTCAGGCCATGGACGAGCGCGCCGCCGCCACCTTGTCGGCGGCCGGCTACGACCCCACGCGCCACCGTGCCCGCACCTTCACCGCCGACTGGTTCGACGAGCAGGACCTCATCCTGACGATGGACGCGAGCAACCACGCCGACGTGCTGGCGCTGGCCACCCGCGACGAGCACCGCGACAAGGTGCGGATGTACCGGTCGTTCGACCCCGAGGCCGACCGGCCCGACGCCGAGGTGCCCGACCCGTGGTTCGGCGGACCCGAGGGCTTCGACGACGTCCTGGCGATGGTCGAGCGCACCACCGCCGGGATCGTGCGGCACCTGGCGCACGACCGCGACTGATCCCGCAGCCCCACGACCCGTCACGGCGCTGGTGCGCAGCCGGTAGGTTTCAGGTCATGGCACGAATGGCGGGAACGGCGGCGCTGGCCGAGTCGCTGCTGCAGGTCGCCGTGGTGTCGACGACCTCGGTGGCCGGCGGTGACATCTGCACGACGACCCGGTTGCGACTGACGGACGGGCGCAGCGCGGTCATCAAGACCCGGCCCCAGGCGCCCGCGCACTTCTTCACGACCGAGGCCGACGGCCTGCGCCGGCTGCGTGCGGCCGGCGGCGTGGCGGTTCCCGAGGTCCTCGCCGCCGACGACGACTGCATCATCCTCGACTGGATCGAGCCCACCAAGCCGTCCACCGACCTCGCCGAGGCCTTCGGGCGCGCCCTCGCCACCACCCACGCCTCGGGCGCCGGCGGGTTCGGCGCCGACCAGGACGGCTACATCGGCCTGGCGCCGCTGCCCAACCGTCCCCTCCCGACGTGGGAGGAGTTCTACGCCAGCCGGCGCGTCATGCCCTACGTCAAGGCCGCCGTCGACCGCGACTCCCTCTCGCTCGAGCAGGCCGCGATCATCGAGCGGGCGATGAGGAAGCTGCCCTCGCTGACCGCCGACCCGGAGCCGCCGGCGCTGCTGCACGGCGACCTGTGGTCGGGCAACCTCGTGTGGTCGGCCGACGGCGTGCACCTCGTCGACCCCGCCGCCCACGGCGGCCACCGCGAGACCGACCTGGCGATGCTCGCCCTGTTCGGCGCCCCTCACCTGCAGCGCATCCTCGACGCGTACGCCGAGGCCGCGCCGCTGCAGGACGGCTGGGTCGAGCGCGTGCCGTTGCACCAGCTGCACCCGCTGCTCGTCCACGCCGTGATGTTCGGCGGCGCCTACGGGCCCCGCGCGGCCGCCGCCGCCCAGAGCCTGCTCGACGGCAAGCCGTAGGACGGGAGCCGCGATGCGAATCCTCGTCGTCGACGACGACCGCGCGGTGCGTGACTCGCTGCGCCGGTCGCTGGAGTTCAACGGCTACACCGTCGAGGTGGCCGGCGACGGCGCCGAGGCGCTGGCCAAGGTGGCGCAGTCCGGCCCCGACGCGATCGTCATGGACGTGATGATGCCGCGCCTGGGCGGGCTCGACGCCACCCGCGCGCTCCGGGCCGCCGGCAACGACGTGCCGATCCTCGTGCTGACCGCGCGCGACGCCGTCAGCGACCGGGTCGACGGCCTCGACGCCGGCGCCGACGACTACCTGACCAAGCCGTTCGCGCTCGAGGAGCTGCTGGCGCGCGTCCGGGCCCTGCTGCGCCGGGTCGGCCGCTCGCGCGACGAGCTCGACGACGAGCCCGCCCTGGCCTTCGCCGACCTCACCCTCGACCCGAACACCCGCGAGGTGCGCCGCGGCGAGCGCTCGATCTCGCTGACCCGCACCGAGTTCGCCCTGCTAGAGCTGTTCATGCAGCGACCCAAGCGCGTGCTGGAGCGGTCGTTCATCCTCGAGGAGGTGTGGGGCTTCGACTTCCCCACCACCGCCAACTCGCTCGAGGTCTACGTCGGCTACGTCCGCCGCAAGCTCGAGGCCGAGGGCGAGAGCCGGCTGCTCCACACGGTGCGTGGCGTCGGCTACGTGCTGCGGGAGACGCCTCCGTGACCATGAGCGATCGGGTGCACGCCCGCGCGCACTCGCTGTTCGAGCCCATCACCACGCGGCTCTCGCTCGCCGGCCGCGTCGCCCTGCTGACCACCGCGGCCGTGGCGGCCGTCCTGACGATCATCTCCGTCAGCATCTTCGTGCTGGTGCGCCAGGAGATCATCGGCGCCCTCGACGACTCGATGATCAAGCGCGCGAACGAGGCCGTCGAGGCCGGGTACACGCCGCGGAACCTCACGGTCGACGAGGCGAACCTGCTGGCGATCGCCGGCATCCAGCTGCTGACCATCAAGAGCGGCGGCGGCGAGTTCCTCGTGCACTCGGCCGATGCGTTCCCGTACGACAACCGCGAGCGCGAGGTCGCGATCGGGCTGGTCGACCACTCGGCCCGCACGGCCCGCGTCGACGGCGTCACCTACCGGGTCGTGGCCGTCCAGGCCGGCCCGGGACAGGCGTTCATGCTGGCGCAGTCGATGGAGTCGACCAAGCGGGCGCTCGAGCGACTCAGCGTGGTGCTGATCCTGTCCACCCTGTCGGGCATGATCCTGGCCGGCATCGCCGGGTGGGCCGTGGCCGGCAACGGCCTGAGACCGGTCCGCCGCCTCACCGCCGCGATCGAGCGGGTGGCCGCGACGCGCGACCTCACGCCCATCCACGTCAGCGGCAAGGAGGACGAGCTGGCCCGCCTCACCCGCTCGTTCAACGCGATGCTGCTCGCGCTCGACGACACCCAGCGCCGGGAGCGGCAGCTGATCGCCGACGCGGGCCACGAGCTGCGCACCCCGCTGACCAGCCTGCGGACGAACATCGACCTGCTGCGCCAGGCCAGCGGCCAGCCCGGGCGCAGCCTGGACGCCACCGCGCACCGCGAGCTGCTGCACGACGTCGGCGCCCAGCTCGACGAGCTCACGACCCTCGTCAGCGACCTGACCGAGCTCGCCCGCGACGAGCCGCTGCACCGCGACCCCGAGCCGCTCGACCTCGCCGAGGTCGTGCAGCGTGCCATCGACCGGGTCCAGCTGCGCGCGTCGACGATCGGGTTCGACGTCCTGCTCGAGCCGTCGTGGGTCGTCGGCGACAGTCGCCTGCTGGAGCGCGCCCTCACCAACCTGCTCGACAACGCCGTGAAGTGGAGCCCCGACGACGGCACCGTGCGCGTGCGCCTCAGCCGGGGCGCCGTGACGGTGGCGGACCAGGGACCTGGCATCGCGGCGGAGGACCTGCCGCGGGTGTTCGACCGCTTCTACCGCTCGACCGAGGCGCGGACCCTGCCCGGCTCCGGCCTCGGCCTGGCGATCGTCAAGCGCGCCGCCGACCGCCACGGCGGCACGGTCGACGTCACCTCGCAGCCCGGCCAGGGCGCCACGTTCACGTTCCGCGTCCCCCTGGACGAGGCGTGAGAACGGTGAGTCGTCAACCCTGCAGCACCTCGATACGGTGGCCTTCTGAGGCGGTCCCCAGTGTCTTCACAAGCGATTCTCAGGTCACCGCAGGAAGGTGTAACCATGACAGACCAGCGTGATCCGTACGCCGACCGTCCGTACGTCCCGCCGACGGCCCCGCCCGAGCAGCAGTCGTCCGAGGGTCTCGGGGGCTGGCCGTTCTCCGAGCCGCGCGCCCAGGAGTCGCCCCAGTACGCGCCCACCGCCGACCACGAGCCCACCGTGGCCGTGTCCGAGCCGACGATCGCGTTCGACGGGGGCCACGACGGTCATGGCGGCCCTTCGGTGCCGACCTACGCGCCGATGGCCGCCGCCGCGGAGCCGCGCAAGCGCAAGCGTCGCGCGGGCCGCCTCGTGGCCGCGGCCACCGGCATCGTCCTGCTGGCGGGCGCCTCGGCCGCCGGCGGCGCCGCGCTCTACGCCGCGATGGAGGACGACGGCACCACGACCACGACGAGCAGCACCGGCACCACCCTCGACCGCCCGGCCTCGTCGTCGGGTGCGGTCAGCGACATCACCGCCGTCGCCGACGCGGTCCTGCCCGCCACGGTGAAGATCAACGTCACCGGCGGCGGCGAGTCCGGCACCGGCACGGGCATCGTCATCAGTCAGGACGGCGACATCCTCACGAACAACCACGTCGTCGAGGCGGCCGCCGACGGTGGCTCGATCACGGTCGCGTTCAACGACGGCACGAACGCGAAGGCCGCGATCGTGGGCCGCGACGTCGCCACCGACGTGGCCGTCATCAAGGCCAGCGACGTCGAGGGGCTCACGGCCGCCACGCTGGGCAACTCCCAGCAGGTGAAGGTCGGGCAGACCGTCGTCGCGATCGGCTCGCCGTTCGGCCTGGAGTCGACCGTCACCACCGGCATCGTGTCGGCGCTCAACCGTCCGGTCTCGCCCGGTGACGGCTCCGGCGGCGGGAACACCACGACGACCTTCCCGGCGATCCAGACCGACGCGGCCATCAACCCGGGCAACTCGGGCGGACCGCTGGTCGACCTCGAGGGCAACGTCATCGGCATCAACTCGGCGATCAACACCGGCGGCAACGGCAACGGCTCGGTGGGCCTCGGCTTCGCCATCCCGATCAACCTGGTCAACAACGTCGCGTCGCAGATCCTCGAGGGCAAGACCGTCGAGCACGCGCAGATCGGCGTCCAGGTCAGCAACGCCACGACCGACGACAAGGTGACGTCGATCGGCGCCGAGATCGGCGAGGTCACCGGCGGCAGCGCGGGCGACAAGGCCGGGCTCAAGGCCGGCGACATCGTCACGAAGGTCGACGGCAACCCGATCTCGAGCAACGGCGCGCTCGTCGCCACCGTCCGTGGCTACAAGCCCGGCGACACGATCACCCTGACGGTGCTCCGCGGCGGCAAGTCGCAGGAGATCTCGGTCGAGCTGGGCAGCGACGGCGGCGCCACCGCCCGCGCGCAGGACTGACCCCCGGCGGACCCGACGAGGGCGTTCTCACCGACCGGTGAGGACGCCCTCGGTCAGCTCACGCAGGATGTCGTAGCCGTTCTGGGTCAGGATCGACTCCGCGTGGAACTGGATGCCGCGGTAGTGCGGACCGGCCACGAGGTGGATGTCGCCCGACGCCGGGTCCGTCTCGACCGTGACGCCCTCGGGCAGGCCCGACTCCGGCACCCGACCCACGAACGTGTTGTAGAAGCCGACGGTCTCGGTGCGGCCCAGCAGCGGCAGCGCGCTCTGCGTGCCCTGGAAGACGATGTCCTTGTAGACCAGGTCGAGACCCAGCGCGTCACACAGCGTCTGGTGCCCGAGGCAGATCGCCAGGAAGGGCTGCCCGCGATCGAGGAGTCGGCGCGTGGCCTGCCGCAGCACCGCGATCTTGGCGTCGTCGCCGTCGCGCGGGTCGCCGGGACCGGGGCCGATCACCACGAGGTCGTGGTCGTCGAGGGCCGTCTCGGTCCACGCGTCGTGGCGGACGATGTCGGTCGTCATGCCCATGACCCCGAAGACGTGCGACAGCATGTTGACGAAGTCGTCCTCGCCGTCGAGCACGACCACGCGCTTGCCGGCCAGCGACGGCACCTGCGGGGTGCTCGACTGGTCGCTGAGCCAGAACTGGCTGAGCCGCTGGTTGCGTGACCCGAGCGCGATCAGCACGTCGTCCTCGCGGGTGAACGCGTCGAAGCCCTCGACCGGCTCGGGCGCCGACTCCACGAGGCCGAACGCGCTGAGGATCCCCGAGGCCTTGGCCCACGTCTCGTTGGTCTCGTACTCGGCGTCGGAGTCGCGCACGAGGGTGGCGCCGGCCGTGACGGTGAGGTTGCCCTCGAGGTCGACGTCGGCCGTGCGGATCAGGATGGGGGCGTCGAGCCGGGGCGCACCCTGGTCGTCTCGGCCCAGCAGCGCCGCGACGCTGGCGTAGTACCCGCGGCCCTGCGCCTCGTACTGCTTGATCACCCGGCAGGCGTTCTCGACCGGGCTGCCGGTGACGGTGGCGGCGAACATCGAGTCGCGCAGGATCTCGCGCGGGTCGCGGTCGGTGCGGCCGGCCAGCAGGTACTCGGTGTGCACGAGGTGGCTCATCGGCTTGAGGTAGGGCCCGAGCACGAGGCCGCCCTCGTGGCACAGGTCGCACATCATCTTCAGCTCCTCGTCGACGACCATGAAGAGCTCGTAGATCTCCTTCTCGTCGGACAGGAACCTGAGCAGCTCGCGCTTGCGGTCGGCGTGGGTCTCGAGACCGCGCATGCGGAACGTGCCGCTGATCGGGTTCATCCGCAGCTGACCTGCGTCGAGGCTGACGTGCCGCTCGGGGCTGGCGCCGATCAGGTAGCGGTCGCCGGTGAAGATGCAGAACGTCCAGAACGCCCCGCGCTCGCGCTCGAGCAGGCGGCGGAACACCGACAGCGCCTTCGTGTGGTCCCAGTCGGCCACCGTCGCGTGGTACCGCCGACCGATGACGACGTTGGCGCCCTCGCCCTGACCGATCTCGTCGTCGATGACGCGGCGCACCATCGTCGCGTAGTCCTCGTCGGACGTCTCGAACCCGCCGCGGTCGGCCAGGTCGATGGGGTCCGCCGGCAGCACCTCGAGCAGGTCGGCGAGGGCGACGTCGTGGTGCGTCCGCGCCTCGATGACCGACAGCGGCGTGCCGTCCTGGTGGACCTCGAAGCCGCGCTCGGCGACCTGGGCGAACGGCACCAGCACGAGGTGGTCCCACGACGCCTCGGCACCCTCGACGAGCGGCACGTCGGCGAGCTTCTCGACATCGGTGCGCGGACCGCCGATCAGCGTGACCCGGTCGGTCTCACGGCCCCGGATGAGGGCGAACGCGGGCAGCCCCAGCAGGCCGTCGAGGATCTCTTGCGTCATCGTGTTCTTCTTCCCGCGGTCGGACGAACAACGCCCAGACCGCCATGTGGGGGTCTGGGCGTGGGTACGTCGACAGTCCTCCTCAGCGGAGGGGCCACCAGGTGCTGGTCGTCGACATGGCGTCAGCGTACCGGTCCGCGCTGGGTGGGCGTGGCCGGAGTCAGCGCACCATCCGCCGCACCCGGTCGCGGGTGCGCCGCCAGGCCGCGCGCGCGAAGCCCTTCGTGGGCACCGGCTGCGCGCCGATGATCGACCCGTGCACCTTGCCGTGCCCGACCACCTCGGGCAGGCCGCTGGCGTGGACCAGACCCATCAGCGCGGCGGCACCGAGCTCGGGCGGCAACGACGCGTCGGGGGGGCCCTCCCCCTTGCGCCGCAGGCCCGAGGTGGGCATCGCGCCCAGCGACGCGAGGTCGCCGACGACGTGCACCCCGGAGGCGGTGATCGACTCGGCCATGCGGGCGCCCAGGTCGGCGGCCTCGCGCGCGGCCCAGCGCGGGGTGAGCAGGCGCGGCTCGTCGGGCGCCGGCGTGCGCTGCTGCAGGTAGCGCGCCGTGCCGAACCGGATGGCGTGGTGGTGCACCGAGCGCGGCAGGCCCGACTTCGCGAACTGGCGGTTGAACTGGCGGATCAGCTCGATCTCGGGCCAGGTCAGGGAGCGGTTGTCCGACACGGGCGACTCGAGCGTGCCCGCCGGCAGCGAGAAGAGCCGCTCCACGTCACGGAGCAGCTGGTCGGGGTCGGACTCGTCGAGCGCCACCACGACGACGCGCTCCGGGCCGACCACCTCGGCCCAACGGGCCACGAGCCGGTCGTGGCGGTGCCGCTGCCAGAACGACGGGGTCAACGTCGTGGTCTCGGCCTCGCGCAGCATCGCACGCAGCCATTTCACGTAGCCGGACTTCAGGCCGTTCTGCACGTACTGCTGCCACTGCGACGGCATGATCCGGGCCAGCGGCCGCAGGGTCACGAGCACGTACGGGGACTCGCCGCCGAGCTCGGCCACGGCCCGGCGGACCGCCGCCTCCCGGGCGTCGGCGAAGAACTCGCTGCTGACCAGCACCGTCCGGTCTCCCTGCTCGCGGACCTCCTTGACGAGGCGTCGCCACGGGCGGTCGTTCGCGGGTGCCCCGAAGGGCGGCTTGGGGTTCTCGACGGCCAGCATCGAGAGCACCTCGTCGATCGGCTGGCTGGTCGGTCCGGCGTAGTGCAGTCCGTGCGCGGCGACGGCGTCGCGGCCGGCGTGCAGGGCCCGCTGCAGGGACGTGGTGCCCGTCTTGTGCGGGCCCACGTGGATCACCCGCGCACCAGGCGGGAAGCGGAAGCTCGATCGGATCGTCACGTCCCTTGAACCTAACTCCGGCCTCCCCACCGCGCCCGTCAGGGAGTGGGAGCAGGTGGCACCGGCAGCGTGGTGTAGTCGCCCACGTCGATGAGCCCGCCGGGCCTGAACGTGACGACCTGGAGCCCGACGACCCGCCCGTCCTCGAAGGTCAGCACGGCCACCTGCGCGTCGCGGCGCAGCTTGGTGCCCAGCGCGAACGCGTAGACGGCACCCCCGGTCGAGCCGATCGTGAGGTCGGTGGAGGTGCCGTTCGGGCCCTCGGTGCTGACCGGCCCCTTCTGGCGGTGCAGGTGCCCGCTGATCGCGAGGTCGACGCACCCGCGGGCGACGGTCTCCTTCGCCGAGGCGGCGCTGTGCGTGACCAGCAGGCTGACGCCGCCGTCCTCGCAGGCCTTGTCGGCCAGGGCCGCGTCCTGGTCGGTGATGGCGGCGATGTTGTCGCCCTCGTTGCCGTTGTAGCCGGCGGTCAGGCCCGAGCTGCGCGGGTCGCTCTCGCCGAGCATCCGGACGCCCTCGATGTCGACCGGCTCGCCGTCGAAGACCGTGAAGTCGTTGCGCTCCATCTCGCGCAGGACGTACCGGCCCGTGTCGTGGTTGCCGGCGACGGCGACGATCGGCAGGTCGTCGAACGTCTCGCGCAGCGACTTGATGCTGAAGGACTCCCACGACGCACCGTTGGAGGTGTCGTCGCCGAGGTCGATGACGAGCGACGCCTCGGCTGCGTCGGCGACCTGGCGGGCGACCGGGTCCATGCCGACGTTGTCGTGGCGGTCGGTGACGACCAGCGCGGTGGTCTGGCCGGACTCCGGCGCGCGCACGGGCAGGCCCTCCGCCTTCGCAGCGAGTGCCGAGTAGAAGGACAGCGACTCCTCGTACGTGTCGAGCGCACCCTGGACGATCGCCTTGCTGGTGGCGGTGGCCGCGCCTCGCGAGATCTGGACGCTGCCGAGCCGCGGCTCGTCCGGGAGCTCGGGGAACTCCTGGCGGATCGGCACCCACGCGACCTCGCGCTTCGTGCTGGGGTCGGGGGCGTAGACCATCAGCGCGCCCAGCACGACGATGGCCATCGCGCCCGAGACCAGGGCGGTGCGCGGCTCGGGCGGCCACTGCGCCCTCAGCTCGCGACGGCGGCGCTCGCCGACCAGCCACCAGCCGGCCCCGACGACGACCATCGCGATCACCCCGGCCGCGGCGCCCCGCGTCAGGGCGGCGGTGGCCATCTCGGTGATCTCGGACGTCATCGCGGCGATCTCGCCCTCGGGCTGGCTGGCGATGGCCGCGTCCTGGGCCAGCACGCGCTCGAGGTCGGTGTCGGGACTGTCGCGCAGGACGACCTCGGCACCGATGCCGAGCAGGGCGTCCGACGGCATGCGCAGTTCGGGCAGCAGCGGCCCGGCGACGATCGTGACGTGGTTGTCGAACGTGGGCCGAGCCGTCGCGTTGTGCGCTCCGATCGTGACGGCGCGCTCGGTGTTGACGAACGTCGTCGCGGCCACGGGCACGGCGACGACCACCCCGACGACCGCGAGCGCGACCGCCGCGAGGGCACGGCTCACTCGGCTACCCGATCGAGCCAGCCCCGCCCGGTGCCGATCGTCACGAGGCGCTGCGTCGCGCGGGTGAGCACCACGTAGAGCGTGCGCCAGCCGGAGGCGGCCTCGGCGACGACGCCGTCGGGGTCGACGAGCACGACGCCGTCGAACTCCAGGCCCTTCGTGTCGAGGGGCTCGAGCACGCGCAGCCGGCCGTCGGCCGGCACGGCGGCCGCGACCTCGGCCAGCCGGCCGGGCAGGGCGACGACGGCGACGGTGCCGTCGACCTGGCCCAGCATCTCGGCGGCCTCGGCGGCCACCCGGGCGAGCAGGTCGCCGGCCGGGACGACCTCGTGTCGCGGACCGACACCGGTGCGGCGCACCGCGTCGGCGAGGTCGGGACGGTCGATGGCGTGCGTGGCCACCCGGGCCGCGAACTCGTAGATCTCGGCGGAGTTGCGGTAGTTCGTCGACAGCCGGAACCGGTGGACGGGCATCGTGCCGAGCGCCTCGGTGCGGGCGGCGACCGACTCGGCCGGGACGGGCCACGACGACTGCGCCTCGTCGCCCACGATCGTCCAGCTGGCAGTGCGGCCACGGCGGCCGAGCATGCGCCACTGCATCGGCGAGAGGTCTTGGGCCTCGTCGACCAGCACGTGGGCGTAACCCTCGTCGTCGATGCTGCCCGTGGCCTGGACGCGGTCCTCGCGCTCGCGCTCCTCGAAGCTCATCATCTGCTTCGGCGTCGCCCAGTCGTCCTCCGAGCGGACCGGCGCCTCGCCGAGGAGGTGTCGCAGCTCGTCGATCAGCGGGATGTCCTCGATCGTCAGCTCGTCGGACCACTCGCGGCGCAGCACCTGCTGCTCGAACGAGGTGTAGAGGTCGGAGGCGACCTCGCCCAGCCGCGTCGGGACGGTGCGCCACACCTCGACCGGGTCGAGCTCGGGCCACCACTGGTCGACGAACGTCTCGAAGGTGAGGTCGCCGTCGAGCTGGTCGGCGAACGCCTCCTCGCCGCGGTCGAGGCCACGGTCGCCGGTGACCCGTTCCCACAGGGCCTTGACGAGCTCCTCGCGCACCGCGGCCTGGGTCGTGTTGGGCAGGCCGTTGGCCAGCACCTTGCGGCGGATGCGGGCGAGGTCGGAGGCCTCCAGCACGAGCCGGTCGTCGCGGTAGAACAGGTCGAAGCGGGTGGGGGTTCCGGGCTGGGGCGACCTGGCCACGCGCGACAGCACCTTCGCCATGCGGTCGGAGCCGAGCAGCGCCGCCATCTCCGGCGACGCGTGCCGCGACGCACGGATGCCGTCGACGACCTCGCCGATCGAGCGCAGCACGACGCTCGTCTCGCCGAGGCTGGGCAGCACCCGCTCGATGTAGTTCATGAACACGCCCGACGGGCCGACGACCAGCACGCCGCCGGACTCGAACCGGCGCCGGTCGGTGTAGAGCAGGTAGGCCGCACGGTGCAGCGCGACGACGGTCTTGCCGGTGCCGGGACCGCCGCCGATGATCGTGGCGCCGCGCGCGGGGGCGCGGATCGCCTCGTCCTGCTCCTTCTGGATCGTGGCGACCACCGAGTGCATCGAGCTGTCTCGGGCGCGGCTGAGGCTGGCCAGCAGCGCGCCCTCGCCGATGACGACCATGTCGTCGGGAGCGGCGTCGGCGTCGAGCAGCTCGTCCTCGATGCCCACGACCCTGTCGTTGACGCAGCGCAGCACGCGACGGCGCACGACGCCGGCCGGCTCCTGCGCGGTGGCCTGGTAGAACACCGCGGCCGCCGGCGCGCGCCAGTCGACGAGAATGATCTCGCGGTCGGCGTCGCGCACCCCGATGCGGCCGATGTAGCGGGCGACGCCGCCGTTCAGGTCGAGGCGGCCGAACACCAAGCCCTCGTGGGCGGCGTGCAGCGCGTTGAGTCGGCGCGAGGCCTGGTAGACCATCGCGTCGCGCTCGACCAGCCCGCCCTCGTGGCCGATGTGCCCGCGCGCGAGTCCCTCCGCGACGAGCGACTTCGCCACCTTCGTGGACTCCTCCAGCCGCTCGTAGACCGTGTCGACGTACGCCTGCTCGTGGGCGAGCTCGCGTTCATCGGGTGATGGGTTCGTCATCGACGTCCTTCGGTGCGTGGGGGAACTCTCCATTCTAGGCACCGGACACCACCCGGCACGCCCCATCACCGCCCGTTGGACTCAGTTGATGCGCAGGACCTTCGTCACGGTCTCGGGCGCGACCTTCGCGTCACCGCCGTAGGTGATCGTGAGGGACTGCTCGCCGCGGGGCAGGTCGCTGCCTCGACGACATGCTGGTCAACGCCGTACGGGGAGGTGAGAATGTGCGGAACCTTCAATGTCAACATGGAAGAGCGTGGCGGCGTCATGCACCAGAGGACTCGCAAGATCAAGTTCGAGGCGGCTCCCGTCCCCGGGGCCGGCAGGGGATACCGCGTCCTGAGCATCAAGATCGTGCACTCGGCGAAGAGCCGGTGTCGCACGTCCACGTGGTCCGCGTGCCGCAAGATCGACGTGAAGAAGTGGAAGACCTTCAGCGGCATCGGACCTCACGTGGTCGTGCCGAGCTACAGCGACAAGTGGGGCGAGCTCTCCCACGGCCCCAACTGGACGGGGGCGACCGCCACGGTCACCTACCAGTACGGCACCGGGAAGAAGCAGACCATGACGAAGTGGATCAATCACGGGACTATCTCCTGGTGGTGAGCGAGACCTTCGCGCCAAGGACGAGAACAACGCCGTGAACCGTCCCCGGGCCGCAGGACGCGAAAGCCCCCTCCCAGTCGGGAGGGGGCCTTCGCGTCTGTCGCTCAGCCCTTGCGGGAGAGGAACGCCAGCATGGCGTCGCGGGCCTCGTCGCTGCCGAACAACTGCGCCGACTTCTCGGCCAGCTGCGGGCCCAACCGGTCGATGCGCTCGACCAGGTCGTGGTTCAGCAGTGCCTTCGTCTCGCGGAATCCCTGGGCGAAGCCGAGCGCGAGGTCGGCGAGCACGGCCTGCAGCGCGCTCTCGAGCTCGCCGTCCTCGACGACCCGCGTGACCAGCCCGATCTCCGCCGCCTCGGCGGCGTCGAACTTCCGACCGGTGAGGAAGAGCTCGGACGCCGCACGCGGGGCCAGCCGCGGCAGCAGCGAGAGGCTGATGACCGCCGGGGCGAGCGCGAGGCGGACCTCGGTCAGCGCGAACGTGACCGGCCGGGTGGCCAGCACGATGTCGGCCGCACCGACCAGGCCGAGGCCCCCGGCGCGGACGGGGCCCCCGAGCACGACGACGACCGGCTTGACGCTCGTGGCGAGCCGCCGCTGCAGGTCGATGAGCGCGGCGGCACCCTGCTGCATCGAGCCCTCGGCCGCCTCGGACAGGTCGGCGCCCGAGCAGAAGACCCGGTGGGCCGACCGCAGCACGATGACCTTGGCGTCGGCGTCGGCCTCCGCGGACTCCAGGTGCGCCCCCAGTTCGGTGACGAGCTGGCGGCTGAGCGCGTTGCGGTTGTGCTCGCTGTCGAGCGTGATCGTCGCGACGCCCTCGGCGACGTCCAGGTGGACGAGTTCGGTCATGACCTTCCCTCTCAGTACGACTTCGGCAGGCCGAGCGAGAACTGCGCCACGAAGTTGAGCGCCATCTGCTTGCTCACCGGGGCGATGTTCGACAGGCGCGAGGCTGCGAGCGCCTGCACCAGCCCGTACTCGTTGGCCAGGCCGTTGCCGCCGTGCGTCTGGATCGCGGTGTCGACCGCCCGAGCCGCGGCGTCGCCGGCGGCGACCTTGGCCATGTTGGCGGCCTCGCCGGCGCCCATGAGGTCGCCCGCGGCGTAGAGCGCGGCCGCCTTCTGGGTCAGCAGTCGCGTCATCTCGACGTCGATGTGCAGCTGCGCCAACGGGTGGGCGATCGCCTGGTGCGCGCCGATCGGCTTGCCCCACACGTCGCGCTCCTTCGCGTACGCGACGGCCTTGTTGAGCGCCCAGCGCGCGGTGCCGGTGCCCATCGAGGCCGCCATGATGCGCTCGGGGTTGAGGCCCGCGAACAGTTGCTCGAGGCCGGCGTCCTCGCTGCCCACCAGCGCGTCGGCCGGCAGGTGGATGTCGTCGAAGAACAGCGTGAACTGCTTCTCCGGGCTGGTGATGCCCATGTCGATCTCCTGGGCGTTGAAGCCCTCGGCACCGGTCGGCACCATGAACAGCGCAGGCTTGAGCTTGCCGCTGCGGGCGTCGGCCGTGCGTCCGACGACCAGCACGTGGCTGGCCTCGTCGACACCGGAGATGTAGGTCTTGCCGCCCTTGAGGATCCAGCCGCCGTCCTCGGTCTTCGTGGCGGTCGTGACGAGGTTGTGCGAGTTCGACCCGGCGTCCGGCTCGGTGATGCTGAACGCGTACGTCGCGGTGCCGTCGGCCAGGCCCGGCAGCCAGCGCTGCTTCTGCTCCTGAGTGCCGTACTGGGCGATGACCGTGCCGACGATCGCCGGCGAGACCACCATCAGCAGCAGCGGGCAGCCGGCGACCGCCAGCTCCTCGCACACCGCGGCGAGGTCGCCGATGTCGCCGCCACCGCCGCCGAACTCCTCAGGGATCGAGACGCCGAGGTAGCCGAGCTTGCCCGCCTCCGACCACAGCTCGGTGGTCTTGCGCCCCTCCTTCGCCGCGTCGTAGAAGTAGTGCTCGCCGTACTTGGCGCCCAGGGCCGCGACGGCCTTGCGCAGCTCGCGGCGCTCCTCGGACTCGGTGAAGTTGTTGCTCATGCGGTCTCCTCCTCGATGACGGCGAGGACGGCTCCGGCCTCGACCTGCTGCCCGACGCTGACCGCCAGGTTGCTGACGACGCCGTCGGACGGCGCCGTGATGGTGTGCTGCATCTTCATGGCCTCGAGGACGACGACGGGGTCGCCCTTCGAGACGCGGTCGCCGTCGGCGACCTTCACGTCGGTGACGGCCGCCGGCATGGGAGCCAGCAGCGAGCCCTCGGCGACGACGTCGGCCGGGTCGACGAACCGCGGCACCGGGGTGAGGCTCGTCGAGCCCTCCGGACCGTCGACGTCGACGTGCTTCTCGGCCACCGTGACGCGGTAGCGGCGCGTGATGCCGTCCGCCTCGAGGAGGACCTCGACGACTGCACCGTGGGTCTCGATCGAGACCACCTCGGCGCCGTCGACGACCAGGCGGCCCCGCTCGCTGCGGTAGCGGACGGGCTCGACGCCCTCGTACTCGCGCGTGAGCGGCTGGCTCGGGACGTTGCGGAACCCGGCCGGGATCCGGTTCAGGACCCGCGCGGTCGTCGCGGCCAGGGTGGCCTCGGCGAGCGCGGCCGCGACGGGCACCAGGGGGTCGCCGGCCTCCGTCGTGATCCAAGCGTCGGCGTGCTCCTCCAGCATCGAGGTCCACAGCTCGGCGTCCTGCACCTGCTGGGCCTCGAGGATCTGGCGCAGCGCCGACCGGTTGGTCGTGACGCCGTGCACGCGCGACCGGCGCAGGGCGTCGACCAGCGTGCGCAGTGCCGTCGTGCGGTCAGGTCCGTACGCGATGACCTTGGCGATCATCGCGTCGTAGTGGATGCCCACGACGCTGCCGACCTCGACCGCGGAGTCGACGCGCACCGAGTCGGGGAACTCGAACGCGCGGATCGTGCCGGTCTGCGGCGACCAGTCGTCGGCCGGGTCCTCGGCGTAGAGGCGGACCTCGATCGAGTGGCCCTGCGGCGCGGAGACTTCGCCCTCGAGCGGCCTGCCCTCGGCGATCGCGATCTGCGCGGCGACGAGGTCGATGCCGTGCACCTGCTCGGTGACCGGGTGTTCGACCTGCAGGCGGGTGTTCATCTCGAGGAAGAAGACCCGGTCGCCGTCGACGAGGAACTCGACCGTGCCGGCGCCGCGGTAGCTCACGGCCTCGGCCGCGGCGCGGGCCGCGGTGTGCAGGGTCTTGCGAGCCGTGTCGGAGAGGTTCGGCGCGGGGGCCTCCTCGACGACCTTCTGGTGGCGGCGCTGGATCGAGCAGTCGCGGTCGCCCACGGCCCAGACGGTGCCGTGCGTGTCGGCGAGGATCTGCACCTCGACGTGGCGGGCGCGGGGCAGGTACGGCTCGACGAAGACGGTGCCGTCGCCGAAGGCGGACTGCGCCTCGGCCGTGGCCTTCGCCAGCTCGCCGTCGAGGTCCTCGAGGCGCTCGACCACGCGCATGCCGCGGCCGCCGCCGCCGGCGCTGGCCTTCACCAGCAGCGGCAGGTCGGCGTCGGTCGCCGAGGCGACGTCGACCGACAGGATCGGCACGTCGGCCGCGGCCATGATCTCCTTGGCGCGGATCTTGCTGCCCATCTCGTCGATCGACTCCGGGCTCGGGCCGATCCAGACGAGTCCGGCCGCCTCCACCTCGCGGGCGAAGTCGGCGTTCTCGGACAGGAAGCCGTAGCCGGGGTGGATCGCGTCGGCGTCCGTGCGGCGCGCCGCGTCGATGACGAGGTCGCCGCGCAGGTACGTCTCGGACGGCGCGTTGCCCGGCAGCCGGACGGCTTGGTCGGCCTCGGCCACGAACGGCATCGTCGCGTCGGCGTCGGAGAACACGGCCACGGTCTCGATGCCGAGGTCGCGGGCCGTGCGGAACACGCGGCGGGCGATCTCACCACGGTTGGCGACGAGGATCTTTCTGATGGTGCTCAACGGGAGCCTCCTGCCGGGGACGGAAGATGATGCGTTCGGCCCACGCAGGGGGACGAACGATGATGCATATGGGTACCTGAGCGGGGGCGAATGCATAATCCTTCGTCCCTCAGGAGCGGGCGGGCGTTCACAGGCGGAACACCCCATAGCCGCCGCGGGCACCCTCGACGGGTGCGTTGGCGATGGCGGACAGGCAGATGCCCAGGATGGTGCGCGTGTCGCGCGGGTCGATGACGCCGTCGTCGTAGCCGAGGCCGCTGGTGAAGTACGCCAGCGACTGCTCCTCGATCTGCTGCTCGACGATGTCCTTGATGCCCTGGAAGCCCTCGGCGTCGAACGGGATGCCCTTGGACTCCGACGACTGGCGGGCGACGATCTCCATGACGCCGGCCAGCTGCGCCGGGCCCATGACGGCCGACTTGGCGCCCGTCCAGCTGAACATGAAGCGCGGGTCGTAGGCGCGGCCGCTCATGCCGTAGTGACCGGCGCCGTACGAGGCACCCATCACGATCGAGATGTGCGGGACCTTGCTGTTGGAGACGGCGTTGATCATCTGCGCGCCGTGCTTGATGATGCCGCCCTGCTCGTACTCGGCGCCGACCATGTAGCCGGTCGTGTTGTGCAGGAACAGCAGCGGCGTGTCGATCTGGTTGGCCAGCTGGATGAACTGCGCGGCCTTCTGGGCCTCCTGGCTGAACAGCACGCCCTGGGCGTTGGCCAGGATGCCGATCGGGTGGCCGTGCAGCTGGGCGAAGCCGGTGACGAGGCTCTGGCCGTAGAGCGGCTTGAACTCGTCGAACTCGCTGCCGTCGACGAGGCGGGCGATGACCTCGCGCGGGTCGAACGGCACCTTGAGGTCGGTCGGGACGATGCCGAGCAGGTCCTCGGGGTCGAGCAGCGGCTCGCTGTAGACCGAGGCGGGCACGGGACCGGCCTTGCGCCAGTTGATGCGGCGCATGATCTGGCGGCCGAGGCGGATCGCGTCGCGCTCGTCGACGGCCAGGTAGTCGGCCAGGCCCGAGGTCTTGGCGTGCATCTGCGCGCCGCCCAGCGACTCGTCGTCGGACTCCTCGCCGGTGGCCATCTTCACCAGCGGCGGGCCGCCGAGGAAGACCTTGGCGCCACCGTCGACCATGACGACGTAGTCGCTCATGCCCGGCACGTAGGCGCCGCCCGCGGTGGAGTTGCCGAAGACGAGCGCGACCGTGGGACGACCGTCCTCGCTGGCCTGGGTGATGTTCTTGAAGCTGGCGCCGCCGGGGATGAAGATGTCCTTCTGCGTCGGCAGGTCGGCGCCGCCGGACTCCACGAGGTTGATCGTGGGGAGGCGGTTCTCGGCGGCGATCTGGGCCGCGCGGAAGCCCTTCTTGACCGTGACGGGGTTGGACGATCCGCCCTTCACCGTCGGGTCGTTCGCGATGATCATGCACTCGACGCCCTCGACCACGCCGATGCCGGTGATGATCGAGCCGCCGACCGTGAAGTCGGTGCCCCAGCCGGCCAGCGCGCCCAGCTCGAGGAACGGCGCGTCGGGATCGACGAGCAGCTCGATGCGCTCGCGCGCGGTCAGCTTGCCGCGGCTGTGATGACGGTCGACGTACTTCTCGCCGCCGCCGGCCAGCGCCTTCGCGTGCTGGTCGGCGAGGTCGGCGACGCGTGCGAGCGCCGCCTCCCGGTTCTCGGCGTACGTGGCCGACGTCGGGTCGACGGCGGTCCTGACTGCACTCATGCGGGGTCCTTCCACTGCAGGTCGACGGTGGTGTCGAGGTGGTCGATGAGCGAGGCGGCATCGGTCTCGATGCGCTCGCGGTCGGAGGGCGAGAGGGCTCGCGAGGGGGTGATCTCGAGCAGGACCGGATCGGCCCGGCGCTTCGGCTTGAGGCGGCGCCAGGTGCCGGCGACGACGCCGTCGAGCAGCGCCAGGTTGCCGCCCCAGACGTCGATGATGCCGTCGCGCGCGGTGGGCACCTCGTAGTGCGAGCGGTCCTGGTAGGCGATGACGAGCTCGTCGAAGAGGCTCAGCAGGAAGGCGGTGCCGTCCGAGCTGGGAGCCTCGATCGGGTCGGTCTCGACCTGCGCGAACGCGCGCTTGGCGTCGGTGACCGTGAGGCCGGCCCACCAGGCGAAGTCATGGGCCGTGGCGGGCGCGTGTCCGGCGAGGTACATGGAGGCGAGACGCACGAGCGCCTCGTCGCGGTCGATCTGCGTGGCGGGGATGCGCGAGGCGTAGGGAACGAAGGTGTCCCAGCTGCCGCGGCGCGGGCCCGTGGTGACGACCTTGTCGAGCTCGGCGCTCATCGTGACGTGGCCGAGGGCCTGGCCCTTGAGCTCGATCCCTCGCGTCGCGAGGGCCGCGCCGATCTCCTTGCGGGTCAGCGGCGCGTCCGCGGCCTCGACGATCTCGCCGACGAGGCCGACGAGCCGATCGCGGTCCTCGAGCAGGCCCGTGGAGCGCAGTCCCGACCGCATCTGCGCGACGATCCGAGGCGCGGTCAGGTCGAGCATCCAGCCGAGGTCCTCGGCGCGGACGACGTGCCACGTCGGGCGCAGCACGTGGTGACGCACGAGGTCGCCCTGGGCGATCTCCGTGGTGATCGCCTCGCGGCTCGGCCGGTCCTTGGTGCGGCGCGCCAGCGACCACAGCGAATCCTCGAACTCCTGGAACTGCACGGCGCCGAGGGTGCCGACGCAGGAGCCCAGGTCGGGGAACGGGTCGCCGACCAGGCGCTGGCGAGCCATCCGCTCACCGCGCACCCGGTCGGGCGGCATCGTCGAGAGATCCACTCAGTACCCCAGCAGCTTCGCGGCGAGGTCCTTCATGACCTCCGTGGCGCCGCCGCCGATGCCCAGGATGCGGGCGTCGCGGTAGTGGCGGTCGATCTCGGACTCGCGCATGTAGCCCATGCCGCCGAAGATCTGGACGGCCTCGTGCACGACGAACTCGGCGCACGCGACCGCCTGGTTCTTCGCGACGACGGCATCGAGGATCAGCGTCGGGTCGGACTTCGGGGTGTCGATCGCGCGCTCGACGACCTCGCGGGTCAGGGCGCGGGCCGCGGCGGTGCGCGAGTGCATCTCGACGAGCTTGTGGCGGATGACCTGGCGCGCGATGAGCGGCTTGCCGAACGTCTCGCGCTCCTTGGCGTACGCGGCGGCGAGGTCGAGCGCGCGCTGTGCGGTGGCGTAGGACTGCGTGGCGAGGTTGATGCGCTCGCCGACGAACTGCTGGGCGATCAGGTAGAAGCCGCTGTTCTCCTCACCGACGACGTTCTCGACCGGGACGCGGACGTCCTCGAACGAGAGCTCGGCGGTGTCGGAGCAGTGCCAGCCCATCTTGCGCAGGCTGCGACCGACGGTGAAGCCGGGCGTGTCCTTCTCGATGACCAGCAGGCTGATGCCACCGTGGCCCTCGTCGCCGGTGCGGACGGCGGTGGTGACGAAGTCGGCGCGGACGCCGCTGGTGATGAAGGTCTTGGCGCCGTTGACGACGTAGTGGTCGCCGTCGCGCACCGCGCGGGTGCGGATGTTGGCGACGTCGGAGCCGCCGCCGGGCTCGGTGACGCCGAGGGCGCCGATCATCTCGCCCGCCAGCGTCGGGCGGACATACCGGTCGATCAGGTCGGCGTTGCCCGAGTCGATGATGTGCGGGGTCGCGATGGAGTGCGTGAACAGGCTGGCCTGCAGGCCCGTCGAGCCGCCGGCGGCCATCATGGCCTCGGTGGCGATGCCGGCGTCGATCATGTCGCCGCCGTCGCCGCCGACCTCCTCGGGGAAGCCGATGGCCAGGAAGCCCGCCTTCGCGGTCTTGTGGTGGAGCTCGCGCGGCAGCTCGCCGTCGTCCTCCCACTGGGCGATGTGCGGCGCGATCTCGGCACGGGTGAAGCTCTCGACGGCCGTGCGGAGCGCCTCGCGCTCGGGGGTGTTCCAGGGGTTCATGCGAGCAGCTCCTCGGGGATGGTGACGATGCGGGCGCGCAGCCATTCGCCGAGCGCCTTGGCCTGCGGGTCGAAGCGCGTCGACGACGCGACTCCCTCGCCGAGCAGGCCGTGCAGGATCACGTTGATGCCGAACAGGTTCGGCAGGGGGTGGACGTCGATGTCGAGGTCGGCCGCCTCGGGCAGCAGCTCGCGGATGCGGTCCTCGGTGAGGAACCCCGCCAGCCAGGCGTAGGCGTCGGCGCGCCGGGGGTGCGTCGCGGGGATCCACACGCCGACGTTCGCGTTGCCGCCCTTGTCTCCCGAGCGCGCGTGGACGAGCCGCCCGAGCGCCGCCTCCTTGCCACTTTTGGAACTGGATCCACGTGCATCGGCAGGTTCCGCGTGGATCGGGTTCCAAAAGTTGTCCGCATCCGCCGTGACGGTCGGCGGAGCGATCTCCGTGCGCGAGCCGTCGGCGTGCACGACCACGTGCGGCACCTCGGCCTGCGGCACGTACGCCGCGCGGTAGATGCCGTAGGGGGCGCCGCGGCCGGGAGGCGCGGTCATCGTGAAGCCGGGGTACGAGGCCAGCGCGGTCTCGACGGCGGCCCCGCTGAAGGTCCGGCCGACCTTGTTCATGTCGGCGTCCTTGACGTGGCAGCGCAGGATGGCCGCGGCCGCCGGCTGCGAGGTCGGGTCGACGTGGTCGGTGCGCGCGAGGTCCCAGGTGATCTCGGCCGGCGGGTTCGCGGCCAGCGCCGACTCGATCTGCGCCGTGACCCAGGCGGCCTTCTCCTCGATGTCGAGGCCGGTGACGACGAACTCGACGTGGTTGCGGAAGCCGCCGAACGCGTTGAGGCAGACCTTCGTGGTGGCCGGCGGCGCCGTGCCGCGGACGCCGGAGATGCGCACGCGGTCGTCACCGTCCTGCGCGAGCGCGAGGCTCGTCAGGTCGACCACCACGTCGGGGTTGAGGTACTTCTGGTCCTGGATCTCGTAGACGAGCTGCGCGGTGACCGTGTCGACCGTGACCGCGCCGCCGGTGCCCTCGTGCTTGGTGATGACGAGGTCGCCGTTCTCGCTGATCTCGGCGATCGGGAAGCCCAGCGGCCTGCTCATGTCGATGTCGCGGAAGCCGCTGAAGTTGCCTCCGGTCGCCTGGGCGCCGCACTCGATGACGTGTCCGGCGACGACCGCACCCGCGAGCTGGTCGAAGTCCTCACGGCCCCAGCCGAACTCGGCGATCGCGGGGCCCACGATGACGGAGGCGTCGGTGACCCGGCCGGTGACGACGATGTCGGCGCCGGCGGTCAGCGCCTCGGCGATGCCGAACGCGCCGAGGTAGGCGTTGGCGGTGAGCGCGTCGCCGAAGCCGAGCTCGCCCGCGCGGGCCAGCAGGTCGTCGCCCTCGACGTGGGCGACGGAGACGTCGACGCCCTGCTCGGCGGCGACCTTGCGGATGGCGTCGGCCAGGCCCTGCGGGTTGAGGCCGCCGGCGTTGGCGACGATCCTGACGCCGCGCTCCTTGGCCAGGGCGAGGTTCTCGGCGACCTGCTTGAGGAAGGTCTTCGCGTACCCGAGGTCGGTGTCCTTCATCCGGTCGCGGCCGAGGATCAGCATCGTCAGCTCGGCGAGGTAGTCGCCGGTCAGGTAGTCGAGCTCGCCACCCTCGAGCATCTCGCGCATCGCGGAGAAGCGATCGCCGTAGAAACCCGAGCAGTTGCCGACACGAAGGGTACGCACGAGACGAGTGTCCCCTGTCACAAAGAAACAGTCAAGCCTGCTTGTTAGTTTCCCGGCCCGGTTTCTCGTTCCGGCAAGATGGCGGGATGGACGTTCGACACCAGTTGGAGGAGGAAGCCGCGCAGACCCGGCGGCGGCTGGCCGACCTCGGTCGCGACTTCGAGGGCGTCGTCGAGGCGTCGCGGGACTCGAACGCCGACGACGAGCACGACCCCGAGGGAGCGACCATCGCCTTCGAGCGCTCCCAGGTCGGGGCGCTGGTCGCCCAGGGTGAACGCCACCTCACCGAGATCGCGGCGGCACTGGAGCGACTGGACGCCGGCACCTACGGCATCTGCGAACGGTGCGGTCGGCCCATCCCCGCCGGACGCCTCGAGGCCCGACCCGTCGCCCGCACCTGCGTCGCTTGCGCCACCGCCTGAAAGATGAGGCGCTCAGGCCCACACAGGGGCCGAAGCGGCACATCATTCGCGAGCCCGGCGCCTCAGTCCTTCACCTCGCCCGAGCCCTCCAGGATCCGCCGGGCGACGAGGCGCCGGTCGGAGGTCTTCTCGCCGAGCGGGCCCGCCAGCAGCGTCTCGACCGCGGCGCGCACCCGGTCCTGATCCGCCGCGGGCAGGTGTACCCAGGCCCGCTCGGCGGCCACGAGAGCGTGGTACTGCTCGTACGACGAGCGACTGTGGCCGATCGCGTCGACGAGGAGGTCGGCGCGCGCCAGCCTGGGCTCGGCCTCCAGCAGCGCCAACGCCGTGATCCGGTCGCCGTCGGAACCGCTGCCGAAGATGCGCGACACGTCGGCGGCCGACAGCGACTCCGTGTCGAGGTCTCGGGCCTCGCGCAGGAGGCCCTCCATGCGCGCCGTGCGGTCCCAGCCGGGCGGCTCGGCCGAGCGCAGCTGCTCGTACCGCGTGCCGACCATCGCGGCTGCGGCAAGGAGCCCCTCGGCACGCTGCTCGAGCTGCGCCGCCTGCTCGGTCTTGCCCGCGGCCCGCGCGCGCACGGCCTGCTGGCGGACGCTGCGCGCACGGCGCTCCAGCTCGAAGCGGACGCCGGCCGCCTCCACCGCCTCGAGTCGGTTCCCGAAGACGGCCAGCGCGGCGATGACGACACCAGCCGCCACGAGCGCCGTCGATCCCAGCTCGTTGTCCGTCAGGAACACCGCCACTCCCCCGGCGACCAGGACGAGCATCCCGACGATGACGCCGGCGACCCGCGCGGCGCGGTTCAGCACCGGTACCGGTGGATTCGCGGGCGGCTGGGCCATGGGTTCAGCGTAGATCCGTCGAGGAAGGATCGGCCTGCTCTAGCCTGACGCCATGCTCGACCGGACTCCGACAGGACCAAACGCTCCCTCCGAGACGCAACAGGAGTCGAGCAGCGTCGACGTCCTGGCGTTGGGGCACGTCCTGACAGGCATCGGCGCAGAGAACGATCCACCGATCCGGCTCGAGGACATCCACGTGATCCGGCACAGCTTCAATCCCGGAAACCACGAGGGCCTGCAGGGACCCGAGGACCTGACCCTGGAACGCGTCCTCTCCTACACCCGCAGGCAGAGCATCTCTCCCCAACGCTTTCCTGCGAACCCTCCTCGCTACTGGGTCATCCTCGTCGCGGACGGAAAGAAGCGATCCCGCCTGTTCGGCACGTTCGAGAACGGCGGCGAGATCGAGGAACTCCGCGATGACGTCTACCGAACGTTCGACCTGCGCCCGAGCGGTTTCCTCGCGCCGCTCGTCGACCGACTCGTCATCGAATGGAACAGCCCTCGCAACTGGCACCGCAAGGGCGGGAGCGCAGCGAAGCTACCGGTCCTCGAGATCGCCGATCGCGACAAGGTCCCGTTCCCCGGTTTCGAGCGGGTGCGACTCACGCACGGCGAATTGCAGGACATGGTCGAGGATGCGCGCTACGCCGACTGGCGCGCTGCGCTGCGCGAGGTGCAGGGCATCTACCTGATCACCGACTCCACGAACGGCAAGCAGTACGTCGGCAAGGCCGATGGTGCCGAACGCATCCTCGGCCGCTGGACCACCTATGCCAGGGACGGACACGGCGGCAACGTCGCGCTGCGCGAACTCGCCTTCGACAGCACCGGCGCCGATCCGATCAAGACCGACCACGCGCGGCATTTCATCTTCAGCCTCCTTCGGGTGTTCGGCCCGAGCACCTCGATGTCCGAGGTCAACGCGGCTGAGTCGCACTACAAGCGCGCCCTGCTCACTCGTGAGTTCGGCCTGAACCGCGGCTGATGCGGGCGATGATCGATACGACGTTCGACGTCCGAGCAGATGCCGGAGGCAAGGATCCAGACACGTACAGCCGGACCTTGCGTGAGTACCACCGACTGCTGTGGAGCAAGCAGCTGCCCGATGGCCGGATGTTTACGCTCGACAGCACCGTTCACGGGGCGTACCTGCATCACGACGACGACCGCGGAGGACTCTGGCTCTCGAGCGACTCGATCATCCCGACGTACTCGACGTCGGCAGCGATGCGCTCGATCGTGAGCCAAACGGAGGCCGAGGAGACTCGTGAATTCGTGGATCTTGCGTACACGATCGGCGGGTTCATCATCTGGCCGGCACACCGAGTCGACGGAAGACAGACCCTGAACGGTGCGCGTGGGTTTCATCCCAGGATCAAGGACCGAATGGACCTCACTCTCGAGTGCATCCGACGGCATTACGTCAGGCAGAGGAGCCCACTGGAGGCAACGCTCGCGAGGTACGGCGACTTCTTCGAGCTCTTCGGTGACTTTGAAGGCTACGTCGAGTTCTTCCTCCTTCAGGACCTGACCACCTCGAAGGGTGAGGTGCGGTTCTTCACGAGCTTCGAGGATTTCGTCACTCCGGCTCTTCCTTCGGATCTCGCCGCCTACCACTCGTATCGCCGGCAGAGCATGTCCTTCATCGCAGCCCGAAACGCTCGCATTCAGGCGTGGTCGGGTCTCTCGTGACGCCATTGCGTTCGGCGCAGAGGGCTCTCTGCGCCGTGGTCGCGATCGGCTGACGATCTCGGCGCCGGTGGTACGAAATCGCTCTGGCCCGTCTCTCCAGCGGTGACATCAACGGCTCAAGAGATGGAGAGAACCATGCCCAAGTACCGAGCCACCACCACACCCCGGCCGAAGCGCCGGCTCATGCACACCCTGCTCCTGTCCTCCGCGCTCGCGATCGGCCTGCTCAGCGTCACGCCCAGCGCCCAGGCGCGTGAGCGGACGACGACCGATCCCGGCGGCGGCGCCACGAGTGCCTTCGACCTCTACAAGGTGAAGGTCGTCAACAACGCCAGGGGCGTCCGGATCACCGTACGGATGCGCCCCGTCGACTGGGAGGCGTCGACCACCCCCGTGGGCGAGTTCCGCCTGCTCCTCGACACGAAGGCGTCGTCGCGCGGCGCCGAGTTCGCCGACGAGTTCGGCATCCCGGGCGACGGCGGGTTCCGTGCGCTCAAGGGCTCCGTCAAGCACCGCCGCAGCTGGGAGACCTACCCGTTCCCGGGCAAGTGCGGCAAAACCGTACGCGAGCGGTGGGACCTCGAGTCCGGCAAGGTCGTCGTCCACATCAAGCCGAAGAAGGGGTGCCTCTACCACCCGAAGAAGGTCCGCGTGAACGTGCGGACCATCCAGTCCGGCTACATCGACGAGGACGGGTACGTGGAGTACACGCCGTCCCGCGTCGACCACCTGCCGTACAAGGGCAAGTTCACGCCGTGGGTGAAGTACTCGCGGTACTGACAGCGATCAGAGCGAGGGGTCCGGCCGGTGCAGGCCGGGCCCCTCGTTCGTCGGACCGACCGGGTTTCCCTCAGCGCTCCGACAACGGCTTGGGGTCGTTGCCAGGCATGCCGGCGAAGGCCTGGATGATGTCGAGCCAGTGGTCGGCGGCGGGGCCCTCGGCGGTGACATCGACGTCGGAGCGGTGGCGGCGGCGGGTGGCCAGCAGGGCGAAGTCCCAGCCGTCGCCGGTGACGCGCTCGGGCGAGTCCGCGGGGCCCCAGGTCCACAGCTCGCCGGACGGGCCGGTCAGCTCGACGCGCGGCTGCACGTCGGGCGCCTCCTCACCGCGCATCATGTGGGTGAACGCGAAGGTGCGGACGCCGATGTGGCACACGTGCTTGGCGCGGTCGGTGCGCGGGACCGAGATGCCGAGCGCCTCGGCGACGTCGTGGGCGTGGGCCCAGGTCTCCATCAGGCGGGCGGTGACCATCGAGACGGGGCTCATCGGCGGGCCGAACCATGGGATCTTGTTGCCGTCCGGCACGGCGCGCAGCGCCTCGACGAGGTCCGATCGACCTTGCCGCCAGGCGGGCAGCAGCGACTCCGGCGGCTCCTGGGCCAGCTCGTCGGTGGCCTGGTCGATGTAGCCCTCGGGGTTCTCGAGCGCCTTCATGATCAGCGCGTCGAACGCTTCCTTGTCGTTGATCGCGTAGGTCGAGGTGACGTCGGTCCAGTGCAGGTGCGCCACCTGGTGCGCGACGGTCCAGCCCTCGGGCGTGGTGACGGTGCCCCACTGGTCGGGGGTCAGGCCGGCGACCCAGCCGTCCAGCTGCAGCGACTCGGCGGCCAGGTCGTCAAGGACGGTGTCAAGAGTGCTCATCGTTCCAGTTCTCGGTCGAGGGTTTCGGCCCAGGCATCGAGGATCGAGGCCCGGCGTCGGGAGTCATCGGTCAGGGTCGCGGCAAGACCGAGGCCGCGCAGGAGGTCGAGGGTGGCCTGCACCAACTGGCGGTTGCGGCCGCGCGACTGGTCGACCTGCAACAGCTCGACGGCGCGGGCGTGGGTCTCGCGGCCCACCCGTCGCTCGAACGGGGCGACCTTCGCCTGCAGGTCGGGGTCGGTGCGCGCGGCGCCCCACAGCTCGAGGGCGGCCAGGAACACCGGCGAGGTGAACTGCCCGGCGAGCATGTCGAGCACCACCCGGGTGCGTCCCTGCTCGGGCAACTCCTCGGCGTCGACCGCCAATTCCTCGCGGCGACGTTCGGCGATGTACTCCACGGCGGCGACGACGAGGTCCTGCTTGCTGGGGAAGTGGTGCAGCTGCGCGCCACGGCTGACGCCGGCGCGCTGGCTGACCACCGTGGTCGAGGTGCCGGCCCAGCCGAACTCGACGAGGCAGTCGACTGTGGCCTCGAGGAGGCGCTGCCGCATGAGCCGCGTGCGCTCGGGCTGCGGCGTCCTCGTGGGGCTGTCGGTCACCGGGCCAGCATGATCGACATCCGCACTTACAGTCAAGCCTGTCGGTTTTTACGGATGCATTCGATGCAGAAGTAGTTCCGAGTGATGGTTGTGATGGAAAAGGTGTCGTGGGACCGGGGCCATCCCTAGGGTTTCACTGGCCGAGCCGCCGCTCGCCCTGCCCCGATGAGAGTGAATCCCGATGCTGAAGCGCGTCACCTCCCTCGCGACGAGCGGAGCCCTCGCGATTGCCACCGCGGTCGCCCTGCTCCCCGCGAGCGCCCACGCCGCACCCGAGACCTACACCGGACACGTGCAGGTGATCGTCGGTGACACCATCGTCGGCTGCGCCGCTGAGGATTCCCGCTACCCCTACGCCGGGTACACGACCGATCCCTCCCTCGCCTACGACGTAACGATCGGCGAAGGTGCTCACCAGGAGCTCGTGCTCGGGAACGATCCGACGCAGCGCCTGGGCAGCTTCAGCCCCTACATGCAGCAGGGAGTTTCGTCCTCCTACACCTTCCTGCGCCCGGTGGCGCCCGGCGGCGGCGACCAGACCGCCCTGTGGACCATCGATCCGGCGACGCGGGTGCTCTCGGCGACCTGGACGTGGCCCGACACGTCCACAAAACGCCTCCACTCGTGGAGTTACGACACCGGAGGCACCGGAGGCACCCGGTACGTCGGCCTGGCCGTGAACGTCGCGGACTTCAGCAGAGCGCACTCGGGCCCGCGGGGGGTGGCAGCCACGTTCCGCATCGGAAGCACCTGCTCGGGTCCCGTCGTGCCTGACGTCTCGCAAGCGATCACCTTCACCTCCACCGCTCCCACCACCGCGCACCCGGGCCAGACCTACACGGTCGCGGCCACGGGCGGCGCCTCCGGCAACGCCGTGACGTTCTCCTCGGCGACCGAGGAGAACTGCACGGTCAACGGCACCACCGTCACGTTCGGCAAGCCCGGCACCTGCACGATCACGGCCGATCAGGCCGCGGCGCCGGGCTACGCCGCCGCACCCAAGGCCACGCAGGACATCACCGTCAGCGCCATCGCGACCTCCGTCGAGCTCACCCTCGACCCGGAGAGCAAGTTCGACGGCCAGACGTCCACCGCCACCGCCGACATCACCGTCTCGACCGGCTCAGCGACCGCAGCCGGTGGTGTCGTCCAGTTCGCGGTCGGCGGCACCCTCGTCGGCTTCGCCACCATCGATGCACGCGGTCGCGCCATCTTCTCCGGGCTCGTCGTCCCGATCGGCACGTACAACGTCACCGCCACGTACATCCCGTCCAACCCCTCCTACGCGGGATCCACGGACACCGCGACCCTGACGGTGAAGGCCCCGGCATCGCAGGAGATCACCTTCACCTCCTCCGCACCCACGCCCGCCCACCCGGGCCAGACGTACGACGTCGAGGCCACCGGCGGCGCGTCGGCGAACCCGGTCATCTTCTCCTCGGCCACCGCGGAGGTCTGTGACGTCGACGACGCCACCGTCACCTTCACGAAGCCGGGCACCTGCACGATCCGGGCGAACCAGGCCGGATCCACGGGCCACACCGCTGCGCCCACCGCCTCCCAGGACATCACCGTCTCCGCGATCCCGAGCGCCGTCAAGCTCACCCTCGACCCGACGAGCATGTTCGACGGCCAGGTCGCCACGGCCACCGCCGACGTCACCGTGACGACCGGCTCACTGACCGCCGCCGGCGGCACCGTGCAGTTCGCGGTCGACGGCGACGCCGTCGGCGCGCCCGTCGCGATCGACGCCGACGGCCGCGCCGCCAGCTCCGAGATCGAGCGTGCCGTCGGCATGCACGACGTCACCGCCACCTACACCCCGGCGAACGCGAACTACGTCGGGTCCACCGACACCGCGACCCTGACGGTCAAGGCGAAGTCCCCGCAGGAGATCACCTTCACGTCCTCCGCGCCCAAGCCCGGATACCCGACCGACTCGTATGAGGTCGAGGCCATCGGCGGCGGCTCCGGGAAGCCGGTCACGTTCTCCTCGGCCACCGAGGAGGTCTGTGACGTCGACGACGCCACCGTCATCTTCACGAAGCCGGGCACCTGCACGATCGAGGCGAACCAGGCCGGGGGCGTCGGTCACTTCGCCGCTCCGACCGCCACGCAGGACATCACCGTCAGCGCGATCCCCAGCGCCGTGGAGCTCACGCTCCACCCGAAGAGCATGTTCGACGGCGAGGCCTCCACGGCCACCGCCGACGTCTCCGTCACCGCCGGCTCGCTGACCGCCGCCGGCGGCACCGTCCAGTTCGCGGTCGACGGCGACGACGTCGGCTCCCCCGTCGCGATCGACGCCGACGGCCGCGCGACGAGCCCCGCGCTCGCGCGCACCGTCGGCTCGTTCGACGTCACCGCCACGTACGCCCCGGCGAACGCGAACTACACCGGGTCCACCGACACGGCGACCCTGACGGTCACGGCCAGGACTCCGCAGAGGATCATCTTCGTCTCGTCCCCGCCCAGGCCCGCCCACCCGGGCCAGATCCACCGGGTCGCGGCCACCGGTGGCTCGTCCACGAAGCCGGTCACCTACTCCTCGGCCACCCCGGACGTCTGTGAGATCACCGGAGACTCCGTCACCTTCACCATGCCGGGCACCTGCACCATCGAGGCGAACCAGGCCGGCACCGCCGGCTACTCCGCCGCTCCGACGGTGATGCAGGACGTCACGGTCACCGCGATCCCCACCGCCGTCGCCCTCTCCCTCGACGCCACGACGGTCTTCGACGGTCAGAACGCCTCGGCGACCGCCGTCGTCACCGCCACGTCGGGATCGGTGAAGGCCGCCGCGGGCTCGATCCAGTTCGCGGTCGACGGCACGAAGGTCGGCTCGCCCGTCGCCGTCGGAGCAGACGGTCGCGCCGTCAGCCCCGACCTGGGAGGCGCGGTCGGCAGCCACGACGTCACCGCCGCCTACGTCCCGGCGAACACGAACTACACAGGCTCCACCGACACGGCGACCCTCACCGTGAAGGCCAAGGCAACGCAGGAGATCAGGTTCACCTCGCCCGCACCCAAGCCCGCCCACCCGGGCATGACCTACACGGTCGCGGCCACCGGCGGTGAGTCCGGCAAGCCGGTCACCTTCTTCTCGACCACCGAGAAGGTCTGTGAGATCGACGGAGCCTCCGTCACGTTCACCACGCCGGGCACCTGCACGATCGAGGCGAACCAGGCCGGAGCCACCGGCCACGCCGCCGCCCCGACCGCCACCCAGGACGTCACCGTCAGCGCCATCCCCAGCGCCGTCGCCCTGTCCCTGGACCTCGACACGGTCTTCAACGGGCAGGTCGCCACGGCCACCGCTGACGTCACCGTCACCTCGGGATCGCTGGAGGCCGCCGGCGGCTCGGTCCAGTTCGCGGTCGACGGCGACGCGGTCGGCTCCCCGCGCATCATCGATGCCGACGGCCGCGCCACCAGCCCGGAGCTCGAGGGCGCCGTCGGCACGCATGACGTCACCGCCACCTACGTCCCGGCGAACTCGAACTACGCGGGCTCCCGGGGCACCACGCCCCTCACCGTCACGGCCAAGGCGCCGCAGGCCATCACGTTCACGTCCTCCGCTCCCAGCCCGGCGTACCCGGGCAGGACCTACCCGGTCGCGGCCGTCGGTGGTGCTTCCGGCCAGCCGGTGAAGCTCGTCTCGACCACGGCCGACCACTGCACGACCGACGGCACCACCGTCACCTTCGGCAAGCCCGGCACCTGCACGATCGAGGCCACCCAGGCCGGCACCACCGGCTTCTCGGCGGCGCCCGCGGTCTCGCAGCGCGTCACGGTCTCCGCGATCCCCAGCACCGTGGCCGTGAAGCTCGGGCTGCCCTCGGTGGTCACGGGTCAGCGCACGACGGCCACCGCCGACGTCACCGTCCCGGCCGGGTCGATCTCCGCCGCCGGCGGGACGGTCCAGTTCGCCGTCGACGGCACGAAGGTCGGCTCGCCGGTCGCGGTCCGCGCCGGCGGCCGCGCCGTCAGCCCCGAGCTCGGCGGCACCGTCGGCACGCACCGGGTCACCGCGACCTACGTCCCGACGGACGGCACGCGCTACGCCGGCTCGAGCACCACGGCGGCGTTGATCGTCGTCGCCGCCGGCACCACGACGAAGGTCTCGGTCTCGGCCTCCGCGCTCACGGCCACGGTCGCTCCGATCGCTCCGGGCGCCGGGACGCCGACCGGTGAGGTCACGTTCCACGTCGACGGCAAGAAGGTCGGCGCCGCCACGCTGAAGGACGGCTCGGCGAAGCTCACGCACGCCGTCCCGACCGACACGACCCACGCGGTCTCGGCCGAGTACACGGGCGACGCCGGATTCACGGCCTCGTCGGCCTCGACGTCCCGGTCGAACCCGAGCATCACCGCCAAGGTCAGCTCGGCACAGAAGTCGCGCAACGGCTGGTTCCGCACCCCGGTGACGGTCTCGTTCACGTGCGACGCCAAGGGCGCCGAGCTGGTCACCGCCTGCCCGAAGCCCGTCACGGTGAGCAAGCAGGGCGCCAGCAGCGTCACCCGCACCGTCCGCACGGCCGACGGCGGCATCGCGACCGCGACCGCCGGCGTCAAGGTCGACAGCACCAAGCCGCGCGTCTCCCTCAAGGGCGTCAAGGCCGGCCGTCGCTACTTCGACGCGCCGAAGCCGCGCTGCACCGTCAAGGACACGGGGTCGGGCGCGCAGACCTGCAAGGTCACGACCCAGCGTCGCGGCAGCAGGGTCGTCGTCACGGCGAAGGCCACCGACGCGGCCGGCAACGTGAGCACCAAGCGCGTGTCGTACCGCCTCGCGAGCTTCACGATCCGGGGCGCGAAGAAGGTGGGCAACACCTACCGCGTGAAGCACGGCCGGACGTACACGCTCCAAGTCCGCGGCACGAAGGCCCGTTACGTCTACGCGACGCCCGCCCCGGGCAGGCCGCATCGTGGTTCGGTGCCCTTCAAGAAGGCGGGCAGGAACACCTGGACGCTGGGCGTGACGATGTCGATGACCACGCGCGGGACCCGCTCGTGGAACCTCGGCTACACCCAGAACGGCAAGCTGCACATCGTCAAGGTGAAGGTCACGGGCTGACCTAGTCCGCGAGCTCGCCCTCGAGCAGGTCGGGCTGAGCCCCCGCGTCGTCGACCTCGACGGCCGGGGGCTCTCCAATGTGACGGAGGGCGAACTCGACGGCCAGCTCGATCGCCAGGTCGGCGTCCGGCAGGTAGCCGGCCATGATCGGGAAGGCGTGCACCTGACCGCGCCACAGGTGGACGTCGACCTCGACGCCCTTGTCGTCGAGCAGCAGCGCGAACGCCTCCACCTCGGGCCGCAGGAACTCGTCCTCGACGGCCACCAGATGCGTCGGCGAGGTGATGTAGGCGGTCGCGTGCAGCGGGTCGGCGAAGCCCTCGATGATCGCGTCGTCGGCCAGCCACAGCCGGCGCAGCGCGGCGACCCGCGCGATCGGCAGCACCGCCTCGCGCACCTTGTCGACGCGCACCACGTTCTTGTCCTGGCGGTCGGGCTCGAGGCTGAGCAGCGGCGAGAAGGCCAGCAGCGCGGCCGGCGCGGGCAGGCCGCGGCGGCGGGCCAGCTCGGCCACCTTCATCGTCAGGTAGCCGCCGGCCGAGTCGCCCGCCACGACCACCTTCGCGGGGTTGCCGGCCCGCTCGAGCACGCCTGCGTACGCGTTGATCGCGTCCTGCACCGAGTCGGCGACCGGGTGGTCGGGCAGCTGGCGGTAGTCGATCGCGTAGATCGTGCCGCCGGTGGCGCGGACCATCGCCTCGAGCATCGAGCGGTAGGAGTGGACACTGCCGGTGAAGAAGCCGCCGCCGTGCAGGTAGAGCAGGTGCAACCCGGTCGTCGGTCCGTCCCCCGGCGTCAGCACCTCGCCCGGGACCCCGCCGATCTCGCCCACCTCGGCCGCGATGTCGGGCGACCCGCCGCGGTTGACCACGGCGGAGAACCGCTGGAGGCGCCGGAACGTGCGCTCGTGCACCGGAGCGAGGCGCAGCAGCGGCTTCACCGTCATCCGCGCGCCGCGGCCCACCATCCGGGCGAGCGGGGTGGGATCGTCGTGGAGGGTGGCAGCGGCGTGCACGGCACGCATCGGACGGCGCCGTCCGCGGCTGGAATCCGAGCGCATGGCCACGCCCCCACCCTACGGTCAGGTTCCGCACCGCGCCCGGACGTCGGGGGTGATCCTCGCGATCTACCGCCGTGCGATCACGCTCCGATAGCCTGAAGCGGTGGTGACGCTCGAGGAACTCCAGGTCCGCACCCTCGGTGAGTGCAGGTACGACTCGCCGCTCGCCGACTACGTCGCCAGCCGCACCACCAATGCCTACTACGTCGCCGAGACCGATCGCGTCCTCATCGACGACACCATCTCGCTGCTGGCCGCTCGCGGCGAGACGCCGCTGACCGAGGTCCCCTCGTTCGAGCCCGGCGGCCCGCGCCGCAAGATCTTCTTCGACCCCAAGAAGACCAAGGTCGGCATCGTCACCTGCGGCGGCCTGTGCCCGGGCCTGAACGACGTCATCCGCGCCATCGTGCTGGAGCTCTTCGAGCACTACGGCGTCACCGACATCACCGGGTTCAAGAACGGCTACGCGGGCCTCGTGCCGGGCAAGTCGCCCGACCCGATCACCCTCACCCCCGCGTTCGTCGAGACGATCACCGACCGCGGCGGCACGGTGCTGGGTTCGTCGCGCGGCAGCCAGAACGTGCCGCAGATCGTCGACAACCTCGTGCACCGCGAGATTGACATCCTCTTCGTCATCGGCGGCGACGGCTCGATGCGCGGCGCGCACGCCATCGCCGAGGAGGCCCTCTCGCGCGAGCTCGACATCGCCGTCGTGGGCGTGCCGAAGACGATCGACAACGACATCCCGCTGATCGGCACGAGCTTCGGATTCCAGACCGCCTACGCGAAGGCCGCGGAGTCCATCAAGGGCGCCCGCGTCGAGGTCGAGGCGGCCATCGGCGGCGTCGGCGTCGTCAAGGTCATGGGCCGGGCGGCCGGGTTCATCGCCTGCTACGCCGCGCTCGCCAACCACGACGCCGACTTCGTGCTCATCCCCGAGGTGCCGTTCAACCTCCAGGGCGAGAACGGCCTGCTCGCCACGCTGCGCAAGCGGGTCAAGGAGCGCGGCAGCGCCGTCATCGTGCTGGCCGAGGGCGCCGGCCAGGACCTGATCCCCGCCAGCCGGCGCAAGGACGCCAGCGGCAACACCGTGCTGGGCGACTTCGCGGGCTTCCTGCGCGCCCAGATCGCCCGCGACTTCAAGGACCACGACGAGCCGCTGACGCTGCGGTACTTCGACCCGGGCTACATGATCCGCTCGGTGCCGGCCGATGCCGCCGACTCCGTCTACTGCACGCGCCTGGCCCAGGCGGCCGTCCACGCGGCGATGGCCGGGCGCACCGACATGGTCATCGGCCGTCCCCGTCATCGCTTCGCTCACGTGCCGATCTCGGTCGTCGTGAAGAACACCCAGCAGGTCAACCCGGACGGCGACCTGTGGCTCTCGGTGCTCGAGTCCACGGCGCAGCCGTTCGACATGTCCTAGGCGGCGGATTCTGAGGCGCGGACGCGCTTCTCACTCCGTGAGACGCCCAGGGGGGTCGGTCGAAGGGTGACAGGCTCTGACTGTCACCCCGACGTCGAAGGAGCACGTATGAGCGAGAACTGGTCGTTCGAGACCAAGCAGATCCACGCCGGCCAGACACCCGACCCCACCACGGGTGCGCGTGCTCTGCCGATCTACCAGACCACCTCGTACCAGTTCCGCGACACCCAGCACGCCGCCGACCTGTTCGGCCTGGCCGAGCCGGGCAACATCTACACGCGCATCATGAACCCGACGCAGGACGTCGTCGAGCAGCGCCTCGCCGCGCTCGAGGGTGGCGTCGGCGCCCTCCTGGTCGCCTCGGGCCAGGCCGCCACGACCGGCGCGCTCACCAACGTCGCCGAGGCCGGCGACCACATCGTCGCGTCCGCCAGCCTCTACGGCGGCACCGACTCGCTGCTGCGCCACACGTTCCCGAAGCTCGGCATCGAGGTGACGTTCGTCGAGGACAACAACAACCCCGATGCATGGCGTGCCGCGGCCCGCGAGAACACGAAGGTGTTCTTCGGTGAAACGATCGGCAACCCCAAGGGCGACATCCTCGACCTCGAGGCCATCAGCGCGGTCGCGAAGGAGGTCGGCGTGCCGTTCATCGTCGACAACACTGTCGCCACGCCGTACCTGCTCAACCCCCTCAAGCACGGCGCCGACACGGTCGTCCACTCGGCCACGAAGTACATCGGCGGCCACGGCACGGCGATCGCCGGCGTCGTCATCGACGGCGGCACGTTCGACTACGCGGCCCACGGCGACAAGTTCCCCGGCTTCAACACCCCCGACGCCAGCTACCACGGCCTCGTCTTCACCGAGGCGCTCGGCCCGGCGGCGTTCATCGCCAAGCTGCGCGTGCAGTACCTGCGCAACGTGGGCCCGGCGGTCTCGCCGTTCAACGCCTTCCTCATCGCCCAGGGCATCGAGACCCTGAGCCTTCGCCTCGAGCGCCACATCGAGAACACCCGCAAGGTGGCCGAGTGGCTGCAGGCGCGCGAGGACGTCGCGAAGGTCACCTGGGCCTCGCTCGACGGCAACCCCTACAAGGAGCTGGCCGACAAGTACACGCCCCGCGGATCGGGCGCCGTGCTGACCTTCGAGCTGCCCGGCGGCGTCGACGCCGGCCGCAAGTTCATCGACGCGCTCGAGCTGTTCAGCCACGTCGCGAACATCGGCGACGTGCGCTCGCTGGCCATCCACCCGGCCAGCACGACGCACTCGCAGGGCACGCCCGAGGAGCACGCCGCCACCGGCGTCACCCCCGGCCTGGTCCGCCTCGCGGTCGGCATCGAGGGCATCGACGACATCCTCGCGGACCTCGACGCCGGCTTCCGTGCGGCGAAGTAACCCGTGAGCACGATCCAGCCGCTGGGAGACCTCACCCTCGAAGTGGGTGAGGTCCTCCCGCGTCTGGAGGTCGCCTACGACACGTGGGGCGAGTTCACCGGCGACAACGCCGTCCTGGTCCTGCACGCCCTGACGGGCGACTCGATCGTGGCCGGCCCGGACGGCTGGTGGAACCAGGTCGTCGGCCCCGGCCTGGGCGTCGACACCGACCGCTTCTTCGTCGTCGCGGCCAACATCCTGGGCGGCTGCAAGGGCACGACCGGTCCGGCGTCCGAGGCCCCCGACGGCCGCGTCTGGGGCAACCGGTTCCCGGCTGTCACCGTGCGCGACCAGGTCGCCGCCGAGGCGATGCTGGCCGACCACCTCGGCATCGAGAGCTGGCACGCGGTCATCGGCGGATCGGCCGGCGGCATGCGTGCGGTGGAGTGGGCGGTGACGCACCCCGAGCGGGTGCAGCGCCTCTTCCTGCTGGCGTCCTCGGCCTACGCGTCGGCCGAGCAGATCGCCTGGACCACCACCCAGGCCGACATCATCCGCGCGGCCGGCCCCGACGAAGGCCTCGGCCTCGCGCGCCGGATCGCGCACACCACGTACCGCAGCGAGGCCGAGCTGGCCGAGCGCTTCGGCCGCGAGGTCCAGCCCGACGGCCGGTTCGCGGTGCAGTCCTATCTGCAGCACCACGGCGACAAGCTCCACAAGCGCTTCGACGCGTGGTCGTACATCACCCTCGGCGACGCGATGAACAGCCACGACGTGGGCCGCGGTCGCGGTGGCCTCGCGGCGGCGCTCGGGCGGGTCACCGCCCGCACCGTCGTCGCGGCGATCGACTCCGACCGGCTCTACCCGCCGTACCAGCAGCAGGAGCTGGCCGACCTCATCCCGACGGCCGAGCCGCTCGCGGTGGTCACCTCGCCGCACGGTCACGACGGGTTCCTCATCGAGCACGAGCAGGTCGGCGCGCTGGCCCACGACCTCCTCGCGACCTGACGGCCTCCGCTAGCGCAACCGCGGAGACCGTGTTGTCGTGAAGACATGGCACCGAAGAAGGACGCACCGTCCAGTCTGAAGAACCCCGACATGTACGAGGAGCTGCGCGAGGACGGCGCCTCCAAGTCCAAGGCCGCACGGATCTCGAACGCCGCCGCCCGCGACGGCAAGAAGACCGTGGGCAAGCGCGGCGGTAGCTCGCCGGCCTACGAGGACTGGACCGTCGCCGACCTGCGCAAGCGCGCCAAGGAGATCGGCCTGTCGGGCTACTCAAACAAGAAGAAGTCCGACCTCATCGACATGCTGCGCCACTCCTGACGCGCTGAGTTGCACGTTCGGCCGCCGACACGCCGTTGAAAGGTGGCCGAACGTGCAACTCAGGGGTCTTGGCACTCAGTTCAGGCGGTAGTCCGAGATCCCGCTCGCTGCCGAGGGCACCGGGCCGGGGGCGATGAACTGCTCGTACCGCGCGTCGTTGTCGACGTAGCGCTTCAGCCACGCGATCGTGTACTTCGCCACGAGGGTGTTGTCGCTCGTGGGCGCGAAGTGGTTGGCGCCGCCCAGCTCGAGGTAGGAACGTCGCTCGGCGTTCGTCAGCGACGAGTAGAACGGGATGGCGTGCGAGGCCACCGGCGCAATGGAGTCGTTCTGGGCTCCGATCACGAGCGACGCCGCCTCGACCTCGGGCCACGTCTTGTCGGAGTTCCACGGCGTGAGGCCGATCGTCGCTTCGATCGACGGACGGTCCTTGGCCGCCTCGAGCGTGCCGCCGCCGCCCATCGAGTGACCGATCAGGGCCTGGCGCGACGGGTCGATCCGGGAGCCGACCGTGGGGTCGGCGATCGTCTGGTCGACGGCCGCCAGCAGCTGGTCGCCGCGCGACGCCGGCTGGTTGAACCCCGAGAACGTGTCGATCGTGATGACGACGAAGCCCTGCGAGGCCAGCCGCGGGCCGAGCCAGGCGATGACGCGTTGCGGCGAGACGAAGCCCGGCGAGATCGCGATGACGCCGAAGGTGCCGTCGGCGGTGGAACTCGGGTAGTAGATCGTGCCGCCGCCGTACCCCCGCGCGGCGCGCGACGTGATGATCTTCGTGCTGACGGCGTAGGGCCCACGCAGCGCCTCGATGCTGGAGGTGGTGGGCGCCGGGCCGCGCTCGTACGGGTTGTCGGCCGCGGCCACCGGCTGGGCGGCGGTGCCGATAGCGAGGGCGGCGCTCGCGAACGCGGCGGCGAGCAGGCGGGACAGGTTCATGGGACTCCTCGGGCGGCCGATCCGCGTCAGCCGCACCGGCGGTGCGCCGCGATGGCGCCCTCAGCATGACCAGCGATCCCAGAACCTGTCCATGGGATGTGTGACCTGTCCCACATGCTGTCACTCTGAGTTGCACGTTCGGCCGCACGACGCGCGTGCACCGGCGGCCGAACGTGCAACTCAGCGGTCTCAGCGGATCCGGTAGTCCGAGATGCCGTTGCTCAGCGACGGCGACGGGCCGGGGGTGATGAACTGCTCGTAGCGCTGGTCATCGTCGACAAAGCGCTTGAGCCAGGCGATCGAGTACTTCGCGATCGTCGTGTTGCTGGTGTTCGGCGCGAAGTGGCTGGCACCGCGCAGCTCCAGGTACGAACGACGCTCGGCGTTCGTCAGCGAGTTGTAGAACGGGATCGCGTGCGATCCGACGGGCGCCACCGAGTCGTTCTGGGCACCGATCTCGAGCGACGCGGCCTCGACCTCGGGCCACGTCTTGTCGGAGTTCCAGGGCGTCAGGCCGATCGTGGCCTCGATCGACCGGCGGTCCTTCGCGGCCTCGAGCGTGCCTCCGCCGCCCATCGAGTGGCCCATCACGGCCTGCCGTGAGGCGTCGACCCGCGAGCGGACCGTCGTGTCGGCGATCGTCTGGTCGAGTGCCGCCAGCAGCTGCGTGCCGCGCGAGCCCGGCTGGTCGAACCGGCTGTTCGTGTCGATCGTGATGACGACGAAGCCCTGCGAGGCGATCCGCGGACCCAGCCACGAGATCGTGGACTGCGCCGCGGTGAACCCGGGCGAGATCGCCACGACGCCGAAGGTGCCGTCCGACGTCGAGTTCGGGTAGTAGATCGTGCCGCCACCGAACCCACGCGCCGCGAACGACGAGATGGTCTTGCTGCTGACGGAGTACGGACCGCGCGACGCCTCGATGCTGCTGTTGCTGGGCGCCGGCCCCCGCTCGTACGGGTTGTCGGCCGCGACCACCGGCTGCACGGCGGCACCGATGGAGAGTGTCGCACCGGCGAACGCCATCGCGATCATTCTGGACAACTTCATGCTCGTCTCCTTTGACGGTCTGGATCGGATCCGCAGGGACGAGCACGTCGGCTTTTCCCCCCGATGACGGGCCGATCCAAGGTATCTGCACCACTGGTGCACATAGTTGGTGGACCCACCATGCAGAGGCGACAAACCGAATGTCAAGACAAAATTTGTGACCCAGGACACACGAGGGAGCGCTGGGAGTGACGTTTGCGGGGTCGACACGCCGGTTTCGACCCCGGAAACGTCACGCTCAGCGCTGCCGCCACAGCACGAAGGCCCCGGCAGGTGCCGGGGCCTTCGTGTGGTGACGTGCGTCGCAGGTCAGTTGCTCCGCGCGCTGGTCGGTGCGCTCGTCGGCGAGCCGTTGCGACGACGGCCCGGGCTGCGCGAGCCCTGGGGACGTCCGCCGGGTCCACCGGGACGACCGCCGCCACGGTTCTGACCGCCGCGGCTCTGGCCGCCGCCGCCGCCGTTGCGCGAGCGCGAGTCGTTCGACATCTCGGGCGCCTCGGTGCCGGCGGTCGAGAGGGACTCGGCCGTCATCGGCTGCGGGGCGGACGCGACGTGGTGGTGACGCGCCGTCACCCCCGCCTTGCGCTGGAGCATCATGACGTCGCGCAGCGCCTCGGGCGTGGTCATCGTGACGACCGAGCCCGACTCGCCGGCGCGGGCGGTGCGGCCCGAGCGGTGCAGGTACGCCTTGTGCTCGGCAGGCGCGTCGTAGTGCACGACCAGGCCGATGCCGTCGACGTGGATGCCGCGGGCGGCGACGTCGGTGGCGACGATGACGCTGGCGTCACCGCGGCTGAACTGCGCGAGGTTGCGCTCGCGGTGGCGCTGCGACAGGTCGCCGTGCATGTCGACGGCGGTGACGCCCTTCATGCTGAGCTGCTTGGCCAGGCGCGTGGCGCCGCGACGGGTGCGCGTGAACACGATGCTGCGCGGGTTGGCGCTCAGCAGCTCGTAGGCGGCGCGGGTCTTGTCGGTCGCGTCGCTGACGAGCACGTGGTGCTCCATGGTCTCGACGTTGTCGTCGGTGGAGTCCACCTCGAACAGCGCGTGCTGCGGCAGGTGCCGCTTGACCAGCTTGTCGACGTCGCCGTCGAGGGTGGCCGACAGCAGCAGGCGCTGGCTGTTCGCCGGAGTGCGCGAGAGCAGCGCGTCGATCGGCTTGAAGAAGCCGAGGTCGCACAGGTGGTCGGCTTCGTCGAGGACGGTGATCTCGATGGCGTCGAGCGTCATGCAGCGACGGTCGAGCAGGTCGGTCAGGCGGCCGGGCGTCGCGATGACGAGGTCGACGCCGGACTTCATGGCGTTGATCTGCTTGTTGATCGGCACGCCGCCGTAGACGGTGGTGTGCTTGAGGCCCATCTTCTGCGCGAGCGGCAGCAGGGCGGTGTGCACCTGGATCGCGAGCTCACGCGTGGGCAGCAGGATCAGGGCGCGAGGCGCCTTCGGGCGGCTGGTGCCACCGGCGAGGCGGGCCAGGACCGGCAGGCCGAACGCGAGCGTCTTGCCCGATCCGGTGCGGGCGCGGCCCAGGACATTGCGTCCCTCGAGGGCCGCCGGGATGACGGCCTGCTGGATGGGGCTGGGGTTGACGATGTCCTGCATGGCGAGCTTGCGCACGAGGCCGTCGGCGAGGTTGAAGTCGTTGAACGTGGGCAGCACAGGGCTGCGGTCAATCTGGGTCAAGGGGTCTCAATCGATGATGTGCCCGCTTGCCAGGGGCGCGAATCTCCGCGCAACATCGTCGGGCCGGAACAGCGCTCGAAAGGCGCGTTCACCCTTCGACAGTAGCATTCGCAGGCCCTGGCGGCCCCATCCCGGCGACGTGACCCCCGACTCGTCCCGCCGGGGAAGGGCCGATCACTCGAAGTAGCGGCGCGGGTTCTTGACCAGCATCGTGTCGATGTCGTCCTCGCTGACGCCCTTCTCCAGCAGCATCGGCAGGACGTCGTCGGGGATGTGCCGGAAGTTCCAGTTCGGCTGCATCTCCGCCTTCGCCGCGGGGTCGAAGTAGTCGATGTAGCAGGACGCGTCGTGAGCCAGCGTGATCTGCTCGACGTAGCCGCGGCGGACCAGCTCGACGATCGTGTCGACGCGCTTCTCGGTGCTGAGGTAGACGTCGAGGCCGAACCGGTCCATGCCCAGCAGCGAGCCGTTGTCGGCCACCTCGACGAGGTAGTCGATGTCGTCGGAGTCGCCCGAATGACCCAGGACGACCTTCGTGAGGTCGGCGCCCTCCTCCTTCAGCACCTGCTGCGCCACCAGTCCCGACCGGGTGTGCGGGTTGGTGTGCACGGTGATGGGGGCACCGGTCTGGGCGCTGCTCTGGCCGACGGCGCGCATGACGCGCTCGACGCCGGGGGTCAGGCCGGGGGCCTCGATGGCGCACTTGAGGAACGCGGCGCGCACGCCGGTGTCGGCGATGCCGTCGGTGAGGTCCTTGACGAACATCTCGACCAGCGGCTCGGGCATGTCGAAGAGCTGGCCGGGCCCGCGGTGCTCGAACTGGTGCGGGATGTCGTTGTAGGTGTACAGCCCCGTGGCCACGATGATGTTGAGGTCCGTCTGCGCGGCCACCTTCTGGATCCGCGGGATGTACCGACCCAGGCCCAGCACCGTGGGGTCGAAGATCGTGTCGATGCCGGCGGCCTTGAGGTCGTTGAGGTCGCGCACGGCGTCGGCGACCTTCTGGTCCTCGTCCCAGTCCGTGTCGTAGTTGAGCCGGTACTCCTCGCCGAGGACGAACACGTGCTCGTGGACGAGGGTGCGACCCAGCTCGCTGCTGTCGATCGGACCCCGGACGGACTGGACGGTCGCCATGCGTGCTCCTTCGATGCTCGGCCGGTGTGGCCCTCGTCACAGCGTAGACCCCTCCGCTCGAAACTGAAAGTGAATTCAAGTCGGTGGTAACGTGCCGAGGGTGACCACTACGAAGCGCATCACCCTGGCCCAGCGTCCCTCCGGCATGCCCGACGCCGACACGTGGGCGAGCGAGGAGGTCGACCTCCCCTCGCCGTCCGACGGTGAGTTCCTGGTCAAGGTCGACCACGTCTCGCTCGACCCGGCCATGCGCGGCTGGCTGAACGACGTCCGCTCGTACCTGCCCCCGGTGCAGATCGGAGAGGTCATGCGAGCCGCCGTCACCGGCACGGTCGTCGAGTCCCACCACCCCGACTTCGCCGTCGGCGACGCCGTCACCGGCACCCTCGGCGTCACCGAGTACGCGATCAGCGACGGCACCGGCGTCCAGAAGATCGACACCTCCGTCGCCGGCCCGGCCACGTGGCTCGGCGCCCTCGGCATGCCCGGCCTGACCGCCTACCACGGCCTGCACGAGGTCGGTGAGATGAAGTCCGGCGACACCGTGCTGATCTCGGCCGCCGCCGGCGCCGTCGGCAGCGTCGCTGGTCAGCTGGCCAAGGCCAAGGGCTGCACCGTCATCGGCATCGCCGGTGGCGCCGAGAAGTGCGCCTGGCTCAAGGAGATCGGCTTCGACGAGGTCATCGACTACAAGAACGAGAACGTCCTCAAGAAGCTGCGCGAGGTCGCCCCGAAGGGCATCGACGTCTACTTCGACAACGTCGGCGGCGACATCCTCGACGCCGCGCTGGCCAACCTGCGCCGCGGCGCCCGCGTCATCATCTGCGGCGCCGTCTCGACCTACAACGACGAGACCCTCGCACCCGGCCCGAAGCGCTACATGTCGCTGTTGGTGTTCCGCGCGAAGATGCAGGGCTTCCTGGTCTTCGACTACCCGGACAAGGACGCGGCGGCCATCGCCGAGATGTCGGACCTCATCTCCTCGGGCAAGCTCGTCGCCCGCGAGACGGTCGTGGAGGGCGGCGTCGAGAAGTTCGGCGACACCCTGCTGGGCCTGTTCGAGGGCCGCAACACCGGCAAGCTCGTCCTCAAGATCGCGTGAGCACGGACGACCTGGTCCAGGACCAGGACCTGCACGCCCTCGGCGAGGGGGACCGCGCGTCGCTGCGCGACCTCCTCCGGGGGCGGCGCAGCATCCGCGGCTACCGTCCCGACCCAGTGCCGCAGGGCCTGATCCGCGAGGTGCTGGCCGACGCCGTCCTGGCCCCCTCGTCGATGAACACCCAGCCGTGGAAGCTCCACGTCCTCACCGGCGACGTCCTCGACCGCATCCGCGCCGAGAACTCGCAGCTCATGCTCAGCGGCGCTCCGGTGCAGCGCGAGATCGAGGTCGCCGAGAAGTACGAGGGCGTCCACCGCGACCGCCAGGTCGACATCGCCAAGCGCCTGTTCGCCGCCATGGGCATCGCCCGCGAGGACAACGACGCCCGGCTCGACTGGACGATGCGCGGCTTCCGCCAGTTCGACGCGCCGGTCTCGATCGTCGTGGCGTTCGACCGCAGCCTCGAGCCGATCGGCCCGGTCGCGCACTTCGACCTCGGCGCCGTCGTCCACGCGCTCGTGCTGTCGGCGTGGTCGCACGGCCTCGGCACGGTCATCAACAGCCAGGGCATCATGCAGGCCGCCGTGGTGCGCCGCGAGGCGCAGATCCCCGACGACCAGACGATCTTCACCGCCGTGGCGATGGGCTTCCCCGATCCCGACTTCCAGGCGAACCTGGTGCGCTCGGCGCGCGAGTCCGTCGACGACGTCGCGCGCTTCGTCGGCTTCGACTGATCCTCAGACCAGCTTGCGCACGACGGACAGCGGCGCGTGCTTCATGACCTTGCCGATCGGCGCCCACGGCCACGCGGGGACGGAGGCCTCGGCGACCTCCTTCTCGATGTACTTCACCATGGCGGCGGTGCCGGTCTCGGTGTCGACCATGAGCCGCTGCTCCTGCTCGACCTGCTCGTTCATCTCGCTGGCGATGTAGCCCGGGTAGAGCGTCGTCACCGTGATGTCGAGGCCCTTGCGGCCGAGCAGGTCGGAGCGGATGCCCTCGGCGAGGTGCGCGACGCCGGCCTTGGTGGCGGCGTAGGTCGTCATCGACGACGGCATGCCGCGCATGGCCGACACCGACGAGATCACGACGAGATGACCGGCCTTGCGCTCGTAGAAGTGCTGCATCCCGGCCTCGCACTGCGCGAGGGCGGCGACGAAGTTGGTCATCGCGGTCTCGCGGTTGGCCTCGAACTTGCCGGTGCCGATGCGGCCACCCTTGCCCAGGCCGGCGTTGACGATCACGCGATCGAGTCCACCCAGCGCGTCGGCGGCCTCGCCGAACACGCGGAAGACGGCGTCGTGGTCGTTGACGTCGAGCGCGTGCACCGAGACCTGGATGCCCGGGTGCGCGGCCACCAGCTCGGCCTTGAGGGCCTCGAGACGCTCGACGCGGCGCGCCGTGATCGCGAGGTGGTGTCCGGAGGCGGCCAGGTGGCGTGCCATCCCCTCGCCCAGGCCCGAGCTGGCACCCGTGATCAGCGTGTTCCGTCGCATGTCGCTCCTCGTGTGTGACTCAGCGGAACGTGACGTCCGCCGCCGGCAGGTGACCATGATCGTTGAAGGTCAGCACCCGCGGGCCGGTGGCCCCGACCATGAGCGTCGTGACGCTGCTGTTGACCACGACGTCGTTGAGCTTCTGGAACGCCGAGTCGTCACCGGTGATGAGGTGCGAGACGACCATCGCGATCGGCCCGCCCGACGTGAAGACCAGCACCCGGCGGCCGCGCTGCGACGCCAGCTCGACGGCCTCGGCGAACCCGGCCATGACCCGGTCGCGGAAGACGGCGTACGGCTCGGCGAAGTCGCCCTCGCCCTTGCGCCAGACGCTGATGGCCTCGTTGAGCGCGGCCTGGAACTCCTTGGAGTTCTTCTGCAGCGCACCGGGGTCGAACGCGGTGGCGACGGCGAGGTGGTCGTACTCGTTCCAGCGCGCGTCGACGTCGTAGCCGGACAGGCCGGGGTCGGCGTCCTCCTCCCCCAGCCCGCTGGCGTCGATCGCCGCGATGGCGGTCTGGGCGTGGCGCAGCATGCCACCCGCGATCGCGTCGGTGAAGACGGCGCCGCCGGCCTCCCAGCACGTGCCGAGGGCGGCGGACTGGCGGGTGCCGAGCTCGCTCAGCCGGTCGTAGTCGTCGGTGCCGAACGACGCCTGGCCGTGACGGACCAGGTGCAGGGTGCCCACGCGATCAGAACTCGAGGACGAGCTTGCCGGTGGCCTGCGCCCGGTCGAGCGTCAGCAGGGCGTCGGAGGCCCGCTCCAACGGGAACGACTCGCCGATGACCGGCTTGAGCGCGCCCGAGGCGAGGTGCTTGGCCATGGCGTCCCACTGCTGCTTGATCAGGCCCGGGCGCTTCATCGCGTACGCGCCCCAGCCCACGCCGACGGCGGAGACGTTGTTGAGCAGCAGCCGGTTCGCGGCGATCTTGGGGATCTCGCCGGCCGTGAAGCCGATGACGAGGATGCGGCCGTCGTCGACGAGGCAGCGCAGGGAGTCGGTGAAGCGGTCGCCACCGGTCGGGTTGCCCACCGGGTCGACGACGATGTCGACGCCGCCGGACGCCTTGACCGCGTCCTTGAACCCCTCGGAGAGCACGTACTCGTCGGCGCCCGCCGCGACGGCGATCTCGCCCTTGGCGTCGGTCGAGGTCACGGCGATGACGCGGCCGGCGCCGAAGGCCTTGGCGACCTGGATCGACGCGGTGCCGATGCCGCCCGAGGCACCGTGCACGAGCACGCGCTCGCCCTCGGCGAGGCCGCCGCGGTTGACGAGGCCGAAGTAGGCGGTGCCGTAGTTGAACATGAACGACGCGCCCTCGGCGAAGGAGACCGAGTCGGGCAGCGCGAAGGTCAGCAGCGGGTCGGCCACGACCTGCTCGGCGAAGCCGCCGAGCATCGGCAGCGCGGCCACGCGGTCACCGGGAGCGAACCCGGAGCCGGCCGGAGCCTCGACGACGACGCCCGCGACCTCGGCGCCCGGGACGAACGGCAGCGGCGGCTTGAGCTGGTACTGGCCACGGCTCTGCAGCAGCTCGGGGAACGCCACGCCGGCGGCCTTGACGTCGATGAGGACCTGGTCGTCGGCGCGCGCCGGGGCCTCGATGTCGACGAGTTCGACGGCCTCGGGGCCGTCCAGGGATGTGATCTGGATCGCTCGCATGCAGTGAGCCTAGCGGATGTCTAAGCGCTTGCTTAGCGCCTGACCCCTGACATGAGGTTATCCTCATGTTCATGGCGACCGGCGTACGTTTCCCCTCCGACAGCTCCACGGCCACCGCACGACACGTGGTGGCCGACGCGTTGCGCAAGGTCGACCCCGTCGGCGCCCACGCCGTGGAGCGCGAGACCAACTGGCGACGCGGGTACCTCACCCACTTCACGCGGCTGCTCGAGGCCGGGCTCGGCTCGTCGCAGGACGCGCTCACGATCGCCACCGAGGGACTGCGCAGCATCCACGAGCAGATGCGCTGCGGCGACGAGTCGCTCGGCGACGCCCTCAGCACACCTGCGAGCGACGTCTGGTCGACCGTCGAGATCAGCGGCACCGCGGAGCCCGAGACCGAGCTCAGCGTGCCGTACCGGGGGCGGCGACTGACCGGCTCCGAGCTCGACGCGCAGCTCGACGACTGGGTCAGCCGCGGTGTCGTCGAGCCGACCTTCTCCGACGCGATCCGCGACGTGGCGGCCCATCCGCAGTGGCTGCGCCTCGAGGGCGACACCGTCGTCGTGCTCGGCGCCGGCGCCGAGATGGGTCCGTACCGCTCGCTGCTGCGCTGGGGTGCGGACGTCGTCGCGGTCGACCTGCCCCGCAGCGACATCCAGCGACGCATCCGCGAGCAGGCGCGCGAGGGCGCCGGCCGGGTCCGGCTGCCGGTCGGCGGCAAGGAGACCGGCGCCGACCTGCTGCACCACCTGCCTGCCCTGGCCTCCTGGCTCGAGGACCTCGAGGGCCGGCTCGTCCTCGGCACCTACTGCTACGCCGACGGGGCCACGCACGTGCGCGTGACGATGGCCGCGGACGCGATCGCCGCACGCCTCGTCGCGCAGCGGCCCGACACGGCGCTGGCCTACCTGGCCACCCCGACCGACGTGTTCGCCGTGCCCGCGGGCGCCGTCACGACCTCGAACGAGGCCTACGAGAGCGGCCGCCGGCTGGTGCGGGCGCCGTTCCGGGCGCTCAGCCGCGGGCGACTGCTGCAGCGGAACTACCCGCCGGAGGCCGAGCTGGGGATCTGCGACGCCCTCGTGCCGCAGCAGGGCCCCAACTACGCGCTGGCCAAGCGCGTGCAGCGGTGGCGCGCCGCGGCCGCCCGCCAGGACGGCGCCACGGTGTCGCTCAACGTGGCCCCCGCGACGCGAACGGCCTCGGTCGTGAAGAACCGCGCGCTGGCCGCCGCCTACGCCGGCGCCCACCGCTTCGGCGTCGAGGTGTTCGAGCCGGCCACGAGCAACGTGCTGATGGCGGCCCTGCTGGTGCACGACCTGCGCAGCGGACGCGTGGCATCGGACGAGCCGTGGCGCGAGGAGGCCTACGCCGCCGCCCACGGCGGACTGTGGACCGCGGCCTACCACCCGCGCTCGGCGCTGGGCCTGGCCGCCGTGCTGGGACTCGCCGGCTCCCGCGGCTGACTCCCCACCCGCCCCTCCCCGCGAGTGGCGCACAATCGCCCGCCACTCGCCGAGTGGCGGGCCTTTCTGCGCCACTCGGCCTCCCGCTGTGCGCCACTCGTGCCGCTCGGAGGTGCGGTAGAACGGGGGCATGAGTCGATCCCGGGTCCTGGCCGTCGCCCACGTCGCCGCCGGCACCTGGCTGCTGATCGACCTGTGGCGCGGGTGGACGCCGACCCTCATCACGATCTTCGGGCAGGCGGCGTCGACGCCCCCGGAGCTGATCGGCGCCTTCGCGCTCACCTGCCTGCTGGTGCCGGTCGTGCTGGTGCTCCGTGCGTCCCGGCTCGGACCCACGGCCCTCATCGCGTCCGTCGTCCTGGCGATCGCGGTGGCCTGCCGCGTCGCCCTGCACGTGACCGAGGGCGGCCGTCCGCACCTCGCGGTGGCGTCCGTCGGTGTCATCGCCGCCCTGACGTGGCTGCCGCTCACCCTGCCCCGCGTGCCCGGAGCCGCCGTCACCGGCGTCGTCACCGGCGTCGCCGTCTCCGTCACGACGCATGCGGCACTCGGCACGTGGGGCTCGGTGTGGCGCGACGACGCGTGGGCCTGGCTGCTGGTCGCCGCTCAGGCCGTGGCGTGCCTGGCCACCGCGCGCGTCGGAGACGAGCGCGGGCGGCTGGGTCGCCTGTTCGCCTGGACCCTCCTGCCCGGCCTGTTCCTCGCCGGCGTGGTCGTGGCCAACGCGGGGCGGGCCTCGGCCACGCTCGGCGTGCTCGGGCTCGCCGCCGTGGCGTTCGGCGCCACGGTCGCGGTCGCTGCGACGCTCGTGCCGGCGCGACGCTGGTCGGCGGTCGCGGCGGCCGTCGTGCTCGTCGCCGCCGTCGCCGCCTCCGCGGTGGTCACCGACGGCGACGGAGTCCTGCCGTGGTGGTCGGTCGTCGCCTTCGTCGTGGGGATGCCCGCGCTCGCCCACCTGTGGCGCGCGGCCGACCACGGCGACCGCGGCACACCCCTCGTCCTCTCGCTGGGCGGACCCGTCTGGGGTGCGCTGCTCTTCGCCTACTACGCGGGCTACGACCTGGGGTATCGCGCCGACTGGCTGCTGGTCGTCGTGGCGGCGGTCATCGGCCTCGTCGGAGCCACCTCGCCGCCGACCTCCGGGTCCGCGGCCCGCCCGGCCGTCCTCGTCGGGATCGCGGGTGCCGCGGTGGTCGCCGGCACGCTGGCTCTGGCCGGACCGATGGTGACCATCCGGCCACTCGGGACCGAGCCGGCGGACGATCTGCAGGTGCGGGTCGCCGCGTACAACCTGCGGATGGGATACGGCATGGACGGCGTGTTCCGGCCGCGCGACGTCGCGTCCGTGCTGGCGTCGGCAGACGTCGCCCTGATCAGCGAGGTCGACCGCGGCTGGTTCCTCAACGGCGGGCAGGACCAGCTGGCGATCCTCGAGCGGCTCACCGGGCGCACCGCGTGGTTCGGCGCCGCCGCCGACCCGGTGTGGGGCGACGCCGTGCTGCTGGACGTCGACGGCGGCGAGGTGCGACGCCACCAACTGCCCTCTCACGGCGCCGTCACCGGGGCGCAGGCGATCGCGGTGCGGCGTGACGTGCGGTGGTCGTCCACGTGGCTCGTCTCGACACACCTCCAGCCGGCCGATGGCGACGAGGGCGTCACGGCGCAGGCCGCCGACCTCGCGGACTGGGTGCGCACGCTCGGCGGCGAGGTCATCCTGGGTGGCGACTTCAACATGCAGGAGGGCAGCGCCGGCCATGCCACGGTGACGTCACTGGGTCTGCTCGACGCCGCCCCGCGGGGCATGGCGACCAGCCCGGCGGACCGCCCGGAGCGACGGATCGACTACCTCTTCTCCAGCCCCACGCTGAGAGCCGTCGACGTGGACGTGCCCCGGTTGCAGGCCTCGGACCACCTTCCGGTGATCGCGACCTTCGCGCTGGCGGCGATCGACACCGTCACTCAGTGACCGGTGAAGTTCGCCCGGCGCTTCTCGGTGAACGCGGCGACGCCCTCGGCGAAGTCGGCGCTGGCGCCCAGGACGGTCTGCTCGGCCGTCTCGGTGCGCAGCGTCTCGTCGAGGTTCGAGAGTGCGGCGGCGTTGATCGTCCGCTTGATGCGCGCGTAGGCCATCGTCGGGCCCGTGCGCAGCTTCTCGACGAGGGCGTCGACCGTGGCCTGCCAGTCGTCGGCGCCGACGCAGTGGGTGATGAGACCGGCGGCGTACGCCTCGGTGTTGGGAAACTTCTCGCCCAGCATCAGCAGCCGGGTGGCCCGGGCACGGCCGATCGAGGCGGCGATCAGCTCGTGGGCCGCCCCGTCGCCCATCAGGCCGACGTTGACGAACGCCTGCAGGAAGTAGTCGCTGTCCTTGCCCACCTGGAAGTCCGACGCCAGCGCCAGCGACGAGCCGATGCCCGCGGTGAGGCCGTTGAGAGCCGCGACCACCGGGAACGGGGCCTCGGTGATCAGGTGGATCAGCCGGTCGGCGGCGTCGAGGATGCCGGTGTTGGTGGCGTCCGGGCGCATGACCGCGCCGGAGCAGAACGCCCGCCCCTCGCCGGTGATGACGGCGACCCGCACGCCCTCGGCGTCGGCCAGGGCGTCGCTCATCGCGTCGAACATCTCGGTCGTGACCGAGTTCAGGCGATCGGGGCAGTTCAGCGTGAGCCGCAGGACGCCGTCCGTGCGGTCGACCACGAGATCGGTCATCGTCTTCTCCATTGTCCGAGGAGGGTCTGCAGCACCGCGATCAACGCCGTGGGCTGGTCCAGCATGATGTGGTGACCCGAGTCAGGGATCACCGTAACGGGCACGTTGCCGCCCAGGCGCGACCGGATCTCCTCGGTGATGTCGGTGGTGGCCATCCCGCGCTCGCCGCGCAACAGCGCCACCTCGCACGCGCTCCGGGCGACGTCGGCCGGCTCCATCATCGAGCGCAGGAAGACGCGGGGGTCGAACTTCCACGTCCAGCCGGCGCCGTCGGGCCGCTCGACCCGCGTGATCGAGCCCCGCGCGATGTGGTCGCGGATGTACGGCAGGCACGAGGGGTCCTCGGGCAGGGTGCGGAACCGGCTGACCATCGTCGCCGCGTCGGGGTAGAGCGGCATCGCGGGATCGGCGCGGTCCGCGCGCCACGACCGGGCCTCGGGCGAGACGGCCTTGACGGGCGAGTCGATCGCTGCGGCGCCGAGCAGGTCCGCCCCGTGCTCGCGGGCCGCGGTCAGCGCGACGAAGCCGCCCATGCTGTGGCCGAAGACGACCGGCTGCTCGGCCGACTCGGACTGCGCGACCGTGAGGACCTCGCGCGCCCACTGCTCCAGCGTGTAGGCGTCGCGGTGGCCACTGTCGCCGTGGCCGCTCAGGTCGGGCGCGATCACGCGATGGCCCACGGCGAGGTGCGGGGCGACGTGGTCCCACCATCCCGAGTGCGCGGCGCCGCCGTGCACGAGGACGGCCACGGGGTCGCCCGGCTCACCCCAGGCGCGGTATGCGATCGGGACGCCCTCGACGTCGAGCTCGAACCGGTGGGGCTTCTGCTCGAGCGCCCAGCGGAACCATTCGGGAACCGTCACCGATGGAACCTCGCCAGCTCGTGCAGGGGAGCCCGGCCGGCCCGGAACGAGTTCGCGGGATGCTCGGGGTCGGCGTAGCCGAACGAGATGCCGCAGACGATCAGCCGGTCGTCCGGCAGGTTGAGCCAGCCGCGCAGGAACTCCGACTTCTGCGCCAGCGCGGCCTGCGCGACGGTGGCGACGCCGCGCGCCTGCGCGGCCAGCAGGAACGACTGGACGAACAGGCCGCAGTCGATCGCGGCGTACACGCCGAGCGGCGCGGGAGCCGAGATCACGGCGACGTGCGGCGCGTCGAAGAACTCGAAGTTGCGCAGCATCTCGCGCAGGGAGCCCTCGCGGTCGCCCTTCGCGACGCCGACGGCCTGGTAGAGCTGCCAGCCCACCTCGCGGCGACGCTCGGCGTGGACGCCCTCGTAGCCCGGAGGGAACGGGTAGTCCGACCCCAGCGACGCGTCGGCCCTGAGGTCGTCGCGCAGCCGCTGCAGCGAGTCGCCCGAGACGATGTCGACGTGCCACGGCTGGACGTTGCACCACGACGGCGTCCGCGCGGCCGACGTCAGGATCGCCCGGATGTCGTCCTCGGGAACCTCGTCGGGGCTGAAGCCGCGGCAGCTGAACCGCGCCGCCAGCAAACGGTCCAGGACCTCGGGGTCTCCCTGGTCGTCCATGGGGACACCGTACCCGCCGGCGACGTCCGGTCCACCGTGACGGCTTGTGACCGCTGAGGCTGGTGGGTCACACCTCGGAGTTGCGCACCTGCACGATCCGGACCGGGCTGGGACGCTCGACCGTGCGGCTCACGGTGCAGAGCCTGTGGTGCGACTTCTCGATGGCGTCAGGCACGCGGTCCGCCATCGCCTTGCCCTCCTCGTCGTGATCGAACGCGATGTCGATCGTGACGATGAGGTCCTCCAGCTGGCTGCCACCATCGGCGTCCTTGCGCTTCTGGCCCTCGACCGCGACGTCGAAGCGCTTGGGCTCCGCGCGCTTCGTCAGCGCCTCGATCGTGATGGCGTTGCAGCCGCCCAGGGCGACCAGCAGCAGCTCGACCGGGGTGAAGTCGGTGTCCTGTCCCTCGCCGAAGCTGATCACGCCGCCGCGGGGGTTCTCGGCGCGGTACTGCTGCGCGCCGGTACGGACCAGGTGGACGCTGCGCATGGTGGATTCGTCGTCGCTCATGCTTCGACACTAGGTCGGCTCGACGGTGTCGGCATTCCGATCCAGTGGCGCATCCAGGGGTCGCGAGTGGCGCAAGAACGCCCGCCACTCGGCGAGTGGCGGG
>NZ_BJZQ01000017.1 GCF_007992115.1 Aeromicrobium flavum
GCTCGCGGAACGCTCCCCTCGGGGTGCGCTCCGCGAGCCGTTTCCGTGCGTGCGGACGGGCTCAGTAGCGGAAGCTGCCGTACGCCTTGGTCTGCGTGACCGAGCGCCAGTGCTCGACGTAGGCGTCGTACACGTCCGGGTCGGTCGTGATCGTCGTGATCTCGTCACTGGCGACCAGGTTCGATCCGGTGAGGTTCGCCGAGCCGGCGAGGGTGAGCTTCACCCGGGCGCCGCCCTTCGGCCACGCGCCGCCGTTGGGCAGGCGCTCCTCCGCGTTCAGCCGGTTCGGCTTCAGCTTGGCGTCCACCAGGATCGTCTTGTCGTGGATCTGCGCGTACGCCGCGTCGACCTCGGTGCGCGAGGTCTTGAGGACGTCGAGGATCGGCTTGCACACGCGCAGCAGCTGGCGGCAGTGCTCGAGGTAGTTCTTCTTCAGGTCGTCCTTGAACGCGACGACCGACACGCGGCACCCGCCGTCGTTGAGGGCGGCCAGCTTGTAGGCCAGCGCGATGCGGCGGTACTTGAAGCGGTTCTCCATCACGCGGATGCGGCACTGGTCGTCGGGGACGACCCGGTTGAGCATGTTGAGGATGGGGTCGCGACCGTTCGTGGGCGTCGCGCGCAGTGGGCTCACGTGGACCGTGTAGTTGGCCAGGTTCGAGTACAGGACGCCGCGGCGGGCGTACGCGCTGCTGTAGCCGTCGCGCGTGGCCGTGCGGTAGCCGTACCGCTTGTTGCGCTTGGCGATGTACTTCATGTAGTCCTTGCCGATGCGGCGCTCGGCCCACATGTCGTTCCAGACGGCGCGCATCTGGTACCACAGCTTCTTGTCGTTGTAGACGGTCGTGCCGTTGTTGTACGTGCGCTCGGCGCTGCGGCCGCCGAAGTTGGACGAGCCGGTCCAGACGACGCCCTTGGCGCGCTTGCCGCTGCGGGTGTACGTGTCGCTGACCATGACGACCTTCGAGTGCATGATCGCGCCGTTGACGCGCGAGAGGCAGGCCATCGACTTGCCGTTGGCGCAGGTCTTGAACTTGCCGTACTTCGTCCGGTTGAGCTGCTTCTTGAGCTTCTTCGACGCCGGCGACTGGTGCGCGTTGGGGTGGATGAACCTCACGTTGACGCCGGCCTTGGCGGCCTTGACCAGCTCACGGCCGACCCGGACGGAGTCCTCCATGCGGGAGTTGGCGGCGTAGACCGAGGTGGCGCGGCGCTGCTTCTTGGACTTGTACTTGCCGGCGGGCGTCTTGTACGAGCCGCGGATGAGGCGCTCGAGGTCGTTCAGCAGCGAGTAGTCGCGGTTCGAGCCGCCCCGGTCGAAGTAGGGGCGCGAGAAGTTGGCCTCGACGTCGACGGGGTACGCCGAGCCGTAGGGACGCTTGGACGCGGCGGCCGCGGCCGGAACGGCGGCCTTCGGAGCCGCCGCCTGGGGCTCGACCTGCGGGGCCGCGGGCTCGGGTTGCGGTTCGACGGCGGCGGGGGCAGAGTCAGCGGTCCCGGTCTCGTCGGCGCCGAAGGTCGTGCTGGCGGCGACGAGCGGCAGCACGAGCGCGCCGACGGCGGCGACTCCGGCGAGTCGCAGGCGGTGACTGACGGACACTGAGGAACTCCCCCGAGACGAAAACATAGGTCGACCCACAGTAACCCATGGGCTCGGGGTCTCCCGGGACCGCGGCGAGGGTCCGGGACGCCGGTATAGTCCCGGGCGTGGCGCGCATTCTCCTGAAGGTCCACCACCCGACGCGCGAACCGGCCGACGCCGCCACCGTCCTCTCGCGCAACCTGATCGGCAACAACGTCGGCAACCTGGCGTTCAGCTACGCCGCCGAGCGCCTCCTCACCCACCCGGGCGACGAGGTCACCGCCGCCCCGACGGGTCCGTGGTTCGCCGATCCCGCCCGCGTCAACCGCGAGTTCGACCACGTCGTGTTCCCGCTGGCCAACCACTTCCGCGCGTCGAACCTCAAGGCGCTGGAGCGTCAGTCGGCGGCGATCGAGCAGCTGACGACGGGGTTCACCGTGCTGGGCGTCGGCGCCCAGGCCGACCTCGACGGCAACGCCCCGCAGGACGAGCGCGACGCGGTCGACCGGGCCACGCGCCGGTTCGTGCGGGCCGTCCTCGACCGGGGTCCGTCGATCGGCGTGCGCGGCGACTTCACCAGGGAGTACCTGGTGGGGCTGGGCTTCGACGAGGACCGCGTCGACGTCATCGGCTGCCCGTCGATGTTCCTGCACGGGCCGGAGCTGCCGCTGCGGCTGCCGGCGTCCGTCGAGCCCGGCGACCCGATCGCCATCACGATCTCGCCGTACGTGAGGGAGATGGGCGACGTCCTGAGCCGGAGCCTGCGCCGCCACCGCCGCCTGACGTACATCGGCCAGGACGTCAACACGCTGCGGCTCCTCGTGCGCGGGACGCCCCTCAGCGGGGACGACCAGCGGCTCCCGCTGTCCCCCGAGCACCCGGTCTTCGCGCCCGGCCGCACCGTGTTCCCGCTGAGCATCCCCGCCTGGCAGGACTTCCTGCGCACCCAGCGCTTCACGTTCGGCACGCGGATCCACGGCACGATCGTCTCGCTGGTCTCCGGCACCCCGGCCGTGCTGCTGGCCCACGACTCGCGCACCCTCGAGCTCGCGCGGTACCACCGCATCCCGTTCGTCCGCCTCGACGAGGCCGACCCGCAGCAGCTCTCGGTGCCCGACCTCTTCGCCGAGGCCGACTGGGCGGCGCTGACCGGCGGGCACCGGGAGCGCTGGGACACCTACGCGACGTTCCTCGACCGCCACGGACTCAAGCACGGGTTCGGTCCCGAGGGCGGGGTCGAGACCTTCGACGCTGCCGTGGCTGCGGTTGCCCAGGACCCCGGCTTCCCGCCGGTCGTGCAGTCGAACGCCGGGCCCCCTCCCCCGCTGCGCCGCCTCGCGCGCGCGGTGCGTCGCCGCCTGCCCTGACGCGCAGTTCCCCTCGGACATGCAGAACGCCCGCCCGGCGATGCCGGGCGGGCGTTGCTGGAGACCGTGCGATCAGTCGAGGTAGTCGCGCAGGACCTGCGAGCGCGACGGGTGACGCAGCTTGCTCATCGTCTTGGACTCGATCTGGCGGATGCGCTCGCGCGTCACGCCGTAGACCTTGCCGATCTCGTCGAGCGTCTTGGGCTGGCCGTCGGTCAGGCCGAAGCGCATCGACACGACGCCGGACTCCCGCTCGCTGAGCGTGTCGAGCACCGCGTGCAGCTGCTCCTGCAGCAGCGTGAACGAGACGGCGTCGGCCGGGACGATCGCCTCGGAGTCCTCGATGAGGTCGCCGAACTCGCTGTCGCCGTCCTCGCCCAGGGGCGTGTGGAGGCTGATCGGCTCGCGACCGTACTTCTGGACCTCGACGACCTTCTCGGGCGTCATGTCCAGCTCGATCGCCAGCTCCTCGGGCGTGGGCTCGCGACCCAGGTCCTGCAGCATCTGGCGCTGGACGCGGGCCAGCTTGTTGATGACCTCGACCATGTGCACCGGGATGCGGATCGTGCGGGCCTGGTCGGCCATGGCGCGGGTGATCGCCTGGCGGATCCACCACGTGGCGTACGTCGAGAACTTGAAGCCCTTGGTGTAGTCGAACTTCTCGACCGCGCGGATGAGGCCCAGGTTGCCCTCCTGGATCAGGTCCAGGAAGAGCATGCCGCGACCGGTGTAGCGCTTGGCCAGCGAGACGACGAGGCGCAGGTTGGCCTCGAGCAGGTGGTTCTTCGCGCGACGGCCGTCGACGATGATCCACTCGAGCTCCTCGCGGAGCTTCTCGGTGACGCGCTTGGACTTGGCGAGCTTCTCCTCGGCGAACAGGCCGGCCTCGATGCGCTTGGCCAGCTCGACCTCCTCGGCGGCGGTCAGCAGCGCGACCTTGCCGATCTGCTTGAGGTAGTCCTTGACCGGGTCGGCCGTGGCGCCGGCGACCGTCACCTGGACGGCGGGCTCATCGGTGTCGTCGGCGCTGGAGATCGTGAAGCTGGCGCTGGCCTCCTCGTCCTCCTTCAGCGTCGGGTCGGTGGCGAGATCCTTCTCGAACACCTCGTCGGCGATGTCGGGGAGCACCTTCTTGCCGTCGGCGTCGACGGCCGGGGCGGGCTTCTCGAGCACGTCGGCCAGGTCGACGGCGTCGCCGAGCACGACCTCCTCGGGCGTCTTGACGGCCGACTTCTTGGCCGGGGCCTTCTTCGCGGCGGTCTTCTTGGCGGGCGCCTTCTTGGCGGCGGCCTTCTTCACCACGGGGCTCGCACCGTCGACGCCGGCGTCAACCTCGGACGACTGCGGAGCGGCCTTCTTGGCAGCCTTTGCAGGCGCCTTCTTCGTGGTCGCTGCCTTTGCGGTCTGGGTGGCACGAGTCACCGGGACATCAACCTCACAACGTCGTTCTGGGCATGACAATGAGGCCTGCGGTCAACCTCTGTCACCAGTGTGCCACGGTCCCCCAGCCGCTCCGGAACCGGTTCACTCCACGGGCCAGGAGTGCACCGGCTCACCCGTGTGCATGTGGTCGACATAGCGCCGTGTCAGGGCGCGCATCGAGTCCTGGACGTCCGCGCCGCGCGCGTGCAGTCGGTCGAACTGGTCGATCATCCACGTCGATCCGTTGCGGCCGGTGACGCAGCGACGCTCGATGATCTGCAGGTACTCGTCGATCACCGCACGGTCCACGCCCCGGCGCTCGAGCCCGACATGGGCCAGCGGCAGCAGGTGGGTGAGCACCAGTTCGCGCACCGGCACCGTGCCCACGCCCGGCCAGAAGGCGTCCGCCTCGATGCCGGCGATCGCCGCCTCGTGGAAGCCCTGCTCGGCCGTCTTGAACGGCAGCTGGCTCCACACCGGGCGCTCCTGCTCGGTCAGCGCCGTCACGAGGCCGTAGAACAGGGCGGCGTTCGCGACCGTGTCCTTGACCGTGGGCCCGGCGGGCAGCAGCCGGTTCTCGACGCGCAGGTGCGGCTTGCCGTCGACGACGTCGTAGATCGGCCGGTTCCAGCGCCAGATCGTGCCGTTGTGCAGGCGCAGCTCGGGCAGCACCGGCACCCGGCCGGCCTCGACCTCGGCGACGGGGTCCTCCTCGTCGACGATCGGCAGCAGCGCCGGGAAGTAGCGCGAGTTCTCCTCGAACAGGTCGAAGACCGAGGTGACCCATCGCTCGCCGAACCACACCCGCGGGCGGACGCCCTGGGCCTTCAGCTCGGCGGTGCGGGTGTCGGTGGCCTGCTCGAACAGCGCGATGCGGGTCTCGTGCCACAGCCGCTTGCCCAGGAAGAACGGCGAGTTCGCCCCGACCGCGATCTGCACGCCCGCGATCGCCTGCGCCGCGTTCCAGGTGGGCGCGAAGTCGTCCGGCTCGACCTGCAGGTGCAGCTGCGTGCTGGTGCAGGCCGCCTCGGCGATGATCGTGTCGATCGTCGTGCGCAGCCGCTCGACGCCGTTGATGACGATGTGGATGTCCTCGCCGCGCGCGGTGAGGATCTGGTCGGACAGCAGGTGGTAGCGGGGGTTGGCCGAGATCGCCTCCCGCGTCAGGTGCTCGGGTCCGAGGGTGGGCAGGATGCCGATCATGGTCAGGCCGGTGCCGACGCCCTGCGCCTTGTCCTGGGCCGCGTTGAGGTCCGCGGTCATCCGGTCGGCCATCTCGGCCAGGCCGCGGCCCGCGACGGGCGAGGGCGGGACGTTGATCTCGACGTTGAACTGTCCCAGCTCGGTCTGGAAGTCGTCGGTGGCGATCGCGTCGAGGGTCTCGGAGTTGCGCAGCGCCGGGTCGCCGGCCGCGTCCACGAGGTTGAACTCGATCTCGATCCCGACGTGCGGGTCGGGCACCGAGAAGTCCTGCTCCCCCAGCATCGCCGCCAGCACATCGAGGTTGCGGCGCACCTTGGCGCGGTAGCGAGCGCGGTCCTCTCCGGTGAACTCCCGGGCTTCGACGTCTTGTCCCATGGAAACCACCCTAGGGCGGATCACGCGCTCGCATCGATCGCCGACCAGCTGTCAGGATGCAGCCCCGCGTCGAGGGTCTGCTGCAGCAGGATCCCCATCCGGTACCGGGGCTCGACCTCGCGCACCCGATCGAGAGCGACCAGGGCGCGCGCGCCGTCGCCCATCTGCCACGCGGCGAACGACGTGAGGCACAGCGGCGCGGGCGCGAAGTCGTCGGCGGCGACGCGCGAGACCGCTGCCCACAGCGCATGCATGGCCGGGGCGTTGTCCCGATCGATCCGCAGCCACACCGCGTCGCGGACGTTGATCGACGACGTCAGCACGGCCAGCTCGACCAGCTCACCGTCGTCCAGCGCCGACCCGCCCAGCGCCCGGGTCACGAGGCACTCGACACGAGCGCACTCCGACCGCAGGAAGGTGGTCTCGTCCGCGGCCGCCGCTCGCTGGAGGAACCGGTCCAGGACGACGTCGTGCGCCCGGTCGAGCCACGATCGCCGCGGCTCCGGCGCCGCGGCGACCTCACGGGCGAGATCGGACCGGTCGGGCAGGATCACCTGGCCGTTGGCGACCGCGCGCACGATCGCCTCGTGGTGCGCGTCGCGGGTGTACGGCTCGCCCTCCGGCGGATGACCCGGGACGTCGGCCCAGATGCGGTGGTCGTCGGCCCAGATCGTCAGCCAGTCCCGGCGGGCCGGCAGGGCGTCCCGCATCGCGAGCGCCATCGTGCGCGCCCGCTCGGCGTCGGACGACAGCACGAAGACGAAGAACCCCTCCGTCCCGTTCCGGAGCAGGTGCGGAGCGAGCTCGGCCGCCAGGCGCGACTCCGAACCGCGCGGGGGGAGGTCGTTCCGCAGGCGGAAGCCGAACGCGCAGTACGGGCCGGAGACGGCCACCGCGATCACGCACTCGCGGGGCACGAAGCCGAAGAACGTCGGCAGCGCGTTGATCAGGTCCTCGTAGGTGTGGGCTCGGTAGACGTCGTCGGGCATGCGACGAGCCTCGCGAGCGCGGGCCTGCCGCAGTAGCCCCGCGCCGGACCCTGTGGAGGGGACGCGACCACCGGCGGCGGCCTGTGGACGACCGCCGCGCCTCCCGTGCAGGAGGGATCGGACAGACTGGGCCCATGCGTCCGACCGCGTCGATCCTGCACCTGGATCTCGATGCGTTCTTCGCCTCGGTCGAGCAGCGCGACAAGCCGTCCCTGCGCGGCAAGCCGGTGATCGTCGGCGGCATCGGGCAGCGCGGCGTGGTGTCCACCGCGTCGTACGAGGCCCGCCGGTACGGGGTCCGCTCGGCGATGAGCATGGCCGAGGCCCGGTCCCGCTGTCCGTACGCCGCCTTCCTTTCGGGCCGCTTCGACGCCTACCGCGCGGCGTCGACGATCGTGATGGAGCGCCTGCGCCGCCTCTCCCCCGCCGTCGAGCCGCTCTCCCTCGACGAGGCGTTCGTCGACCTGGCGGCGGGCGACGCGTTCGATCCCGACGCCGTGCCCGAGCTGGTCGCCGAGCTGCGCGCCGACGTCACGCGCCTCACCGAGGGACTCACCGCCTCGGTGGGGGTGGCCTCCTCCAAGCTCATGGCGAAGATCGCCAGCGAGATCGAGAAGCCGGACGGGTCCTTCATCGTCGCTCCCGGCACGGAGCGCGACCTGCTCGAGCCCATGCCGATCACCGTGATCGCGGGCGTGGGACCGGCGACGGCGGCACGGCTGCACCACGTGGGGATCACCCGCGTCGGCGACGTCTGGCGCCACGGCGAGGCCGAGCTGGTCGACCTCCTCGGACAGGCGGCCGGCGCCTCCCTGCACCGGCTCTCCCGCGGGATCGACGACCGCGGCGTCAGCTCCCATCGCGAGAACAAGTCGGTCAGCTCCGAGGACACGTTCGAGACCGACATCGTCGACCGGACCGAGCTGGGGCTGATCTGCGACGCCATGGCCCGGCGCACGGCGGAGCGGTTGCGCAAGGCGGGCCTCTCGGGCCGCACGGTCACCCTCAAGGTGAGGTACCACGACTTCAGCACCCACACCCGGTCGACGACCGTCGCGGCGCCGACCGACCAGACGCGGGTGATCGTCCAGATGGCGCGGCGCCTGCTGGACGCGACCGACACCGGCGGTGGCCTGCGCCTGCTCGGCGTGGGGATCAGCGGCCTGGCCGACTGGGTCCAGGACGACCTCTTCACCGCCGAGGCCGAGGCGGACGACGAGCACGCCGAGCCCGTGCAGGAGCCGCAGGAGCGTGGCGCCCAGGCGCCGCCCCGGGCCCAGGAGTGGTCGCCCGGGATGGACGTCCACCACGCCGAGCACGGCGACGGCTGGGTGTGGGGGCGAGGGCTGGGCCTCGTCACCGTGCGGTTCGAGACGCGTCACACCCCGGTCGGGCCGGTGCGCACCCTGCGCGCCGACGACCCCGACCTCTCGCCCGGGCACGCCGATCCCGTGTCGCACCCGGCCGGTACGGTCGGAGGATGACCGATCTGCGGCAGGACGCCGCTCCTCGTGCCCCGCGTCGTCCCCGTGAGCGCACCCACCACGGCGACACGTTCGTGGACGCCTACGACTGGCTGCGCGACAAGGACGATCCCGAGACGATCGCCTACCTCGAGGCCGAGAACGCCTGGTCCGAGGACACCACCGCGCACCTGGCCGACCTGCGCGAGCAGATCTTCACCGAGATCAAGGAGCGCACGCTCGAGACCGACATGTCGGTCCCGGTCCGTCACGACCGCTGGTGGTACTACTCGCGCACCGAGGAGGGCCGCCATTACGCGATCCGTGCCCGGGTCCCGATCGCCGGACCGGACGACTGGGACCCGCCCGTCGTCGCGGACGGTCGCGCCCCCGAGGGCGAGGAGGTGCTGCTCGACTCCAACGACGAGGCCGAGGGGCACGAGTTCTTCTCGCTGGGCGCCTTCAGCGTGTCCGACGACGGCGACCTCCTCGCGTGGTCCGTCGACACGGCCGGCGACGAGCGCTACACGATCCGCGTGCGCCGCATCTCCACCGGCGAGGTCCTGTCCGACGTCGTCGAGGGCGCGGCGCCGGGCGCCACCTGGTCCGCCGACGGCCGCCACCTGTTCTACGTCACCGTCGACGACGCGTGGCGCCCCCACCGGGTCTGGCGCCACGAGCTCGGCTCGACCGGCGACGACGTCCTGGTCTTCGAGGAGCCCGACGAGCGCTACTTCGTCGGCCTGGGGCGCAGCAGCTCCGACCGCTTCCTGGTCATCGCGGTCGGGTCGAAGGTCACCACCGAGGTGCGGCTGCTCGACGCCACCGACCCCACCGGCGCGTTCACGGTCGTCTGGGAGCGGCGCGAGGGCGTCGACTACTCCGTCGAGCACGTCGTCGTCGGCGGTCGCGACCTCCTGGCGATCCTGCACAACGACGGCGCCGTGAACTTCGAGCTCGTCCTGGCGCCGCTGGAGGACCCCACCGCCACCACCGTGCTCGTCCCCGGCTCGGACGACGTCCGGCTCGAGGCGGCCGACGCGTTCGCGCGCCACCTCGTGCTGTCCTACCGGAGCGACGCCACCACCCGGCTCGCGCTCATGCCGATCGGGGCCGACGGGATCGGCGCCCCGATCGAGCTCGACTTCGACGCCGAGCTGTTCACCTGCGGCCTGGCGGGCAACGCCGAGTGGGACCCGCGCTACCTGCGCATCGGCTACACCTCCTACGTCGAGCCCGCCACGATCTGGGACCTCGACCCCGCCACCGGCGAGCGGATCCTGCGCCGTCGCGCCCCCGTGCTGGGCGACTTCGACCCGGCCGACTACGAGCAGCACCGCGCGTGGGTGCGTGCCGACGACGGCGCCCTGGTGCCCCTGTCGATCGTGTGCCGGCGCGACACCCCGCGCGACGGCTCGGCGCCGGCCCTGCTCTACGGCTACGGCTCGTACGAGATCAGCCTCGATCCCGACTTCTCCATCTCGCGGCTGAGCCTGCTCGACCGCGGGTTCGTCTACGCGGTCGCGCACGTCCGCGGCGGCGGCGAGCTCGGCCGGCGCTGGTACGACGAGGGCAAGCAGCTGGCGAAGATGAACACCTTCACCGACTTCGTCGCGTGCGCCCGCCACCTCGCCGACGAGCGGTGGACCTCGGCCGACCGGCTCGTCGCCGAGGGCGGCAGCGCCGGCGGCCTGCTCATGGGCGCCGTGGCCAACCTGGCGCCCGACGCCTTCGCGGGCATCTTCGCCGACGTGCCGTTCGTCGACCCCCTCACCTCGATCCTCGACCCGTCGCTGCCGCTGACGGTCATCGAGTGGGACGAGTGGGGCGACCCGCTGCACGACCCGGAGGTCTATGCGTACATGAAGCGCTACGCGCCGTACGAGAACGTGGCCGACGTCGCGTACCCCAAGATCCTCGCCGGCACGTCGCTCAACGACACGCGCGTCCTCTACGTCGAGCCCGCCAAGTGGGTGGCCCGGCTCCGCGAGGTCACCGGCGCCGAGCGGTCGGTCCTGCTGCGCACCGAGATGTCGGCGGGGCACGGCGGTGTCAGCGGCCGGTACGCCGCGTGGCACCAGCGGGCCTGGGAGCTGGCATGGATCATCGACACCGCGACGGCTGTGACGCGAGCCAATCCAAGAAACTCCTGAGAACGGAATCCTCAGCGCTTTTCCGTCGTTGTACCGGGTGAAGCCACCGTCAGGAGGATCACCGTGGAAGACCGTGAATTCGAGGGCAAGGACAGCGTCGGCATGTACCTGTCCGAGATCGCGCGCACCCCGCTGCTCGACGCCGAGCGCGAGGTCGAGCTGAGCCGCACGATCGAGGCCGGGCTGTTCGCCCGCCATCTGCTCGAGAGCGGCCGTGTCGGCCGCGCGAAGGGTGGAGCCCCGAAGCGCGCGACCCGGGAGGAGTTGGAGTGGCTCGCCGAGGAGGGCGACCGCGCCGTGCAGGAGTTCGTCCAGGCGAACCTGCGCCTCGTCGTATCCATCGCGCGCAAGTACGGCCGCGCGCAGATGCCGATGCTCGACCTCATCCAGGAGGGCAACACCGGCCTCATCCGCGCGGTCGAGAAGTTCGACTACGCCAAGGGCTTCAAGTTCTCGACGTACGCCACGTGGTGGGTCCGCCAGGCCATCACCCGCGGCGTCGCCCAGCAGGCCCGTGTCGTGCGCCTGCCGGTGCACGTCGTCGAGGAGCTCAACCAGGTCTCCGGCGCTCGCCGCAACCTCGAGCGGCAGCTGGGCTACGACCCCGAGCCCGCCGAGATCGCCGCCGAGCTCGACATGGACGTCGAGCGGGTCATCGACCTGCTCTCCTGGGGCCGCGACCACGTCAGCCTCGACTCCCCCGTCGACGAGGACGGCGACACGAGCCTGGGCGACCTGATCGCCCGTGACAGCTCGCCCGGTCCCGACCTGGCGATGCTCGACCACGACGCCCGCGACCAGTTGTTGGCCCTCGTCGATCGTCTCGACGACCGTGAGGCCGACATCGTCAAGGCGCGCTACGGCCTGCTGGACGGCCGTCAGCAGAAGCTCGCCGACATCGGCAAGCGCCACGGCATCTCCGCCGAGCGCGTGCGTCAGGTGGAGCGACAGGCGATCGCGCGACTGCGAGAGATCGCCGATCCCGAACTGGCCGCCTAGGCGGCCATCCCCGGTCGGTCGCTATGCAGCGGCGACCGACGCACTGGGCAACCAGTCACTGAGCGCTCGGCGCGACCAGGTCCTTCCAGACCTCGTCGATCCGGGCGCTCAGTTGTTCCAGGCTGCCCGTGTTGTCGATGACGACGTCCGCGGCCGCGAGCCGCTCCTCACGGGAGGCCTGCGCCGCGATGCGCGCTCGGGCGTCCTGCTCGGTCATGCCCCGGTCGGAGACCATGCGGGCGACCTGGACCGGCTCGGGGACGTCCACCACGATGACGACGTCGCACGCCGCGGCCGCGCCCATCTCCACCAGGAGCGGGTTGTCGTGCACGACGACGGCGTCGGGACCGGCGTCGGCCTCACGGCGGGCGGCGAGGTCGCGGATGGCCGGGTGCGTGATCGCCTCGAGGTCCTTCAGCGCCGACGGGTCGGCGAACACGACGGCGCCGAGGCCGGGCCGGTCGAGCGTGCCGTCCGCGGCGATGACCCCGGCGCCGAAGCGGTCGGCGATCAGGTCGAGCGCGGGGCTTCCGGGCTCGACGACGTCACGGGCGAGCCGGTCGTAATCGATGACGACCGCGCCCAGCGCGGCCAGGCGGGCACTCACGGTGCTCTTGCCCGAGGCGATGCCGCCCGTCAGGCCCACGCGCCGTGCCATCAGCGCACGCTCACAGGCTGCCGGAGTTGCCGAACGTCGTGACGTGGACGTGGTCGTAGTGGTTGGCCGTGTCGCCGCCGCGGTCGCTCATGCCGCGCCATCCCTCGCCGCCGCGCTCGACGGTCCAGATGCGCTGTTCGTAGATCAGGTAGCTGACGCCCAGCTTCGTGCGGTTGGCCTGCAGGAAGGCGGCGATGTCCCAGCCGAGCTGGCCGCGGACCATGATGTCGAGCGAGTGCCCGGTGGCGTGCTCGCCGCGGCCGGCGAGGCCGCCGTAGCTGGCGACCTCGGGGAAGCGGGCGCAGACGGCGCGGTAGACCCGCACGGTGTCGGCCTGGAGACCCGACTCGACCGCCGACCCGCGCGCACAGGCGGCCGTGGAGATCGCGCCCTCGGCGGGAGCGAGCTTGGGCTCCTCGTCGTCGACGAGCTCGGTGGCCACCCAGCGCGGGAGGTCGTTGTGCACGACCTGGGTCCACGCGCCGCGGGTCTTGCCGGTGACCTGGAGCTTCTTGCCCTTGCCGACCGTGGCGAGCACGGGCGAGTCGTCGGACGCGTCGGCCCGGACGGGCACGGTCTTCTGGGCGTACAGGGAGCCCTCGATCATGGCGTCGGCCTCGACCGCGGACGGGAGGGGTGCGCGCTCGGCGCTGCTGCGGCTGGCGCGGGCGGGGGCCGACCCGTCGAGGGCCTCGGTGACGATGTCGCCGTGCGCGGCCACGGACGTGTCGGCGGCGCGGGCGGCGTCGGCCGCGGGGGCGACGGTCAGCGAGGAGGTGCTGAGGGCGGCGACCGCCGCGACTCCGAGCGACGCGACACCGATCGAGATCGCCCCGTGCTTGCGGGCGCGGACGTACCAAGGGTCGCGGACGACGGGCTTGCGCCGGTGTCCGGGCTTGGGGGACTGGGTCATCGATACCAATGCAGGTCGGGGGGGGTACGGCCGTCCGCCAGTCAACCATACTGACGACGCAGATCCCAGTGAGTCGGGAGAACCCACGCGAGAGGAATGAGCGATGTCACACGACCAGGCACCGCGCGCCACGACGGCCGCCGAGCTGCGGGACCTCGCATCCGCCGTGGCGGCCGGTCTGCGCCACCGCGGGGTCGTCGAGGGCGACCGGGTCGTCGTCAGCCTGCCCAACGGGATCGAGCTGCTCGCCGCCGTGTGGGCGTGCGTGGCGACGGGCCGCGTTCCCGTGCCCCTCGACCCCCGGCTCACGACGCACGAGCGGGGCCCGATCGTGGACGACGTCGCCCCGGCCGTGGTGCTGGACTCGCTCGCCCGGTTCGGCGAGCTGCTCGGCGACGACCGTGACGAGCTCGACGCCCACCCGCGGTGTCGGCCGATGCACTTCACGTCGGGCACGACCGGCCGGCCCAAGGGCGTGTGGTCGGGGTTCTGGGACGCGGAGGACGCCCGGGCGGCGGTCCTCGAGGAGCGTGAGCTGTGGGGCTTCGCCGCCACCGACGTGAACCTCGTGCTGTCCCCGCTCTACCACTCCGCTCCCCTGCGCTTCGCCCTCGGCACGGCCCTGGCCCGCGGCGCCGTCGCCGTCCTGCCGGCCTTCACGCCCGAGGGCTTCTGCGAGGCCGTCGAGCGCCTGCGCCCGACGTCGATGTTCTGCGTGCCCGCCCATCTTCAGCGGTTGCTGGCCCACCTCGAGACGTCGCCGGCGCCCGACCTGTCCTGCTTCCGTCTCGTGGCCCACGCCGGCGCGCCGTGCCCGGACCCGGTCCGCCGGGGAGCCCATGCGCTGTTCGGCACCGAGGTCGTGTGGGAGTTCTACGGATCCACCGAGGGCCAGTTCACCGCGTGCTCCGCGCCGGAGTGGGCCGAGCACCCCGGCACCGTCGGCCGGGCGCGGCCGGGCCGGGTGATCGGCGTGGACGACGACAGCGAGCTGTGGTGCGCCGTTCCGCCGTGGGGGCGCTTCTCCTACTGGAACGATCCGGAGCGCACGGCGCAGGCCTGGCGCGACACCGAGCACGGTCCCGCGTTCACCGTGGGCGATCTCGGACGCGTCGACGCCGAGGGGTACGTGTACCTCGACTCGCGACGCACCGACCTGATCATCAGCGGTGGTGTCAACGTCTACCCGGCCGAGGTGGAGGCCGCCCTCGTCGAGGTGCCGGGAGTCGTCGAGATCGCCGTGTTCGGGCGGACCGACGAGCGGTGGGGCCAGCGCGTGGTGGCGGCGTACGTCGGCGACGCCGACGAGGACACCCTCCGCGAGGCGGCCCGGCAGCGGCTCGCCCCACCGAAGCGGCCGAAGGAGTACGAGCGGGTGACCGCCCTGCCACGCACCGCGACCGGCAAGGTGCGGCGCACCCACCTGTGAGTTTCCTTCACCTCGAACGCGTCAGGCAGACTCGACCCGGGAGAACGACCGGCGGTAGGCCTGAGGGCTGGTGCCGCGCACGGCCGAGAAGTGGTGGCGCAGCGTCGCCGCGTTGCCGAAGCCGACGCGCCCGGCGACGTGCTCGACGGAGAGCTCCGTCGTCTCCAGCAGCTCCTCCGCCAGGGCCACGCGGCGCCCGAGCAGCCACTGCCACGGCGTGGTGCCCGTCTCGTCGCGGAACCGGCGGGCGAAGGTGCGCTCGGACAGGTGCGCCCGACGGGCCAACACGGCGACGGTGAGCGGCTCGGCCAGGTGCTCCTCCGCCCAATCGAGCACCGGCGACAGCGTCTCGGCCTCGACGGCGGCCATGGGCGTGCGCACGAACTGGGCCTGCCCGCCGTCGCGGTGGGGCGGCACCACGATGCGACGCGCGGCCGTCGCGGCGACCCGGGCCCCGAACCACTGCCGCATGAGGTGCAGGTTGGCGTCGATCCCGGCGGCGGAGCCGGCGCCAGTGACGATGCGGTCGTCGTCCACGTAGAGCACGTCGGTGTCGACCTCGGCCAGCGGGAACCGGTCGGCGAGCTCGTCGCCGTACCGCCAGTGGGTGGTGCACCGGCGCCCGTCGAGCAGCCCGGCGTGCCCCAGCTGGAACGCCGCCGTGCAGGACGCCATGATCGTCGCGCCGCGCTCGTGCGCGGCGCGCAGGGCCTCGCTGACCCGAGGGTCCTCGGCGCGGTAGTCGCGCTTGGCCGCGACGGCCACGAGGTCGGCGTCGGCGGCGGCCTCCAGTCCGTGGCGGATCACGAAGTCGAAGCCCGACGCACCGGAGACGACGCCGGGCACCGGCGTGCACACGACGAAGTCGAACACCGGGCTGTCGTCGCCGGGGTGGTGGGGCTCGGCCCACACCTCGGCCAGCACGCCCATGCCGAACGGCTCCGCGTGGTCGGAGACGATCATCGCGACCTTCGTCATCGGAACTCCTCTTGGCGGGATCTTGACGAGACCTGGCATTCCCGCCACTGGTGGCAGGATATCACGGAGCGCAGGATTAGTGCCATGATCATCGCTCTCCTCCTGCTGGCCCTGGTCGCCGCCTTCGCGGTGGCGACCCTGTGGTCGACCATCACCCATGACGGACTCGGCGTCCGCCCCGCTCCCCGGAGCCACATCCGCGATGCGTTCGGGGCGTCGTATGACTCCTGACGGACCGCCCGACCCCGGGAACGACGAAGGCCCCCGACCGCGTGGTCGGGGGCCTTCGTCGTTCTCAGCGGGAGATCACTCGCCGCCGGTCAGCTTCTCACGCAGGGCCTGCAGGGCCTCGTCGGAAGCCAGCGAGCCGCCGGTGCTCTGCTCGTCGGCCGCGGGGGCGGACGTGTACTCGCCCACCTCGCCGGCCTCGAGGTTCGCCTTCTCGGCGTCGGCGACCTGCTTCTTGTGGGCCTCCCAGCGCTCGTGCGCCTCGGCGTACTGACGCTCCCACGTGGCGCGGGCCTCTTCGAAGCCCTCCTGCCATTCGCCCGTCTCGGGGTCGAACCCGTCCGGGTAGATGTAGTTGCCCTGCTCGTCGTAGGACGAGGCCATGCCGTACAGCGTCGGATCGAAGCTGTCGTCGGTCGCGACCTCGGTCTCGTTGGCCTGCTTCAGCGACAGCGAGATCCGACGACGCTCGAGGTCGATGTCGATGATCTTGACCATGACCGAGTCGCCGATCTGGACGACCTGCTCGGGGATCTCGACGTGACGCTCGGCGAGCTCGGAGATGTGCACGAGGCCCTCGATGCCCTCCTCGACGCGGACGAACGCGCCGAACGGGACGAGCTTGGTGACCTTGCCCGGAACGATCTGACCGATCTGGTGGGTCCGGGCGAAGTGCTGCCACGGATCCTCCTGGGTCGCCTTGAGCGACAGCGACACGCGCTCGCGCTCCAGGTCGACCTCGAGCACCTCGACGGTGACCTCGTCGCCGACCTGAACGACCTCGTTCGGGTGGTCGATGTGCTTCCAGGACAGCTCCGAGACGTGCACCAGGCCGTCGACGCCACCGAGATCGACGAAGGCGCCGAAGTTGACGATCGAGCTGATGACGCCCTTGCGGACCTGGCCCTTCTTGAGCTCGTTGAGGAAGTTCTGGCGCACGGCGGACTGCGTCTGCTCGAGCCAGGCACGGCGCGACAGGACCACGTTGTTGCGGTTCTTGTCGAGCTCGATGATCTTCGCCTCGAGCTTCTGGCCGATGTACGGGTCCAGGTCGCGCACGCGGCGCATCTCGACCAGCGACGCGGGCAGGAAGCCACGCAGGCCGATGTCCATGATCAGGCCGCCCTTGACGACCTCGATGACGGTGCCCTCGACGACGCCGTCCTCTTCCTTGATCTTCTCGATGTCACCCCAGGCGCGCTCGTACTGAGCCCGCTTCTTGCTCAGGATCAGACGGCCTTCCTTGTCCTCCTTCTGGAGGACGAGGGCCTCGACCGAGTCGCCCACCTGGACGACCTCGTTCGGATCGACGTCGTGCTTGATGGACAGCTCACGCGAGGGGATGACGCCCTCGGTCTTGTAGCCGATGTCGAGCAGGACCTCGTCGCGGTCCACCTTGACGATGGTGCCGTCGACGATGTCGCCGTCGTTGAAGTACTTGATGGTCTTGTCGATCGCGGCGAGGAAGTCTTCTTCGCTGCCGATGTCGTTGACCGCAACCTGCGGGGCCGCAGAAGGAGTTGCGAGGCCAGAAGTCATGTAGAGGGGCTCCGATGGATGGATGGAATTGAAGTGTGGACAGGATTTGCGCCCGGATCCGGACATGCCGGACCCAGCGCATCTCTCAGTCTAGGGCACACCCGCGCCCGCGTAAAACCCGGCGGCCCAGCGGCCGGACGGTCCGAGCGCCCCCGATCCCGCTCCCGTCAGTGCGACGTCAGGAAGGCGGCCAGCGCCCGGCCGTACGTGTCGACGTCGGCCGCCGCCATGACCTCGCGCGCGGAGTGCATCGCCAGCTGCGGGGCGCCGACGTCGACCGTCAGGATGCCCGTGCGGGCGGCGCTGGTGGGCCCGATCGTGGACCCGCACGGCAGGTCGGCCCGGTGCACGTACCGCTGCAGCGGCACCCCGGCGCTCTCGCACGCGGCGGCGAAGAGCCCCGCCCCGACGCCGTCGGTGGCGTACCGCAGGTTCTGGTTGACCTTGAGCACCGGACCGCCGCCGAGGGCGATGCGGTGCAGCGGCTCGTGCTTGTCGGGCTGGTTCGGGTGGGTGGCGTGGGCCATGTCGCCGGAGACGCACACCGAGTCGGCGACGGCCCGGAAGACGTCGTCGCGCGAGCCGCCGGCCGCCAGCACGGTGCGCTCGAGCACGGTCGACAGCAGCGGCGAGTCGGCGCCACGCTCGGAGGTGCTGCCGACCTCCTCGTGGTCGAACAGCACCATGACGTAGCGACCGGCCGGGTCGGCGGAGCCGACGGCGTGCAGGAGCGCGTCGAGCGCGGCCGAGCAGGTCGCCTGGTTGTCGAGCCGCGGCGCCGCGACGAGCTCGCCGGCGACGCCGGTGCGGGCGGACGGGCGCAGGTCGAACGTCATGAGGTCGAAGCCGGTGACCTCGGCCCCCGCGAACCCGGCCCGCTCCCCCACGACGTCGAGGAACGGCCGGCGGGTCAGCCCGCTGATGGCATCGAGGTGACGCTGGCGGTCGAGCTTGGACCCGTCGCGGTCGAGGTGGATGGCCAGGCGCGGCACGCGCAGCAGCGGCTCGTCGACGCGGACCAGCCGCGTGGTGCCGTCGCGCAGGACGACCCGGCCCGCGATCCCGAGGTCGAGGTCGAGCCAGGACTCCAGCAGCGGACCGCCGTAGGGCTCCAGCGCGACCGTGGCCTGCTCGCCGCGCCACCCGTCGTGGTGCTGCTTGAGCCGCAGGTTGGGGCTGTCGGTGTGCGCCCCGACGATGCGGAAGCCGGCGTGGGCCGGGGCCTCGGGCCCGACCGACCAGGCCACGAGCGTGCCGCCGGTGACGATGAAGTGGTGGCCGGGCTCGGTGGGCCAGGCGTCGCGCGGGTCGACCTCGGCGAACCCCGCCCCGCGCAGCCGCTCGGCCGCGGTGGCGCAGGCGTGGAAGGGCGTCGGCGACGCGTCGACGAAGGAGATCAGGCGGTCGGCGGCGTCCATGGCGTCACCCTAGCGACGGCTGCGGAAGTCCTCGATGGTGGCCTTGAGGCCGATCTCGGCCGTCGTGGACGGCGCCCAGTCGAGCAGGTCGCGCGCCAGCGTGATGTCGGGACGACGGATCTGCGGGTCGTCCACGGGCCGCGGCACGTGGACGATCTCCGACGCCGACTCGGCGAGGTCGCGGATCCACGTGGCCAGGTCGAGCATCGAGATCTCCTCGGGGTTGCCGAGGTTGACCGGGCCGGAGGCGCTGGACTCCATCATCGCCACGAGCCCGGACACGAGGTCGTCGACGAAGCAGATGGAGCGGGTCTGGTGACCGTCGCCCGCGACGGTGATCTCGCGTCCCGTCAGGGCCTGGTGGACGAAGTTGGGAATGGCGCGGCCGTCCTCGACGCGCATCCGCGGGCCGAAGGTGTTGAAGATGCGCACGATCTTGGTGTCGACGCCGAACTCGCGACGGTACGCGGCGGTCATCGCCTCGCCGAAGCGCTTGGCCTCGTCGTAGACCGACCGGGGACCGACGGGGTTGACGTGGCCCAGGTAGGTCTCGGGCTGCGGGTGCACCTGCGGGTCGCCGTAGACCTCCGAGGTCGACGCCAGCAGGTAGCGCGCGCCGTGCGCGTGGGCGAGGTCGAGGGTGTTCTTGACGCCCATCGAGCCGGTCATCAGCGTGTGGATCGGCAGCCGGTGGTAGTCGACCGGGGACGCCGGCGAGGCGAGGTTGAAGACCTGGTCGAAGGGTCCCTCGATCGCGTCGATCGCGACCGGATCGGAGACGTCCGCATCGACGATGGTGACCTCGTGGGCCACGCCGGCGAGGTTCTCGCGCCGTCCCGTGCTGAAGTCGTCCACCACCACGACGTCGTGCCCCGCGTCCACCAGTCGCTCCACCAGGTGCGATCCGACGAAACCGGCGCCGCCAGCCACCAACGCGCGCATCCGTGATCCCTTCGTCCGGGTCCGTCAGTTTCTACTGACGAGTAGGACCCAGTTCACAGCGTACCCCGCGATCCGGGGCTATCGGGAGGACTTGGGATCTTCGCGCCGCACCAGCAGCAGCAGGTTCCACGACAGCACCTCGCGCAGGAGCGGGACCCGGACGAGCGGCGCGGCCCAGCGCGGCAGGTAGCGCGGCCGCGCCGAGACGACGTGCACGCCCGGCCGAGCGGCCCAGCGCATGCCCCAGGCGACGGAGATCTTGAACAGCGTCTCGCCGACCCGGTTCTTGGGCGCGTGGCCGTGCCGACGGGTGTAGCGCGCGACCGCCCGGCGGCCCCCCAGCCAGTGCCACGGAGACGTCTCGTGGCCTCCCCACGGCGACCACCAGTTCGTGTAGGACAGGAACACCAGTCCCCCGGGCTTGGCCACCCGGACCAGCTCGTCGGCGACGACCGCGGGCTCGCGCACGTGCTCGAGCAGGTTGGACGAGAAGACCAGATCGGCCGAGCCGGTCGCGAAGGGCAGCAGCGCGGCGTCCGCGGCCACCCCGCCGTCGGCCAGGGCCGAGACCTCGGGGTCGAGGTCGACCGCGATGTAGCGGGCACCCCGGCGGCGGAACTCCTGCGCGAACTGCACCGGACCGGCGCCCACGTCGACGACGACCTTGCCCGCGAGCGGCAGCTCCTGCTCGACGAGGTCGGCGGAGTCGCGCGCGAGCACGCCGTAGAAGTGGTCCGGGTCGGTCTGCTCGACCAGGAAGGAACGGAACAGCCGGACCGAGCGACGCAGGCCGTCGGGACTCATGCGTCGCCTCGGGAGGCGGTGACGACGAGCGTGGGACGCCAGCGCGGGAGCACGAGCCGCACCAGCACCGCCAGCGGCGCGAGGGCCATCGCGAACCAGCGGGTGGCACGCGCCGCGAGGACGCCGGCGGGGCGGTCGCTCGGGCGCAGGCGTCGGACGACGCTGGCGCCCTCCATCGTGAGGTTGTCGGTGAGCGAGCGTCTGACGCGGACGTCGACGAACCCGGCGTCGCGCAGCAGGCGGGTGATCGACGCCTTCGAGAAGAACCGCACGTGGGTGGGGTCCTCCAGCAGCCACCACGCGTCGGAGAACGCGCGCAGGGACGTGCTGTCGGCCGCGGGCGTGAGGAACAGGACGCGGCCGCCGGGCTTCAGGAGCCGGTGCGCCGCCGCGGACAGGGCGCGCACGTCCTGGACGTGCTCGACGACGTGGACGCCGTAGACGAGGTCGGCCGGCTCGGCGGAGACCGGGACGTCCTCGATGCCGCAGGCGTGCAGCTCGGCCCGGGCCCGCACCTGCGGGTCGACCGCGACGTGCAGCTGGTCGGGGTCGCAGCCGGCGACCCGGTGCCCCTCGTCGAGGTAGCCGCGCAGCATCGCGCCGGCGCCGAAGCCGATCTCGAACACGCGCGACCGGGCCTCGAGGGGCGCGGCGCGGCGCAGCGTGCGGGACGTCAGGGCGAGCCGCACGCGGTCGAGCCCGGGGTCGCCGCCGTAGGCGACGTCGCGGTGATGTGCCGGAGCCGCCTTGGGATCGCGCTCGATGTGAGAGCATTTCGGACAGGTCGCGAGCACCGAGCGGCCGTCCCGCAGGGTCACGGACGTCATCGGTGTCGAACACACCTCACAGGACATCGGTCACCTCACCCCTCGCTGGACAGGAGAGCACGCTATCAGCGGATTGCGCATCGCCATCCTCAGTTGGCGTGACCTGGAGCATCCCGAGGCCGGCGGCGCCGAGGTCTTCGCCGAACGCACCGCCGCCACGATGGCTGAGCGCGGCCACGACGTGGTGCTGTTCGCCTCGTCGTTCCCGGGCGGATCGGCCCACGCCGAGCGCCACGGCTTCACGCTGGCGCGCGCCGGCGGCCGCTTCACGGTCTACCCGCGCGGCCTGTGGCACGTGTGGCGCCGTCGTCGCCGGTACGACGTCGTCATCGACGTCCAGAACGGCGTCCCCTTCTGGACTCCCCTGGTCTTCGCCAAGCCGCTGCTGGCCGTCGTGCACCACGTGCACCGCGAGCAGTGGTTCACGTTCTTCCCGCGCCCGGTGTCGTCGATCGGCTGGTTCCTCGAGTCGCGCGTCGCACCCTTCGTCTACCGCCGGCAGCACTACGTCACCGTGTCGGAGGCCTCGCGGCGCGAGCTCGCGGCCGTCGGGGTCGATCCCGCGCGCGTCTCGGTCGTCTACAGCGGCAACGAGGCGCCCGAGCACGTCCTCGAGCTGGAGCCCGACCTGGTGCGCGGCACGCGACTGGCGTGCCTCGGCCGCCTGGTGCCCCACAAGCGGGTCGAGCTGGCGATCGACGCCGTGGCCGCCCTCGCCGACACGTTCGACGACATCGGCCTGGACGTGATCGGCGGCGGCGACTGGATGGACCCGCTCGTCGAGCACGCCCGCCGGCTCGGCGTCAGCGACCGGGTCGTCTTCCACGGCCACGTGTCCGACGACCAGAAGCACGCGCTGCTCAGCCAGGCAGCCGTCCTGGCGATGCCCTCCATCAAGGAGGGGTGGGGCCTGACGATCCTCGAGGCCGGCTACCACGCCGTGCCCACCGTGGCGTTCCGCTACGCCGGCGGCACGCAGGAGTCGGTCCAGGACGGTCACACCGGCCTGCTGGTCGACACCGACGAGGAGTTCATCGACGGGCTGCGCCACCTGCTGACGCAGGACGACGAGCGCGCCAAGCTGGGTGCCGCGGCCCGCGAGTTCGCGCTGCGGTTCGACTGGGACCGCACCGGCAACGAGCTGACCGACCTGGTCGAGCGCGTCGCCGGCTCCTGACCCGGCGCTCCCCCACCCGGCACGACGAAGGGCCGCCGTCCCCCGAGGGGGACGGCGGCCCTTGCGGTGCCGGACTGCGTCAGGCGTTCGCGTACGCGTCGTCGTCGACGTCGGCGTTGCGACGGCTGCGGAACCGAAGGGCCAGGGCCACGCCGGCGAGCAGCGACAGGACGCCCAGACCACCCAGGGCCAGCGGCAGCCACGTGCGGACGGCCTTCAGTGAGGCGGACTTGGAGCCGTACTCGTCGATGTTGGCCTGGATCGTCTCGGGCGAGGACGAGCTGACGGTGTCCATCGCGACGACGTCCTTCGCGCCACGCTCATCGTGCTTGAGCCACTGCTTCTGGGCCTCTTCGATCTTCACCATGACGCCGGTCTCGGGCTCGACCCAGACGGTGCGCTCGTTGGCGTACGTGCGGGTGGCCTCGACCGGGCCGGTGTCGGCCAGGCCGAAGATCGCGCGAGGCACCTCGCGGACGCCGAACTCCGTCTCGGGGATGGAGCCGCTGAAGCGGTAGGTGTCGATGGAGCCGTCGGTGCCCTCGACCTTCTCGGTTCCCTCGTACTCCATCTTCATCGGAGCCTTGACCGTCGCGTCCCAGTAGTCGTAACTCTTCTTCTGGGTGTTGAACGGGAACTTGATGATCTGGCCCTCGTACTCGATCGGCTCGCCGTTCTGCGAGGCGCCGGACCACGGCACGGCCGCACCGGTGTAGCGATCGATCGCGAACGTCTGCTCGAGGAAGTCGATCGGCGGGGCCTGGTCGTTGTTGTCGGTGCTCTGGCCCTTCGTGAACACGGCGATGTCGGCGCCGTCGTTCTCGTCGGCGGCCTCCTTGGCCAGGTCGGGATCACCGATGACGGTCGCGACGGTGCTGATGGGACCCGAGCCGGGTGCCACGTTGTCGGCGTCGAAGAAGTTCGCGTTGTCGTCGCCGAGGATCTGCTGGGTGTTCTGGTCCTTGGGGACCACGGCGAGCCGGTCGTACGCGTAGACCTTCATCGCGACCCCGAGAGTGAGCAGGAACGCTCCGAGCGTCAGGAACGCCACGGCGCCACGAGAAAACTTCCGCACAAGTGCCTCCGGTCTAGGGTCTTGCAAAATCGTATTTGTGAGTTACCTCTCGCGAGAGCGTAGCACCACGGATCACGCCAAGTGCGGAACCCTACCGATGAGTACATCGGCGATCCGGGACGCTCCCGATCCGCCTCGTCCGACGTCCAACCAGGCGACCCCGGCGGCTGCCGCCGCCGCCTCGTCGCTGGGCTGGTCGCCGACCATCACCACGCGCTCGGGACGTGCCCAGGGGGCCCGCGCCATCGCTCGCAGGAGCATCCCCGGCAGCGGCTTGCGGCAGTCGCACGTGCCGGTCTGGTGCGGGCAGACCTCGATCGCGTCGAGGCGACCGCCCCAGCGGGCGAGCCGGTCGACGAGCGCGCGATGGACCTCGACCAGCTGGTCCTCCGCGAGCAGGCCCGTGGCCAGTCCGCGCTGGTTGGTGACCAGGACCGTGCGGATGCCGGCCTGGGTCAGTCGACCGACCGACGCGGCCGCGCCCGGCCGGAGCCGCAGCGCCGCCGGCGAGGAGATGTAGCCGGGCCGGTGGACGTTGAGGGTGCCGTCGCGGTCGAGCAGGACGAGGTCCCACGGCCCCGGCCGGGCCGGAGGCGGGATCGGCGAGTCGTCCCGGCCGAGGAGCGCCTCCGCGGTCCACATGGTCAGTCGGCGGTGGGCTGCGACAGGACGTCGACGGCCTCGCACCAGGCGTGGGCCCACAGCATGTGGACCTCCTGGATCCGCGGCGTGAAGTCCGAGGGGACGTGCAGCACGTGGTCGGCCCGGCCCGGCAGGTCGCCGCCGGACGCGCCGGTCAGCGCGACGGTGGTGATCCCCCGCTCGCGGGCGGCGTCGAGGGCCTTCAGGATGCTGGGGCTGCGGCCGCTCGTGGACATCGCGATCAGCAGGTCGCCGGGACGCCCGAGCGACTGGACGCCGCGCACGAACACGTCGTCGAAGCCGTAGTCGTTGCCGACCGCGGTGATCGAGGTGAGCGAGTCGGCCAGGCAGACGGCCGGCAGCGGGGCGCGGTCGAGGATGCACTTGCCCACGAACTCGGCCGCCACGTGGCTGGCGATCGCGGCACTGCCGCCGTTGCCGGCGACGAGGATCGTCCCGCCGCCACGGAGCGCGTCGACGACCGCGCGGCCGGCCGCGTCGACCGCCGCCACGAGCGAGGGCTCCTCGAGCGCGCGCGCCAGGGCAGCCCACGCCTCGATCCCGAGCGTCTGGCGCTGGGCCACGACCTGCTCGACGGCGTCGTCGGACACGGCGTGCACCGGGTGTTCGTACGTCAACTCTGTCCCCTCCACGTGACCAGACCTTCCCTCGAGAACGTGAACTCCGAGACGCCCAGACCCATCCGGGTCAGCTCCTCGGCCACGACGTGACGGCGCTCGAACTCGCAGATGAAGACGAGGTGGCCACCGCCGCCGGCTCCGGTGACCTTGCCACCGAGCGCTCCCAGCGACAATGCCTTGGTGATGGCCTCGTCGATGAGCGGCGTCGCGATGCGATCCGACATCTTGCGCTTCTCGTCCCAGGCGCGGCCCAGCAGGCGTCCGAGCGTGTCGACCTCGCCGCGCACCAGCGCGAGCTTCATCTCGGCCGCGAGCTCCTTCTGCGCGTGCAGTCCCTCGAGCGCCGCCTCCTCGCCACGCTCGTAGCGCGAGACCTGGTCGTCGATGATGTGGTCGCTGACGCGGGTGTTGCCGGTGTACGCCAGCAGCATGTTGTGCTCGAGCTCGTGGATCGTCGCGTCGCGGATCCGCAGCGGGTTGACGACCACCTGGTCGGTGAACTCGATGTAGTTGAAGCCGCCGAACGCCGCGGCGTACTGGTCCTGCGCGCCGCCGGGGATCTGCAGGTCCTCGCGCTCGAGGCGGTACGCCAGCTCGGCGACCTCGTACTCGGTCAGGTCCAGCCCGAGGTGCTGGGCGACGACGCCGATCACGGCGACCATCACCGCGCTCGAGGAGCCCAGGCCCGAGCCGGGCGGGGCGTTCGTGTGGATGAACAGGTCGAAGCCCGTCGCCGAGACGGCGCCGGGGTACTGGCGCAGGCGCGCGATGGTCGCCTTCGGCAGGTCGAGCTGGCCGTCGAGCTCGAGGTCGTCGTCGACGTTGAAGCCGACCGAGTACCCGTAGTCGAGCGACTTGATCGTCACCTGGCCGTCGGAGCGCGGGCGCAGCGTGCAGTAGGAGTAGGCCGAGATCGTGGCCGACAGCACGGCGCCGCCCTCCCGCTCGGGGAACGGCGCGACGTCGGTGCCGCCGCCCGCGAAGGAGATGCGCAGCGGCGCGCGGGCCCGCAGGACGGGCCGGCGCACGTCCGGAGCGACTGGTTCGGGCGACACCAGGTGGGACTGCTGTGCCATCCGTACTAGCCTCCAGACGTGACGCGGCACCCGAGCGGGCGCAATGCGACGACAACCTACCCGATCCCCACTGATCCCGGAGGCTCCATGGGTCACCTGCGCCTCGTCGACGGACTGCGCGCCGTCGCGGCCGCCCTGGTGCTGGTCTCCCACGTCGGCTACTGGACCGGGGCGTCGCAGATCGACCTGGTCGGCGGCCTGGTGGCGCGCGGCGACGCGGGCGTCGCCGTGTTCTTCGCGATCTCGGCGTTCCTGCTGGTGCGCCCCGCGATCGGGCGCGGCCTGGACGGCATCGCCAACGAGCGCGGCTCGACCCTGCGGTACGCGGCGCGGCGCGCGGCCCGGATCCTGCCGGCCTACTGGGTGGCCCTGGCCGGCGTGCTGGCCGCGGCGGCGTGGATCTCCGACGCCGGCGGCACCGGCGGGATGGACCGGGTCCTCCCCCACCTGCTCGTGCTGCAGGGGTGGACCGGTGAGTACTACCAGTCCTTCACGCAGAGCTGGAGCCTCACGACCGAGGTGACCTTCTACGTCGTCGTGCCCGTCCTGGGCGCCGCGCTCACGCGGGTGCTGTGGCGTCGCGGCAGCGCGCGCGGCATCCGGGCGCTGCTGGCCGCGACGCTGCTGGCCGCCGTGCTCGGGCTGGTCGCCCAGGCGGTGGCCGCGTCCTGGACGCTGGCCGGGTCCGACGGCGGAGCCGGCGTGCTGGCCACGAGCGTGGTCGGCCACCTGGCCTGGTTCGGGGCGGGCGTCGCGGTCGCGCTGCTCACGGAGGCCGGGCGCCGCGGCGTGGGCCCCCTCGCCACGCGGCCGGCCCTGCTCTCGGTGTGGCGGTCGCGACCGACGCTGGTGCTGCTCGCCGTCGTGCTGTTCGTCCTGGCGTCCTCGCCCCTGGCCGGCCCACGCGACCTCACCGCGCCCACCGTCGGCCAGGCCGTCGCGAAGGAGGCGCTCTACGCCCTCTTCGCGCTGGCGCTGCTGGCCGCGGCCGTGCAGGAGCCGGCCGAGGGATCGCCCGCCGCCACGGTGGCGCGGTCGGGCGTGACGGCGTGGCTGGGCGACATCTCCTACGGCGTCTTCCTGTGGCACGTGCTCGTGCTGCAGGTGCTGTTCGCCGCCACCGGCGCGACGCTGTTCGCGGCCGGCTTCTGGTGGGTGCTCTACGCGGTCGTGGGGTTCAGCGTGGCGCTGGCGTCGGCGTCGTGGTGGTGCGTCGAGCGCCCGATCCTCGCCGCCGTGCGTCGTCGAACGGCGCGCGACACACCAGCGCGAGCGTGAGCAGTCCCGCCGCCTGACCCAGCACGGCACCGACGGACGTCCGCTCGACCACGCCCAGCAGGGCCATCGCGACGCCGGCGACGGCCATCGTCGTGACGGCGACCGCGACGACGAACCGCTTCGGCACGCACCACGCGATCATGGCCAGCAGGACGCCGGGGAGTCCCCCGCAGAGCAGCCCGACGACGCCCCCGAGCGCCCAACCCACCCGGCGGTCAGCGGAGCGGACGGGCGGCGCCGGCTCGTCCCACGGCAGGCGCGAGCGGCGGGTGAGCACCAGCGCGCCGAGCAGCAGGAGCAGCGCCACCGGTCCGATCGCCAGGCCCCAGCGGTGCGCGGTGGTCGGCGCGAAGTCGATGACGACCTCGCCGTCGACGGCCGCGGGCAGGCGGAACCCCTGGCGCCAGCCATCGACCACGACCGGCTCGAGCTCGCGGCCCGACGATGTGGTCGCCCGCCAGCCGTCGTTGGCCCCCTGGGTCGTCAGCAGCACGGCGTCGTCGCCGGCGCCGACGGACGCCACGAGCCGCCCGGGCGCCGTCTCGCGCGAGGCCACCGACCGGCCCGCGCCCGGTGCCACCTCGACCGTGCCGAGGTCGAGCCGCTCGACCTCGAACGGGGCCGGCAGGTCGACCCGCACGTCCACTTCGCCCGCCCCGACGCGTGCGGCGTCGTCCCCGCACGCGGCCAAGGACAGCGGGGCGCCGTCGACGAGCGCGGAGCGCGCGACGCGCCCACCGACGCGGACGACGGACTCGCCGACCGACACCGTCGAGCACGGCAGCGTGAGGGACGCCGGACCCTGCACGGCGTCGAGCTCGACGTCGGGGACGGTCCACTCCCCCTCGCCGGGGCCTCGCACGAACTCGAGCGTGAGGCGCTCACCGGTTCCGTCGACCGCGCCGCCGGTCGGCGGCAGCGAGGTGGTGCGCCCGCCCACCGAGACCCGGATCGCGGCCAGCCCCGTGCCGTCCGAGCTGAGGCGACCGACGGGACCACGTGCCGGCAGCGCGATCTCGACCCGGGCCACGTCGCGGTCGGCCGGGACGAGCCACCCCGTGGTCGGGTCGCGGTCGAAGCTCGCGCCCGGACGGTGCGGGGCGTCGTCGCCCACACGGTCGGCAGAGGTGTAGCGCGCCGGGGCGTCCAGCAGCGCGTCCAGCGCCTCGCCTGCGCGAGCCCGGGCCGTCACCGCCACCGGGACGCGCGCCGGGGCGACCGAGCGCAGAGCCCACCGCGGGGCGGCCGCGTCCTCCTCGCGCGGGCTGAGCACGGCGGCGGACTGCGTGAGGTCGACCGCGCCCGGCAGCCTGATCCGCGCGCCCCAGGCGTGCTGGTCGCTGCGGATCTCGGCGATGCCCCGGACGACCTCGCGCGGAGCGGCGGGCATCACCACGTCGAGCCGCTCGAAGCGCTCGGTGCCGAGATCGGCCGTGCCGGTGCCGGCCGCGAGGTCGAGGGGCTGGCGCCGGGTGGACCCGTCGGGTCGGCGGGCGACGAGCGTGACGGTGTCGAGGACCGGCGTGGACTCAGCGGCGACCACGGTGATCCGGCCGAGCGGCGCGGCCTCCGGCAGCGTGAGCGTCAGCCGGCCGTCGGTCGCCTCGTCGGTGAGCCACGCCGTGTCGACGTCCCCGTCCAGCGCGGACGCCGGCGCGGCGCGGGTGCCCGCCCACGCTGCGGCGAACGGATCGGCCCCCGTGCTGCTGGCCTCGACCGCGCGAAGCCCGACCCACTCCCGGACCGGCTGTGTCGCGGCGTCGCCGGCGGGCGGGAGGTCACGGGCGCCGATCGGCTCCGGCGCGTCGTCGTCGGCCGCGAGCGTGGGACCCTGCGCCAGCTGCGCCGGGCGCCCGCTGTTGAACTGGCGGCGGCGCAGGGAGTCGGTCAGGACGTCGGGATCCGGCGCCGCCGGCTCGATGGTCGTCCACGCACGCTCCGGCAGGCCGACCTCGGCGAGGTCGACCAGGGACTCGGGTCCGCCCGCCACCACCAGGTGCGCCTCGGCGTCGACCGCGCGGACCGGCCCCCGCGCGCCCGAGCCCACGGTCCAGACGGACAGGTCGCCGAAGCGGCGATGCTCGGTGAAGCCGGGCGACGCGGCGAGGGTGCGCTCGACGCGCTCGGCGGGCAGGGCCTGGACGAGGGGCAGGACACCGTGGCGGACGACCACGCGCGTCACTCCCATCCGCGCCAGCACGTCGGCCAGGCCGGTCTGGGCCGTGCCCGAGGCCGCGGCCGTGTCGATCCGGTCGAGCAGCCGCGTGGCACCCGGGTGCCCCAACGGAGCCGCGGCGCGGACGATGACCGGCGACTCGGCCAGGGCCACCAGCGGCTCGTCGGTCGTCTTGCCCCACGTGAACTCCGCCGTGCGCGCGGCCGGGAGGACGAGGGTGGAGCCGCCGTCCTGCTCGGCCAGCACGTCGATCTCGTCGGCCGCCTGGGTCCAGGTGGCCGGGATCTCCGTGACGGGGTTGGCGTCGCCGCCACGGCCCGACCACAGCGCAGTGGGCGACACGATCGCCGCGACGAGCACGGCGGCCGTGGCGATCCGCGGCAGGCGCGCGGCCCGGGACAGTCCGTGGGCGACGAGGACGGCCACGCCCAGCGCGATCGGCAGCCGCACGAGCGGGTCGGCCTTGTGGACGTTGCGCAGCGCCGCGCCGATGCCGTCGAGGACGTCGCGCACCGGATCGGACAGCGGCGACCCCAGCACGCCGCCATGGCCGATGGTCATCATCACGACGCCCGCGAGTGCCGCTGCGACCAGGAACCGCGTGGCGTGCCGCCGCTGCGGGTCGCGGCCCAGCACGACCAGCCCGGCGACGCCCGCACCGGCCACGACCATCGAGCTGAGGATGGCCACGACGCCCTGCGCCTGGACCCAGCCCGACTGCCAGACCGGGGTCGACTCGGCGTCGAGGATGTAGGCGATCCAGTGGTCGGCGCCGCGCAGGACGTTGGGCACCGAGGTGACCGCCGTCGTGATCCGCGCGGTCTCGATGAAGTCCAGGAACGGATAGCCGTACCGGCCCAGCACGAGCAGCGGGACGATCCACCAGGCCGCGCCGACGACCACCCCGGCGGACCAGACGGCCAGGGCCCGGCCCCGGCGCGCCGCCCGGGGCGCGGTGAGGATCACGACCAGCGGCAGCACGAGGACCACGGCGGACGCGGTGGCGTTGACGCCGCCGAGAGCGATCGTGAGCAGCCCGGTCCAGGCCGCCGCACGCAGGACGCTGCGCCGGTCGGCCGACGGCCGCACCATCGTCCAGGCGGCGAGGACGAGCCAGGGCGCGACGGCGCCGGGCCACGCCTCGACGGAGATCTCGGGCAGCACGGTGACGACCCGCGGGGCCAGTGCGTACAGGGCTGCGGCGACGAGCGCCACGTCGGGCGCGAGCCGGACGATGCGGCGACCGACGAGGTAGGTGCCGACGAATCCGACGACCAGCAGCAGGCTCCACCAGACGCGCTGCGCCGCCCAGTCGGGAAGCCCGACCGAGTGGGAGAGGCCCATGACGGGACCGAGGGGGAAGAGGTAGCCGTAGGCCTGGTTCTGCAGCTCACCGAGGCCGGCATGGGAGTTCCACGCCGACAGGGCGCGGGAGAGGTAGTCCCACGGAGCGACCGTGAGATCGAGCTTGGTGTCGGGCTGGATGCGCCCGGGAGCGACGACCCACGGAAGAATCGCCACCAGCAAAGTGCTGGCGGCGATTCTGACCCGTCGGGCGACGTCTGGCGTCGCGTCGGGTTCGTCGGTGGTGGGGTGTCTCACCCCGGTTCGATCAGGACTCGTCGTACGCGATGACGGACGAGTGCGTCTGATCCTGCTTGACCGCGGTCTGGCTGGCGACGAGACCCGCGACCGCGAGGACGCCGAGGACGCTGCCTGCGATGGTGCCGCCGATGATGATGACCAAACTCTCGCTCATGAGCCCCAATTTCCGTAGTCGTGGCGATACTGCTCCGTCAGCGTAGCAGTCCCGCGACACGGTGTCCTGCAGTCCGCCGCGTTTCCGGACACGGGTGTCGCTAGCGTCGCCGGACTGCGCCCGCCGCCGCGCCCGCGACGGCGAGCAGCAGCCCCGCGGCCGCGAGCCACAGGCCGGCATGATCGACCCGGCTGGCGGTCCTCGCCGGGGCCAGACCCTCGTCGCCGAGGTCCCACCACTGCAGGTCCTCCGTGCGGATCCGCAGCTCGGCGTCGGCCAACTGGAGCTCGGTGAGGGTGGGTCCGGGTTGGTCGGTCTGCAGCAGCACGTGCCGCACGCCCGCGGCCCGCAGTGCCGCGAGGACGTCGTCGCCCGGAGCGGCCAGGGCGCGGGTCACCTCGGCGGCCCGGGGGTCCTCCCCCGCGACCACCGCGTCCTTCAACGGCAACGCATCGTTGACCCGCACGTCCCGCTCCAGCAGGCGCTGCCACGGGTCGAGCACGACGCGGTCGTCGTTCCAGTCGTACCGCCGGTACTGGGTCCACGGGAGCACGGCGACCGCACCCGGCTCGGCCTCCTCCAGTCGCTCGGCCACGAACGTGACGTCGACGGGCAGGTCGACCGAGCCCCAGCGGCCGCCCGCTCCCGCGGCGAGGCCGGGCAGCGTGACGACGGCGAGCAGCCCGCAGGCGACGGCCAGCCCGCCGGACAGCCAGCGACCGGCGTGGCGCCGGGCGGAGGCGGCGGCGAGGCGCGAGGCGGCGAGCCCGGCGGCGAGCGAGACCGCGACCATCCACAGCGCGGCGAACTTCTGGCCGTCGCGGACCAGTCCCCCGCCGGGGACCTGCAGGACGACGAACGAGACCAGCTCGCGTCCGCCGGGAAGGCCGGCCGCGACCGCGGCGACGAGGCCGACCAGGCCGGCGACCGCCGCACCCAGGTACTCCGGGCGCGACCGGACCCGGGCGTCGCCCCAGGCGACGGCGCACGCGACCAGCACGGCCACCAGCGCCACGCCCGAGATCAGCAGGTTCTGCCGCTCGGCGAACCAGCTCGCCTGGTTCCAGATGCCGCCGCCGGTCAGCACGGAGCCGAGCATGCCCCACGGCGTGTCGGCGCGGGCGGCGAAGGCCGTGACCCCGGCGGAGTCGGCCGAGGACGACGCCTCCGAGCGCAGGTACGGGAACCACCAGGAGGCGGCGACGAGGACCGAGACCACCATCGCCCATCCCCAGCTGCGCCACGCGCGTGGCCAGCGGGAGCCGGCCAGCAGGACCGCCGTCGCGGTGATCACGGCCAGCACCGCGCCGGTCGAGCCGGAGAGGCCGGCCAGCGCCATCACGACGCCGAGCGGACCCGCCGCACCCTCGCCCCGACGCGCGCGGCCGGCCGTCCGGATCACCCAGAAGAGGGTCGCGTAGCCCAGCAGGTAGCCCCAGTGACCGATCGCGAGGCGCTCCGCGACCCACGGGTTCCAGCAGGCGACGAGGGCGCCGGCGACCGCGGCGCGGCGGCCCGGCAGCAAGGATCCCGCCCCGGCGCCGGCGGCGACGAACACCGCGACGAGCAGGAGCTTCTGGACCAGCCAGCCCGGCAGCACCGTCGACAGCGCGGCCACGACGAGGTCGTTGGGGACGGCCCGGGGCACGGCGCCGTCGACGCCCAGGGTGCGCTCGCCGAAGCCGAGCTCGGGCACGAACACCATGTCGTAGTTCAGCTGCAGCCCGGGCAGCAGCGCCGGACCGAGGATCACGACGGCGGCCACGAGGCCGACGACGCCGCCGACGGTGGTCGGCGAGGTCAGGCGGCGCATCAGCGGACTCCGTGCAGACGTTCTATCTCGCCGAACGCCTCACCCATCCGCCGGCACTGCGTGCGCAGGTCGTGGTGCTCGGTGACCCACGCGCGGTTGAGCTCACCCTGGCGCCGGCGCCGCGGGGGGTCGGTCAGCCACGCGACGAGCGCCGCGGCCAGTGCCTCGACCTGGTCGTCGCCCTCGACGTCGAGCAGGTCGTTGCCGGGCGCGATCGCCTCGTGGTTGCTGCCGCACCGGGTGGTCACGACCGGCAGCCCGCACGCCTGCGCCTCGATGTACGCCAGGCCGAACTGCTCCTCCCACTTCCAGGTGGGGCGCGGGGCCGTCGTGAAGACCGAGGCGCCACGGAGCAGGTCGGCGACCCCGGCCGCGTCGAGGCCGCCGACGAGCGTCACCCCGCTGCCCGGGGTGTCGGCCGCGGCGCGGACCATCGGCTCGAGGGGTCCGCGCCCCGCCACGACCAGCTCGGCCTCGGGGACCTGGCGCCGCACGAGCGCCATCGCGGCGAGGATGCGGTCGATGCCCTTGTTCTCGGCCAGCGGGCTGACGAAGGCGACGACGGGGCGCTCGGCCGGCCGGGCGGCCGGGGTGAACGTCTGCGTGTCGACGCCGGGCTTGACGACGCGGATGACGGCGTCGTCGAACCGGTTCTCGAGCAGGTGGTCACGCGCCGCGTCGACCATGCACAGCAGCAGCTCGGCCGAGCGGCAGGACTCGAGCGCCTGGCGGTACGGCGGCACGCGGTAGATCGGCTGGTTCGCGAGGTTCTCCCAGGTCACGACCGCCTGCAGCGGCCGGCGGCCGGTGCCCCGCCGGCGCCACCGGGAGGCCTGGCCGGTGACGAGCGAGCACAGCTCGAGGGAGGCGACCCAGTCGAACTCCTCCGGGTCCTGGTCGCGCAGCTCGTTCACCCACGCGAGCGCGCCGGCCTCGATGAAGCGCTTGATCGGACGTCGGTAGGTGCTGGGGATCCACGTCAGGTCGCCGACCGGCTCGTCGCGGGCGAGGGCCGTGACGTGCGTATCGCCCATCAGCGACATGTAGTAGAGCTCGCGGCGCGGCCGCTGGTCGGGCAGCGACACCCACAACAGTTCGCGCGTCACGCCACGATCCTCACGCCTGCGCCCGGCGACGACCGGCGCGCGCGCCCCACAGGTAGCCGGCGGCCTCCATCACGCGCATGCCGGCCATGCCGACCGCGTGGATGGGGCGCCGGATCAGCCGGCGCCAGTTGCGGGCGTAGGCGCGCAGCACGCCGGTGCCCTGGTCGGCCATGGCCCCGTCGTGCTGGTCGACCAGCGTCGGCAGGCTGAGCCCGTAGTAGTACCGCTTCTGCCAGATGTCGGACAACGTGAGGCGTCCCTCGTCGTGGTCGACCAGGACCGGGGCGAGCTCGACCGAGCCACCCGACGCGCGGATGCGGAAGCGCAGATCGGCGTCCTCCGGGCCCGACATCGACTCGTGGAACCCGTCAGCGAGCATGTCGGCCCGGCGCAGGAGCCGTGGGTTGTGCAGCCAGGGCGCGTCGAGGTAGCACTCGCGCTCGAGGGCGCGGCACGCCGTCCAGAAGCCCTCGCCGATGGTGCGTTCGGGGAGCGCCACGCCGGTGGCGCCGGTGGCGGCCGCGGTGCGGACGGCAGCGCTCACCGCGTCCGGCGGCAGGTACATGTCGCTGTCGAGCCACAGGATCCACACGCCCTCGGCAGCCCTGATCCCGCGGTTGCGCTGCGCGCTGCGCTCGGGGCCGCCCGTGATGACCACGTCGGCGATACCGCGGGCGATGTCGTCGGTGCCGTCGGTGCTGTGGTTGTCCACCACGATCAGCTCGACGTGCGGATGGTCCTGGGCCCGCACGGATCGCAGGCACGCCTCGATCGTGCGGCGGTTGTTGCGCGTCGGGACGATCACGGACACCAGCGGCTCAGTCATCGTCGGACCTCCGGAACAGCAGGATCAGGCTGCCGGCGACCGCGACGACGAGTCCGGCCCCCGCCAGGTGGTGGGGCACGAGGCTCGCCGAGAAGATGTCGGCCGAGAGCTCGCCGATGCCGTCGCGACGCGCCTGCACCACGAGCAGCGCCACCAGCGAGGAGAAGGTCAGCGCCGCGCCGAGGTACACGAGGCGGCGCGGGTCGACCGGGCGCACCCACATCAGCGCCGCGACGGCCAGGGCGCCGGCGAGGCCGCCCCAGCCGAGCAGCAGGCCCGCACCGACGACGCCGGCGACGGTCAGGACCGGAGCCGTGGCCCACGGCGGGCGCAGTCCGGTCGGGCCGGCGGGGCCCTCGGGCAGCGCGAAGAGGCGGCGGCGCACGAGCGCGCCGATCACGAGGGCGAGGGCCGCGAGCAAGCCCAGGCCGCTGATGCCGAGGGCGATGTCGGACCAACGCTGGGGCGTGTAGCGAATGTCGATCGACGCCTGGGCGCCGTCCTCGACGATCCAGCCCGACGAGAAGCCATCCAGCGTCACGGGGGCACCGAGGTCCTCGCCGTTCGCGGAGGCCCGCCAGTCGGGGTTGTGGCTCTGACCCGTGACGACCGCGTACGGGCCGTCGGCGACCTCGACGTCGAGGGTCATGCGGGTGTCGCCGTTGCGCGTGACCTCGGAGATGATCGGCGACCCGAACCGCTCGAGCGACTCGCGCGTGTCTCGCAGCTGCAGGGAGTCGAGGACGAAGGCGGGGTTGGCGTCGAGGGTGTGCTCGCCCGAGCCGAACCGGGTGCGCTCGCAGCCGACCCACCGGGTGCCCTGCTGGTCGCTGCGCGCCAGGAGGCCGGTGGCGGGCTTCATCAGCAGGCCCTCGCCGTCGGCCAGCGCGACGGGCAGGCAGTGGTCGCTGTCGTCGGCCTCGTCCATCGCCACGCCGGTGTCGATGTCGGTGAAGGTCGCCGGGACGCCGTTGGGGTCGCCCGAGAGGCCCTCGATCGTGACGCGCACCGCGGAGCCGCGCACTGGCTCGTCGAGGGCGATGGTGGTCTCCCCCAGCCCGATCTCGGACTCGGCCACCTCGACGCCGTCGACGCTGACGCTCACGCGCGAGGCGCGGTGCCGGGTCTGCCCCTCCTCGATGTCGGCCGCCGTCTGGACGATCCGCACCTGGTCGATCGCGCGCTCGTCGGCACGGATCTCCCACCACGCACCGCGGGTGGTGCCGCCGGGCACCCACCCGGTCTCGTCGTCGCCGTCGGCCGCGCGCGAGGCACGGTTGGCGGGGTTGTCGAAGTAGTAGCCGCTCGACTCGGCCTCGACGTCGGTGCCACGTCCCTCGACGCGGTCGTACATGACCTCGACCGGACCGCTGACCCGCACGTCCGCGCTGGTCTCGAAGGTGCGACGGTCGGGCAGGGTGATGACGCGGTTGAGCTCGCGCTCGGAGTCGTCGCTGGTCGAGGACGTGTTCTGCACCCGCGTGAGCAGGACGTCGAGCGGCGTGCGGGAGAACCGCTCGCGGTTCGCCTCGTCGAGCTCCTCGTAGGTGTTCGACAGCGTCAACGGGGTGCGCCCGGCGACGTGGGCCGTGCGGCCGACGCCGATCTCGGCGATGCCGACGAAGTTGTAGCCCTTGCCCCGGGTGGAGTCGATCGAGAGCGTCAGCTTGTCGGTCTCGACGCCTCCCAGCCGGGCGGTGGCCAGACCGGACTCGGGCAGCGTGATCGTGTCGCTGCGCCCGCCGGCCGACACCGTGACCTCGTCGATCTGCACGTCGCCGATCGGCAGTTGCGCGATCGGCACCTCGTCGAGCCGGACGGGCTCGTCGAACGTGGCGACGAGTCGCTGGCCGGCCGCCGTGCCGAAGTCGCCGAAGCGCCAGCCGGTGGTCAGGTCGCCGTCGACGGCGAAGTCGCCCGTGCCGTAGGGCAGGTCGAAGAACGTGCCGCCCGAGCGCGACGTGGTGACCTTGACGACCGAGTCGACGCGCACGGTCTGGTCGGCGACGTCGGTGCCGAGCGTGCGGGTGGCGCCGGGGTCCTGGTCCTCGCGCAGCAGCGGGCCCTGGCCGACGGTGAGCCGGTTGGAGATGACGCTGCGCCGCGCGTTGGTGTCGCTGAGCACCATCCGCCCGGCGGTGTCGAGCGCCTTCGCGAACTCGTCGGTCGAGAGGTCCTGGGCGTACCGGACCAGCGGCGACGTGTCGAGCAGTCCCGCGTCGGCCATGGCCGGGAACGCGAAGCCGTCGCCGGCGACCACGATCTGTCCGTCGAGCGGCACGGCCCGCAGCGGGGACCGGGCGCCGAGGACGTCGTAGACCTGGACCGGCGGCAGCAGCTGCTCGCCGAAGAAGTACGGGTTCTCCATCGCCGGGGAGAGCGTGTTCTCACCGGGCTGGCCGAAGTTCTGGCGGCCGAAGAGGCCGGGGTCGGCCGAGACCCGCTGGTTCATCTCCGCCGGACGGGCGCCGCCGGTGTTCTCCCACACGACGTCGTTGCGCAGCAGCACCTGGCCGGCGCCGAGGTAGCGGGCCATCGCCGAGACGACCTGCCCCGTCGACGTACCGGACTGCACGGAGCCGTCGAGCGCAGCCAGGAAGTTGACGCCGGCGGGCGACGCGTTGGGCGTGGTCTCGGGCAGGACCGCGCGCCGGTCGAACAGGGCGTTGACGACGTCGTCGGGACGCTCCTCGGTCCAGCGGTAGAACGGCCGGACCTGACCGGGCAGGACGAGCACGGACCCGGGCTGGCTGCTCCCGTCGACGGCCTCGGCGGCCTCCGACCAGTAATCGGGGACGTCGATCGGCGAGATGTAGAGGCGTCCGGACAGCGCCGGCAGCGACCAGGCGGCGAAGACGGTGGCCAGCGCCACGATCACGACCGTGCGACCGGGGTGCCAGCTCCAGACGCGAGGCACGAGGTGGACCAGGGTGACGACGAGCCCGACGGTCATCGCGACGACGAGGACGGCACCGATCTTGTTGGTCGTGCGGAACGCCGACAGCGCGGGCACCTGCAGCACCTCGCCCAGCAGCCGGCCGAACGGCGAGGCCGGACCGCTCTCGCTCGGGAAGACGCCGACCATGACGATCGCGGCACCGAAGACAGCGACCGACACGAAGACCCGGGCCCGCGTGCGGGCCCACGCCAGCGCCGTCAGGCCCAGGGCCGGCCAGAGCGCGGTGAGCACCATGACCAGCGGGCTGACGACGTAGACCGCGTGCTCGGGCACCCACGGCCCGGTCGAGCTGGAGCCGTACAGCGGCCACAGGCCCAGGCCGCGCAGCACCTCGGTCAGCGACGACACCTTCGCGATGCCGGTGAGCGTCTCGGAGCCCTCGACGATCTGGGCGCCGGTGGTGAGTGCCGCGGCTGCGGGGACGAGCCAGTACAGCGACAGCACCACGACGAAGAGCGCCGACTTCGCCAGGACGAGCGCGGCGTCGCGCCAGCGCAGCCCGTCGCTCGCGCGGATCGCCAGGATGACGGGGACGACGGCCAGCAGCTGCAGCAGCGGGACGACCGCGACGTTCATGCCGCTCATCGCGAAGAAGGTGAGGCCGAACAGCGCCGGCCAGGCCCAGCTGCGCGGGCGGCGCAGGGCGTGGATGAGGCACAGCAGCTGCCACGGCAGCAGCGCCATCGGCAGGGCGATGGCCAACGTGGCGCCGGCGCTGATCGTGTACGGGTTGGCCAGGAACAGCACGGCGGCGAGCAGCCCGCCCCAGCGACCGACGCTCGGGGCGACGGCGCGGGTGAGCCGCGCGGCGCCCCAGGCGGCCACCAGCCACAGCACGAGGTGGAACACCTTGAAGGTCCACTCCGGCGACAGGCCGATCCCGCGCAGCGCCGACAGCACGAGCAGCACGGGGGCCAGACCCACGTTGAAGTTCGGCGAGCCCAGGTACGGCGAGGCCGTCCACGACGACATGTACTGGCCGAGCATCGCCCACGGGCGCACGTACACCTCGGGCTTGATGTCGGTGTAGAACGTGCCCCAGCCGTTCAGCCCGATGACCAGCGCGAGGGCGAGGATCGCCGAGCCCACCACGACGCGGTAGTGGGTGAACAGACGCACAGGTACTCCCTCGGGGGTTCGGCTGGACAGCCGCTGGCACAGCGTCGTCCAATATAGCCCGCGTCACACGTTCAGTTACCGGGGAGTCACGAAGCCGATACGCTGAGGGCGCCATGCCCCGTCCGTCTCGCCCGTCACGCGCACGCCCGGGCTCCGGAGCGGCACTCGGCATCACGATGGCCGTGGCCAACGTCCTGAGCTACGTCTTCGTCCTGATCCTGTCGCGCGCGCTCGGTCCGGGCGACTTCGGCGGCTTCTCCGCGCTCTCGGCCTACGGCATCGTCCTGTCGGTCCCGGCCGGGGCGCTGCAGGTCATCGTCGCGCGGCACGTCGCGGGTGCGCCGCCGCACTCGCGCGGCCTGCGGACGGCCCTGGTCGTCGGCGTCGCCCTGGCCGTGGCCACGATCGTCGCCGCTCCCCTCCTGGCGCACGCGTTCCGCCTCGAGACGACGTGGTCGGTGGTCTGGCTGGGCCTCACGCTCGTGCCGATGACGCTCACCGGCGCCTTCCAGGGCATCCTGCTCGGCCGGGGCCGGCTGGGTGCGCTCTCGGCGGTGTACGTCGCCACCGCGGCCGGCCGCCTGGCCGCCGGTGCGGGCGGTGCGTCCCTGGGACTGACCGTGGCGCAGGTGTTCGCCCTGCTGCTGGTGGTGGCGGCGCTCGTCGCGGTCCTGGGGGCTGCCCTGTGCCGGGCCGACCTCACGCTCGACGACGACCGGCGCCTCGGCACCGAGCTCGTGCGGGCCACCATGTCGCTGGGCGCGTTCATCGCGCTGACGAACGTCGACGTGACCCTGGCGCGCGCCTACCTGGACGACCACGACTCCGGGGGGTACGCGCTCGCCGCGACGTTCGGGCGGGCGATGGGCTGGGGCACGCAGTTCGTCGCCCTGCTGCTGGTCCCGCGGATGCAGGGGGCCGGGGCGGGCCGGTCGTTCCGCCGGTCCCTGGGGCTGATCCTCGCGCTCGGCCTGGCGGGCGTCGCCGTCATTGCGGTCGCGCCGTCGTTCTGGATCCGGCTGGCCGGTGGAGCCGAGTACGCCGAGTTCGGACCGCTCGCGATCGCCTGCGTCGCCCTCGGCGTGCTGTGGGCCCTGGTGCAGGTGTCGCTGTTCGCCGAGATGGGCCTGGACAGCGCCTGGCTGGGTCGCTTCACCTGGGCCGTGCTGGCGCTGCAGAGCGCGGCCATCGTGCTGTGGTTCCACGACAGCCCCTACGAGCTCGTCGCGGTGTGCGCGGCCGGCGCCGCCGTCATCGTGGCGGCGGCGCTGGCCCGCTCCCGGAACCTGGGTCGTTCCTGACCTGCGTCAGTCCTGCTTCTGCTCGATCGCGCGCGACCGGCCCATGATGATGCGGGCGCCGAACTTCATGACGCCGGGGAACTTCGTGGCGGCCTTCCAGGCGACGCGGTTCAACCGGTTCTGCAGGTGCACCTGGTAGCGGCGCAGCCACTCGTCGCGGCCCTTGAGCACCGTCGGGCCGGTGCGGCGGAAGGTCAGCGCGTGCAGACCGTTGGCCCAGCGCGGGTCGTCGTCGGACTTCGCGTCCCACGTCGCGTCGATCGTCCACCCCGGGTGGCGCTCGAGGAAGAGCCGGTGGGCGCGCTGGACGACGGGCCACGTGGCGTCGTCGACCAGGACGAGGGCCTCGTCGGCCAGCAGCGGCTCGACGACCGCGAGCGCGAGGTAGTGCGCCAGCAGGGTGTGCTCGCCGTCGTAGAAGTAGACGCCGACGGGGCGGTCGATGATGCCCTTCTGGGCCATCAGGGCGAAGCAGTCGCCCTCGAGGAGCCGCACGTCGGCGCCCTTGCCGTACTTCGCGAGGTTGTCCATGAGCTCGGCGCGCGCCTCCTGGCCGGCCATGCCGAACTCCAGGAAGTTCTCCATCGCGTAGAAGACCTTGTCGGAGTTGTCGCGCACCGTGCCGCACATGGAGCGGCCCTTGAACGTGCCGACCTCGAGGTAGGCCTCGTCCGCGGGCATGATCTCGGCGGCGAGGTTGAGCATCGCCAGCTCGTTGGAGGAGGTGAAGCCGGTGACGTCGGCCTTGACCTGGTCCCAGTACGGATCGATCGGATCGGTGTCCTGGGGATCCCCGGGGAAGAGAGTAGGGGCTCGGTCGAAGAATGCAGAGGTGTCCATGAGTGCCTTTCGTGCGGCGATCAGCCTATCGGTCGGTGTGCGCTCGCGGAGCCGGTCACGCGAGTTCGTCCCACGCGTCACGGACCGCCGGAGCGAGCCAGGTCCAGAGCATCGGGGCGGCCTCGTCCGAGAAGTGGAGTGCGTCGCGGAAGAGGGTGATGCCGTTGATCTGCCTGCGGAAGCCATCGTCGCACCCGAGGGCCCCGTTGAGGTCGAGCACGGGCGTGTCCGTCCCCTTCGCCCACTCGGTGAGCCAGCGGTTGGCGCGGTCCGGCTCGGCGAGGTTGCGCGTGACCTCGGTGTGTTCGCGCATCCAGTCGCGGTCGAAGGGCGGCGACGGCAGCCGCTCGACCGAGACCTCGCGGCAGGGCAGCGTCGCCACCTGCACCTGGCGCACCCCGGCGGCCTCGGCGGCGGCGCGCAGGTCGTCGAGCTGCTCGTCGACCAGTGAGCCCAGCTCGGGGTCGTCGGGCCCGATGAGGGTTCCGTCGTCACGCTCGTGCAGGGTGCCCAGGTCGGTGCCGACCATGAGCACGAGGACGTCCGCGCGGGCGTCGCGCAACCGCTCGGTCATCTCCTCGCGGCTGGCGCGGCACTCCGGCTTCACGGGCTCGCGATAGCCGGGCGACCAGTAGGTCGTCAGCGGCAGCAGCCCGCATCCCTCGACGGCGAGGTTCGTCAGCTCGAGGTCGGGGTAGCGGTCGGCCGGGAAGCCGTCGGACAGGTAGTACGGGACGGAGTCGCCGTAGATCGCCACCCGCAGGGGGGCCGATCCCGGCTCGTACGGCGCGGTCTCGGGCGTGAGCTCGGGGATCCGGCCGGCGGCGAGGTCCTCCTGGACGGTCGGCACCGCGCCGACCCTGAACGCCAGGACCAGGACGACGGCGGTCGCCGCCACCGCCAGGACGCGTCCCTTGCGGAGGCTGCCGGTGAGGCGGCCCAGCCCGCCGCGCATCACCGGCACCTCGACCAGGTGGAAGCTGAGCGCGGCGACCGCCAGGGTCACCACCGATCCGACGAGCAGCTCGGCGACCACCGGCAGGTCGGCCGCGTACCGGTCCAGCCACAGCTTCACGGGCCAGTGCCACAGGTACAGGCCGTACGTCAGGATGCCGAGGTACACCAGCGGACCCCAGGTGAAGATGCGGCGGTAGGGGCCCGGGCCGACCTGCACGATGCCGGCGATGCCGAGCGCCGTGAGCAGCGACAGGGCCAGCATGCCGCCGCGCTCGAACATCAGCGGCGCCATCGGCGGCACGAGGAAGAACCCGGCGGTGGTGACGAGCGTGGCGGTCCACGCCAGCAGGCCGGCGGTTCGCGGGCTCATCTGGCGAGGTCGGCGTCCTTCCCGGTCGGGCCCCACGGCGAACGCCATCGCCATGCCCGCGAGCAGCGCCTGGATGCGCGTGTCGGTGCCGTAGTAGGCGTGCGCCTGCGCCTCCGCGGTGGCCAGGCCGATCTGGGCCGTCCACACCGCCGAGGCCACCGCGACCGCCAGGATGATGCCCACCCGCAGGGCCCGCGAGCCGACCATCCGAACCAGCAGCACGGCGGCGATCGGAGCGACGATGTAGAACTGCTCCTCGACCGACAGGGTCCACACGTGCCGGAAGAACGAGGGATTGCCGAACTCGGCGAAGTACTGGTCGGCCTGGGAGACCAGCCGCCAGTTCATGACGAACCCGACCGTGGCCAGGATGTCGTCCTTCATCGGCCGGCGGGTGGCGTGGTCCGCCGCCACGACGGCCCACGTGCCGACCGCCAGGATCAGCAGCGTGAGCGCGGGGAGCAGTCGCCGGGCGCGGCGCCTGTAGAAGTCCAGGACGCTCACCCGGCCGAAGCGGGCGTGCTCCTTCAGCAGGATCATGACGATGACGTAGCCGGAGAAGACGAAGAACAGGTTGAGTCCGACCCACGCGCCCTGCAACGCCTCGACCCCGAAGTGATAGGCCAGCAGCACCAGCACGGCGTAGCCGCGAGCGCCGTCGAGCGCGCTGCTGCGGGAGCCCTGGGTGGGTGCGAGCTGCTCTTCGAGCCTCACTCGCCCGGCTCCCGGCCGGCGTGGTCGCGGATCCGCGGCGCGAGCCACGTCCAGACCATCGCGGCGCCCTCGTCCGAGAAGTGCAGCTGGTCGCCGTACAGGTTGACGCCGTTCACCTCGGGGCGGAAACCCTCGGAGCACTCGAGCACCTCGTACAGGTCGAGGACCTCGACGTCGCGGTCGCGCGCCCACGCGCGGATCCAGCGGTTCACGACCTGGGGGTCGGACGTCGCCTCGGCCACCTCCGGGTTCTGCTCGAAGTAGGTGCGCAGCGCCGGCGACTGCCCGCGCCGGCCGTCGATGCGGCACGGCACGGTGGCGACCTGGGCCGTGACCCCGGCGTCCTGCGCCTGCGACACGAGGTCGTCGAGCGCCTTCTCGACGACGTCGCGGTACGGCCGGTCGTCGAGCCACCAGACCTCGCCGTCGGGCGCGTAGTGCGGGATCGACAGCAGCGTGCCCAGCACGAGCACGACCGTGTCGGCGTCGACGTCCCTCAGCCGCTCCCCCAGGTTGGTCCAGCTGCGCCGGCACTCCGCGTCGGGCGCACCGCCGAGCTCCTCGTTCCACGCCGGCTCGAGGTCGACGAGGTCGCAGCCGGGCACGGCGAGCCCGCTGACCAGCAGGTCGGGGTAGTCCGCGGTCGGGAAGTAGGTGACGAGGTTCTCGGCCACGGAGTCGCCGTAGAGGGCGATCCGGGTCGGCTTCTCGCTGGGCTCGTACGCCGGGCTGCCCGCGACGAGCGGCGGCACGTCGACCGAGCGGCCGCCGACCTGGGACGCCGTGGCGCCCACCTGGCCGACGGCGACGGCGACCGCGACGACGGCGACGGGTGCGGCGAGCGCGACCCGGCCCGGTCGGCGCAGGCGCGGGAACAGGCCGCGGACTCCGTGTCGCATGACCGGCTCCTCGATCCACCGGTAGCTGGCGGCGGCGGCACCCACCGACAGCGTGAGCACGACGGGGACGGCGATCCACACGGAGCGGTCGGGGAACGCCTCGTCGAACCACACCGTGATCGGCCAGTGGAACAGGTAGAGGCCGTAGCTGTGGACGCCGAGGTAGGCCAGCGGTGCCCAGCCGAGCACCCGGCCGGCCGAGCCGGCGACCCCGCGGGACAGTGCCAGGATCAGCAGACCCACCACGACGGCCTGGGCCAGCAGGCCTCCCTGCAGGAACATGAACGGCTGCATCGGATCGACCAGGAGCACGAACGCCAGCGCGCCGGCCAGCGTGACCCACGCCAGCGGCGTGCCCACGCGACTCAGCCACGCGGGCGTGCGCTCGCGCCAGCCGTCGTCGACGAAGGCCACGATCATGCCGACCAGGAGGGACTGGGCGCGGGTGTCGGTGCCGTAGTAGGAGTGGGCGACGGCCGAGGCGTCGCCCAGGCCGACCTGCGCCGTCCACCACGCCGAGCCGACGGCCGCGACGACCAGCACCGCGAGGCCGAGCCGGCGGCTCATCAGCGCCAGGATCGCCAGCAGCAGCGGCACGCACAGGTAGAACTGCTCCTCGACCGACAGCGTCCACGCGTGCCGCAGCAGGGACGGCGAGCCGAAGGTCGAGAAGTACTGGTCGGACTCGAGCACCAGTCGCCAGTTCATGACGAACCCGAGGGTGGCCAGGATGTCGCCGCGCAGCTGGCGGCGCGCGAACTCGTCCGCGAAGAACAGCCCCCAGGCCCCGAGGACGAGCAGCAGCAGCACGAGCGCCGGCATCAGGCGGCGCGCCCGGCGGCGGTAGAAGCCGGCCACGTCGACGCGGCCGAACCGTCGGCGCTCCTTCAGCAGCAGCCGCGTGATCAGGAAGGCGGACAGGACGAAGAACAGGCTCAGGCCGGTCCAGGCTCCGGGCAGCCCCGGCACGCCGAGGTGGTAGAGCATGAACAGGAGCATGAAGCCGCCCCGGATGCCGTCCAGCGACGTGATCCGGGGGCGGCGCTCGGTGGCTGTCGTCACACCCACGCCTGCCGGGCCTGCTCGAGCGCGGCGGGGGTGCCGACGTCGAGGAAGGGCGCGTCGTCGCGATGGGCACGCACGTCCGCGTCCGCGGCCAGTCCCGGGAAGACGTCGACCTCGAGCGAGAGCGGGACCGTGCCCGGCAGCGCCAGCAGCACCGAGCCGCGCACGACGTAGGTGCCGGCGTTCACCAGACCCGGGGCGGGATCGATCGGCTTCTCGTGGAATCCGGTGACGCGATCCGCGGCGTCGACGCTGACCACGCCGTAGGCCCGGGCGTCCTCGACCTCACGGACGTGGAGCGACAGGTCGGCCCCCGACCGCTCGAAGGCGTCGACGTGCGCGACGAGGTCGTGGCGCGAGAGCAGGTCGCCGTTGACGACCACCACGGTGTCGGAGCGGCCGACGCCCGACCGGGCGGCGAGCGCGAGCGCCCCGCCCGTGCCGAGGGGCTCGGTCTCGCGGCTGTAGGTCAGTCGGGCTCCCCAGCGCGAGCCGTCGCCCAGCTCGCGCTCGACCCGGTCGGCCCCGAAGCCCACGGCGAGCACGATATCGGGCACACCGGCAGCCACGAGCCGGCGGATCTGATGGGCGACCAGGGGCTCTCCCCCGACGTCGACGAGGGGCTTCGGCAGGTCGCCGACCGCGGGTCGCAGCCGGGTGCCCAGACCCCCCGCCAGGACGATCCCTCGTCGCACAGATCCCTGCCTTAACTCTTGGTTACCCGTGCGTAAGCACGGCGCTCGTCATAGTAGTATGCGTCACATGCTCGACGACTCCGATGTGCGTACTCGCCCCATGCCCAACCTGGGGACGAAGGTCGCGATCCTCGCCGCCATCCCCTTCTTGGCCTACGGCATCTACCTGCTGCTGACGCCCATCACGGACATCCAGACCAGCTCCGGAGCCATTTTCGAGTGCGGCTCGGCGCTGCAGCCGCCGACGGACGACTTCCAGGAGGCCGTCTGCGGGACGATCAACACCCAGTACCTCTACCGCAGCATCGCGTCGATCGTCGCGGCCCTCGGCATCGCCGGCGTCGGCGCCGCGCTGTTCGGGTTCAGCCACCAGGTCGAGCGCGCCATCGGCCGCTCCGGCCACGGCGACTCGTCGGCCCAGCAGGCCCAGCAGCCGCAGAGCACGCTGCAGGAGGACGACTACTACTCGGACGGCGGGGCCCGACGCCGTCTCCTCGACGACGGTCGCTGACCACGGCGGCGCCCGGCGCCACCTGCCTCGATGTCGACTCCGTCCCCCTCGCCGCGCGCGCGGCTGCCGTACCGCCCCGCCCTTGACGGGCTCCGAGCGGTCGCGATCCTCGGCGTCCTGGTGTTCCACCTCGACGAGAACCTGCTGCCCGGCGGCTGGCTCGGCGTCGACCTGTTCTTCGTCCTCTCGGGCTTCCTGATCACCCAACTGCTCATCACCGAGCAGGACCGCTGGGGCCGGATCAGCCTGGTGCGGTTCTGGGGCGCGCGGATGCGGCGGCTGCTGCCGTCGCTGCTGACCGTCCTGCTCGCCGTGGCGGTGGCGTCCTGGATCTGGACCGTTCCCGGCCGCCGGTCGGCGGTGGCATGGGACATCGTCTCGTCGCTGTTCTACGTCTCGAACTGGCGGTTCATGCTGGGCGACGAGCAGTACTTCGAGGAGCTCGCCCTCCCCTCGCCGGTGCGCCACACCTGGTCGCTGTCGATCGAGGAGCAGTTCTACCTGGTCTTCCCGTTGCTGCTGATCGCCGTCGCCGTCGTGGTGCGCACGCGGCGCCGCCAGGCGGCGGTCTTCGCCCTGCTGGCCGTCGCGTCGGCCGGCACGATGGCGTCCGGGTACGTGAACGGCGCCGAGATCACCGACCTCTACTACAGCACCTTCACCCGCGGGTTCGAGCTGCTCATCGGCGTGTGCGCGGCGCTGCTGCTGGGCCGCTCCGCGTTCGCCGAGCGGCCCGCGTCGCACGCGCGCGACGCCCTCGCCTGGGCCGGCCTGCTGAGCGTCGTGGCCGCGATGGCCCTGCTGAGCTCGGACTCCGGCGTCGTGTTCACCGGCGGCCTCGTGGTCGTGTGCGTCAGCGCCCTGGTGGCGATCCTCGGCGCCGCCGGCGGCCGCCCCGGCACCTTCACGAAGGTCCTCGGCAGCCCGGTGCCCCGCTTCCTCGGGCTGATCAGCTACCCGCTGTACCTCTGGCACTGGCCGATCATCGTGTTCCTGCGACCGGACACGACGCCCCTGGACGGCCTCGCGCTCGACCTCGTCCGGGTCGGTCTCTCGGTGCTGCTCGCGTGGCTCACGTACCGCTACGTCGAGGCGCCGATCCGGGGTCGCCGTCCCATCTTCGGCGGCTCCCTGCGCGGCGTGTCGCGGGCCGTCACGGTGGTCGCCGCGCCGCTGGTCGTGGCCGGTGCCGTCGTGGTCGCGCACTCCCAGCCCCTCCACGACGACGTGGCCGCACCGCCCGCCTCGTCCAACCAGCGACCGCTGGACCTCACGCCCACGCCGTACACGGCCGAGGCTCGCCGGTCGGCGATGCTCCTGGGCAACTCGATCCCGTTCAGCCTGTATCGCAACGTCGCCACGCGCGAGTTCCGTCAGCTGTCCCTGAGCGAGTCCACCCACTTCGGCTGCGATCCCTTCGAGCTGCAGAAGGTCGTCGACGGGGAGCCGACCGAGCCGACCCGCAGCTGCACGGACTGGCGACGCACCTGGCCGGACGCCGTCGAGGCGAACCGACCCGACGTTCTGCTGTTCTTCATCCCCCAGACCTTCGTCTCGGACCTCGTGCGCGACGACGAGGTCGCGACGTTCGGGACGTCGCGGCACGACGAGTTCATCCGTGGAGCCCTGGACGAGGTGGCCGCGAAGTCGCGCGACGCACGATCCATCGCCGTGTCCACCCTGGCCTGCCACCACATCCCCTACGACAACCCCGAGGCACAGCAGGTCAGCGACGTCCGGCGGGTCCGTGCCGTCAACGCCGTGGTGGCGGACTGGGCCGCCGAGAAGGACGTGCCGATCATCGACTCGTTCGCCACGTTGTGTCCCGGAGGGACCTACCAGCCACTGCTGGGCGACGACCCCCTCTACGAGGACGGGCTCCACTTCACCAGCGAGTCCGCGCCGCTGGTCTGGGCCTGGATGATGCCTCAGGTCCTCCGATTCGCCGACGCAGCCCACGGGGAGGCACCGTGAACCGTTCCACCCGAGCCGCCGTCTCCAGCGGGTCCATCGTCGCGATCGCCATGATGGTCATGAACGTGGCCACGTACGGGTTCAACCTCGTGGCCGCCCGCCTGCTCGTCCCGGCCGAGTTCGGCGCCCTGACCGCACTGTTGAGCCTGATCCTCATCGCGAACGTCGTGGCGCTGGCCCTGCAGGCCTCGATCGCCCGGCGGATCTCGGTGCACCCGGGCCAGACCACCGAGATCGTCCACACGGCGTCGCGGGTCGCGCTGGCCGTGTCCCTGGTCGTCGGGCTGGCCGTCGCCCTGTCCAGCCCCGCGCTGACGCCGGCGTTCTCGTTCGACTCCCTCTGGGCGGTCGTCTGGTGCGGCGCGATGCTCGTGCCGCTGACCCTCGCCGGCGCGCAGCTGGGCGTCGCGCAGGGCACCGGCCGATGGGGCAAGCTGGCCGCGCTGTACATCGGCAACGGCTTCGGCCGCCTGCTCGGCGGCGTCGCGGGTGTGGCGATCGAGCCGACCGCGACCAACGCGATGCTCGGTCTGGCGATCGGCGCCTGGCTGCCGGTGATCCTCGGGTCCGGGCTGCTCAAGGCCACGGGCGAGGGCGACGTGCACAGCCGCCGTCCCCTCGTGTTCGAGACGGTGGCGTCGGCCTCGACCCTGCTGGCCTACTTCGCGTTCAGCAACGTCGACGCGCTGCTGGCGCGCGGCGGGTTCTCGGCGCACGACAGCGGTCTGTACGCGTCGGGGCTGATCCTGACCAAGTCGACGATGTTCCTGCCGCAGTTCGTGAGCGTCGTCTTCTTCCCCAGCCTCGCGCGCGACTCCTCGCACCGCACCCGGCTCCGCGCCGCCGGGTTGGTCGCCCTGCTCGGCCTCGCGGTGGTGGCGGGCAGCGCCCTGCTGCCCCGGCTGGCGCTGATCCTGGTCGGCGGCGACCAGTACCGCGAGGTGGCCGACGACCTGTGGCTGTTCGCGCTGTCGGGCACGTTCCTGGCCATCGTCTACCTGCTCGTCTTCGACGCCCTGGCCCGCCGCTCCCCCGGGGTCGCCGTGCTGCTGTGGATCGCCTCGGCCGTCGTGTTCGCGATCGCCTGGTTCTGGTCGATCGGCATCGTGGGCCTGGTCGTCACGATGGCGGCGACCGGCGCTGTCGCCGCCGCCCTGCTGCTGGTGTGGCCGCTGCTGCGGCCCGGATCGGCCCGGGACGGCTCAGTGACCGGCGTCGTGCCAGGTGCGACCGACGCCGACCGACACGTCCAGCGGGACTGACAGGTCGGCCGCGGCCGCCATCTCCCGACGCACCAGCGCCGTCAGCTGCTCCAGCTCGGCGTCGGTGGTCTCGAGCACGAGCTCGTCGTGCACCTGCAGCAGCATCCGTGACGACAGGCCCGCCTCGTCGATCGCGCGCTCGACGTTGAGCATCGCGACCTTGATGATGTCGGCCGCCGATCCCTGGATCGGCGCGTTCAGCGCCATGCGCTCGGCCATCTCGCGGCGCTGGCGGTTGTCGCTCTGCAGGTCGGGCAGGTAGCGGCGCCGGCCCATGATCGTCTCGGTGAAGCCGGTCTGTCGGGCCTCGTCGACCAGGCTGCGCAGGTAGTCGCGCACGCCGCCGAACCGCTGGAAGTAGTCGTCCATGAGGCCCTGGGCCTCACCGGTCGAGATCGAGAGCTGCTGGCTGAGGCCGTAGGCCGACAGGCCGTACGCGAGGCCGTAGTTCATCGCCTTGATCCGCGCGCGCAGCTCGGTGCCGATGTCCTCGGGATCGCGCTCGAAGACCTTCGCGGCCATGACGGTGTGGAAGTCCTCGCCGGAGTTGAACGCCTCGATCAGGTCGGCGTCCTCGGAGAGGTCGGCCATGATCCGCATCTCGATCTGGCTGTAGTCGGCGGTGAGCAGCGTGTCGTAGCCCTCGCCCACCACGAACGCCTCGCGGATGCGACGACCCGACGCCGTGCGGATCGGGATGTTCTGCAGATTGGGGTCGTTCGAGCTCAGTCGTCCCGTCGCGGCGATCGTCTGCGCGTACGTGGTGTGGATGCGGCCGTCGTCGGAGATGGAGCGGCGCAGCGTCTCGACCGTCTGGCGCAGCTTGGTGACGTCGCGATGCGCGAGCAGGTGCTCGAGGAAGGGGTGGCCCGTCTTCGTGTACAGCTGCTGGAGCGAGTCGGCGTCGGTCGTGTAGCCGGTCTTGGTGCGCTTGGTCTTGGGCATGCCCAGGTCGTCGAACAGCACGACCTGCAGCTGCTTGGGCGACCCCAGGTTGATCTCCTTGCCGCCGATCGAGGCGTAGGCCGCGTCGGCGGCCTCCTGGGCCCGCGAGGCGAACTCGGACTCGAGCGTCAGCAGCGCCTCGTCGTCGACGGCGATGCCGGCCTGCTCCATCCGGGCGAGGGTGGACACCAGCGGCAGCTCGACCTCGGCCAGCAGCGTGGTGCCGCCGGACTGGTCCACCTCGGTGGCGAGCGCGAGCGACAGGTCGAGCGTGGCCCGGGCCCGCAGCATCGCCGCCTCGGCGTCGTCGTCGGTGTCGAGGGACAGCTGGCCGCTGTCGGCGGCGTCGTCACGCAGCTCGCGCTTGAGGTAGCGCACCGAGAGGTCGGCCAGGTCGTACGACCGCTGGTCGGGCCGCACGAGGTAGGCCGACAGGGCGGTGTCGGCGACCAGGCCGCGCAGTCCCCAGCCGCGCTCGGCGAGCGCCAGCATCGGTCCCTTCGCGTCGTGCAGGACCTTGCCGCGCGCGGGGTCGGCCAGCCAGGCGCCGACGGCCGCGTCGTCCTCCGGGGACACGTCGGCGACGTCAATCCACGCCGCCTCGTCGGGCGTGGCCAGGGCGAGCGCGACGACGTCGCCGCCACCTCGACCCCAGGAGCCCTGCACGTGCAGGCCCACGTCGGAGGTGGCGTGCTGCTCGAGCCAGCCGGCGACCTCGCCGGACGCCAGCACCCGGCCGGACAGGTCGAACCCGGCCTCGGGCTCGACCTCGTCGGCGGTGCCGGGGAACGTGGTGAAGAGCCGCTCGCGCAGGGCCGTGAACTCGAGGGAGTCGAAGACCGTGTGGACCTTCTCGCGGTCGAACGCGGTGTCGAGCGCGAGGTCGGCGGGGCCGAGCGGCAGGTCGAGGTCGCGCACGAGGGCGTTGAGGCGGCGGTTGCGCATGACCGAGTCGAGGTGGTCGCGCAGCGACTGGCCGGCCTTGCCCGGGACCTCCTCGACGTGGCCGATGAGGGCGTCGAGGCTGCCGTAGCCGTTGATCCACTTCGCCGCGGTCTTGGGACCCACCCCGGGCACGCCGGGCAGGTTGTCGCTGGTCTCGCCCACGAGCGCGGCGATGTCGGGGTAGAAGTCGGGCAGCACGCCGTACTTCTCCTGCACCGCCGTCGGGGTCATCCGGGCCAGGTCGGAGACGCCCTTGCGCGGGTACAGCAGCGTGACCTGGTCGGTGACGAGCTGGATCGCGTCGCGGTCGCCCGAGCAGACCAGGACCTCCATGCCGGCGGCCTCGGCGCGCGTCGTGAGCGTCGCGATGATGTCGTCGGCCTCGTACCCGGCCTTGTCGACGTGACGGATGTCCATCGCGTCGAGCACCTCCTTGACCAGGGCGACCTGGCCGGAGAACTCCTCGGGCGACTTGGAGCGGTTGGCCTTGTACTCGGCGTACTCCTCGGTGCGGAACGACTGGCGCGAGAGGTCGAACGCGACGCACACGTGCGTGGGGGCCTCGTCGCGCAGCACGTTGATCAGCATCGACGTGAAGCCGAAGACGGCGTTCGTGCTCTGGCCGGTGGAGGTCGCGAAGTTCTCGACCGGGAGTGCGAAGAAGGCGCGATAGGCCACGGAATGGCCGTCGATCAGCAGGAGTCGGTCCACGCCACGACCCTAATGGGCCGGTCCGACAGGCTCAGCCGCGGACGGCCGCGCGGCGGCGCAGCGACCGCCGGACCGCCAGCAGGCGGCCGGTCTCGCGCGAGCCCGACGACTTGGCCGCGAGCCGCGCGTTCAGCTTGCCCACCGGGATCGCGCGCAGGACGGCGATCTGGTTGAAGCCGAGCTTGGTCAGGTAGCGGTTGGGCTCGCGCGCGTGCGCGGCCGAGTTGGACAGCACCAGCTCGCAGTCCTGCTCCTCGGCGTGTGCCGCCACGACGGCCAGCAGGCCGGAGGCGATCGAGCGGCGCCGGTGGGTGGGCTTGACCTGCAGGTCGGACACGATCATGACCTTGCACATCGTGATCGGGTTCAACGTGGCCAGGTCGGCCGCCGCGCACCCCACGAGCTCGTCGCCGACCAGGGCGACGAAGACCCGGCGGCGATGCTCGCGGGCGTTGAACGCGAGGGCCTCGCGGGCCTCGGCCTCACTGGGGCAGCGCCACAGCGTCTGCTGCGTGTAGGCCTCCGACCCCTCGTCCTGGACCGCCTCCGCACACGCCGTCCACAGCTCGATGAGGGACGACGCGTCGTCAGGCTCGACGTCGCGGATCTCGACAGGCTGGCGCAAGGCCATCGGACGTGGCACCTCCGGACGGGGGAACGGGACGGGCGACAGCCTACGCCCCCGGATGCGTGCGGGGAATGGCCGGTCCGGCCGTCGAATCGAAACCGAACTGTTACCAACGGGGCGCCCGAGAGCCCGGCAGCGCAGCGTTCTGATGGCTATGCTCTTCGAGATCGACTCTGGCGTGCCCGACCGGTGCGCAGACTGCGACAGGAGAATGTGTGCGACTGCGAACAGCGGCGCTGTTCTCGGTGATGATGGCCGGGCTCGTGTTTCTCGCGACCCCCGCCTCGGCCGAGACCACGTCCCCCTCCCCCGGACCCAGTGCCTCGGCGCCGGCCTCCGATGCTCCCGTGACAGGACCCGCCATCCGGGTCCGCCTGCTCGACCAGCAGGAGGGCAAGGCGGGCAACAACCCGCCCCCGGTCCCGGGCGTCACCGTCACCGTGTCGGACGACTCCGACACCGAGATCGGACGGGCCGTCACCAACGACGCGGGCGTCGCCGCCGTGGCGATCCCCGGCAAGGGCAAGTACTCGGTCTCCATCGACGAGTCGACCCTCCCCGACGGGGTCAAGCTCACCGGCAAGAAGACCCTCGACGTCTCGGTCAACCTGACCTCGGGTCAGAACGTCGCGTTCCCGCTGAACGGCAAGGTCGTCGAGGCCACCCCGTTCGTCGAGCGCTTCGTCGACAGTGTGGTCTCGGGCCTGAAGTACGGCCTGATCATCGCGCTGGCCGCCATGGGCCTGTCGCTCATCTTCGGCACCACCGGCCTGACGAACTTCTCGCACGGCGAGCTGATCACCTTCGGCGCGATCACCGCCTACTTCCTCAACTCGACACTCGGGCTGCCGGTCATCCTCGCCGGCATCCTGACGATCGGCATCGGTGGCCTGTTCGGCTGGGGCCAGGACCGGGTGCTGTGGCGACCACTGCGCTCCCGCGGCACCGGCATCATCGCGATGATGATCGTGTCGATCGGCCTGGGGCTGCTGCTGCGCAACCTGTACCAGTTCTTCTTCGGCGCCTCCACGCGCTCCTACACCGACTACACGTCGCAGCGGGCCCGTGACTACGGACTGTTCGACCTGTCGGACAAGGAGGTCGCGATCATGGTGATCGCGATCGTCACGATCGGCATCGTCGCCACGATCATGACCCGCACGCGCCTGGGCAAGGCGATGCGCGCTGTCTCTGACAACCCGGCCCTCTCGGCCTCGTCGGGCATGCGCGTCGACGGCGTCATCTCGTCCGTGTGGACGATGGGCGCCGCGCTCTCGGCGCTGGCCGGCGTCCTGCTCGGCCTCAACAGCCAGGTCAACTTCATGATGGGCTACCAGCTGCTGCTGATGGTCTTCGCCGCCACGATCCTGGGCGGTCTGGGCACCGTCTGGGGCGCCGTGCTCGGCTCGCTCATCATCGGTGTGATCACCGAGGTCGGCCCCCTGCTGGGCGTGCCCGGCTCCATCAAGGAGGTGGGTGCGCTCGTCGTGCTCATCCTCATCCTGCTCATCAGGCCGCAGGGCATCTTGGGCCGCGCGGAGAGGATCGGCTGACCCATGGACTTCGGAAGCATCATCGACGCGGCGTTCTCCAACGCCTTCGGCCCCCAGGCCATCGTGTTCGCGCTCGCCGCGATCGGCCTCAACATCCACTTCGGCTACACGGGCCTGCTGAACTTCGGTCAGGCCGGGTTCATGGCCGTCGGCGCCTTCGGTCTGGCCGTGGCCATGGTCAGGCTCGACCTGCCCCTGCCCGTCGGCATCCTGGTGGGCCTGGTCGCCTCGGCCGTGCTGGCCCTGATCCTCGGCGTGCCCACGCTGCGGCTCCGCGCCGACTACCTGGCGATCGTCACGATCGCCGCAGCCGAGATCCTGCGCCTGGTCTTCGGCGCCGTCGAGACCAAGGCCGTCTTCGGCGGCTCGAACGGCCTCAACGGCTTCACCGAGACGTGGAACAGCCTCAACCCGTACAGCAAGGGCATCGACGTCGGCTTCGCCTCCTGGAGTCGCAACGACCTCTGGGCGATGACGGTCGGCTGGGTCGTCGTCGCGTTGTGCTGCCTCCTCACGTGGGCGCTCATGCGCAGCCCGTGGGGTCGCGTCCTGCGCTCGATCCGTGAGGACGAGGACGCCGTCCGCTCCCTGGGCAAGAACGTCTTCCTCTACAAGATGCAGGCGCTCATGCTTGGTGGCGTGATCGGCGGCCTGGGCGGCATCTTCTTCGCCCTCAAGCAGGCCTCGGTCGTCCCGTCGGACTACAGCACCAACCTCACCTTCTTCGCCTACACGGCGTTGTTGATCGGCGGCGCGGCCCGCGTCCTGGGTCCCGTCGTCGGCTCGATGATCTTCTGGTTCCTCATCAGTGGCCTCGGCGCGTTCTTCAGCCAGGCCACGAGCGGCATCGATCCGTTGATCCCCGCCTCGGTCATGACCGACACGCAGGCCAGCCTCATCCGTTACATCCTCATGGGCCTCGGCCTCATGCTGCTGATGATCTACCGACCCCAGGGGATCTTCGGCGACCGGAAGGAGATCGCGCTCGATGCCCGTTGACATCACCAGCGCCCGCGAGGCGCTCGCCGCACTGCCGAACGATCCGGGAGTGCGCAAGCCCGACCCGATCGTCGTCGGTGACGACATCACCCGCACGTTCGGCGGACTCAAGGCCGTCGACGTGCAGCACATCGAGATCCAGCGCGGTGTCATCACCGCGCTGATCGGGCCGAACGGCGCCGGCAAGACGACGCTGTTCAACCTGCTCACGGGCTTCGACGTCCCCGACAGCGGCTCGTGGGCCTTCAACGACCAGTCGCTGGCCAAGGTCCCCGCCTACAAGGTGGCGCGCCTGGGCATGGTGCGCACGTTCCAGCTGACCAAGGTGCTGTCCAAGCTCACGGTCATCGAGAACATGCGGCTCGGTGCCACCGGACAGCGCGGCGAGAAGTTCTTCCCCTCGATCTTCAAGGCGTTCTGGCGAGCGCAGGAGGACGAGATCACGTCCCGCGCCGACGACCTCCTGGCGCGGTTCAAGCTCGACAAGAAGCGCGGCGACTTCGCCGGATCGCTGTCCGGCGGCCAGCGCAAGCTGCTCGAGATGGCCCGCGCCCTCATGGTCGACCCCGAGCTGATCATGCTCGACGAGCCCATGGCCGGCGTGAACCCCGCCCTCAAGCAGTCGCTGCTGGGCCACGTGAAGTCGCTGCGCGACGAGGGCCGCACCGTGCTGTTCGTCGAGCACGACATGGACATGGTGCGCGACATCTCCGACTGGGTCATCGTCATGGCGCAGGGCCAGATCGTCGCCGAGGGCACCCCCGAGGCCGTCATGGCCGACCAGCGCGTCATCGACGCCTACCTGGGTGCGCACCACGACGCCGACCTCAGCGAGATGGACGAGGAGGCCCTGGCCGCCCAGGTCGAGGCCGAGATCAACGCCGAGGAGAACGAAGCATGAGCGACGCCATCCCCACCCCGCAGACCCCCGAGTCCGAGCGCGAGAAGCACCGGCTCGGCGCCGACGGCGCCGTCGTCCGTGCCGACAACCTCATCGCGGGCTACCTGCCGGGCGTCAACATCCTGAACGGCGCCGACCTGTACTGCCAGCCCGGCGAGCTGGTCGGCATCATCGGCCCGAACGGCGCCGGCAAGTCGACCCTGCTCAAGGCGCTGTTCGGCCTGGTCAAGGTGCACTCGGGTGAGGTCACGCTGAAGGGCGAGGACATCACGAACAAGCGCGCCGACATCCTGGTCAGCCAGGGGATCGGCTTCGTCCCCCAGACGAACAACGTCTTCCCGAGCCTGACGATCGAGGAGAACCTCGAGATGGGCTGCTACCAGGCCCCGTCGAAGTTCAAGGACCGCTTCGCGTTCGTGACCGATCTGTTCCCGACGCTCGGCCAGCGCGCCAAGCAGCGGGCCGGGTCGCTGTCCGGCGGCGAGCGCCAGATGGTCGCGATGGGCCGCGCGCTCATGATGGACCCGTCGGTGCTGCTGCTCGACGAGCCGTCCGCCGGCCTCTCCCCCGTCATGCAGGACGAGGTCTTCGTGCAGACGCGCAAGATCAACCAGGCCGGCGTCTCGATCATCATGGTCGAGCAGAACGCACGCCGCTGCCTGCAGATCTGCGACCGCGGCTACGTGCTCGACCAGGGCACCACGGCCTACAGCGGCAGCGGACGCGACCTGTCCAACGACCCCAAGGTCATCGAGCTCTACCTCGGCACGCTGGGCCGCGAGGCCAGCTGACCCCGAACACCGCGACGCCCCGCCTCCGTGAGGAGGCGGGGCGTTCGTCGTTCCCGGGGCGAGCCTCCGGGAACGGAGGAAGGGCCCGGGGCATGTGCCCCGGGCCCTTCCCCTACGCGTCACGTGGACGCTGAGTCATCGACTCAGATGTCGCCCGCGATGTAGTCGACGCCCTTGTAGGTGCCCTTGGCGTCGTACTCGTAGATGCCGATCGAGGCGGACGTGGGGCTGCCCGTCTCACCGAACTCGATCGGACCGGAGACACCGTCGTAGTCGATGTCCTTGTCCTCGGCGAGCAAGTCGGCGCACTGCTGGAACGTCGTGCACTTCTCGCCGCCCTTGGTGATCTCGACCAGCTCGGCCGCGATGGCCTCGCCCGACTCGTTGTCCGCCGCGATGGCCGCGAGGGCCGACGTGACGACCGCGTCGTAGGACTCCGCCGCGTAGGAGTAGTCCGTCAGCTTCGGGTTGATCTCGAGCAGGCGCTTCTTGAACTCGTCGCCCGCGTCGGCGCCGGGGACCGTGCCCTTGACGCCCTTGAGCTGCGGAGCGAACGACTCCTTGGAGTAGTCGGCCACGTTGCCGTCGACGAAGTACGTCGCGACGTCCTGCGGGCCGACACCCTTGCCGACGAGCTGCGGGATGATCTTCTTCGTCTCGTCGAAGGCGATCAGCAGGACGGCGTCGGGCTTGGCGGCCGCGACCTCGTCGATCTGCGCGTCGTACGAAGGAGCCTTCTCGCCGTAGAACGACGTGACGGCGACCTTGGAGCCGGCGGCCTCGAGACCCTTCTTGACCTCGGCGGCCAGCGTCTCGCCGTACGAGTCCTGGCGGGCCAGGATCGCGACGTTCTGCTTGCCCTCCTGCACCAGCAGGTTCGCCAGGACGGCACCCTGCAGGATGTCGGACGGCGCGGTGCGGAAGTAGAGGTCGGGCTTGCCGTACTTGCCGTTGTCGAAGTCGGTCGACGTGTTGGCCGGCGAGTACTGAACCACGCCGGCGGCGAGGATCTTGTCGATGACGGTCATCGAGACACCCGACGAGGCGGCGCCGACGATGACGTCGGACTTGGCCTTGATGAGCTTGTCGGTCTCGGTCGGAGCGATGCCCGAGTCGGTGTCGCCCGAGTCGCCCTTGACGTGGCGGGCGTCCTTGCCCAGGACACCGCCGGCCGCGTTGATCTCCTTGACCGCGAGGTCGACACCGGCGAACTCCGGCGGGCCGAGGAAGGCGAGGCTGCCGGTCTGCGGGAGCAGCGAGCCGACGACGAACTCGCCGTCGCCCTTCGCAACTTCCTTGTCTTTGTCGTCAGAGCTGTCGTCGCCGCCGCCGCAGGCGGCGAGGACGAGTGCGCTGGCGCTGGCCAGGGCGGCCAGACGGAGCGTCGTGGTGGAGCGCTTCATCAATCCTCCGTGATAGTCAATCCGAGCACGGGACGGTTCGCCCGGCGCGATTGACATGAAACCTAGCCCTCGGAGGTTTCGAAAACCCGCATGCTGCGTGATTGGGGCGTTTCGTAGCCAACTTGTAACCGTTGTCACACAGGCTGTCTCAGCCCTGCAACGACGGCCCGTTCTCCATCACGGCCTCGGCTACCTGACGCATCGACAGGCGCACGTCCATGGCGGTCTTCTGGATCCAGCGGAAGGCCTGGGGCTCGCTGATCCCGAGGGCCTCCTGCAGCACCGCCTTGGCCTGCTCGACCACCTTGCGCGTGGCGAGCTGCTCGTGCAGGTCGCCCACCTCGGCCTCCAGCGCACGCAGCTCCGCGTACCGGCTGCGGGCCATCTCGATCGCCGGCACGAGGTCGGACGCGGTGAACGGCTTGACCAGGTAGGCCATCGCACCGGCCTCGCGGGCACGCTCGACGAGCTCGCGCTGGCTGAAGGCGGTGAGCATCACGACCGGGGCGATGCGCTCGGCCGCGATCTGGGACGCGGCGGTGATGCCGTCGACGCCGGGCATCTGGATGTCCATCATCACCAGGTCGGGCTGGTGCTCGCGGGCGAGATCGACGGCGACCTGGCCGTCGGCGGCCTCTCCGACCACCTCGTATCCCTGCTCGACGAGCATCTCGGCGAGGTCCATCCGGATGAGGGCTTCGTCCTCGGCGATCACCACGCGAGGGACAGGGGCGGTCGAGCGGTCGGCGTCGGTCACCCCTTAAGGTTATCGGGCACGACGGTGCGCCGGGATGGCGGAATGGTAGACGCGATGGTCTCAAAAACCATTGTCCGCAAGGGCGTGCGGGTTCGAGTCCCGCTCTCGGCACCGCGGATCGGTCCCCTCGGGGACCGATCCTTCTGCTTTACGCCCTCCCCCGGTCCCGGTCTTGTGACGCTCGAGCCCGGATATGGGCCGGAACGCCACGGGATCGGTCGGGTCAGCCGATGGTGGGCGGCGGCTCGTCGGGGTCGTACGCCGCGACCACGCGGTTGATGGCGTCGCCCATCTTGTGGACGCGCAGCGCGTTGGTCGAGCCGGGGATTCCGGGCGGGGCGCCGGCGACGATGACGACGCGGCGACCCTCCTCGCAGCGCTGCTGGCCGAGCAGCTCGCGGTCGACCTGCAGCGCGATCTGGTCGGTGTGGCTGATCTCGGGCGTCAGGTACGTGTCGACGCCCCACGTGAGGGCGAGCTGGTTGCGCACCAGCACGTGCGGCGTGAAGGCCAGCACCGGGATCGACGAGCGGTAGCGCGCCATCCGGCGGGCGGAGTCGCCCGTCGTGGTGAACGCGATCATGAGCTCGGCCTCGACCGACTCGGCCACCTGCGACGCGGCGCGGCAGATGATGCCGGTCGTGGTCTTGGGCTGCCACGTGAAGGCCGCCATGCGCGGGAGTCCGTGGTCCTCGGTGGAGCCGATGATCCGCGCCATGATGCGCACGGTCTGGATCGGGAAGCGACCCACGCTGGTCTCGCCCGAGAGCATCACCGCGTCGGCGCCGTCGAGCACCGCGTTCGCGACGTCGCTGGCCTCGGCGCGGGTGGGACGCGGCGCCGAGATCATCGACTCGAGCATCTGCGTGGCGACGATGACCGGCTTGGCGTTGCGGCGGGCCTTCTCGATGATGAGCTTCTGGACGATCGGCACGTCCTCGAGCGGCAGCTCGACGCCCAGGTCGCCGCGGGCGACCATGAAGCCGTCGAACGCGTCGACGATCTCGTCGAGGTTCGCGACGGCCTGGGGCTTCTCGATCTTGGCGATGATCGGGCGGTGCACGCCCTCCTCGTCCATGATCGCCCGGACGTCGTCGGCGTCGGCCGCGCTGCGCACGAAGGACAGGGCGATGAAGTCGACGTCGGCGCGCAGGGCCCAGCGCAGGTCGTCGATGTCCTTCTCGCTCATGGCCGGGACGCTGACGTCGACACCGGGCAGGTTGATGCCCTTGTTGTTGCTGACCTCGCCGGGCACCTCGACCGTGGTGACGACGTCGGTGTCGGTCACCTCGACCGCGCGCAGGCGCACCTTGCCGTCGTCGATGAGGATCTCGTCGCCCGCGGAGACGTCGCCGGGGAGCCCCGAGTACGTCGTCGAGCACAGCTCGCGCGTGCCCGGCACGTCGCGGGTGGTGATCGTGAAGCGGTCGCCGAAGTTGAGCTCGTGCGGTCCGTCGGAGAACCGGCCCAGCCGGATCTTCGGGCCCTGGAGGTCGGCCAGCACGGCGATCGCCTTGCCGGTGGCCTCGGCCGCCTGGCGGACGCGGGTGAGTCGCTTGAGCTGGTCACTCTGCTCGCCATGACTCATGTTGAGCCGAGCCACATCCATGCCGGCGATGGCCAGCTCGAGGATGCGTTCAGCGGTGTCGGTCGCGGGACCCAGGGTGCAGACGATCTTGGCTCTACGCACGTGCTCCACCCTAGTCCTGCCCCGAACCGGACCGCGAGTCACACGACCCGCGGCCCGGTCGGGTCACACCGTCAGCGGTCGGGCGGTGGGCGGGATCGGCGTGGGAAGCGTGGTCGAACCGGTCAACCAGGCGTCCACGCCGGCGGCCGCGCCACGACCCTCGGCGATCGCCCAGACGATCAGCGACTGGCCACGACCGGCGTCACCGGCGACGAAGACGCCCTCGACGCTGGACATGTAGTCGAGGTCGCGCTTGATGTTGCCGCGCTCGTCCAGCTCGACGCCGAGCTGCTCGACGACTCCCCCGGCCTCGGGGCCGGTGAAGCCCATCGCGAACAGCACCAGCTGGGCCGGGATCACCTTCTCGGTGTCCGGCACCTCCTGGAAGCGACCGTCGACCAGCTCGACCTCGGTGATCCGCAGGCCGCTGACGTGGCCGTTCTCGTCGCCCACGAACTCCTTCGTGTTGACGGCGTACACGCGGTCGCCGCCCTCCTCGTGGGCCGAGGCGACGCGGTAGATCATCGGGTACGTCGGCCACGGGTGGGCGTCGGCCCGCTCCTCGCTGGGCCGCGGCATGATCTCCAGGCTCGTCACCGACGTGGCACCCTGGCGGATCGACGTGCCGAGGCAGTCCGCACCGGTGTCGCCGCCGCCGATGATGACGACGTCCTTGCCGGTGGCGAGGATCTGGTCCTCGACCGTCTCGCCGACCGCCACGCGGTTGGCCTGGGGCAGGAACTCCATCGCCTGGTGGATGCCGGCGAGCTCGCGGCCCGGCGCGGGCAGGTCACGGCGCACGGTCGAGCCGATCGCCAGGACCACCGCGTCGTAGCGCTCCCGCAACTGCTGGCCGGTGATGGCCTCGCCCACCGCGACGCCGGTGCGGAACACCGTGCCCTCGCGCTGCATCTGGTTGATGCGGCGGTCGACGTGCGACTTCTCCATCTTGAACTCGGGGATGCCGTAGCGCAGCAGTCCCCCGGCCTTGTCGTCGCGCTCGTAGACCGCGACGGTGTGCCCGGCGCGCGTCAGCTGCTGCGCCACCGCGAGTCCGGCCGGACCGGAGCCCACGACAGCCACCGTCTTGCCGGTCAGCCACTCGGGCGTCTCGGGCTTGACGTTGTGCATGTCCCAGGCCTTGTCGATGATCGAGACCTCGACGTTCTTGATCGTGACCGGGTCGCGGTTGATGCCCACGACGCAGGCCGTCTCGCACGGCGCCGGGCACAGCCGCCCGGTGAACTCGGGGAAGTTGTTCGTCGCGTGGAGGCGGTCGATCGCGTCCTCCCAGTCGTCGCGCCAGACCAGGTCGTTCCACTCGGGGATCAGGTTGCCCAGCGGGCAGCCTTGGTGGCAGAACGGGATGCCGCAGTCCATGCAGCGGCCCGCCTGCTCCGAGATGATCGGCAGCAGGGCCCGCCCGGCACCGCCGGGGTAGACCTCGTTCCAGTCCTTGACGCGCTCCTCGACGGGGCGTCGCTCGGCCACCTTGCGGGGCGTGGTCATGAAACCTCGGGGATCAGCCACGAGCGGCCACCTCCATCATCCGTGCAGTCGTCTCGTCCTCGGAGAGTCCCTCGGACTCCGCGGACGCCTTGGCTTCCAGGACCCGCCGGTAGTTGACCGGCATGATCTCGGTGATGCGGGCCAGGCTGGCCGGCCAGTTGCGGAGCAGCTGCTCGGCGACCGCCGAGCCCGTCTCCTCCAGGTGGCGGCGCACGATGGCCTCCAGCTCGACGCCGGTGGCCTCGGGGACGGGTCGCAGCTCGACCATCTCCGGGTTGACCACGTCGGGGTCGAGGTCGAGCACGTACGCCGAGCCACCGCTCATGCCCGCGGCGACGTTGCGTCCCGTCGGGCCGAGGATGACCACGCGGCCGCCGGTCATGTACTCGAGCGCGTGGTCGCCCACGCCCTCGACGACCGCCGTGGCGCCGGAGTTGCGGACGCAGAAGCGCTCGCCCACCTTGCCGCGCAGGTAGATCTCGCCGCCGGTGGCACCGAAGCCGATGACGTTGCCGGCGACGATCTGGGCCTCGGCGGCGAACTGCGACTCCCGCGGCGGGCGCACGACGATGCGTCCGCCCGACAGGCCCTTGCCGACGTAGTCGTTGCCGTCGCCCTCGAGTCGCAGCGTGATGCCGCGGGGCACGAAGGCGCCGAACGACTGGCCGGCCGACCCCAGGAACGTGATGTCGATGGTGTCGTCGGGCAGGCCCTCGCCGCGGTACCGCTTGGTGACCTCGTGACCGAGCATCGTGCCGACGGTGCGGTTGACGTTGCGGATCTCGAGCTGGGCGCGGACCGGCTCGGCCTTCTCCAGCGCGTCGCCGGCCAGGGCGATGAGCTCCACGTCGAGGGCACGGTCGAGGCCGTGCTCCTGCTGGGTGGTGCACCGCAGCGAGGCGCCCTCCGGCAGCTCGGGCACGAAGAGGACCCGCGTGAGGTCGAGCGAGCCGGCCTTCCAGTGGTCGACCGCCTCGCGCGTGTCGAGGACCTCGGCGTGGCCGACGGCCTCGTCGATGGTGCGGAACCCCAGCTCGGCCAGGATCTCGCGCACCTCCTGGGCGATGAACTCGAAGAAGTTCACGACGTACTCGGCCTTGCCGGAGTACTTCTCGCGCAACGAGCGGTTCTGCGTCGCGACGCCCACCGGGCAGGTGTCGAGGTGGCAGACCCGCATCATGATGCAGCCCGACACCACCAGCGGCGCGGTGGCGAAGCCGAACTCCTCACCGCCCAGCAGGGCGGCGATCACGACGTCGCGACCGGTCTTGAGCTGGCCGTCGACCTGCACGACGATGCGGTCGCGCAGCCCGTTGAGCAGCAGCGTCTGCTGGGTCTCGGCCAGGCCGAGCTCCCAGGGTCCGCCGGCGTGCTTGAGGCTCGTCAGCGGCGACGCGCCCGTGCCGCCGTCGTGGCCGGAGATCAGCACGACGTCGGCCTTGGCCTTCGAGACGCCGGCCGCCACCGTGCCCACGCCGACCTCGGACACGAGCTTGACGTGCACGCGCGCCGACGGGTTGGCGTTCTTCAGGTCGTGGATCAACTGCTTGAGATCCTCGATCGAGTAGATGTCGTGGTGCGGCGGCGGGCTGATCAGGCCGACACCCGGCGTGGAGTGCCGCGTCTTCGCGACCCACGGGTAGACCTTCGGGCCGGGCAGCTGGCCGCCCTCGCCGGGCTTGGCGCCCTGGGCCATCTTGATCTGGATGTCGTCCGCGTTCGTCAGGTATTCGCTCGTGACGCCGAAGCGGCCCGACGCTACCTGCTTGATCGCCGACCGGCGCTCGGGGTCGTAGAGGCGCTCGGGGTCCTCACCGCCCTCGCCGGTGTTGGACTTGCCGCCGAGGCGGTTCATCGCGATCGCGAGGGTCTCGTGCGCCTCCTGGCTGATCGAGCCGTACGACATGGCGCCGGTCGAGAAGCGCTTGACGATCTCCGAGACCGGCTCGACCTCGTCGATCGGCACCGGCTGGCGGTCGGAGCGGAACTTCATCAGCCCGCGCAGGGTCATCAGCCGGCTCGACTGGTCGTCGATCCGCTGCGTGTACTGCTTGAAGATGTCGTACCGGCCCGTGCGCGTGGAGTGCTGCAGGCGGAAGACCGTGTCCGGGTCGAACAGGTGCTCCGGGCCGAAGCGGCGCCACTGGTACTCGCCGCCGACCTCGAGCTGGCGACGCGGGCCGGCGATGCCCTTGGTGGGGTACGCCTTGAGGTGCCGCGCGTGGACCTCCTCGGCGATGACGTCGAGGCCGACGCCGCCGAGCTTGCTGGAGGTGCCGGTGAAGTAGCGGTCGACGACCTCGTGGGACAGGCCGATGCACTCGAAGATCTGCGCGCCGGTGTACGACGAGACCGTCGAGACGCCGATCTTGCTCATGACCTTGAGCACGCCCTTGCCGAGGCCGTACGCCACGTTGCGGGCGGCCTTGGTGGGGTCGACGCCCTCGACGTAGACGCCCTCGCGGGCGAGGTCCTCGGCGGTCTCGAGCGCGAGGTACGGGTTGACGGCGGTCGCGCCGAAGCCGATCAGCAGGGCGACGTGGTGCACCTCGCGGACATCGCCGGCCTCGATCAGCAGGCCGGCCTGCGTGCGCAGCCGCTCGCGCACCATGTGGTGGTGCACGGCGCCCGTCAGCAGCAGCGACGGGATGGGAGCCAGGTCGACGTTGGAGTGACGGTCCGACAGCACGATGATGCGCGCGCCGCGGTTGACGATCGCGTCCGACACCTCGGCGCAGATCTCGTCGAGCCGCTGCGCGAGCGCCTCTCCCCCGCCCAGCACGTCGTACAGGCCGCGGACGACGTGCACGCTGAAGCCGGGCATGTCGCCGTCACGGTTCATGTGGCGGATCTTGGCCAGCTCGTCGCTGTCGATCACGGGGAACGGCAGCTGCAGCATCCGGCACGAGGCCGGTGAGGGGTCGAGCAGGTTGCGCTCGGGGCCGATCGTGCCGGCGAGCGACGTGACGACCTCCTCGCGGATGGCGTCCAGCGGCGGGTTCGTCACCTGGGCGAACAGCTGGCTGAAGTAGTCGAACAGCAGGCGCGGCCGGTCGGACAGCGCCGCGATCGGCGTGTCGGTGCCCATCGAGCCGATCGTCTCGGCGCCGGTGCGCGCGATCGGGGCGACCAGCTTGCGCACCTCCTCCTCGGTGTAGCCGAAGACCTGCTGACGGCGCGCGACGGACGCGTGGTTGTGGACGATGTGCTCGAGGTCGGGCAGGTCCTCGAACCGGACCAGGCCGGAGTACAGCCACTCCTCGTAGGGGTGCTCGTTCGCGAGCGAGGACTTGATCTCGTGGTCCTCGACGACGCGGTGCTCGGCCAGGTCGAGCAGGAACATCCGGCCCGGCTCGACGCGGCCCTTGCGGGTGATCGTCTTGGGGTCGATGTCGAGCACGCCGGCCTCGGACGCCAGCACGACGAGGCCGTCCTCGGTGATGACGTACCGGCCGGGGCGCAGGCCGTTGCGGTCCAGGACCGCGCCGATCTGGGTGCCGTCGGTGAAGCACACGGCGGCGGGGCCGTCCCAGGCCTCCATGACCGTCGAGTGGAACTCGTAGAACGCGCGGCGCGCGGGATCCATCTCGGCGTTGTTCTCCCACGCCTCGGGGATCATCATCATGACCGCGTGCGGCAGCGAGCGACCGCCCAGGTGCAGCAGCTCGAGCACCTCGTCCAGGGACGCGGTGTCGGAGCCGTCGGGGCTGCAGATCGGGTACAGGCGCGAGAGGTCGCCGGGGATCAGGTCGCTCTCGAGCAGGGCCTCGCGGGCGCGCATCCAGTTGCGGTTGCCGCGCGCGGTGTTGATCTCGCCGTTGTGCGCCACGTACCGGAAGGGGTGGGCCAGCGGCCAGCTCGGGAACGTGTTGGTCGAGAAGCGGCTGTGCACGATGGCCAGCGCCGACTCCATGCGCTCGTCGAGCAGGTCGGGGAAGAACACCTCGAGCTGCCCGGTCGTGAGCATGCCCTTGTAGACGAGGGTGCGCGCCGACAGCGACGGGAAGTAGACGCCCGCCTCGTGGTGCGAGCGCTTGTTGACCGCGAAGGTCAGCCGGTCCAGGGAGATGCCGGCGACGTCGCGGCCCGGGGTGGTGACGAAGAACAGCTCGAACGCGGGCATCGCGGCGTAGGCCATCGACCCGAGGATGTCCGGGACGACCGGGACCTCGCGCCAGCCGAGGACCTCGAGGCCCTCCTCCGCGGCGATCGCCTCGACCTGGGCCTTGGCCTCGTCGGTGCGGTCGCGCGGCAGGAACGCCATGCCGGCCGCGTAGTGGCCGGCCTCGGGCAGCTCGACCGGCGCGACGCCGCGCAGGAAGCGGTCGGGGACCTGCATGAGGATGCCGGCACCGTCACCGGTGTTCGGCTCACCGCCGACCGCACCGCGGTGGTCGAGGTTGCGCAGCGCGGTGAGGCCCTGCTGGACGATCTCGTGCGAGGCGACGCCCGTGAGCGTGGCGACGAACGCGACACCGCAGTTGTCGTGCTCGTTGGCGGGGTCGTAGAGGCCTTGCGCCTGGGGCGCGGCCGAGAAGAGCGGACGATCCATGTAAGAACCTGTCGTCGATGCCAAGGGGATGTGCACTGGGCGAGGACGACATTGGCCTCATCAGCGAATTCAGGTTACCTCAAGATTTCGCGGACTCCAGCGGGGCCACCCCGGCGTTCGTGTGATCCGCGTCGTGAGGGCCTGCCTCGCGCTGGTCAGGCCGGGGCGCAGGCGGGGGCCGGGGGCAGCGGCGCGGGCACGCCGATCGCCGGCATGCCGAGGCCGACCGAGCCGGGGGTCACCGTGGTGCGGCCCTGGCGGGTCTCCCACGCGTCGCCGGCGCGGGTGCGGCGCACCTCGAGGGGCGCGCCGTCGGCGACGAGGTGGTGCGGCGACGCCTTGGTCACCCGCGTGACGACGAGGTCGCCGGGGCGCACCTCGTGGTCGCCGGGCACGAAGTGCACGAGCCGGTTGTCGCGGGCGCGGCCGCTCATCCGGTGGGTCTCGGCGTCCTTGCGCCCGCCGGCATGCGCCTGGTCGGCGACGAGGAGCTCGACGACCTGGCCCTCGATGCGCTGGTTCTCGGACCACGAGATCTCCGAGACCAGCGCCGCGAGCCGCTCGTAGCGCTCCTGCACGACGGCCTTCGGCAGCTGGTCGGGCAGGTCGGCCGCCGGCGTGCCGGGACGCTGGGAGTACTGGAAGGTGAACGCGCTGGAGAACCGCGCCTGGCGCACGACGTCCATCGTCTCGAGGAAGTCCTCCTCGGTCTCGCCCGGGAAGCCGACGATGATGTCGGTCGTGATCGACGCCTCCGGCATCGCGGCGCGGACGCGGTCGATGATCCCCAGGAACCGGTCGCGCCGGTAGGAGCGGCGCATCGCCTTGAGGATGCGGTTGGAGCCGGACTGCAACGGCATGTGCAGTTGCGGCATGACGTTGGGCGTCTCGGCCATCGCGGCGATGACGTCGTCGGAGAAGGCGGCCGGGTGCGGCGACGTGAAGCGCACGCGCTCGAGGCCCTCGATCTGGCCGCAGGCGCGCAGCAGCTTCGAGAACGCCTCGCGGTCGCCGAACTCCACGCCGTAGCTGTTGACGTTCTGGCCCAGCAGCGTGATCTCGACGACGCCCTCGGCCACCAGCGCCTCGATCTCGGCCAGGATGTCGCCCGGCCGGCGGTCGCGCTCCTTGCCGCGCAGCGCGGGGACGATGCAGAAGGTGCAGGTGTTGTTGCAGCCGACACTGATCGAGACCCAGGCGGCGAAGACGGAGTCGCGCTTGGTCGGCAGGGTCGACGGGAAGACCTCGAGGGACTCGAGGATCTCGACCTGCGACTCCTCGGCGATGCGAGCGCGCTCCAGCAGCACCGGCAGCGAGCCGATGTTGTGGGTGCCGAAGACGACGTCCACCCACGGCGCACGCTTCGTGATCGTGTCCTTGTCCTTCTGGGCGAGGCAGCCGCCGACCGCGACCTGCATGCCCGGGTTCTTCGCCTTGATGCTCGCGACGTGCCCGAGGTTGCCGTAGAGCTTGTTGTCGGCGTTCTCGCGCACCGCGCACGTGTTGAACACGACGAGGTCCGGCGTCTGGTCCGAGGCGGCCGCCTCGTACCCGGCCGTCTCCAGCAGGCCCGACAGCCGCTCGCTGTCGTGGACGTTCATCTGGCAGCCGTACGTGCGCACTTCATAGGTCTTCGTCATGACCGTCCCATCGTACGAGGCGACCTGCCCCCGGGTTGCGTTCCGGTTGCGATCTGGTTGCGGTCGCCGCCGCGCCGGGCCCAACGGTTGCATCGGTGGGGGCCCTACGGTTGGGTAAGGCGACATGGGAGTCACCGCCACACCGATGGTCCACATGAGCGGCGTCCAGAAGTGGTTCGGCGATCTGCACGTCCTGCAGGACATCGAGTTCGACGTCGCCGCCGGTGAGGTCGTGGTCGTCATCGGGCCCTCGGGTTCGGGCAAGTCGACCCTCTGCCGCGCCATCAACCGCCTCGAGCCGATCAACGAGGGCGAGATCGCCATCGACGGCGTCCCGCTGCCCGAGGAGGGCAAGGCGCTCGCGAAGCTCCGTGCCGAGGTCGGCATGGTGTTCCAGTCGTTCAACCTCTTCAGCCACAAGACGGTCCTCGAGAACGTCACGCTCGGACCGATCAAGGTGCTGGGCAAGTCGAAGGCCGACGCCGACAAGCGCGCGATCGAGCTGCTCGAGCGCGTCGGCGTCGCCAGCCAGGCGGGCAAGCTCCCGGCCCAGCTCTCCGGCGGCCAGCAGCAGCGCGTCGCGATCGCCCGCGCCCTGGCCATGGATCCGAAGGTCATGCTCTTCGACGAGCCGACCTCCGCGCTCGACCCCGAGATGATCAAGGAGGTGCTGGACACCATGGTCGACCTGGCCAAGTTCGGCATGACCATGGTCGTCGTCACCCACGAGATGGGCTTCGCGCGCACCGCGGCCGACCGGGTCGTGTTCATGGCCGACGGGCGCATCGTCGAGCAGAACACTCCCGACGAGTTCTTCACCAACCCGCAGAGCGATCGCGCCCAGGACTTCCTCGGCAAGATCCTCAAGCACTGACGACTCGCTCTCCGCACCACCTGGTTTTGCACACATCATGAATCCCGAAGGGGGACCACACATGAAGGCACGTAGAACACGGTTCGTGGCCGTGGTGGCCGCCGGCCTGCTGGCGCTGAGCGCCTGTGGAGATGCCGGCAACGACAGCGACGACGGCGCCGACGGCCCGGACGTCGAGGTCGAGAAGCAGGACTTCGAGGCCGGCACCCGCATGGCCGAGCTCCAGAAGGCCGGCAAGGTCAAGATCGGCGTCAAGTACGACCAGCCCGGCGTCGGCTTCAAGTCCGCCACCGACGACGACCCGTCCGGCTTCGATCCCGAGATCGGCGAGATCCTCGCCGCCAAGCTCGGCATCGACGACGACGACATCGAGTGGGTCGAGTCCGTCTCGGCCAACCGCGAGCCCTTCCTGCAGAACGGCACGGTCGACTTCGTCATCGCGTCGTACTCGATCACCGACGACCGTCGCAAGGTCGTCGGCCAGGCCGGCCCGTACTACGTCACCGGCCAGAGCCTGCTGGTCGCCAAGGACGACGACTCGATCAGCGGACCGGAGGACCTCAAGGGCAAGAAGGTCTGCTCGGTCACCGGGTCCACCTCGATCAAGACCGTCGAAGAGGAGTTCGGCGCCACGCCGGCCGGCTTCGACACCTACTCCGAGTGCGTGCAGCAACTCAAGAACGGCTCGGTCGACGCCGTCACCACCGACGCGGCGATCCTGCTCGGCTACGCCGCCGAGGACCCCGACAAGCTCAAGGTCGTCGGCGAGCCCTTCTCGGAGGAGCGCTACGGCATCGGCTACGGCAAGGACTACCCCGAGCTGTGCGAGTTCGTCAACGAGACGCTGACCAGCGCCTTCGAGGACGGCACGTGGAAGGAAGCCTTCGACGCCACCCTGGGCAAGGGCGGCGCCGAGGCCGGCGACCCGCCGGCCCTGGACGAGTGCGCCTGAGCATTCCGTGACGATCGACCGACGACGAGGGCGGTGAGATGGACTTCTCCTTCCTGCAGGACAGCTACGAGCTGCTCCTGAAGGGCTTCTGGGTCACGCTGCGGGTCTTCCTGGCCAGCGGTCTCATCGCTCTCGTCGTCGGCACGCTCGTCGCCGTGGCCCGGGTCAGCCCGGTCCCGGCGATGCGCGTGGTGGGCACCGCCTACGTGACGCTCTTCCGCAACACTCCCCTGCTGCTCCTGCTGTTCATCACCTACTACGGCCTGCCCGCGATGGGGATCGACTTCGGGTTCTTCTGGAACGTCTCGCTGGCGGCGGGCCTCTACACCGCGGCGTTCGTGTGCGAGGCGCTGCGCTCGGGCATCAACGGCGTGCCGCTGGGCCAGGCCGAGGCGGCCCGCGCCGTCGGCATGCCGTTCACCATGACCATGACGCAGGTGATCCTGCCGCAGGCGTTCCGGCTCGTCGTCCCGCCGATCGCGAGCGTCTTCATCGCGCTCGCCAAGAACACCTCGCTGGTCGCGGCGCTCGGCCTGGCCGACGTCGCATTCCGGCTGCAGGGCCTGCTGCGTGACTACCCCAACTCGCGCACCGCGGCCTTCCTCACGATCGCCGCCATGTACATCGTCATCGTGGCCGCGATCTCGCTGGTCGCGTCCTGGGCGGAACGCCGCTGGAAGGTGGAGAGCCGATGAGCGCCGTCCTGTTCGACGTTCCCGGTCCGCGGGCGCGACGTCGTCACCGCATCCTGTCGATCCTGACGATCGTCGGCGTCATCGCCGTCCTCGGCCTGATCGGCTGGCGCTTCGCCTCGACCGGCCAGTTCGCGTACGAGCTGTGGGAGGTCTTCCTCACCCCGGCCTACGTCGAGTTCATCGCCGAGGGCCTGTTCTACACGATCCTCGCAGCGGTGATGGCCATCGCCGGCGCGCTCGTCGTCGGCATGGCGTTCGGCGTCGGCAAGCTCTCCGACCACGCCTGGATCCGCTGGCCGTCCTGGCTCTTCGTGGAGTTCTTCCGCGCCGTGCCGCTGTACATCCTCATCACGTACCTCTGGGCGCTCTACAAGTTCCAGATCGAGCTGCTCGCTCCCCTGGTGATCGGCCTGATCCTCTACAACGGCTCCGTGCTGGCCGAGACCGTCCGCGCCGGAATCAACGCGGTGCCCAAGGGCCAGGTCGAGGCGGCGTACGCCCTCGGCATGCGCAAGGGCGCCGTCATGCGCATCGTGCAGCTGCCGCAGGCGATCAAGATCATGACACCGTCGATCATCAGCCAGTGCATCGTCGCCCTGAAGGACACCTCGCTGGGCTACATCATCGTGGCGCCGGGTCTCACCTACGCCGGCCGCCAGATCTGGCGCGAGTTCGAGAACCACCTCCAGGTGGCGCTCGTGCTCGGCGTGATCTACATCCTGCTCAACTCGCTCCTCGAGCTGCTGGGCCGATTCGCCCAGCGTCGCCTCACGGAGTCGCGCTCGGTGCCGAACGACGTGGTCACCGACCAGTTGGCCCTGGCCCGGCGCTGACCCGGGGGCGCCCTCGTGGCGCGCCCGGGTCACAATGACGCCGTGAGTTCCCTGCTGCTTCGCCACGTGCGGCTGGTGCCGATCCGCACGGCCGCACCGACCGAGCCCGTGTCGGTGCGCATCGTCGACGGGACGATCGTCGCCGTCGCCCCGGAGATCTCCCCCGAGCGCGGCGACGAGGTCGTCGAGGCCGACGGACGCTGGGCCGCCCCGGGACTGTGGGACCAGCACGTGCACCTGACGCAATGGGCCCAGACGCGCACGCGCCTGGACGTCTCGGGCACCACGGACCCCACCCAGGTCACCGCGCTCGTCGGCGAGCAGCTGCGCACCCACCCCGACGACGACTGGGTGTTCGGGTACGGCTTCCGACTCACCGAGTGGGAGCGACCGCCCACCGTGGCCGAGCTCGACGCGGTGTCCGGCGGTCGACCCGTCGTCCTCACCAGCGGCGACGCCCACACCGGCTGGCTGAACACCGCCGCCCTCGCAGCCCTCGGCGCCGAGCCCACGGACGGGCCCGTCACCGAGGCGCCGTGGTTCACCCTCATGACCCAGGTCGTCGAGCTCACCTCGACGCAGGACGGCGGCTCCGGCATCGACGAGGCGATCGCCGAGGCCGCCGGGCGCGGCGTCGTCGGGCTCGTGGACTTCGAGTTCGCCGAGCCGCTGCGCACCTGGCCCGAGCGCGTCGCGCGCGGCATCGACGCGGTCGCCGTGCGGCGCGCCGTCTACCCCGACTACCTCGACGAGGTCATCGCCGCCGGGTTGCGCACTGGCGACCCCCTGACACCCGACGGCCTGGTCACCATGGGTCCGCTGAAGATCATCTCGGACGGCTCGCTGAACACCCGCACGGCGTTCTGCCACGAGCCCTACGCCGGCAGCTCGGACCGAGGCGTCCAGAACCACGACCGTGCGGCCCTCGCCGCACTACTGGAGCGGGCCACCGCACACGGGCTCGCCGCGGCGGTCCACGCGATCGGCGACGCCGCCGTGCACGAGGCGCTGGCCGCATTCGCCGGGTCCGGCGCCACCGGGAGCATCGAGCACGCCCAGTTGATGGCACCGGCGGACATCGCGACGATGGCCGCGCTGGGTGTCACGGCGAGCGTCCAGCCGGCGCACCTGCTCGACGACCGCGACGTGGCGGCCCGGCTGTGGCCCGACCGCGAGCAGGACTGCTTCCCGCTGCGCTCCCTGCTCGACGCGGGCGTCACCGTGACGTTCGGCTCGGATGCGCCGGTCTCCGCCCTCGACCCCTGGACCGCGATGGCCGCGGCGGTGCATCGCTCCGACGACGCACGGGAGCCGTGGAACCCGGCGCAGGCCATGACGCCTGCCGAGGCGCTGGCCGCGAGCGTCGACGGCCGGGACACCCTCTCCCCCGGCCGGCGTGCGGACCTCGTCCTGCTCGACCGTGATCCCCTGCCGGCCACCGACGACTCGTCAGTGGCCGCCGCGCGACTGCGCGAGGTGGGCGCGGAAGCGACGCTCCGGGCCGGACGCTTCACTCACGCGCGCAGCGGCCTCCGCGGCTGACCCACCCTCACTTCCGGGGCGTCACCCAGAGGTGGATCGTGCCCTCCACCGTCACCGTGCCGTCCGCGCGGGTGGCCCTGACCGCGACGGCGACGTCAGGTCCCTGCGACCAGGACTCCTCGTCGGTGTCGGCGGTGCACACCAGGTCGGAGTCGGACTTGGCGAGGTACTTCACGTCCATGCCCTTGGGCAGCCACCGGTGCCCCGGCGGGCAGGTCGCCTCGGCCAGCAGGCCCATGGCCGCCTCCAGCCCGTTGCACGCGGCGATCGCGTGCACGGTGCCGATGTGGTTCTGGTTGGAACGCCGCAGCGGCACCACGACCTCGCCGTGGTGGGGCCGCATGTCGACGACGCGCAGGTGGGCGCTGCCGAAGTAGGGCGCGGCGCGGGTGAACAGCGCACCGAAGATCGTGCGGCCCTTCGGCAGCGCCGAGAGCTTGCGGTACATCGCATAGGTGGAGGGCACGCCCCGATGTTACTCGCGAGTCACTTCGCCGTCCACACGCGGCCGTCCGCCACCTTCCACCGCTGGTCGAGCGCGACGTTGTCGAGCAGGCGGCGGTCGTGCGACACCAGCAACAGGGCGCCGTCGTACGCGGCCAGGGCCTGCTCGAGCTGTTCGATCGCCGGCAGGTCGAGGTGGTTGGTGGGCTCGTCGAGGACGAGGACGTTCACGGCCCTCGCCTGGAGCAGGGCCATCGCCGCACGCGTGCGCTCGCCCGGGGAGAGGCGCTCGACGAGGCTGGCGACCTGCTCGGCCTTGAGCCCGAACTTCGCCAGCAGCGTCCGCACGTCGGCCGGCGACAGGTCGGGCAGCGCGACCTCCATGGCGTCGCCGAGGGTCTTCTCGTCCGGCAGCACCGATCGCGCCTGGTCGATCTCGCCCAAGGACAGCGAGGCACCCTGGGCCGCGCGGCCGGTGTCGGGCTCGAGTCGCCCGAGCAGCAACCGCAGCAGCGTGGTCTTGCCGGCGCCGTTCGGGCCCGTGATGCCGATCCGGTCGCCGGCGTTGACCTGGACCGAGACCGGCCCGAGGACGAAGTCGCCACGCACCACGGTCGCCGCATCGAGGGTCGCCACGACAGTGCTGGAGCGAGGCGCAGCACCGATCTCGAAGCGCAGCTCCCACTCCTTCCGAGGCTCCTCGACCTCGTCGAGGCGCGCGATGCGCGACTCCATCTGGCGCACCTTCTGGGCCTGCTTCTCCGAGGACTCGCTCTGGGCCCGGCGCCGGATCTTGTCGTTGTCGGGACTCTTCTTCATCGCGTTGCGCACGCCCTGCGAGCTCCACTCCCGCTGGGTGCGGGCCCGGGCGACGAGGTCTGCCTTCGTGCCGGCGAACTGCTCGTAGGCCTCGCGGGCGTGCCGCCGGACGACGGCCCGCTCCTCGAGGAACGCCTCGTACCCGCCGTCGTAGACCCGCACCTGCTGCTGGACGAGGTCGAGCTCCACGACCCGGGTGACACACCGGGCCAGGAACTCGCGATCGTGGGACACCAGGACGATGCCGGCGCGCGTGCCGCCGACCAGGGTCTCCAGGCGCTCGAGTCCGTCGAGGTCGAGGTCGTTGGTGGGCTCGTCCAGCAGGACGACGTCGAACCGGCTCAGCAGCAGGGCCGCGAGTCCGACACGCGCCGCCTGCCCTCCTGACAGCGAGGTCATCAGCGCGTCGGGACCCACGCCGAGGCGCAGGTCGCCGAGAACGGCCGGGACGCGGTCCTCCAGGTCGGGGGCGCCGGAGGCGAGCCAGTGCTCGAGGGCGACGGCGTACGCGTCGTCGCTGCCCGGCGAGCCCGAGCCGAGATCGGCGGCAGTGGCCTCCATCGCCCCCGTGGCGG
>NZ_BJZQ01000018.1 GCF_007992115.1 Aeromicrobium flavum
CCACTCGGCGAGTGGCGGGCGTTCTTGCGCCACTCGGGGGGGCTGGTCAGGCGCGGGGACCTCGAGACGCATCGACCGGGACGCGTGCAGCACGTGTCCCGGTCGATGCGTCCCCCCGAGTAGGCTCCCCCCCGAGTTCGGGACCAGGCCGACTCCACGGGCCGGGTCCCTGTTCCATCCTCACGGGAGTCGCGCGGGCGTGGAACCCCCGGAACCGGGGGGTCAGTCCTCGTCGAGGACGTCCCCGGGGGCGAGCCCGATCGCTCGCTCGATGTCGCCGGGACTGGTGTGCTCCAGGTAGTCGCGCAGCTTCCGGCACGCGACGCGGTAGTGCTCGCGCGCCGTGTCCTCGGTGATGTAGAGCGTCGACGCGATGTCGGCCCAGTGCCGGCCGCGGGCGCGCCCTGAGATGACCTCGCGCTGGCGGGCGGTGAGGTCGAGACGGGCGCCGCGGCGGTCCAACAGCTCGGTCAGGCCGACGAGCGACTGCGTGACGACGACCCGGTCGTCGCGGACGTCCTCGACGGCCTGCACCGTCACGTGGGGCGGGTCGGCCTTGTGCACCACGCCCTGCGCACCAGCGCGCAGGCACAGGGCGAGCACGATGGGGCGCCGCTCGTCGGTGTAGAGGCAGACCTTCAGCCCGCGCTCGCGCAGCGCTCGGATGGCGGTGCGCCCCTGCTTCGTCGTGGTCGAGGAGCCCTGCGGGCCGCGCAACAGCAGGTCGAGCACGACGACGTCGCAGCCCACGGCGGCGGCCTCGAACTCCTCGACGCCGGGGAACGTGGCGACGACGTCGAGCTGCGGGTGCACCGTGGCGAACCCGCCGCGGATGACGGTGCTGTCGTCGATCACGACGACGCGGGTGCGATCGCTCATGCCCGACCCTCCGTGACCGGACCGGTGATCGTCACCGAGGTGCCGCGACCCGGCGCCGACCGGACGTCCACCGCCACGCCGACGTCGCGCAGCGCCTGCCCGACCTGCGTGTCGAGGCCGAAGCCGAGCGGCTGGCTGGCCTGGTCGAACCCGACGCCGTCGTCGGAGACGACGACCTCCCACGTCGTGCCGTCCGTGTCGGCGTGCACCACGACCTGGTGCGCCTGCGCGTGCAGGCGGACGTTGTGCAGCACCGTCGTCACCGCGCGGCCGACGGCGGTCCACACGTCCTGGCGCAGCTCGACGTGGGCCCCGAGGGCGACGGCCGGTTCGAGCGGCAGGTCCTCGAAGCCCTCCATCGCCGCGGTGAGCATGGCGCCCACCGTGGGCACGGACGAATCGACGGGTGGCGGCTCGGCGCCGAGGTAGGTGCGCAGCCGTTGGGCCTCGCGGTCGGCCTGCCGGCGCAGTCCCGGCAGCACCTCGGCCGGGGTGTCCTCGTCGGACAGCAGCCGCAGGATGCTCGAGGCGTCGTGGACGGTGAGCTGGTACCGCTCCAGCTCGAGGGCGCGGGTGGCCGCGACGGCGTCCTCGCGCGACTGGTCGGCGTCGCGGGCGAGGCCACGCAGGTACCGGACGAGGATCGCCACGACCAGCGCGTAGCCCGGGATCGTGAGCGCGTTGCTGAGGCTGGTCTCCCACGAGGTGGTGTTCGCGGTGAGGGTCCAGGCCAGGTACCAACCGCCGAGCGCCACGCCGTGGCCCACGGCCAGCACCGGCGGCAGCCAGGCGGCGGCCAGGGCGGTGACGTTGATGGCGAAGCCCGAGGCCCACGCCTCCCACGTGCCCACGACGAAGGGGTCGGGCAGCAGCAGGTTCATCGCGGGGACGGCCACCCACGCGAGCACGAGATCGGGCACGTGCCACGCGCCGCGGCGCACCGTGCCCAGGACGAGGCACTGCACGATCAGCAGCAGCGACACCGCCACGACGCACAGCGTCAGCGCCCAGTAAGCGCCGGCGTGGTCGGCGACGCCCGCACCGGAGGCGGCAGCGAGCAGGATCTGGACGAGGACGACGGTGCGCATGGTCGGCCCGACCAGGGCGATCCCCCACTCGGCCCGGCGCGCCGACGATCGGGAGGATGCCCGGCTCAGGGCCTCCGATCGACTGTCCACGCCCGCCATCGTCTCAGACCTTCACGAGGGCGCCCCGCCCCGGACGCCCCACCCGTAACCTGATCCGGTGCACCTGACGTCCGTCCACCGCTACCCCCTGAAGTCCGCCCGCGTGGAGGACCTCACGTCAGCGGTCGTCGAGCCGTGGGGACTCGCGGGCGACCGGCGCTGGATGGTGGTCGACGAGGCCGGCGGCTTCCTGACCGCGCGTGAGACGCGGCGGCTGCTGACCGTGCTGCCTCGCCTCACCGACATCGGCCTGAGCCTCTCGGCGCCCGGTGCCGAGCCTCTCGAGGTCGTCCGTCCCGATCCGCGCCACCAGGTGCCGGTCGAGCTGTGGAAGTCCGAGTTCACGGCGGCCGAGGCCCCCGAGGCCGCCCGGTGGCTGAGCGACCTGCTGGGCCGGCCGGTGCGGCTGGTCCACCTCGACGACCCGACGCGTCGCCCGGTCACCGGCTTCGCGCGCCCGGAGGACCGGGTCAACCTCGCCGACGGGTACCCGCTGCTCGTGACGACGCAGGCCTCCCTGGCCGCACTCAACGACGAGATCGTCGCCGGTGGCGGCGCGCCCGTGCCGATGGCGCGCTTCCGGCCGAGCATCGTCGTCGACGGCGACGCCCCGTGGACCGAGGACGACTGGCGGCTCCTGCGCGTGGGCGAGGCGGTCTTCCGCGCCGTGAAGGGCTGCGCGCGGTGCGTCATCACGACGCTGGAGCCCGACCTCGACACGGGCGAGGTCGCGGGCGGCAAGGAGCCGCTCCGGACCCTTGCCCGCGTGCGACGCTTCGGCACGAAGGCCTGGTTCGGGGTCAACCTCATCCCCGACACCCCCGGCGCGATCATCCGCGCCGGCGACGAGGTCGAGGTGCTCGAGACGGCTCCGTCCGGCGCCGGGCCCCTCGGCGCCTGAGTCAGTCGCCCAGCAGGTCCCGCACCCAGCGCGGCACGACCTCGGTGGCCGGACCGGCGTAGGTCGTGTGGAAGTCGCCGCGCGGCGTCGGCACGAGGTTGAGCTCGACCGTCGTCGCGCCGGACGCGTGGGCGTAGTCGACGAACCCGGCCGCCGGGTACACCACGCCGGACGTGCCGATCGCCGCGAAGACGTCGACCTCGCTGAGCGCCTCGTGGATCTCGTCCATGCCGTGCGGGTACTCGCCGAACCAGACGATGTCGGGGCGCAGCGCCGGGCGCCCGCACTCGGGGCACGCGGGCTCGTGCAGCAGGTCGTCCTGCCATTCGTGCCCGGCGGCGCAGACCTCGCACCGCACCCGCTGCAGCTGGCCGTGCATGTGCAGGACGCGGCGCGAGCCGGCCCGCTCGTGCAGGTCGTCGACGTTCTGGGTGACCAGCAGCAGGTCGTCGCCGAGGCGCCGCTCGAGCTCGACCAGTGCGTGGTGCGCGGCGTTCGGCTTCACGCGGCGCAGCGAGGCGCGGCGCTCGTCGTAGAACCGTTGGACCAAGGCGCGGTTGTACGCGAAAGCCTCGGGCGTGGCGACGTCCTCGGGGCGGTGACCCTCCCAGAGCCCGTCCGCGTCGCGGAAGGTGGCCAGCCCGCTCTCGGCCGAGATGCCGGCACCGGTGAGGACGACGACCTTCATGCCGCCACCCCGCGGATCGCGTCGCCGAGCTCGCGCACGGCGGTCGGCGGGCCCGCGATCGACCACACCAGGCCGTGGGCCTCCACCCGTTCAGCGGAGCCGCCGAGGCCGGCGACCAGCGCCGTGCCCGGCAGCCAGTCCCAGTCGGGGGTGCTGTGCTGGAACCAGCAGCCGAGCCGGCCGGTCGCGACGCCCACGAGGTCCATCGAGCCCGAGCCGAGCATGCGGATCGTGGCCGGCAGGGCGGCTGCGCGGACCCACGCGTCGAACCCGGCGCCGGTGCCGATGAAGCCCGGGTGCGCGTAGGTGGCGGCACCGAGCCCGGCCAGTTCCGCGTCCTCGATGTCCGGGAGGGGCTCGCCGTTGCGGGTGGTGGGGACGCCGGGCCCGCCGACCACCACGGTGCCGGTGGCGTGGTGGGCGACGGCGCCGAGCAGCACCCGGTCGCCCTCGGCCAGCGCGACGGCCGAGCACCAGTAGTCGGAGTCCGTCGAGAAGTTGTAGGTGCCGTCGACGGGATCGATCACCCAGCGACGGCCGGAGGCGCCCTCGCGGAAGGTGCCCTCCTCGCCCAGCAGGCCGTCGTCGGGACGCTCGCGGCCGAGCCGCTCGACGATGTGGGCCTCGGCGGCCAGGTCTGCCTCGGTGACGACGTCGGACACGGAGGTCTTGGCGCGGGTCTCGAGCCCGCCATCGGCCCGGATCCGCGCGGCGAGCGCCGCCGCCTCGACGACCAGCTCGCTCGCCAGGGCCACGTCCTCCGGTGTCACGCTCACCCCTCCACCGTAGAAGGTCCACCCGTCGAGAGAACGGTTGGCCGGGGCCCGCGCGATGGCTACTGTGGGCCGCGACACGGGGTGCCCGCAACCGAGCGGGCTGAGATCAGACCCGTCGAACCTGCTCGAGTTCGTACTCGCGAAGGGATTGTCCCCATGACAGCTCTGTCCGTTCCGTCCGTTCCCGCCGACCTGGCCCTGGCCCGGCTCCGGGAGGCCACACCGCTGGTGCAGTGCATCACCAACAGCGTCGTCACCGGGTTCACCGCCAACGTCCTGCTCGCCGTCGGTGCCGCTCCCGCGATGGTCGACCTGCCCGAGGAGGCCGGGATCTTCGCCGGGATCGCCGGCGGCCTGCTGGTCAACCTCGGCACCCCCACCCCGCAACAGCGCGACGCCGCCCGCGCGGCCGTCGTCGCCACCGACCGCTGGGTGCTGGACCCCGTCGCGATCGGGACGCTCCCGGTCCGCACCGCCCTGGCCGCCGAGCTGCTGCAGTCCCGGCCGGCGATCGTCCGCGGCAACGCCTCCGAGATCATCGCCCTGGCCGGCCTGGGCAGCGGCGGGCGGGGCGTCGACTCCACCGCCGGTGCCGAGGAGGCGCTCGAGGCCGCCACCTCGATCGCCCGCTCCGCCGGTGCCGTCGTCGCCGTGTCGGGCGAGGTCGACGTCATCACCGACGGCACCGAGACCGTGCGGGTGCCCGGGGGCGACCGGCTGCTGACGCTCGTCACCGGCGGCGGCTGCTCGCTCGGCGCCACGATGGCGGCCTTCCTCGCGGTGTGCGACCCGCTCTCCGCGGCCGTCGCGGCGTCCGTCGCCCACGCCGTCGCGGCCGAGCACGCGGCCCGCACCAGCTCGGGTCCGGGCACCTTCGCCGTCGACTTCCTCGACGCGCTCGCCGCGCTCGACCCGTCCGACCTCCGTGACCGGGAAGCGCACCTGCAGGGCGTCTCGTGAGCCCGGCAGGCCTCCACCTCGTGACGGACGGACGCCTGCGCCTGGACCGTCTCCTGATCGTCGTCGACGCGGCCGTGCGGGCCGGGGCCGCCGTGGTGCAGGTGCGCGGGAAGGAGGCCTCCGCCCGCGAGCTCACCGAGACCGTCGTGGCGGTGTCGCAGGTGGTCGACGACCGGGCGGCGGTGCTCGTGAACGACCGGCTCGACGTGGCGCTGGCCGCCCGCCACGGCGGCGCTCGGGTCGACGGGGTGCACCTGGGCCAGGACGACCTCGACCCCGTCGTCGCCCGCCACCTGCTCGGCCGGGACGCGCTGATCGGCTGGACCGCGCACCGCGACGCGCACCTGCGGGCCCTGGCCTCGCTCCCGGAGGGGACGGTCGACTACCTCGGCGTCGGACTGGTCCGGCCCACCACGTCCAAGGCCGACGGCCCGCCCGTCCTGGGGGTCGGCGGCTTCGGGTCGTTCGCCCTGTCCACGGAGCTGCCCTGCATCGCGATCGGCGGCGTCCGGGTCACGGACGTCCCCGACCTGGCGGCCGTGGGAGCGGCCGGGGTCGCGGTGGTCACCGCGGTCGCCGACGCGCCCGACCCCGGCGCGGCCGCCGGCGGCTTCGTCGACGCCCTCGGAGCACTCCGATGACGCCGCGGGTGCTGAGCGTCGCCGGCACCGACCCGACCGGCGGAGCCGGCATCCAGGCCGACCTGAAGACGATCGGCGCACTCGGCGGGTACGCGATGGCGGTGGTGACGGCACTCGTCGCGCAGAACACTCGCGGCGTGCGGTCGGTGCACGTGCCGCCGGTCTCGTTCCTCACCGAGCAGCTCGAGGCGGTGTCCGACGACGTCGAGATCGATGCCGTCAAGCTCGGGATGCTGCACTCGACCCCCCTCATCGACGCCGTCGCCACGTGGCTCGACCGGGTGCGACCGCCCGTGGTCGTGCTCGACCCGGTCATGGTCGCCACGAGCGGTGACCGCCTGCTCGACGAGGAGGCCGAGGCGGCGATCCGTCGCCTGTGCCACCACGTCGACCTCGTGACACCCAACCTGCCCGAGCTGGCTGTCCTCACCGAGCGCGCGCCCGCCACGACCTGGGACGACGCCGTGGGCCAGGCGACCGACCTCGCGACCGCGAGCGGCGCGACGGTCCTGCTCAAGGGCGGACACCTGGCCGGCGCCGCGTGCGACGACGCGATCGTCACCGCCGACGCGATCCACTCCGTGCCCGGCCGCCGCGTGCGCTCCACGTCGACCCACGGCACCGGCTGCACGCTGTCCTCGGCCATGGCCACCCTGGCGGCGTCCGGCACCCCCTGGCCCGAGGCGCTGCACCGGGCGAAGGCGTGGCTGACCGAGGCGATCGACCACGGCGCCGCCCTGCGGGTCGGGCAGGGGAACGGGCCCGTCGACCACTTCCACGCCCTGCGGGCGCAGCCGTCCGGGACCACCGGCTGGAGCACGTGGATGTGGGAGGAGTCGGCCGACGTCCGGGCCCGGGTGGAGGCGTGCGACTTCGTGCGGCGCCTGGGCGACGGGTCGCTGGAGCCCGAGCGGTTCGCCCGGTACCTCGCGCAGGATGCGCTCTACCTGGGCGAGTACGCACGCTGGCTGGTGCGGGCCGGCTCGCTCGCCACCGGGGCGGACGAGCGCCTCTTCTGGACCCGGGCGGCCGCGTCGGCGCTGTCGGAGGAGGAGCGGCTCCACCGCCACTGGGTCGGCGAGCCGGCCGAGCCGGGCCCGGCCACCCGCGCCTACCTCGACCACCTCCGGGCCACGGCGCACGGCGGCGGCCACGGCGAGCTCGTCGCGGCGCTGCTGCCCTGCTACTGGCTGTACGCCGATCTCGGTGCCCGGCTCGTGCTCGGCGACCATCCCGCCCATCCGTACACGCAGTGGCTGCGCCTCTACGCCGACCCGACGTTCGCCGCGGCGGCCCGGACCGCGCGCGACCTCGTCGACCGTGCGGCCGACGCGGCCACCCCGGCCGAACGGGCGCGGATGCGCAGCGCGTTCGCCCGGTCGATGGTCTGCGAGCTGGCCTTCTTCGAGGCGGCCGGACCGCCGCCTCTCAGCGATGCGCGACCGGCTGCCGCAGGATCGTCCTCAGCTTCTCCGGGGCGACGCGTCGCGGGTCGCTGAGGTAGATCTCGTGGTGCTTGCCGGTCAGGTCGAATCCCTCGGCGGCCGCGAAGTCGTGCAGCGCCGCGATCACCGGCCCCTCCATCTCGTAGGGGCCGACGTGCAGCGTCTGGACGCACGTGCCCTCGTCGAGCGTCTCGGCCCGCAGGTCGTGGAGCCCGGGTGCGCCGCCCTTGCGCGTTACGGTGGCGCGGGCCTCGGCGAGATGGTCGTCGCCGATCCATTCGGGCACGAGGCTGAGCAGCGTCCAGTCCCACGTCGTCTTGTCGCGCGAGTCGGTGAAGGCACTCAGGTCCTCGGCCCACCACAGCGCCTCGAGCGGCGGCACGACGTAGTCGTGGTCGAGCACCCGCTTGCTCAGGAACTTCAGGTTGTAGGCGAAGGGGTAGATCGTCGTGATCGCCCGCTCGTAGTCCGCGGCCTCGTTCGGATCGCCGTGGCCGTCGAGCATCAGGTAGCGCAGTGGCGGGACCGTGATGATCGAGAACTCGCCGTGCTTCGCGGCGTAGGTGGGCAGGGACTTCCTCAGGTCGGTCTTCACGCGTCCTCCTGCTCAGGCCGGCGGACCCCCGGCCACCCGTGCGGTCTGGAAAACGTAGCGGTCCCAGGGGTCACGCGGGTCGCGTCCGGTCGAGGCGGCGATGCGGCGCAGCCGGTACCGGACCGTCTGGGGGTGCAGGTGGAGTCGTTGGGCGGCCTGCGCGGCACCGCCGGCGTCCAGCACCGCGTCGAGGGTGTGCAGGGCCTCCGCGTCGTCCGCCAGCGCGCCCAGCACCTCGCCGGCCGCGCGCGCGGGATCGGCGTCGGCGTGGCCGGTCGCCAGCGCCACGACCTCGAGGTCGCCGTCGGTCAGGACCGAGCGCCGCACCCACGCGAACTCCGGAGCGGCCTGCACGGCGTGGGCGGCGAGCCGGTACGCCCGCGGCGCCGAGCGGGGCGTGACCGAGCCGTGGGTCGCGACGCGCACGCCGCTGCGTGCGGCCCACGCGGCCAGCGCCGGCCGGTCGGCGGCGCGCAGCAGGACCACCCCGAGCCCGTCCATGACGGTGTCGATCGCCGTGACGACCGGGCCGTCGTCGGTCTCGGGCGCCAGGGTCGCCGCGACGGCCGCCGCGGCGCGGGTGGCGTCGAGGTCGGCGCCGGGTCGCACGACGACCAGGTCGAAGGTCGCCGGCAGCCGGGCGTGGAGCTCGCGCAGCCGGGCGGCCAGGGTGCCGGCGTGGCTCTGCCGGCCGAGCAGGAGGTCGGCCAGCAGGTGGCGCAGCGAGGTCTCGCGGTCCGAGCCGAGGCTGCGGCCCGTCGACTCGTATCCGTCGTAGATGGCGTCGGAGAGCTCGTCGAGGACCGCGAACCAGACCCGCACGAGCGAGGTGACGTCCTCGACGGACACGTCGTCACGGAACTGGTCGGAGACCTGGTCGAGGAACGCGGTGGCGGCGACGCGGTAGGCACGCAGCACCGCCGACAGCGGTCGCCCGTCGCGGGCGCGGACCGCCCCGACCCCGCGGAACAGGCGGACGTCGTCGTCGGTGAGCGTGCCCTCCTCGGCCCACAGCTCGAGGACCCGGTGCAGCGTCCACACGATGATGGAGCGGACCTCCTGCAGCTGTCGCTCGTCGAGCGACGAATAGGCCGGGATCTCGCGGGTGATCGTGGCGAGGAACGTGTCGACGAGATCGGCCTCGCCCGCCGTCAGCCGGCCGGCGATCGCGCGCCGGTGCCCGGTCAGCTCGGTCATCGTCGCCTCTCGTCGCCGGTGACAACGGTTCTTGTCACCTGACGACAAAGGTAGTGGTGCCGCGGCCCGGGGTGGGCGACGGTGTCCTCATGTCCTTCACCCCTGACGTGATCGTCGTCGGCGCCGGCCTGGCCGGACTGGTCGCCACTCACGAGCTGAGCAAGGTCGGCAAGCGCGTGCTGGTCGTCGAGCAGGAGAACCGCAAGAACCTCGGCGGTCAGGCGTTCTGGTCGCTCGGCGGGCTGTTCTTCGTCGACAGCCCCGAGCAGCGACGCACCGGCATCAAGGACTCCCCCGAGCTGGCGCTGCAGGACTGGTTCGGCTCGGCGGCGTTCGACCGCCTCGAGGACGAGGACGCCTGGGGCCGGCGCTGGGCCGAGGCGTACGTCGCGTGGGCCGCCGGCGACAAGCGCGCGTACCTGCGCGAGCTCGGTCACCGCGTGCTGCCGATGGTGGGCTGGGCCGAGCGCGGCGACGGCTCGGCCACCGGGCACGGCAACTCGGTGCCGCGGTTCCACCTCACGTGGGGCACCGGGCCGCGCCTGGTCGAGACGTTCGCCGACCCGGTGCTCAAGGCCGAGACCGGTGGGCTGGTCGAGTTCGCGTTCCGCCACCAGGTGGACGAGCTCCTCACCGCGAACGGGGCCGTCGTCGGCGTCCGCGGGTCGGTGCTGGAGCCCGACGAGTCCGCGCGCGGCGTGAAGTCGTCGCGCACCGTGGTGCGCGAGTTCGAGCACCACGCCGCCGCCGTCGTGGTGACCTCGGGCGGCATCGGCCACAACCACGCGCTGATGCGCGAGAACTGGCCCACCCAGCGGCTCGGCGAGGCGCCCGACCACCTCATCTCGGGGGTCCCCGCGCACGTCGACGGCCGCATGCTGGCGATCACCGAGAGCGCCGGCGGCCGCATCGTGAACCGCGACCGGCTGTGGGCGTACACCGAGGGGATCATCAACTGGGACCCCGTCTGGCCCGACCACGGCATCCGCATCCTGCCCGGTCCGTCGTCGCTGTGGTTCGACGCGAACGGCCGTCGGTTGACCGGGATGTCGGGCGTCCCCGGCGCCGACTCCCTCGGTGCGATGAAGCAGATCCTCGCGACCGGGCACGACTACTCGTGGTTCGTGCTGACGCAGTCGATCATCGAGAAGGAGTTCGCGCTCTCGGGTTCGGAACAGAACCCCGACATCACCGGCCGCGACATCAAGTTCCTCCTCAAGAGCCGGCTCGCGAAGGGCGCGCCCGGCCCGGTCGAGAGCTTCAAGCAGCACGGCGTCGACTTCGTGGTGGCCGAGACGCTGCCCGAGCTGGTCGAGCAGATGAACGAGATCGCCCGCGGGCCGAAGCTGGACCCTGCGGACCTCGAGCGGCAGATCGTCGCGCGCGACCGTGAGTTCGCGAACCCGTTCACCAAGGACGTGCAGGTGATGACGATCCACAACGCGCGCCGCTCGCGCATGGACAAGCTGGTGCGCGTCGCGAAGCCGCACCGGATCCTCGACCCCGCGCACGGTCCGCTGATCGCGGTGCGCCTCAACATCCTGTCGCGCAAGACGCTCGGCGGCCTGCAGACCAACCTCGACTCGCAGGTCCTCGGGGCTGACGGCGAGCCGGTGCCGGGGCTGTACGCCGCGGGCGAGGTCGCCGGCTTCGGCGGCGGCGGCGTCCACGGCCACAACGCCCTCGAGGGCACGTTCCTCGGCGGCTGCATCTTCTCGGGCCGCGCCGCCGGAATGGCGCTCGCCCGGGACTGATCCGGCTCGGAACGGGTACACCCTCTGAGACCAGGGACCGTCGATCGAGCGAGGTGACCCGTGTCCCCTGTTGCCGGCGTCGTCACCGCCGTCCTCGCGGCGGCGGTGCTCCTGCTCGCCGTCCTGTCGCCGGCGCGGGCGGACGAGGAGGCCCCTCGCCTGTCGAGCATCGCCGCGGCCGAGGCCGACATTCCTCCGGGCACCCCGGCCTGTTTCCAGGGTGACGAGCCCGGCGAGACCCAGCTGCTCCGGTGCCACTACGGGCACCGAGGCCCTCGACTGCTGGCCGTCGGCGACTCGCACATGCGCGCCCTGTCGCCCGCCCTACGCCGCCTGGCCGAGGACGGGAAGATCCGCGTCACCCTGATCACGCGGTCCCGCTGCGGCTGGACGTCGCGCGTGCTCAAGCACAAGCTCTCCTGGGTCCCGGGCGACTGCCAGGAATGGCGCACCAGGCTCTCGCGCTACATCAAGGAACAGAAGGACGTCCGCGCGATCATCACCCACCACCGCGCCTGGCGGATGGCGGGCACCGAGGCCCAACGCGGGCCGGACACGGTGAAGGCGTGGCGCGTCGCCCTGGATCGGCGGATCCCCGTGATCGCCGTCTCGAACGCCGCCCACTGGGACGACCCGCCCACCCGGTGCCTGCGCTCGAACTCCGCCCCGGACCGGTGGGAGAACTGCTCCGCCCCCGCGGACGAGGTGATGGAGTACGACTGGACCGCGCCGGCCGTGGGCCTGGCACGCCAGAGGTACGGACCGCAGTCCGCCGCCCGGATCTCCATGCTCGACGAGTACTGCCCGGACGGGGTGTGCCGCGTCGTGACCGCGCAGGGCCAGATCATGTACCGCGACGACGAGCACCTCGCCGGCACCTATACGCGGTCGCTCGCGAGGTTCTTCGAGAACGAGCTGCGCGCCACGGGACTCGTGTTCGGGAAGCCACCGCGATGGACCGGGCCGCGGACCAGCCACCACAGCGTGTTGACTGTCGCCGCCGCGCGGACCCTGACAGTCCCCTCGGCCCGGTCCTCGCGCACACCTCTGGTGGTGGAGGCGTCCTGGGCCAGCGTCGACCACGCGGAGCCGGCCACGGACTCGGGCTTCATCACGCTCAGCTGAACCGATCGGTCACCCGCGGGCCACCGCCGGGGTCCACGTCCGCGTGCCGCCCCACCAGTCGACGGGGGCGTACACCGGGCTGGTCCGGTCGGTCGCCACGACGGCCACGCGTACCGACTCCGGGTTTCCGAGGCACGGCGCGGAAGGCATCGAGAACCGCGTCCGCGTCAGCCCGGCCCCGGCCAGCTCGCCGTCGATGCTGCAGGCGATCTGTCGGCCGCCGGTCGTCCACCCGGAGGCCTGCCGAACGATCGGGTGGTTCGTGCCCAGCTCGATCACGTAGTCAGGGGTCGGGTCGCCGTTGGTGTCCAGGTACACCAGGAAGATCCCGTGCCGCTGGACGGGCCGCGCCAGGTGGTTCACGGCGACGGAGAGTCGCTCGTTCGTGAGGTCGACGGCGACCGAACGGATGTCGGACCACCACCGCAGGCTGTCAGCCCCGTCGACGGTCCGGCGTGCCTTCGCCTTCGTCGACCGCTGCTTCACCCACGGCGTGAACGCGCGCTTGCCGTGGGGGAGCTGATCGCGCACGACCGCGCCGAAGGTGTCGGAGCGCTGGTGGTTGCTGAAGCCATCGGTCGCCGTGCTGACCTGGACGCGGACGCGCTTGCTGGTGATGCAGCCCTTCTTCTCGCGCACGGTGATCGTGACCGGCGTGAAGTTCCTCTTCCACCGCGAGTTGATCCGCACGGTGCCGTCGCACGGGCGCGCCTTCCCGTACGGGCTGGGGTTCCACTTCTTCCTCGCCGCCTTCGAACGGTCGACCTTCCACCGCCTCATGGGCGCGTGCCATCCCTCGCTGTAGCGGCCGAAGCCCACCTGCAGCTCGGGTCCGGGCTTGCGCGGATCCGTGTCGAGGAGCACGACCTCGGTGCCGTTGCGGTTGCCGAGACTCCGGCTCCGATACGTCACCGTGATGGCCTTCTTGGTGTTCTTGACGCTCACGGACGTCAGATCGAGGTAGGGAAGCCCGGCCACGTCGTGCGGGCGGTCGGCCCACGAGGCGGACTGCGCCCGGGCGGGAGCCGCGGTGAGCACCAGGGCCAGGGCGGCGCCGACAGCCACGAAGATTCTCATGCTCCATGCTAGGAACGCCGCCGCCACGCCACGTCGAAACACTGTCATTCCAAGGAAATCAGTGACTCGTGAGGCGTCAGTGCTGTCACGAGACTCGTGTGGCGCTCACTCGATGTAGGCGTAGTCGGTGATCACGCCGACCCACCAGACGAAGGGGTCGCCCCGCTCGCGCAGTTCTGCGACGAGATCGGGCGGCAACTCCATGCGCGACACGACCTCCTCACCATCGGTCGACATCGAATGGACGTCGCTGGACGGCTCACCGAACATGTCCCGAAGGCTCATGAAGTGCACGCTGACACGGACGTCGCCACACTCGTACATGCCCGCGGGGAGCTTCGTCGGGTCCTGGACGCTCCGGCCGACCCACGCCTGGCGTGCCGCCTCGAGTCCGGGCGCGGCGTACAGCAGGTCGCACGCCGGATAGTCGACCCATCGCTTCATCGTCTCGATCTGCTTCAGGACGCCCGCGTCGGTGCGCGCACCCAACACCACCCACGTCCGACCCACGGCACACGCGAAGGTCGGCTCGTGGATCGTGAAGCTCTGCTCGCCGTGGCGGCACACGTCCCTGCCGGCGACGGCCACGGCGCTGCCGGCGGAGGCGAGCGGTGGCCGGAGCTTCTCGACGGCCCGCGTGGCGGTCTTCCGCTGATCCACCACGTCGTCGTCGAAGGCGCCGGGCGAGGAACAGGCGGACAGGGTCAGCGCAGCGCCGACCGCGAGGACGAGGCGTCTGAGCGCGGCCATGCGCTCAGGGTAGGCAAGGACGAGAGCCGAAGGACGCGACGTTGTACCGGTTCGGCCCGTATATGGGCCAAACCGGCACAACGTTCGGGATCAGCGGCTCAGCGGCCAAGCACCTCGGCGGCGTCGACGGCTCCGTGCTTGCTCTGGATGGCTTCGCCGAGGGCGGTCACGTGCTCCTCCGAGACGTCGATGCCCACCTCGGAGAAGCCCTTCCGCAGCTCCTCCTCGACCGTGCCCTCGGTGGCCCCGTCCTGCCAGGAGGTGACGCGGTCGACGACGGTCTGGACGGCTTCGAGATCGATGTTCGTGTCAGTCATGCCCGGGACGTACCCGATTCCGGCGATGCGAACCGTGCGCGTGTCGACCGGCTGATCACCACTCCGGCGGCCGGTTGAAGGCTGCCAGATTGTTCACCGTGTCACGGCAATGGACCGTGGGGCCCAGCAGGTAGCCCGTCTCGACACGTAGGGCAGATGGGCGAGGGGCTCGGCATGACCCAGACGGGTCCTCCAAGCTTGCTCAAGCCAACGGCAAGGACTGATTGCACGTTCTTGGTGCCAAAGCCTGCAAGTGTGATCGTCACGGCACAGGAGTCCTCGGTGACGTAGGCGTACGGCGAGTTGCACACGGCCCCTGCGCCCGTCGGCCAGATCCAGCTTCGGAGGGTCAGACCTGCGACTTCACCGGAGCACGGGTCCGTGTCCGGCCCATGGTCGATGCGCATGCTGCACCAGAGCTCGACAGCCGCTGCGATGTCCTCTGCTGGGGGCGCGGGTTCGCCGCACGCCACCCCACCTCCCAAGGGATCTGGGTAGATCAAGGCGGGGTCCGCGCAGTTGTTGGCCTTGGCCAGGAGTTCTTGGCAGGCGTGGGTGCTCCATTCCACGCGGTCGCACTCGGTCAAGAAGGCCAGAGCTTCGGCGCAGGCACTCGTGTCCTGGGACGCGGGCTGCGACACCGATGGAGGCGCCTTGTTCGGGTCGGACTCTGCTGCCTTGAGGGCCTTGTCGCGCTCCTCCGCAGCCGCGTCCCTCTTGGCGGCGGCGGCCTTGAACGCGGCCTCCGCGGCAGCGACCTGCGCAGCATCGCCCGTGGCCTTCGCCTCGTCGAGGCGTCGCGCTGCTGCGGTGTACTCGTCCCAGGCGGCCCCCCACGCCTTGAGGCTCTCCACGTACCTGTCGGCAGCCTCCGCCTTCCGCAATCTCGCCTCGGTCTCGGTCAACCCTTTGAGGCGGTACCACTGCTGTTCCCCGGTATCCGGGTCGACCCTCTTCACCTCCCCCTTCCCGCCCCAGGTGTAGCCGCCGAGGTCGTGGTCGGGAAGCTTCGGGTGCGTGAAGTTTTTGGCGCCGCTGGGCGCGGAGGCCGGCCCGGCCCATCGTCCGGGACAACTCAGCGTCCGCGAGTCACCGACGTCCGGGCTGAACCCCTCGGGCAGGTCCCTTCCCGACGACACCGACGCGGCCACCAGCCGGCTCTCGCAGTGCGCCTGCACCTGCTCAGGACGCAGCCCTTGGTGGTAGAGGCGGTACATGCAGGCATAGAACGAGCCCTCGAGACGGGGCTCCTCGGCGAGAATCTGCATGGCGTACGCGTGCTGAGTGAGGACAGTCCGTGCGGACGCGGCCGGAAGCATCGCTGCGCCCACTGTCGCCACGACCAGGATCGATGCTGCGACCCGCCTGATGGCATTGATCATCACGCCCGCCTCCTTCTCCTACGAGGAGCTGCGGACACGTGCCGTTGATACGGACTGCAGAGGGGTCGACGGCTCGACCACGACGAGGCGTCGGGACGCTCAGGCGAAGTCGGCACCCGAGGCGCCGCCGGCGGCGCTCTCGGGCTCGCGCGCCATGGGCGTGAAGCGCGAGTAGTGACCCTGGAAGGACACGGCGACCTTGTTGACCGGGCCGGAACGGTTCTTGGCGACGATGATGTCGGCCTCGCCGGGCCGCTCGGACTCGCCGGCGCCGTGGGCGTCGGGGCGGTTGAGCAGCATGACGATGTCGGCGTCCTGCTCGATCGAGCCGGACTCTCGCAGGTCGGAGATCTGCGGCGTCTTGTCGGTGCGCTGCTCCGAACCTCGGTTCAACTGGCTGATCGCGACGACCGGAACGCCGAGCTCCTTGGCCAACAGCTTGATCTGACGGGAGAACTCCGAGACCTCGACCTGGCGGTTCTCGACCTTCTTGCCCGAGGTCATCAGCTGCAGGTAGTCGAGGACGATGAAGTCGAGGCCGTGCTGCTTCTTGATCCGGCGCGCCTTGGACCGGATCTCGGGCATCGTCATGTTCGGGCTGTCGTCGATGATGATCGGCGCGGCCTGCACCGTGGCCATCGCGCGGCCGATGGCGTCCCAGTCGCGACCGGACATCGAGCCGGCGCGCATGTGGTGGATGGCCACCTTGGCCTCGGCCGAGAGCAGACGCATCGCGATCTCCGAGCCCGTCATCTCCAGGCTGAAGATCGCCGACGTGAGGCCCTGGCGGATCGAGGCGTTGCGGACGAAGTCGAGGCCGAGCGTCGACTTGCCGACACCGGGTCGCGCGGCGACGACGATCATCTGACCGGGCTTGAAGCCGGTGGTGAGGCGGTCGAGGTCGGGAAAGCCCGACAGGACGCCGTGCACCTCGCCCGAGCGCGTCTCGAGCTCCTCGAGCTCGTCGATGGTGAAGGACATCAGGTCGGACAGGACGTTGTAGTCCTCGCCCGACTTGGTGCCGTCGACGTCGAGGACGGCCTTCTGGGCGCGGTCGACGATGTCCTGGATCTCGCCGGTGCCGGACTGGCCCAGCTGGGCGACCTGCTGGCCGACCTCGACGAGGCGCCGGAGCACGGCCTTCTCGTGGACGATCTCGGCGTAGTAGTCGACGTTGGCGGCGATCGGCACGCCCTGCACGAGGTCGTGCAGGTAGGCGGCGCCGCCGATGCGGGCGATCTCGCCGCGGCGGGTGAGCTCGGCGGCGACGGTGATGGCGTCGGCGGGCTCGCCGCGACCCGACAGGTCGCAGATCACGTCGAAGATCAACTCGTGGGCCGGGCGGTAGAAGTCGCGCGGCTCGAGCAGGTCGGCGGCGGGGTCGATGGCGTTCTTCGTCAGCAGCATCGCGCCGAGGACACTCTGCTCGGCGGCCATGTCCTGGGGCGGAACGTACCCCGATCCAGCAGTGTCCGACGGTCGCTCGGACTCATACAGATCGGTAACGCTCACGGCACTCCTTGACGTGATCGGCAGCTGTTTTCAAACCTACGAGTGGGGTCTGACAGAACCGACTTCCCCTCGGTTCGAGTGACCCACCTCGGTGACCATACGGGGCGCCGGAGCTAGGGTCGATACAGCCGTGCACAGGGGATGTGAACAAGGTGGCCGATCCTGTGGAAAACGCCGGGCAAGGATGTGCACAGTCGGTGGACCAGTCTGTGGAAACACCAGTGTGGCGTGGATCACACAGGGCTCTGACCTGCGGAAACGTGAGTCACAAGGTGTGGAGCGATCTTAGGCGCGTGTGATTTTCGTCCGCCGGGTTTTCCACGGGCACTAGCACGCTCGGCGCCGACTTGTCGATAAATCAACCACATTCGTCACAGAGGTATCGTCGCCCGGGTGCAGGGCTCATCTCTCGACCGGCGAATCCTCGCCGTCACGGTCCCGGCGTTCGCCGCTCTGATCTGCGAGCCGCTGATGCTCATGGCCGACACCGCGATCGTCGGGCACCTCGGCCGGGCCGAACTGGCCGCGCTGGGAGCAGCCTCCACCATCCTGTCGACCATCGTCGGCCTGTGCGTCTTCCTGGCGTACGGCAGCACCGCGACGGTCGCCCGACACCAGGGTGCCGGCGACCCGCGCCGGGCCCTGGAGGCGGCCCTCGGGGGCGTCTGGCTGGCCCTGCTGATCGGGGTCGTGCTCGGCGGACTCACCGCGCTCGGTGCGCGACCCCTGGCCGCCGCCCTGTCGAGCTCGCCGCGGGTGGCCGACCTGACCACGGAGTACCTGCAGATCGCGGCCGCCAGCATCCCGGCCGTGCTCCTCGTGCTGGCCGCCACCGGTGCCCTGCGCGGCGTTCTCGACCTGCGTACGCCGTTGGTGGTGATGGTCGTGGCCAATGTCCTGAACGTGGTGCTGACCGTCGGGCTGGTCTACGGCGCCGGGCTCGACCTCCGTGGCGCGGCGCTCGGACTCGTCCTGGCCCAGTGGGCCGCCGCCCTGGCCCTCGTCGCGCAGGTGCTGCGCCGCAGCCGCGAGAGCAGCGCGTCGGCCAGGCTGCGGTGGGACGACGTCGCACGTGCGGGCCGCGACGGCGTCCCCCTCCTGCTGCGCACCCTGAGCCTGCGCACCGTCCTGCTGCTCGCCACGCTCGTCGCCGCGGGGTTCGGCGACGCCTCGCTGGCCGCGCACCAGATTGCCACCACGATCGTCATGTTCCTGGCCTTCGCGCTGGACGCGTTCGCCATCGCCGCGCAGACCCTCACCGGGCGTTCCCTCGGAGCCGGCGACGCCGCGGGCACGCGCCACATCACCCGCCGGGTCATCGCCTGGGGCCTCGGCTTCGGCGTGGCCTCGGGAGTGCTGCTGGCCGTCACCGCCCCGTGGGTCGCCCGCGCGTTCAGCCCGGACGCGGACGTGCGGGCGGCCGCCGTGCCCGCGCTGCTGCTCGTCGCACTGATCCAACCCGTGTCCGGGGTGGTCTTCGTGCTGGACGGCGTCCTCATCGGCGCCGGCGACGGCGTGTACCTGGCGTGGGCGGGCCTGGTCACGCTCCTCGTCTACGCCCCGGTCGCGCTGCTGATCAAGGTGACCGACGCCGGCTTCACCTGGCTGTGGGGTGCGTACGCGCTGTTCCAGCTCTCGCGGTGGGTGACGCTGTGGGTGCGCCAGCGCGGCGACCGCTGGCTCGTCCTGGGTGTCCGCTGACGCACGGCTGATGTTCACCCGGTCTTCAGCGGGCCGACAGGTCGGAGGGCTTCCGTTGGGTCCATGAGCATCTCCGTCGCCTCCGCCGTCTCCCGCCTGCGCGTCGAGCCGGGCCCGCTCCCCCACCTCGGCCAGGTCGGCCGGCTCTACGTGCTCACGACCGACCAGGTCGCCGCCGTGCTCGACGACCTCGGGCCCCAGGCGCACGTCGTGACGCACGACGGCCTGCTGAGCCACATCGTGCGCGGCACCACCCGCCCGGCCGGCTGGTGGCGGCTGCCGGGTCACCGCCGCCACGTGCCGTGCGGCGACGTCGAGCGGACCGACGTCAGCCTCGTCAACGGCATCGCGCACCTCGACCACGAGCTGGGCACCGACCGCGTGCTGGTGCGCACCTGGGCCCCGCGCGACGGCTCCGAGCTCGACCAGATCCTGTGGTGGCAGGGGCACCCCGTCGCCGCCCGCCTCCACCCGCGCGGCTGATCGCCGAGCCCGAGCGGTCTCCCCTCACCGACGCCAGTAGCCGGTGGCGTCGAGGCAGTCACGGGGGACGACGCGGTCGTCGGCTAGGTGGCGGCGCACCTGGCGGACGGCTCCGGACTCGCCGGCGACCCAGCAGAAGGTGGGCACGTCGGGCCACGGGAGGTCGCGGACGGCCTCGACCCAGGCGTCGGCGCCGTGCACCCACTGCACCGTGACGCCGTCGTGCGCCGTGAGGTCCTGGACGCCGGCCGGGGAGGCGACCTCGACGACCACGTCGGCGGTCATCGTGCCGGGCCACGCGTCGAGCAGCCGGGCGATCGCGGGCAGCGCGGTCTCGTCGCCGGTCAGCACGAGCCGGTCGACCCCGGCGGGCAGCAGCAGCGAGCGCGTCGGCCCGACGATCCACGCCGGATCGCCCGGCTGCGTGCGGCGTGCCCAGCCCGCGGCGAAGCCGCCCTCGTGCAGCACGAAGTCGAGGTCGAGCTCGCCGTCGGCGAAGCGGCGCGGCGTGTAGTCCTTGGCCACGGGGCGGCCACCGGCACCGCCCCACTCGAGCCGGTCCGGACCCTGGACCGGCAACGGCGGCCGGTCGGTGCCCTCGAGCGGCACCAGCAGCTTGACGTGGTCGTCGAAGCCCTCGGAGCGGAACGGTGCCGCGGTGCCCCCGGCGACCGGGAACTCCTCGAGCTGCTCGCCGGCGAGCGTGACCCGGCGCGTCGTCGCGGTGACGTCGGCGACCCGCACGACCCGCAGCTCGCGCAGGATCGTGGGCCAGTTCACCGCCTCACGGCGGGTACGCGCCATCAGTCGTCCTTTCCGGCTGCGAAGCCGGCGACCGTCCAGTCGATGTCCTGCAGCGCCGTGGGGCCGTAGTTGCGGACGTCGGGGTCGACGGCGAGCACCTCGGGCACCACCGCCAGCGGCATGATCGTCGCCTGGGCCCGCGCGACCTTGTCGATCTCGCGGATCGCCGCGGCGCGCTTGTCGTCGGCCAGCTGGGCGATCGCCCGGTCGAACGACCTGCCGATCGCCTTGGACGACTTGCCGGTGAAGTTCAGCGGGCTGTCGATCGGGGTGAACAGGCGCTTGACGTCGCCGAGGTCGAACGGCTCGACCGACCAGGCGAACGTGGTCAGGTCGAACTTCAGGGGGATGACGAACCGGTCGAAGAACGAGGCACCGGGAACCTTCGTGACCTTCACCCGGATGCCCACCTCGGCGAGGTCCTCGGCGATCGACTCGGCCCGATCCACGGCGCCGGAGCGGGTGTCGGGGACCGGCAATGTCAGGGCGAGGGGACGGCCCTTGCGCAGCACCGGCCCCTTGCCTCCCTTGCGCTTCCAGCCGGCGCGCGCCAACAGTCGCTGCGCGCGGTCGACGTCGCGCGCGACCGCGGCGGAACGGCGGTGCCCCTGCTGTCCGGGGAGCAGGACCACCGAGTCCATCGCGTCAGCCGGGACGCCGTAGCGCTTCGACGTGTCGCTCACGATGCGCCCGGTGTCGACGGCCAACAGGACGGCGCGGCGCACGTCGGCGTCGGCCAGCGGGCCGGTGCCGGCGTTGATCGTCAGGTGCGACCACTCCGATCCGCGCGACGCGCGCAGGTCGGAGTCGGCCAGGGTGGCGCGGTTGGCCGGACCGATGGGAGCGGACTCCAGCTCGCCGGCGACGTGCGCGGCGGCCAGCACGTCCTCGTCTCCGATCCGCCAGACGATCGAGTCGAGCTTCGGTGCGCTGCCCCACCAGCGGGGGTTGCGCTCGAGGGTGATCGTGCCGGTGCGGCGCTCGATCGCCGAGACGAGGTAGGGGCCGTTCGACGACGGCGCCTTCGCCGTCAGTCCGCGGTTGAAGCTCGTGACGGACTTCGTGTACGCCTTCGGCAGGGCGGGGTAGATCGCCGCGGGCCAGTCGGCGGTGGGCTCCTCGAACACGACCTCGTAGGCGAACCTGCCGTCGGGTCGGACCTCGTCGACGAGGTCGATCACCGGCGGGGTGGCCGCGGCGTAGTCGTCGTCCTGCATCGCGGCGACGAACGAGACCATGTCCGCCGAGGTGATCGACGTGCCGCCCTGCCAGACGGCCTTCCGGTTGAGGTCGACCCGGACGGTCAGGGGATCACGCGAGGTGATCTCGACGTCCGTGGCGTAGTCGGGATCGACGGCCCACGAGCCGTCCTCCTCGACGCGCACGGCACGACCGAGCGTGGGGGCGAGGATCTGGGGCGCGGTGCTGGCGACACCCGCGGTGTGGACCGGGTTGAAGGTCGCCGGGAACGACCCGATGCCGATCCGCAGCGTGCCCCCGTCGCGGACGTCGGACGGCTCCGCCGGATGCACGTCGGCCATCGGCAGCGACGTGGCGGCGGGCTTCTTGCTCTGAGGGGCGGCGTCGCCGCCACCCTCATCACCGCCGAAGCAGCCGGCGAGCAGCACGCCCACCAGCGCCCCGACAGCAAGGCGCCGGGCCCCGCGTGAAGCGGGACCCGGCGACTGGCGAATCACTTGGAGGCGACGACGTTCAGCTTGACCGTCGCGACGACCTCGGGGTGAACGCGCACGGAGACCGTGTGCGAACCGAGGCTCTTGATCGGGTTGCCGACCTCGATGCGACGCTTGTCGACCTGCGCGCCGGCCTCGGCCAGCGCATCGGCGATGTCGGTGACGGTGACGGCGCCGAACAGGCGACCGCCCTCGCCGGCCTGGGCCGAGACGTTGATCGCGGACGACTCGAGGTTGCCCTTGATCGACTTCGCCGTCTCGAGGTCGTGCACGGCGCGCGCATCGCGCGCGGCCTTGATCGACTCGACCTGGTTGGCAGCGCCCTTCGTCCACCGGATGGCGAAGTTGCGCGGCAGCAGGAAGTTGCGGCCGTAGCCGCTCTTGACGTCGACGATGTCGCCGGGCTGGCCGAGGTTCGTGACCTCGTGCGTGAGGATGAGCTTCATCTGTGGTGCTCCTGACTCAGCGGCCGTTGGACGTGTAGGGCAGCAGCGCCATCTCGCGCGCGTTCTTGATCGCCTTGGCGATCAAGCGCTGCTCCTGGACGGACACGCCGGTGACGCGACGGGCGCGAATCTTGCCGCGATCGGAAATGAACTTCCGCAGCAGTGCGGTGTCCTTGTAGTTGATCTCGGTGACGCCGGCGACCTTGAGCGGATTGCTCTTCTTCTTCGGGCTCCGGACTGCGGGCTTGGCCATGATGCTCCTGGAAAATGTCTTGCTACGAATGAGGGATCAGAAGGGGGGCTCGTCGGTCGAGCCGCCGGCTCCGCCGCCGCCCCAGGGGTCGTTGCCCCCGGAAGGCGCCTGCGGCTGCGCGGGCTGGGCCCACGCGCTGGCGTCCGACTGCTGACCGGCCGGCTGGCCACCGAAGCCACCGGAGTTGCCACCGGCGTTGTTGCCGCCGAAGCCTCCGGAGTTGCCGCCGAAGCCGCCGCCCTGACCGCCGCCGCCACCCGACGTGCGGGTGACCTGCGCGGTGGCGTTGCGCAACGACGGGCCGACCTCGTCGACCGTCATCTCGACGCTCGTGCCACGACCGCCGTCCTGACGCTCGTACTCACGGACCTTCAGCGGCCCGGTCACGATGACCCGGGTGCCCTTGGTCAGCGAGCCGGCGACGTTCTCGGCGAGCTGGCGCCAGGCCGAGCAGCGGATGAACAGCGTGTCGCCGTCCTTCCACTCGTTGGTCTGGCGGTCGAACGTGCGCGCGGTGGACGCGACGGTGAAGTCGGCGACAGCCGCGCCCGACGGCGTGAAACGCAGTTCGGGATCGCGCGTCAGGTTGCCGACGAGGGTGATGGTGGTTTCGCCTGCCATGGAATCAGCCTTCTCTCGAGGTGCTCTCGCGACGAGTGTGTCGGATTCGGGGGACGGAATCTCTCCGTCCACAGAATCACTTCACGTCGGGACGCGTGACCTTCGTACGGACGACGGACTCGTTGAGCGAGAGCTGACGATCCAGCTCCTTGACCGAGTCGGGCCCGGCGGAAAGACCGATGACGGCGTAGACGCCCTCGGACTTCTTGTTGATCTCGTAAGCAAGACGGCGCTTGCCCCAGACGTCGATCGCATCGATCGAACCGCCGTCGGCGACGATCGTGTTGTTGAGGTACGTCGAGAGGCTCTTCTCGACGGAACGCTCATCGACGTCCGCATCGAGGATGACCATGAGTTCGTACTTGCGCAGTGACACTGCGGGGTTCTCCTTTGGACTGAGCGGTGACGGGCTTTCCGTCACAGGAGGCGTTGCCTCGGACGGCAACCTCACGAGTCTATCAGTGGGCCGTCGTTCCGGACCAATCCCGAGCTCCGACCCGGGAGCTCACTCCCCGGTGATGGCGCGCAGGACGTCGAGCTTGGCCGCCCGCCGGGCCGGCAGCACCGCCGCCAGCACGCCGACGAGCGCCGACACCAGGACGAACACCGCCAGCGATCCGGTCGGGATCGCCAGGTCGCTGATGCCGTCGTTCTGGAACGACCGCTGCAGGGCGACGCCGAACAGCAGCCCCGCGCCGATGCCCAGGACGGCGCCGAGGATCGCGATCGCGACCGACTCCAGCCGCACCATGCGGCGCAGCTGGGGCCGGGTCAGGCCGACGGCCCGCAGCAGGCCGATCTCGCGCGTGCGCTCGATGACGCTCAGCGCCAGGGTGTTGATGATGCCGAGCACCGCGATCACGATGGCCAGGCCGAGCAGCGCGTAGATCAGGTAGAGCAGCGTGTTGACCTGGGAGCGCTGGGCCTCGGCGTAGCTCTCCTTGTCCTGGACGACGATCGTGGGGTTGTCGCCGACCGCGCGCTCGAGGTTGGCGCGGACCGTGCGGGTGCCCGTGCCGTCGACGGCGTTGATGGCCAGCGAGGTGTCGCCGCGCTTGATGCCGGCCGTCGTGACCGTGGACAGCGGCACCAGGGCCTGGCCGACGACGTTGCTGTCGGCGTAGACGCCGGTCACCGTGGCGTCGTACGAGCCCGAGCTGAAGGTCAGCTCGACCACGTCGCCGGTGGTGCGGTCGATGGACTCCGCCATCGACTCGCTGAGGGCGATCGTGTTGTCGGCGGTGGGGGCCTCGCCGCTGGCGAAGCTGAGCTCGAAGACCTCGGCGAACTGCTCGGCGTCGGTGGCCGAGGCGAACACCTGGGTGCCGTCGGCCTTGAAGACGATGGACTGCGCCGGCGACACCGCGTCAACCCCGGGCACCGCGGTGATCTTCTGGGAGATCTCGGGCGAGAACGGCTGGCCGCTGACGTTCTGGACGATGAAGTCGGCCGAGAACTCCCGCTCGACGCCCTTGTCGATCGACGTGTTGATCGAGGCGCCGAGGATCGACATCGTCGTGACCAGGGCCAGGCCGATCATCAGCGCCGAGGCGGTGGCGGCCGTGCGACGCGGGTTGCGCCGGGCGTTCTGCGCGGCCAGCTTGCCGACGGACCGGTAGATGACGCGGTAGATCGCTCCGAACACCGCCAGCACCGGCGTCGCGATGATCGGGCTGCCGAGGGCGACGGCCATCAGGACGCCGAAGATGCCCGCGCCGACCCAGACGATGGGCCGCGGCACGTCGAGCCACGAGCCGGCCGCCATCGCCCCGGCACCGGCGAAGCCGAACAGCAGCGCGATGAGGAGGCGCCAGCGCAGCGACGACTCGGGCATCGCGATCTCGTCGCGCATCGCCGCCACCGGGGGCACCTTGGCCGCCCGACGCGCCGGGATCCACGCCGCGAGCATCGTCACCAGCACGCCGACGGCGTACGCCAGGACGATCGTGCGGGTCTGGAAGACCAGCGACGTGCCCGACAGGTCGAGCCCGAACTGGCTGAACAGCACCTTGAGCAGCATCGCCAGCCCGAAGCCGAGCGCGAGCCCGAGGGTGGAGCCGATCATGCCGATGACGAACGCCTCGGTCAGGACCGAGCTGCTGACCTGGCGCCGGGACGCCCCCAGGGCGCGCAGCAGGGCCAGCTCGCGACTGCGCTGCGCCACCAGGATCGAGAACGTGTTGACGATGAGGAACGTGCCGACCACCAGCGCGATGCCGGCGAACACCAGCAGGAAGGTGTTGAGGAAGCCCAGCAGCTGGTCGAAGAGGTCCTTGGACTCCTCGGCGACCGAGTCGCCCGTGACCGACTCCGTGCCCTCGGGGATCACCTTGGCCACCTGGTCCGCCACCTCGCGCTGGGTGGCGCCGACCTTGGCCTCGACCTGGATGACGCTGTAGGCGTCCTTGCCGTCGAGGAAGTACTTCTGGGCGCTGTCGTCGTCGAACAGGACGAGGGTCGCGCCGGCGAGGCCGCCGGAGGTGAACCCGAAGATGCCTACGAGCTTGGCCTTGAGGATCGGCGGGTCGCTGGGCAGCGCGATCTTGACGGTGTCGCCGAGCGCGTAGCCCGCGACCTCGGCCGAGCGCGCGTCGAGGGCGATCTCGCCGTCCTTCACGGGGGCCGTGCCCTGCTCCCACTTCAGCATCTGGTCGCCCGCGGCGTTGGGGATCGGCTCGCCGCGCCCCGCGTTGAGGGCGATCGTGGGCGCACCGGTGCCACCGAGCAGGCGGTTGTTCTTCTTGACGACGAACAGGCCGCCGCCGTTCACGGCACCCTGGGCGCGCTCGACGCCGGGCAGGGCGGAGATCTCGTCGATGACCGAGGCCGGGATCGACCGGGCCTCGCGGTTGACGCTCATCGCGATGGCGTCGCCGTTGCCCGTCTCGGGACGCACCGCGACGTCGGTGACCGTGCCGTACGCGATCTGGTCGAAGCTCTCGCCGATCGTGTCGGTGAACACCAGCGAGCCCGAGAGGAACGCGATGCCCAGGACGATCGCGAAGGCGCTCAGGAACAGGCGGACCTTGCGGGCGACGAGATTGCGCCAGGTGACCCTCCGCACGTCACACGCCGATCCGGCGCTGAACCACGCTCATGCGCTCGAGGACCTTCTCCGCCGTGGGGTGGCGCAGCTCGGACACGACGCGGCCGTCGGCCAGGTAGACGACCCGGTCGGTGTAGCTGGCGGCGACCGGGTCGTGCGTGACCATGACGATCGTCTGTCCGAACTCGTCGACGCTGCGGCGCAGGAACGACAGGACCTCGGCCCCGGAGGTGGAGTCGAGGTTGCCGGTGGGCTCGTCGGCGAAGACGATCTTCGGCCGGCTGACGAGGGCGCGCGCGCAGGCGACGCGCTGGGCCTGGCCGCCGGACATCTCGTTCGGGCGGTGCTTGAGGCGGTCGGCCAGGCCGACGGCCTCGATCACGTTGGCGTACCACTTGGGGTCGGGCTTCTTGCCGGCGATCGACAGCGGCAGCAGGATGTTCTCCTCGGCCGTCAGGGTGGGCACGAGGTTGAACGCCTGGAAGATGAAGCCGAGCTTCTCCCGACGCATGACCGTGAGCGCCTTGTCGTCGAGCTTGGCCAGCGTGGTGGAGCCGATCGTGACGCGACCGGAGTCGGGGGTGTCGAGCGCCGCCATGCAGTGCATGAGCGTGGACTTGCCCGAACCGGAGGGCCCCATGACCGCGGTGAACTCGCCCTCGTAGATCTCGATGGACACGCCGTCCAGCGCTCGGACCTGGGCGTCGCCCTTGCCGTAGGTCTTCGTGAGCTCGTGCGCGTGCGCCGCGACGGTCTTCTCCATGGGCCAGAGCCTAGGCGACGGCGCCATGTTTGACCGCGCGATGTCACTCACAGTTACACGATGTCCGCCGACCCGCCCCACAGATCGACCCGCGCGTCGGCGTCGTGGCCCACCAGATCATCGATCCGATCGAGCTCCTCGGCGCTGAAATCGGTGTTCGCCGCGGCGGCGACGTTCTCGTCCAGCTGCTTCGTGCTGGACGCGCCGATCAGGGCCGAGGTGGCCGCACCGGGGCGCAGCACCCACGCGATCGCGAGCTGGGCGAGGGTCTGGCCGCGCTCACGCGCGACGTCGGCCAGCCCGCGCAGCCGGTCGCGGTTGGCCTCGACCACCGACTCGTCGAACGAGGACCGCCCACCGGAGCGCTCGACCGGCTCGTCGCCGAGGTAGCGGTCGGTGAGCAGCCCCTGGGCCAGCGGCGTGAACGCGATGGAGCCCATGCCGGTGTCCTCCAGCGTCGCGAACAGTTCGTCCTCGACCCAGCGGTTGACCATCGAGTACGCGGGCTGGTGGATCACCAGCGGGGTGCCCAGGTCAGCGGCCACCTCGGCGGCCCGGCGGGTGCGCTCGGCCGAGTACGAGGAGATGCCGACGTAGAGGGCCTTGCCCTGCCGCACGGCCGTGTCCAGCGCGCCCACGGTCTCCTCGACGGGGGTGTCCGGGTCGGCGCGGTGCGAGTAGAAGATGTCGACGTGGTCGAGGCCCATCCGGCTCAGTGACGCGTCGAGGCTCGACAGCAGGTACTTGCGCGACCCGAGGAAGCCGTACGGGCCCGGCCACATGTCCCAGCCGGCCTTGGTGGAGATGACCAGCTCGTCACGGTAGGGCGCGAAGTCGCCGCGCATCATCCGGCCGAAGTTCTCCTCCGCGGAGCCGTACGGCGGGCCGTAGTTGTTGGCCAGGTCGAAGTGCGTGATGCCGAGGTCGAACGCGTGCCGCAGCACCTCGCGCTGGGTGTCGAAGATGCGGTTGTCACCGAAGTTCCACCACAGACCGAGGCTGATCGGCGGCAGCAGCAGCCCCGAGCGACCGACCCGCCGGTAGTCCAGTCCCTGGTAGCGATCGGCAGCGGCCTGCCACGGCTGATGGGTCTCGGGGACGCGGTTGCGGGTCCAGTCGGTGCTCATGCGTCCACGCTATGCCGCGCCACCGACGCTCGCTCACCGCGCTACCGGCGGTTCAGTTCGCCCTCGTACTTGCGCGCCGACTCCATCATCTCGTCCGGCGTGACGAAGCTGTCCCACTCGCGCAACCGAGGACGCTGTTCCCGAGTTCCATCCGAGCAGAGCACGTCGTCGTACCAGTCCTCATTCATGGTCGGCGACCACGAACAGGTCCACTCCTGCTCTGCCGTCTCGTCCACCGTGCGCGCCGCCGAGCACAGGCCGTCACGCTTGGCCAACGCGAGTGCCTCCGCATCGATTTGGACCTCACGAGGATCGGGGCAGTCGTCACCGACGAGCCCCACCGTCCCGCGAATCGACTGGTAGTCGACGAACACCGGGTACTCCTTCGGGCAGTGGTGCCCGAGTACGTCCAGCATCCTGTCGGTCGAGCCGTCACTGGGACGGGTCCCGGTCTGCTCGATGACCTCCTCCAACAACTCGGCACAGGAGCTCTCGAGGCCCACGCGTGTCCGATCCACGGCGGTCTCACCGACCGTGGTCGGCCCGCACCCCGCCACCAGCAGCACCACTACGACGGACCCCCCGACACGGAACCGTGCCCGGCTCATGACACCCGGTCGCACGCCACGGCGTTGTAGCTGTGAGCGGCGGGATCGTCCGTGACGTGGAAGTGGGATTTCCCTTGCGACCGCACCGTCAGACGCGCGAGCTGCTGGGAGGGAAAGGGCGTGGGGCCGGACAAGGCGGTGATCGCACCACCCGCGACCGTCGCCGCGATCGGCGACAGCGAACGACCCTCTTCGTCAGTGAGCATCTCGTACTGCTTGGTGGCGTTGACGAACACGGCATGGCAGGCGTACTCGCCGTCGTCGAGAGCCACCAAGGAGGACTGGGTCGTGTACCACCACAGGCCACTCACTACCAGCACGGCACCGACCACGTAGGGCTGCCACGTTCGCCAGATCGAGTCCTCGCCCATGCATCCTCCGGGTGCGCTCTCCCGCACCCGCCATGATGCGAGAGCGACGGCAGAGACTGTAGCGACGAAAGGGTCCGTCCGTTCGGGAATTCGGGACAGACCTGAACTTGGCCGTGAACCGGATTCCTCCGGCTCCGGACAGTCATCGGGAGCGCCCCCACGACGCCGAGTGGCGCGAACCGGGGTCGTCAATGGCCCCAATCTGCCCACCACTCGGCGACTGGCGCGCAGATTGCGACACGCGCCGCGCGGCGGGTCAGGCCAGGCGGGTGATCTCGACCTCGACGGTGGTGCTGACCTCGCCGTCGGTGGAGTAGATGCCCCGCAGGTTGGGGTTGTCGTCGAAGTCGCGCCCGCGCGAGACCACGATGTGGCGCTCGCCGGGGGCCTCGCCGCGCGTGACGTCCCAGCCCACCCAGCGTCCGTCCCACCACTCCAGCCACGCGTGCGGCTCGGCGGCGACCGGCGCGTCGACCTGGGGGTCGGCGTCGGGGTGCACGTAGCCGGCCACGAAGCGCGCCGGGATCGAGGCGTGGCGCAGGGCACCGATCGCGACGTGCGTGAGGTCGTGGGTGACGCCCTTGCCCGTCTCCCACGCGTCCTCGGCGGTGGAGCTGACATGGGTGGCGGCGACGAGGCGCTTCACCCGCGACCTGAGCAGCTCGACGACCCGGTCGACGTACGCCGCGGGCGAGGCGGCCTCGGCCCGGATCGCGTCGAGCTCGGTCACGAGCGACGCGGCCGGGCGCACCTTGTCCTGCTGGTGCACGAACTCGCAGTACCGGTCGAGCGTGTTGGCGTCGAGCGCCTCCCAGCCGATCGACTCGCCCGGCTCGACCGGGTCGGCGGTGTCGACGACCGAGGTGGCCACGACCGACAGCTCGTCGTGCGGGTCGGTGACCTCGAAGGCCGTCACCGTGGCGCCCCAGTAGTCGCGGTACTCCTGCGACCACGCCGTCGGCGAGATCTCGAGACGGGTGCGGCGGACGTACTGGTCGGCCGTGGTCTGCGGGGTCAGTCGCGCCTCGCTGTAGGACGCCTCCGTGGGGACGGAGTACGTGTAGGTCGTCGCGTGCCGGACGCGCATCCTCATGCTCACAGCGACACCCTCCCGGTCCACATGTGCCAGTCCTCCTGGGCGAAGTAGCGCGCGGTGATCGCGTCGCTGGCCGCAGCACAGGCGCGCTGCAGCCGCTCCATCTCGAACGGCATGGTCTCGAGCAGCTCGTTCAAGGGGCGGTACTCGATCTCGGTGCGGGCGCGACCGAGCAGCCGCAGCGCCTCGTCCGAGAAGCCGGCGCGGCGACCGGCAACGTCGAGGCGGGTCAGGGCGCGCTCGGCCTCGGTGAGGCTGGAGACGAGCGAGCGCGGGAACCACCGGTCGAGCAGCAGGTACTCGGCGGCGGCGCTGTCGCGCTCGATGCCGCGGTAGGTGCGCAGGAAGCTCTCGTAGCCACCGCACGCCCGCAGCGTGTTCTGCCAGGCGACCCCCGAGCCCGAGCCGCCGGCACTGGCCGCCGTGGACAGCAGCCGCGCGGTCATGTCGGCGCGCTCGATGTTGCGGCCCAGCACGTAGAAGTACCAGCCCTGGTCGCGCGGCATGGAGTCGTCGGCCGAGCCGGAGATCATCGCGGTGCGGCGGCGGACCCAGTTGAACATCTCGACCGGGCGCATCGAGGTGGCGGCGGGCACGCCCTGCCACGTCGTGTTGATCGCCGACCAGACGTCGGTCGAGAGGGTCTCGCGGGCGCTGCGGGCGGCCTCGCGCATCGAGCCGATGACGGCCGCGATCGACGTGGGCGACTTCTGGTCGTACGCCAGCAGGTCGAGCATCGACCAGCGGTTCGGGACGCCGCCGAAGTCGTCGATGCCCATCACCGCGAACAGCTGCTGGCAGCTGGTGACCTCGTCGGTGGCGGGGTCCTCGACCAGCATCTGCATCTGGACGTCGAGCAGGCGGGCCGTGTCGTCGGCGCGCTCGAGGTAGCGGCCGATCCAGAACAGCGACTCACCGATCCGGCTGAGCATCAGACCTCCCTCGAGGGTGCGGGCACGGGTGCCATGGTCTGGGACTGCGACGAGGACTGCGAGAGCGGCTCGAGGTCGTCGTCGGGCTCCTCGATCGGCTCGGTCGGGCGCGCCAGCACCCAGGTGTCCTTCGACCCGCCGCCGCGACTGGAGTTGACGATCAGCTCGCCCTCGGGCAGCGCCACGCGGGTGAGGCCGCCGGGCAGCACCCACACGTCGTCGCCGTCGTTGACAGCGAAGGGCCGCAGGTCGACGTGGCGGGGACGGATGCCGTCCTCGACGAGGGTGGGCACCGTGGACAGCGAGATCACGGGCTGGGCGATCCAGTCGCGCGGCGCGGCGATGACCTTGGCGCGCAGCTCGTCGAGCTCCTCGCGCGTGGCCGACGGGCCGATCACGATCCCCTTGCCGCCGGAGCCGTCGACCGGCTTGAGCACGAGCTCGTGGAGCCGGTCGAGCACCTCCTCGCGCTGGTCGGCGTCGCCGCACCGCCACGTGTCGACGTTGCGCAGGATCGGCTCCTCGCGCAGGTAGTAGCGGATCAGGTCGGGCACGTAGGTGTAGAGCAGCTTGTCGTCGGCCACGCCGTTGCCGATCGCGTTGGCGATCGTGACGTTGCCGGCGCGCGCGGCGTTGACCAGGCCGGGCACGCCCAGCGCGGAGTCGGCGCGGAACGCGAGCGGGTCGAGGAACTCGTCGTCGATGCGGCGATAGATGACGTGCACCGGAGCGAGGCCGTCGGTGGTGCGCATCATCACGCGGCCGCCGTGGCACACCAGGTCGCGACCCTCGACGAGCTCGACGCCCATCGTGCGGGCCAGCAGGGTGTGCTCGAAGTAGGCCGAGTTGTAGACGCCCGGCGTCAGCACGACCACGGTCGGGTCGCTGACGCCGGCGGGCGCCGCGGCGCGGAGGGCCGAGAGCAGCTGGCGCGAGTAGCGCGCGACGGGTCGGATGCGATGGTGCGCGAAGACCTCGGGCAGGCCGCTGGACATGGCGCGGCGATTGGTCATCACGTACGAGACGCCCGACGGGACGCGCGCGTTGTCCTCGAGCACCCGGAAGTCGCCGTCGCCGTCGCGGATCAGGTCGATGCCCGAGACGTGGATGCGCACGCCGTTCGCCGGATCGATGCCCGCGACGACGCGGTGGTAGTGGCTCGAGGTGACGACGGTCGCGCGCGGCACGACGCCGTCGCGGAAGAGCTCGCCCGCGCCGTACGCGTCGGCGAGGAACGCCTCGAGCGCCTTGACGCGCTGCTTGACGCCGGCCTCGACCTCGTCCCACGCGTCGGCCTCGATGATGCGGGGCACGATGTCCAGCGGGAACGGGCGCTCCTCGCCGGCGACGCCGAACGTGATGCCCTGCTCCAGGTACGAGGAGGCGAGTCCCTCGGCGCGCTGGCGCACCTCCTCGGGCGGCATCTGACCGAAGGCGGCGTGCACCGAGGTGTAGAGGTCACGCAGGCCCGACTCGCCGTACATCTCGTCGTAGCCCTTGACGGGTCCGTATCCCTCGAACAGTTGCGCCTGGGTCACGGGTACACCCTAGGGGCGATTTGTCTCGGGCACGTTTCGACGATCGGCGCTGCCGGTTTCACCCTCTGCCGGTTACGATTCGTACCGGAAAGGGGCGCGCCCATGACCGCAGGTGACGTCTTGGTGCTCAACGCGAGCTACGAACCACTGCAGCGCGTGTCCCTCCACCATGCGATCAAGATGCTGGTGCGCGAGGTGGCGGTCATCGAGGAGGCCGGCGAGGAGTCGTTCGGCCCGTTCCCGAAGCCCCTGGTCCTGCGACTCGTCCGGTACGTGCGGACCCGGTGGATGCACGTCCGCAGCCACCTCTGCACCAAGAGCGCGATCAAGGCGCGCGACAAGGCCTGCGCCTACTGCGGCGGCTCCGCCGAGACGGTCGACCACGTCATCCCCCGCTCGCGTGGCGGCACCCTGACCTGGGAGAACGCCGTCGCCGCCTGCCTGCGCTGCAACCACAAGAAGGGCAACCGCACCCCCAGCGAGGCCAACATGCCCCTGCTCCTCACGCCCGGGCGCCCCACGTCGTTCGTGGCCTGAGGCGGTCCCGTGCCCGCGCCTCCGGCAGCGGACCTCAGAGGCCGACGGACTCGTAGATCCGGTCGAGCTCGTCGAGGTAGGCGCCCTCGTCGGCGCCGGCGCGCTGGTAGGCCTCCATCGCCTCGGCCTGGACCTTCTCGGCCACCTGCTCGTAGCGGGCGTTCCACTTCTCGGCGTCGATCTGCCAGTAGCCGCACGTGTAGAAGGAGGCCTGCGACCAGCCCAGGCCCTTGCGGAGGTGCTTGCGGACCGCGCGGCTGGCGCGGGCCTCGCCGGCGAGCCACACGTAGTGCCCGGCGGGGTCGGTGGGCAGCTCGCGCTGCGTCACGGCGGCCTCGAGTGCCGGCGGGATGTCGTGGTCGTTGCGGACGACCTGCCACGTCGCTGAGACGTCGGCGGCGGACGGCAGCGGCACCTCGTCGGAGGTGTCGGTGACGACGACGTGCACCTCGGCGTGGACCCCCGGCGCGAGGTCGCGCAGGATCCGCGCGAGCGCGGGGACGCCGGTGAGGTCGCACACCAGCAGCTGCGACGTCGAGCCCGCCGGCGGGCGGTAGAGACCGTGCGGCTCGATGACGCCGACCTGGTCGCCGGGCTGGCAGACGCGCGCCCAGTCCGAGCCGACGCCCTGCTCGTGCACGGCGATGTCGATGTCGACGCGCACGTCGCCGTCGACCACCCGGTGGTCGGAGATCGTGTAGACGCGGGGCACGAGCGGCTCGGCGCCCTCGGGATAGGAGTACGAGAAGTCCTCGCCGATCTCCGGCAGCACCAGCGGTGCGTCGGGGCGCGGCGGCAGCAGCAGCCGAACGTACTCGTCGGGGATGCCCGTGGACTGCCAGCCCTCGAGGCCGCCCAGCGTGATCGAGACGAGGTGCGGGGTCAGGGCCCTTCGACCGAGAACGGTCGCGGCAAAGGTCTTCACAGATGTCCCTCCGGGTGTCGACCGGTGGACCGGCCGAGGAAGCCGACTCGCCATCTGCGAGACCGGTTCGTGCGTTAGGCAAGGCCAGCCTAACAAACATCGTTGGATAGCCTCGACCCGTGACCATCCGCGTACGCACCATCGGATCCGACGAGCACCTGGCGTTCGTCGCCGGCCGTGGATCGGCGAGCTTCCTGCAGACCCCGGCCTGGGCGGCGGTGAAGAGCGAGTGGCGCGGCGAGTCCCTCGGCTGGTTCGACGGCGAAGCCCTCGTCGGCGTGGGCCTGGTGCTCTACCGCCAAGTGCCGAAGCTCAAGCGCTACCTGGCCTACCTGCCCGAGGGACCGGTGCTGGACTGGAGCGGTGACGTCGCCGAAGCCCTCGACGCGCTGCGCACGCACCTCAAGGGTCAGGGCGCGTTCGGCATCCGGATGGGGCCGCCGGTCGTCACCCGCCGCTGGGAGGCCGCGACCCTGAAGGCCGCGCTCGCCGACGAGGTCCTGAACCGGCTCGGGGACGTGCCCGCCGACCACACCGACGACGCGGCGGTGGCCCTCGCCGACCGGCTGCGCTCCCTCGGCTGGAAGGAGCAGTCCGCCGAGGGTGGCTTCTCCGCGGGCCAGCCGAAGTACAACTTCCAGATCCCGCTGGCCGGCCGCACCGAGGACGACGTCCTCGCCGGCATGAACCAGCAGTGGCGCCGCAACATCCGCAAGGCCGCCAAGCAGGGCGTCGAGGTGACCGAGGGCGGTCGCGACGACCTGGCCGAGTTCCACCGCGTCTACGTCGAGACCGCCGAGCGCGACCACTTCACCCCGCGGCCGCTGTCGTACTTCCAGACGATGTGGGACGCGATGACCGCCGAGGACCCGCAGCGCCTGCGCCTGTACCTGGCGCACCACGAGGGCGACCTGGTGGCCTCCACGACGCTCGTCCAGGTGGGCACGCACGCCTGGTACTCCTACGGCGCATCCACCACGGCCAAGCGCGAGGTGCGCGGCTCGAACGCCGTGCAGTGGCAGATGATCCGCGACTCGCTCGCGGCCGGCGCCGAGGTCTACGACCTGCGCGGCATCACCGACACGATCGACGCCGAGGACCCGCACGTGGGCCTGCTGCAGTTCAAGGTGGGCACCGGCGGCGAGGCGGTGGAGTACCTCGGCGAGTGGGACCTGGCGATCAACCGGCCCCTCTACGCCGCGTTCACCGCGTACATGAAGCGGCGCGGCTGACCGTCGGTCGCCGGGCCTCAGCCCGAACCCGGCAGGATGGGGCGCATGGCGTTCGACCTCGAGATCCGGGCCGCCGACTGGCGCGCCCACCTGGCCACCACCCGTGACGCCCAGCCGGGCCTCGTCCCGGTCATCAAGGGCAACGGCTACGGCCTCGGCCGCGAGCGGCTGGCCCACGAGGCGGAGCGCTTCGGCGCCGACCTGATCTCCGTCGGCACGTACGAGGAGGCTGCCGAGCTGCTCGGGGCGTTCCCCGGCGACGTGCAGGTCCTCACCCCGTGGCGGCCGTTCTCGCTGCCGGTGGACGACCCCCGCGTGATCCACACGGTCGGCCGGATCGAGGACATCCCCGCGCTCGCTGCCGCCCGGCCGGGTGCGCGCATCGTCGTGGAGGCCGTCACCTCGATGGCCCGCCACGGACTCGATCGCCACCACCTCGCCGAGGCCGCTCGCGCCATCGCCGCGACCGACCTCGTGGTCGAGGGCTTCGCGATCCACCTGCCGATGGCCGGCGGCAACCTGGCCGAGGCCCGCACGTGGTGCGCGATCCTCGAGACGTCCGCCCTGCAGACCACCACCGTGTACTGCTCGCACCTGACGGTGCCGCAGCTGGAGCAGCTGCGCGCCGAGCGCCCGAACCTCACGATCCGGCCCCGCGTGGGCACGTCGCTGTGGCTCGGCCGCCTCGAATCGCTGACCGTCCGGTCGACGGTGCTGGACGTGCACACCGTGCAGCGCGGCGAGCGCGTCGGCTACCGGCAGGGCCGGGTCCCGCGCGCCGGCCACGTCGTCGTCGTGGCCGGGGGGACCAGCCACGGGATCGGCCTCGAGGCGCCCCGCGCGGTGGCCGGCGTCGCCAGCCGCGGCAAGGCCGCCGCGAAGGGCGGGCTGGCCGCCGCCGGACTGGCCCTGTCGCCGTTCACGATCGGTGGCAAGCAGCGCTGGTTCGTCGAGCCGCCGCACATGCAGGCCAGCATGATCCTGCTGCCCGAGGGCACCCCGGTGCCCGCAGTGGGCGACCGCCTCCCGGCGGCCGTCCGCTACACGATCGCGCAGTTCGACGCGATCACCGAGGTCTGAGCCGCCCGCTCAGCCCTGGCCGCCGCCGGGACCGGTCCCACCGTCCCGGCCGTTGCCGGCACCGCCCTCGCCACCGGGCTTCGGCGCGGGAACGGTCGGCGTGGGCGCGGGCGGCGGGGTCGTCACCGGGGGCGCCGTCGGCTCGGGAGCCGGCTGCGTCGGGGCCGGTGTCGTAGGCTGGGGAGCCGGCTGGGTCGGCTTCGGCGTCGGCTTCTCGACCTTCTCGTCGTCCTTCTTCTTGGGCTTCGGGGCGGTGCCGGGGTTGGCGACCGCCGTTCCCTTCTCAGCCTTGATGTTCGCCCGCGGCGGGAAGGAGCCGCACTCGCTGCCCGCGAGGGCGCGGTTCATGTGCGCGGCGAACGTCTGCGCCGGGTAGGTGCCGCCGAAGAAGGGGTTGAGGTAGCCCTCGAGCTCCTCGTTGCCCCGGCCGCGGTTGTACATGACCGCCGTGGCGAGCTTCGGGGTCGCACCGACGAACCATGAGGAGGACACGCGGTCCTCGCCGTCCTTGCCGTCGTTGGCCGTGGCGGTGCCAGTCTTGCCCGCGGTGGGGCAGAACGTTCGGCCCTGGACGCCCGAGCCGCTGCGCACCACGGTCTGCAGCGCAGCGAGCGTGTCGGCGGCGACGTCCTCGTCGATGGTCTGCGTGGTCGCGACGTTGTGCTTGAAGACGCGGGCGCCCCGCGCGTCGTCCACGCGCTCGATGACGTACCACTGGGCCCGCTTGCCCTCGGCCGCCAAGGTCGCGTAGGCGTTGGCCATGTCGATCGGGGCGACCGGGGCGTAGCCCAGGGACACGCCGATGACCGGCTCGATCGTGTCGATGGTCGACTGCGGGATGCCGGCCTCGCGCGCCGCCTTGAGGATCTTGCGCCCGCCGTTGTCCATCTGGTCGGTGAGGTCGACGAACGCGGTGTTGACCGAGAACTCCGTGGCCCGCTCGAGGTTGATGAAGCCGTAGGACTTGCCGCCGCTGTCGCCCTGGTTCTGGATCTCGGCGTCGCCGATCCTCAGCGGCGCGTTGCCGTTGAGGCGGGTCTGCAGGCTGTAGCCGTTCTCGAGCGCTGCGACGACCGCGAACGCCTTGAAGGTCGAGCCCGGCTGGGTCTTCTCGGTGGCCCAGTTCAGCTGGTTCTTCAGGTAGTCGGGCCCGCCGTACAGGGCACGGACCGCACCGGTGCCGGGCTGGACGGAGACCACGGCGTTGTTGAGCTCCTTGAGGCCGTCGGGACGGACCTCCTTGACCGCGTCGACCGCCGCGTCCTGCGCGTCCTTGTCGAACGTGGTGACGACCCGGAGGCCGCCGCCCTCGATCTCGGTGTCGAGGAAGCCCTCGGCGCGCATCTGCGCCCGCACCAGCTCCAGCACGTGGCCCTTCGGGCCCTCGAACCGCTGGTTGGCGCGCTGCTTCTTGAACTTGGGGAACTTGCCCTTGTGCGCCGCGGCATCGGCCGCCGTGATGGAGCCGCGCTTGACCATGCCGTCGAGGACGTAGTTGAAGCGGGGCAGGACACGGTCGCGGGCGCCCTCGGCGTACGGGTCGAAGTACGACGGGTTGTTGATGACCGTGGCCAGGAAGGCGGCCTGGCCGATGTTGAGCTTCGCGGCCGGCTTGCCGAAGTAGGTGCGCGACGCGACCTCGACGCCGTAGGCGCCGTTGCCGTAGTAGATCGTGTTGAGGTAGCCCTCGAGGATCTCCTGCTTGGTCAGCTGGTTGTGGATCTTGACCGAGAGGACGGCCTCCTTCACCTTGCGGGTGTAGGAGCGCTCCTGGTTCAGGTACAGGATCTTCACGTACTGCTGCGTGATCGTGGAGCCGCCGCCGGTGATGGCGCCGCTCGTGGCGTTGTTGCGCGCCGCCCGGACGATGCCGCGCACGTCGATGCCGCGGTTCTCCCAGAAGGTGCGGTCCTCCGCGGCCACGACGGCGTCGCGCATGACCTCGGGGATCTCGTCGTACTCCAGGCGCTCGCGGTTCTGCGTCGCGAAGCTGCCGATCTTGGTCTTGCCGTCCGAGTAGTAGACGTTCGTCGTCTCGGTCTGGAAGTCGGCGTTGGGGTCGGGGATCTTGATCGTGGCGTACAGGACCGCGAAGACCAGGGCTCCGACGATGAAGCCGGCCACCATGAGGAACAGCAGCCACCGCAGCGCGCGCACCGGCAGGGAGCCGGTGCCTCCGATCCTGCGGCTGAACCGCTTCAACGGTCCCTGCGTGTTCTTCGTGCGAGTTTTCGCCACGAACGGGTTCCTTCCGGACGACGAATCCAACGCTCCAGTCTGACCCGTGTTCCTGAGAACGCGAATCCCGGAGGGCCGGGGGGTGGTTTTGTGCCCTACTCGATGTATCGTACCGATATAGCCGTTCGTGGCATCGAACGGAAGTGATCCCTGGGGGAGGAGGCGACGATGGCCCGACGCGGAGCAGCACTGGAGTTGGCCGTCCTCGGCCTGCTCGCCGACTCGCCGATGCACGGCTACGAGCTGCGCAAGCAGGTCAACGGCCTGCTCGGCTGGACCCGGCTGCTGTCCTACGGGACGCTCTACCCCTGCCTCAAGCAGCTGACGCGCGCCGGCTTCATCGCGGCCGACACCGAGACGACGCCGCGCGGCAAGCGGCCCCGGATCGTGTACCGGCTCACGGCCGAGGGCAAGGAGTACTTCACCTCCCTGCTCGAGGACGGCGGCCCGTCGGCCTGGGACGACGAGAACTTCGGGGTGCGGTTCGCCCTGTTCGCGCGCACCAGCTCCCCCACCCGGGTCCGGATCCTCGAAGGACGCCGGTCCCGCCTGGAGGAGCGACTCGAGAACGTCCGCACGGCCGCGGCCACCCGCCGTGAACGCATGGACGCCTACACCCGCGAACTCCAGCGTCACGGTCTCGAGTCCGTGGAGCGCGAGATCAACTGGCTGACCGAGTTGATCGACCGTGAGCGCGCCGACGCGTTCTCGGAGCACGAAGACACCAGCACGACAGACAAGGAAAAGTGAGGTCTCCATGAGTTCGGAGAACAAGGTCCGCGTGGCCATCGTCGGCGTCGGCAACTGCGCCACGTCCCTGATCCAGGGCGTCGAGTACTACAAGGACGCCGACCCGGAGGCCACCGTCCCCGGGCTCATGCACGTCAAGCTCGGGCAGTACCACGTCAATGACGTCGAGTTCGTCGCCGCGTTCGACGTCGACGCCAAGAAGGTCGGGTTCGACCTGGCCGAGGCCACCCTCGCCAGCGAGAACAACACCATCAAGATCACCGACGTCCCGCCGACCGGCGTGATCGTCCAGCGTGGTCCGACGCTGGACGGCCTGGGCAAGTACTACCTCCAGACCATCGAGCAGTCCGAGGCCGAGCCGGTCGACGTCGTGCAGGTCCTCAAGGACACGCAGGCCGACGTGCTCGTCTCCTACCTGCCCGTGGGCTCGGAGGAGGCCGACAAGTTCTACGCGCAGTGCGCCATCGACGCGAAGGTCGCGTTCGTCAACGCCCTGCCCGTGTTCATCGCCTCCGACCCCGAGTGGGCCAAGAAGTTCGAGGACGCCGGCGTCCCGATCATCGGCGACGACATCAAGAGCCAGGTCGGCGCGACCATCACGCACCGCGTCATGGCCAAGCTGTTCGAGGACCGGGGCGTCGCCCTGGACCGCACGTACCAGCTGAACGTCGGCGGCAACATGGACTTCAAGAACATGCTCGAGCGCGAGCGCCTGGAGTCCAAGAAGGTCTCGAAGACCCAGGCCGTCACGTCCAACCTGCACGGCTCGCTGGCCGACAAGGTCGACGACCGCAACGTCCACATCGGCCCGTCGGACTACGTCGCCTGGCTCGACGACCGCAAGTGGGCGTACGTGCGCCTCGAAGGTCGCGCGTTCGGTGACGTCCCGCTCAACCTGGAGTACAAGCTCGAGGTCTGGGACTCGCCGAACTCGGCCGGCATCATCATCGACGCCATCCGCGCGGCCAAGATCGCCAAGGACCGCGGCGTCGCGGGCCCGCTGCTGTCGGCCTCGTCGTACCTGATGAAGTCGCCGCCGGAGCAGCGTCCCGACGACGAGGGTCGCGCCACGCTCGAGGCCTTCATCGCGGGCACCGAGGAGCGCTGAGCCTCAGCACCCGCCAGAGACGCACCGGACCCGAGGGGGTCCGGTGCGTCTCTGTGTACGGAGGTCTCAGTGGGCGGCGGTGGACGTGCCGCTGCGCAGGCGCTTGATCCCGCTGACGATCGTCACGACCACCGCGCCGATCAGCAGGCCGATGAGCGCCGAGACCGCGGTGTTGGCGACCCATTCGAACGCACCGTCGGCGAAGGGCATGACGTCGGCGACCCAGTGCTCAAGGTCGTGCACCTTGCCGTAGACCCAGTGCCAGCCGAGCTCGTCGGTGCCCACGAGGATGATGTGCCCGCCGACCCAGAGCATCGCGGCGATGCCGACGGTGGCCAGGGTCGAGAGCACCTTGGGCATCGCCTTGACCAGCAGCCGCCCCACGCGCTGGGCGAGGTTCGAGGTCCGGCCGGCCAGGTTCATGCCCACGTCGTCCATCCGCACGATCAGCGCGACCGCGCCGTAGACCAGCGCGGTGATGCCCAGGGCGACGAGCACCAGGATGATCGCGCGGGACACCAGCGGTTCGTCCGCGACCTCGTTGAGCGAGATCACCATGATCTCGGTCGAGAGGATGAAGTCGGTGCGGATCGCGCCGGAGACGACCTGCTTCTCGGCCTCGGGCCCGCTGGTTGACGCCGGTTCCTCCTTCGCGTGACCCTCGTGCGGCTTCAGCAGGTGCCAGATCTTCTCGGCGCCCTCGAAGCACAGGTACGTGCCGCCGACCATGAGCAGCGGGGTCAGGATCCACGGCACGAACTGGCTCATCAGCAGCAGGCCGGGAAGGATGAACAGCAGCTTGTTGCGCAGCGAGCCCTTGGCGATGCGGCCGATGATGCTCAGCTCGCGCTTGGGGTCGACGCCGTGCACGTAGCGCGGGGTGACCGCGGCATCGTCGACGACGACGCCAGCGGCCTTCGCGCTGGCCTTGCCGGCCGCCGCGGTGACGTCGTCGACGGACGCGGCCGCCAGTCGTGCCAGCGCAGCCACGTCGTCGAGCAGGGCGACAAGTCCTCCAGCCATGGGCTCAGCGTACGGGCGTGGCCGCGGGCCGGCACGGCGCACCGGGGCCGACCGCGCCGGTGACCGGCACGCCGAGCGACCGACCCGTGGATAGGGTGCTGCCATGGTCATCGGCTTCGGCATCGACATCGGCGGGACCGGCACCAAGGGGGCTCCGGTCGACCTCGACACGGGCACGCTCGTGGGCGACCGCTTCCGCATCCCCACGCCCCGACCGGCGACTCCGCAGGCGGTGGCCGAGGTCGCGGCGCAGATCGTGGCGCACTTCCCCGACACGCAGGACGTGCCGCAGATCGGCGTCGCCATCCCGGCCGTCGTGCAGCGGGGCGTCGCCCGGTCGGCGGCCAACATCGACCCGTCGTGGATCGACACCGACGTCGACGCGCTGTTCACCGACGTCCTCGGTCGCGAGGTGCACGTCGTGAACGACGCCGACGCGGCCGGCGTGGCCGAGAACGACTACGGCGCCGCGCGTGACGAGGACGGGCTCGTCTGCGTCATCACCCTCGGCACCGGCATCGGCTCCGCGCTGATCAACGCCGGGACCCTCGTGCCCAACACGGAGTTCGGCCACCTCGAGGTGGCGGGTCACCCGAACGCCGAGAAGTGGGCCGCGACGAGCGCCCGCGAGCGCGAGGACCTGTCCTGGAAGGACTGGGCCGAGCGCCTGCAGGTGTACTTCAGCCACCTCGAGCGGATCCTGTCGCCCGACCTGTTCGTCGTCGGCGGCGGCGTCAGCAAGAACAGCGAGAAGTTCCTGCCCCTGCTGGACCTCCGCACCCCGATCGTCCCCGCCGAGCACCGCAACAACGCCGGCATCATCGGTGCCGCCGCGCTCGGCGAGCGCGGCTGATTTCGCTCGCACGGTGGAGTAACTCCGAGTTTCTGGCACAGTGCCCCCATGACATCCATGAAGAATTTCTTCCACGGGTGGTTCGGGGGGCGCGTCCTTCTCGCTGGAGTGACGTGTGCAGCGGGACTGACGGTTCTCACCGCGCCAGCTGAGGCAGCCTCGAGCCTTCCCACACCCACCAACGTCCAGGCCGCCGATCTCGGCGGCGGGCAGGTCGCCGTCACCTGGGACCGCATCAGCGGTTCGGGGTCCTACCTCGTCGGCGTCAGCCCCGACAAGTCGACGACCCAGTGGTCCTGGCTCGATGCGGGCGTGAGCGGCACGACCATCAATCTCAACGCCACCTTGCGGGCCGTACCGAGTTCGGGACGCTACTACGTCGTGGTTCGAGCGCGCAGCAGGGACGAGGCCGACCGCGCCACCGACGACCGGGCTTCCGCGTTCTCTCCCTGGCTTGCGGTGAACGCCGTCAGCGAGTCCATCCCGCGCTACAAGGTCGGCAGTTACAACGTCCTGAGTGCGACGTCGAGCCATGTGAACGGCGCCAAGGACAAGAACACCTTCCCGTGGGCCAAGCGTGGATCGAAGGTGATCTCGACCTTGGCGAACCTGGATCTGGACGTGTTCGCGATCCAGGAGGACAACGGTCCGATCGCCACGAAGTGGGGCTGTGCCCCGCCCATGGACGCCTCGGCCGCTGCGTGCTTGGACCCGAAGAACGGTTCTCCGTCCCACCTGTTGGCCAAGGTCGGCGGCGAGATCCCGGTCTCCGCTCCGGCCTCCCAGCGACTGCTCATCCACGAGACCGTCGCGGCCCGGCTGGGGACGAAGTACTCCAGCTACCTCGATCCGAGTTCGAGCGAGGGTCGCATCTTCTGGCGGGCGTCCAAGTTCGACCGGGTGCGCGGCGGCGCATTCACCGATCTCTATGCGCCGAACGACTACGAGGGCGTCCGGGATTGGACGAACTGGGTGGTGCTGCAGGACCGAGCCAGGCCGGCGTCGCGAGTCTTCGTCGTCTCGATCCACACCGCGTCGTCCACCAGCCTCAAGAACCTCGGCGCCGACCCCGACGCTGCACACCGCGCGTTCTTCGCGAACGTGGACAAGAAGGTGAAGGCCGCCAACACCGAGGGCCTGCCCGTGCTGCTGATGGGGGACTTCAACTCGCCGACCCGTTCGAACGGCGGGCTGGACTGGCTCCGCAGGAACGGTTACGGCATCGCCAACGACGACGCCGCGACCAGGATCAATCCGACGTACCGATCCGTACGCTCGTTCCTGCCGAGCAAGGTGCCGTCCCAGTATCCGTACGACCACGTCGCCTACAAGCCCGGCTCGGGCACTCCGGTGCAGGCCGTGGCGTCCTGGGTCGTCGCCCGGACGCGCCTGGCCGATGGCGAGAGGTGGCAGGAGAACTGCCTCGGCGTGACGAACAAGACGGTGATCGCCACCGCCGGCTGCATCGGCTCCGATCACGTGCCCGTGATGGCGTCCTTGCGCTGGTAGCCCGCCGATCGGGCGGGCCCGTCAGGGTCCGCCCGATCCCCCCGCCGCTCGCTCAGACCGAGGCCAGCAGCGCCCGCACGGAGCGCTCCATGATCTGGCGGCAGCGGGCTGCCGGGTAGTCGTGGTCGTCGAACATCAGCGACCAGGCGTTCCAGCTCGTGACGGCGGTGAGGGCGTCGACGAGGATCTCGGGCTCCGGCGCGGAGGCCAGCTCGGGGGCGAAGGTCTGCTGGACGTCGCGGCGCAGCCGGTCGATGTGGCCCCGGCGACTGGCGCGCAGGGCCGCGTAGTCGGGCTCGCCCAGCACGGCCGCGCGGGCGGCCGGCGCGATGTTGACCAGGCGCCGCTCCCGTTCGGCGCAGAAGCAGACGATCCGCTCGGGCAGCGGCGCCTCGAGGTCGATCTCGACCCGTAGCTCGTCGTCGGTGCGGAACCAGTACGCGACCGTGGCCCCGAGCAGGCTCTCCATGTCGCGGAAGTTCGACCATAGCGTCCGCCGCGACACCCCGGCACGCTCGGAGATCATCGTCGCAGTGGGCTTCAGGACACCCTCGCGCAGCAGGTCGGCATGCGCCTGGACGATCAACGCTCGCGTCCGTTCGCTGCGCTGCATGCGCCCGTCGGTCTGTCGGTACTCCATTGCTCCCACCGCTCCATGCTGGCCGAGAGCACCGGACTCCCACCTTTCGACACACCGAGTGTAGATAGATAGTGACATGCCTCACAACGTATGTGAGGATGTCGTCACCTTCGCACGAGGGGCTGCTGTCGATCAGAGGGAGTGAAGGTTGCTGACGGTCAAGAACCTGGAGGTCGTCTACAACGACGTCATCCTGGTCCTGCGCGGCGTGAGCCTGTCGGTGCCGGAGGGCCAGATCGTGGCTCTCCTCGGCGCCAACGGTGCCGGCAAGACGACGCTGTTGCGCGCGCTCTCGGGCCTGCTCGACATCCACGACGGTGAGATCACCAAGGGCGAGGTGCGGCTGCGCGACCAGCCGATCCACACCTTCGACGCGCCCAAGATCGTGGCCGCCGGCCTCGGTCAGGTGCTCGAGGGCCGTCGGGTGTTCAGCGAGTTCACGGTCGAGGAGAACCTGCGCGTCGGCGGTCACACCCGCCGCGGCGGCCTGGCCGAGGGGATCGAGGAGGTCTACGAGCTCTTCCCCGTGCTCAAGGAGCGCCGCAAGAACACCGCCGGCTACCTCTCCGGCGGCGAGCAGCAGATGCTCGCGATGGGCCGAGCCCTCGTGGCCCAGCCCGAGATCCTGCTGCTGGACGAGCCGAGCCTGGGCCTCGCGCCCCGCATCGTCGCGCAGATCAAGGACATCATCGTCCAGATCAACGAGCGCGGCACCACCGTGCTGCTGGTCGAGCAGAACGCCACGATGGCGCTGTCGATCGCCCAGCACGGCTACGTCATGGAGCACGGCAAGGTCGTGATGGACAAGCCCGCCGCCGAACTGCTCGACGACGAGGACATCCGCGACTTCTACCTCGGCCGTGGCGACCTGGCCACCAGCTACCGCGACATCAAGCACTACAAGCGTCGGAAGCGTTGGCTGTCGTGAGCGCCGCGTCCCCCCACGCCCCGTCGTCCACCGTCTCGCCCCGTCCCGTCCCGGAGGGTCACGTGTCCGAACCTGTCGTCAGCGTGCGAGGCGTCGAGCTCGCGTTCTCGGGGGTCAAGGCCCTCCAGGGCGTCGACTTCGACGTCTTCGACAACGAGCTCTTCGCCGTCATCGGCCCCAACGGGGCGGGCAAGACGTCGATCTTCAACGTCCTGTCGGGCGTCTACCGACCCCAGCAGGGCACGGTCGAGTTCGCGGGCACCGACATCCGCGGGATGCGCCCGCACAAGATCGCCAACCTCGGCATGGCGCGCACGTTCCAGAACATCGAGCTGTTCGAGAACCTCGACGTCGTCGACAACCTGATGCTCGGCCGCCATGCTCACCTGGGCTACGGCTGGGCGGCGTCCGTCGCCTGGTTCGGCAAGGCCAAGCGCGCCGAGGTGGCCAACCGCCGCCGGGTCGAGGAGATCATCGACTTCCTCGAGATCGAGGGCTACCGCCAGCTGCCCGTCGGCATGCTGCCCTACGGCATCCAGAAGCGCATCGAGCTGGGTCGCGCCCTGGCGATGGAGCCGAAGCTGCTGCTGCTCGACGAGCCGGTCGCTGGCATGAACGGCGAGGAGACCGAGGACATGGCGCGGTTCATCCTCGACATCCGCAACGAGCTGAGGATCCCGATGATCCTCGTCGAGCACGACATGGGACTGGTCATGGACCTGGCCGACCGCGTCATGGCGATGGACTTCGGCAAGCCCGTCGCCACCGGCACGCCCCACGAGGTGCAGTCGCACCCCGACGTCATCCGGGCCTACCTCGGGCCGGTCGACGACGCCACCCTGGCCGAGGTGCAGGGGGAGCTGGCATGACCGCCACGAACACGCTGCCGCAGCGGATCCGCGAGCGCGCGCAGGACACCCCCCACCGTGTCGCCATGCGCGAGAAGAACTTCGGCCTGTGGGAGGAGGTGTCGTGGGCCGACTACTGGGAGCGCTCGGCCCTGGTCGGCCACGCGCTGATCGCCCTGGGCGTCGAGGTCGGCGACCGCGTCGCCGTCCACAGCGAGAACCGCTGCGAGTGGCTCTACTCCGACATCGGCATCACCGCGGTCCGCGCCGGCACCGTCGGGCTCTACCCGACCAACCCGGCCGCCGAGGTGCTGCACGTCCTGCGCGACTCCGGCTCGTGCGTCCTCATCGCCGAGGACCAGGAGCAGGTCGACAAGTACCTCGAGATCGCCGACGAGCTGCCCGACCTGCGCACGGTCGTCTACATCGACCCGCGCGGCATCCGCGGGCGGTACGACGACCCGCGGCTCCTCTCCTGGGACGACTTCCTCGCCCTCGGCGAGCAGCACCGCGCCGAGCACCCCGGCGCCGTCACCGAGCGGCTCGAGGCGGCCCAGCCCGACGACCTCGCCACCTTGGTCTACACGTCCGGCACCACCGGGCCGCCCAAGGGCGCGATGCTGTCGATCGCGAACATCGAGTTCGTCATCGAGACGCTCCGGAGCGGCGGCGCGTTCGTCGACCCGCCGGCCAGCGACCGCGACCTCGTCGTGTCCTACCTGCCGCTGTGCCACGTGGCCGAGCGCGTCTTCACGACCTGGTTCAACGCCGCGGTCGGCTCGCAGGTCAACTTCGCCGAGTCGATCGAGACCGTCCAGCAGGCACTCCGCGAGGTGCAGCCGACGCTGCTCTTCGGCGTCCCCCGCATCTGGGAGAAGATCGCCGCCGGCGTCCACATCCGGATGAGCGGCGCCTCGTGGTTCAAGCGCAAGAACTTCGACTTCTGGATGAAGCGCGCCGCGTGGATCGGGCGCACCCTCGTCGAGAACCAGGGCAACCACACCCCCGCCACGCGCGCGGTCTACGCCGCCGGGTGGGTGTGCCTCTACCGGCCGCTGCGCGAGCGGCTCGGACTGGGCAAGGTCCGGTACGCCGCGTCGGGCGCGGCCCCGATCGCGCCCGAGGTGCTCGAGTTCTTCATGGGCATCGGCATCCGCATGCACGAGGTCTACGGCATGACCGAGAACTCCGCGATCGCGACGGCGAACATGGCCGGCCGGGTCAAGGTCGGCACGGTCGGCGAGCCGCAGATCGGCACCGAGGTGCGGATCGACGACGAGACCGGCGAGATCCTCACCCGGCACCCGGGCACGTTCGCCGGCTACTGGAACAACCCCGAGGCCACGGCCCGCACGGTCGACCCCGACGGCTGGCTGCACACCGGCGACGTCGGCGAGTGGGTCGACGGCACGCACATCAAGATCACCGACCGGATCAAGGACATCATCATCACCGCAGGTGGCAAGAACATCAGTCCCAGCGAGATCGAGAACAGCCTCAAGTCGTCGCCGTACATCAAGGAGGCGATCGTCATCGGCGACCGCCGCAAGTACCTGACGGCGCTGATCGGCATCGAGCTCGACACCGTCGGCGACTGGGCCCAGCAGCAGAAGCTCGGGTTCACGACCTACCGCGACCTGTCCGAGAAGCCCGAGGTCATCGCGCTGGTGCAGTCGATCGTCGACGAGACGAACCGCAAGTTCGCCAGCGTCGAGACGATCAAGCGCTTCGCGATGCTGCCGAAGGAGCTCGACCACGAGGAGGGCGAGCTCACGGCCACCCAGAAGATCAAGCGCTCGGCGATCAACGAGCGCTTCGCCGACGCCATCGAGGGGCTCTACTCCGACACCGACCGCGTCATCGCGACCGAGGAGCTGAAGGCATGACCACCTTCCTGCAGTCCGTCCTCAACGGCTTCGCCCAGGGATCGATCTACGCCCTGCTCGCGCTGGGCTACGTGATGATCTACAAGGCCACGCACGTCATCAGCTTCGCCCAGCCGGCCCTCATGGTGTGCGGCGGACTGTTCGCCTACCACGCGACGAGCGTCTTCGAACTGCCCTTCTGGCCGGCGCTCATCGTCGCGATCATCGCCGGCGCGCTGCTGGGCATGCTGGTCGAGCGGCTCGCGCTGCGGCCCATGGTCGGCAAGCCGGTGTTCACGCTCGCGATCATCACGATCGGCGTCGACATCGTGCTGCGCATCTTCGCCAACCGGTACATGGGCCCCGACCCGCGCTCGGTCCCGTACCCCGGCGGCAGCAACCGCCTCGAGTTCTGGGGCCTGTCGATCTCGCACCAGCGGCTCGGCCTGATCGTCGTCACCGCGGTCACCGTCGCGGCCTTGGCGATGTTCTTCCGCTACGCCAAGACCGGCCTCGCCATGCGCGCCACGGCGCTCAACCAGGAGACCGCGCTGGCGCAGGGCATCCGCGTGGGCACGATGTTCGCCCTGGCGTGGGCCATCGCCGGCGGGCTGGCGGCCATCGCCGGCACCTTCGTCGCGGCCACCGGCGCCGGCATGGAGCAGAACACCTGGATCATCGCGCTGAAGGCACTGCCGGCGATCATCATCGGCGGCCTCGACAGCATCCCCGGCGCGGTCATCGGCGGCCTGGCCGTCGGCCTGGTCGAGTCGATCACCGCGGTCTACCAGCCCGACGTCGCGCCGTGGCTGGGCAACAACTTCGCCCTCGTCGCGCCCTACGCCCTGATGTTCCTGGTCCTGCTGGTCAAACCGTACGGACTCTTCGGCACGAAGGAGGTGGAGCGGGTATGACCACCATGCTGCGCTCTGCGCCCCCCGCCCAGGCCAGGAAGTCCACCGGCGTCCGCGGCCGCCCCCTGCTGCGCACGAGCTACCACCAGGACCTGGCCCTGGCCAACACGCCGGCCAAGCGCCGGAGCGTCATCGGCCTGGTCATCGCCTCGTTCGTCGTGCCGTTCCTGCTGACCGACGACCTGCTGCAGGTGCTGACGCTCGGCATGATCTCGGCCGTCGGCGCGATCGGCCTGAACCTCGTCACCGGCTACGCCGGCCAGGTCTCGCTGGGCCACGCGTTCTTCATCGGCGTGGGCGCCTACACCGGCGCCGTCCTCGGTGGCGATCCCGACGGCGCGATGCTCGGCTACGGCCTGCCGATGTGGATCTGGCTGCCGGCGGCCGGTGTCGTCGCGGCCGTCGCCGGACTGATCGTCGGACCGCTGGCGGTGCGCCTGCGCGGTCTCTACCTCGCGATCGTCACGCTCGGCCTGGTGTTCCTGGGCGACCACGTGTTCCGCGAGGCCCGCGAGATCACCGGCGGTCCCGGTGTCGGCCGTCGCGGCGCCGAGCTGGAGCTGTTCGGCATCGACTTCTCCTCGATGGAGCCGATCTCGGGCCTGTCCCGCGGCCAGGCGCAGTTCTTCCTGGCGCTGGTCTTCCTGATCATCTTCGCCATCCTGGGCCGCAACATCGCCCGCTCGGGCGTCGGCCGCGCGTTCGGCGCCGTCCGCGACCGCGACGTCGCCGCCGCCGTCATCGGCGTCGACCTGACGAAGTACAAGGTCATGGCGTTCGCGATGTCGTCGTTCTTCGCCGGCGTCACCGGCGCGCTCTACTACGCCGTCATCGGCGTGTTCGAGCCCGGCGCGTTCAGCCTGCTGCTGTCGATCCAGTACCTCGCGATGGTGCTCATCGGCGGCGTCGCCACGATCAGCGGCTCGATCATGGGCGCGCTCTTCATCGCCCTGCTGCCCCGGCTGAGCCAGTTCATCGCCGGCTTCGTGCCCGACGGGCTGATCTCGGTCTTCCAGCTCGAGGCGATCCTCTACGGCCTGCTGATCATGGGCTTCCTGATCTTCGAGCCGCGCGGACTGTTCGGGATCTGGACCCGGATCCGCAACTACTGGAAGGGCTGGCCCTTCTCCTACTAGACCCCGGCCGCGAGGCCGCTGGCGGTGCACCCCGCACCGTCGAACCACCCCAGGAGGAAATCGAAGATGAAGCAACACCGAAAGTTGGCCCGCGTGGTCGCCGGTGCGGCGGTGGCGGCCCTCGTGCTGACGGGCTGCCGCGGCGGCGGGGACGAGGACAGTGCCTCCGGGCCCGGCATCACCGAGGAGGCGTGTCCCGACGCCGTGAACAAGGACAACGGCTGCATCTACCTCGGTGCGATCTCCGACCTCACCAAGGGCCCGTTCGCCCCGCTGGCCGTGCCCATCACCGACGCGCAGAAGGCGTTCTGGAAGAAGGTCAACGAGGACGGCGGCGTGGGCGGCTTCGACGTCAACATCGACAAGTACATCGCCGACGCGGAGTACAACCCCGAGATCCACAACAAGAAGTACCAGGAGATGCGCAACGACGTCCTGGCGCTGGGCCAGACCCTCGGCTCCTCGCAGACGCTCGCGATCCTGGAGGACATGAAGGCCGACGACGTCATCGGCGTGCCGGCCTCGTGGAACTCTGCCTGGGACTTCGAGGACCAGATCCTGCAGTCCGGTGCCAACTACTGCTTCGAGGCCATGAACGGCGTCGACTGGGCGGTCGCGAACCGTGGCGTGAAGGGCAAGGTCCTGGCGATCCACTACCCGAACGACTACGGCGGAGACGCCGCGGCCGGCGTCGAGGCCGCCGCCAAGGCGAACAACCTCGACTTCAAGGCCGTCGAGACCGCCACCGGCCAGGACAACCAGGCCGGTGCCGTCGCCGCGGTGCTGAAGGAGAAGCCCGACCTGGTCTACGTCACCACCGGACCGGCCGAGATGGCCACGATCCTCGGTGGCGCGGCCGCGCAGGGCTGGAAGGGCACCGTCGTCGGCTCGAGCCCGACCTGGAACCCGGCGCTGCTGCAGACCGAGGCGGCCCCGGCCCTGGAGGCGATGTACTTCCAGGCCGGTCCGTGGGGTCCGTGGGGCACCGAGTCCGACGGCCACAAGGCCATGCGTGACGCCCTGGCCGAGGTCGACTCGCCCAGCGACGGCTACACGGCGGGCTGGGTGTGGGAGTACCCGCTGCTCGCCGCGCTCAAGGCCGCTGCCGACATGGACGGCGGCGTCACCCGTGAGAACGTCGTGAAGGCCGCGAAGGACCTGGACAGCGTCGACTACGAGGGCATGCTGCCCGACGACGCGTTCAACCAGACCGGCGAGGCGAACGACGTGGCCTGGCGCCAGAGCGTGATCTCCAAGGTCGACAAGGAGGCGCCCACCGGTGTCTCGATCGCCGAGGAGATGAAGGCCGGCCCGACGGCCGAGGGCTACGACTACACCGAGCCCTGCTTCGCGCTGAACTGACAGGACAGGAGGGGGCCGGCCCGCGAGGGTCGGCCCCCTTCGTCGTCACCGGAGCTCGACCGTCCGATCCAGGTGCAGATCGGCCAGGAACGCCTCGTCGTGGCTCACCACCAGCAGCGCACCGCGGTAGGACTCCAGCGCCTCGGTCAGGTGGGCGACGCTCGCGAGGTCGAGGTTGTTGGTCGGCTCGTCCAGCACGAGCAGCTGGGGCGCCGGCGTCGCCAGCAGCAGGCTGGCCAGCGTGGCCCGCCACCGCTCGCCGCCGGAGAGCGTCCCGACGGGCTGCTCCACGGCGTCGCCCCGGAACAGGAACCGCGCCAGCTGCGCTCGCACCGTGCCCGGCTCGATCTCGGGTGCGGTCGCCCGGACGGACTCGATGACCGACCGGTCGGGGTCGAGCAGGTCCACCCCCTGCGGCAGGTACCGCCAGGGCACGTGCACGACGGCCCGGCCGGACCGCGGCGCCTGGAGCCCGAGCAGCGCCCGCAGGACCGACGTCTTGCCGGTGCCGTTGCGTCCGACGAGGGCGATCCGCTCGGGTCCACGGACGTCGAGGTCGACCGCGCGGGCCGTGCCGAAGGCCGGTACGAGCCCCTCGGCCCGCAGCACCTCGCGGCGCGGCGGCACCGCCGTGTCGGGCAGGTCGAGCCGGATGCGGCGGTCGTCGCGCACCCGGTCCTGCGCCGACTCCAGCGCCGTCCGCGAGGCGTCGAGCCGGTCCTCGTGCACCCCGCGCACCCGACCGGCCGAGACCTCGGCGCGACGCTGGTAGGCCCCGGCCACGATCTTCGGCAGGCTGTCCGCCCGGGCACGACCCTGGCGGTCGCGTCGCGCCTGCTTGGTCTGCTGCTCGACCAGGTCGCGCCGTTGGCGACGCACGTCGGCCTTCGCCGTCGCCAGCGCCTGCGCGGCCGACTCCTGCTCGGCCGCGACGGCCGCCGCGTAGTGGCTGAACGGTCCGCCGAACCAGCGCACGCCCCCGGCGCGGACCTCGCCGATGTCGTCCATCTGCTCGAGCAGGGACCGGTCGTGGCTGACGATCACGAGCGCGCCCGTGAACTCGTCGACGATCCGGGCCAGCCGCGCCCGCGCCGGCGCGTCGAGGTCGTTCGTGGGCTCGTCCAGCAGCAGGACGTCCGGGTCGGTGAGCATCAGCCCCGCCAGGCGCAGCAGGGTCGCCTCGCCGCCGGACACGGCGGCGAGCGGCCGGTCGAGGTGGAGCCGGCCGAGGCCGACCCGGCCGAGCCAGCGCTCGGTGCGCTCGGGCAGGTCCCAGCCGTCACCGACGAGGTCGTAGTCGGCCGGGTCGACGGAGCCGCGCTCGATCCGGGCCAGCGCCGCGAGCCGGGCACCGACCCCGAGGACGTCGGCGACGGTCGCCCCGGCATCGGACCGGGCCTGGGGCAGGTGGGCCACGGCGCCGGTGACCTCGACCGTGCCGGACGTCGGGCGCAGGTCACCGCGGATCAGGGCGAGCAGCGTCGACTTGCCGCCGCCGTTGTCGCCGACGAGGCCGTGACGGCCCGGGCCGAGCGAGAACGTGAGGTCGTCGAACACGGTACGGCCTTCGGGCAACACGAACGACGCGTGGGAAAGGGAGAGGGAGGAGGACATGCGGGAGATCTCCGGGTCGCGGGTGGGCGGGCGGGATCTCAGTTCTCCATGTGTTCCAGCCTAACGGCGGTGCGTACCGTCCCACAACGCTCACTGCGGTCGGACCTGACGCACCGCCCCCACCGGCGCGGTGGGACCGGACGAACCGCCACCGGGGGTGTCGCCGTCCCGCGTAGACTCGACCCTTGTGGCCGAACTGACCGCGCACGAGAAGACGCGCCTCGACGAGTTGCGCAGCACCCATCCCGTCCTGACCGAGCTGGGGGCCCGCTTCGTCGACGCCGGCCACGAGATCGCGCTGGTCGGCGGCCCCGTGCGCGACGCCCTGCTGGGCCGTCCGGTGACCGACCTCGACTTCACGACGTCCGCCACCCCCGACGAGATCGAGCAGGCGGTCAAGGGCTGGGCCGACGCCACCTGGGACGTCGGGCGTGAGTTCGGCACGATCGCGCTGCGCAAGGGCTCCGAGACGCTCGAGATCACCACGTACCGCGCGGACGAGTACGACCCCGACTCCCGCAAGCCGGTCGTCGCCTTCGGCACCAACCTGAACGACGACCTCGCCCGGCGCGACTTCACCGTCAACGCCATGGCCGTGCGGCTGCCGAGCCTGGAGTTCGTGGACGTCCACGGCGGCCTCGACGACCTGGCCGACCGCACGATTCGCACGCCCATCGGTCCGGACATCTCCTTCGGCGACGACCCCCTGCGCATGATGCGCGCCGCGCGGTTCGTCGGGCAGCTGAACTTCATCACCGCGCCCGACGTCACCGAGGCCATGACCGCGATGGCCGACCGCATCGAGATCGTCTCCGCCGAGCGGGTCCGCGACGAGCTGAACAAGCTGCTGGTGTCCGACCACCCCGTGCTGGGCCTGCGCGTCCTCGTCGACACCGGTCTCGCCGAGCGCGTCCTGCCCGAGCTTCCGGCGCTGCAGCTCGAGAGCGACGAGCACCACCGTCACAAGGACGTCTACGAGCACTCGCTGATCGTCCTGGAGCAGGCGATCGACCTCGAGCACCGCCTCGACGAGCGCCCCGACCTGACGATCCGTCTCGCCGCGCTGCTGCACGACATCGGCAAGCCGCGCACCCGCCGGTTCGCCGGCGACGGCACTGTCACGTTCCACCACCACGACGTGGTCGGCGCGAAGCTCACCCGCAAGCGGATGCGCGCCCTGCGGTACCCCAACGACATCACCGACCGGGTCGCCCAGCTGGTCGAGCTGCACCTGCGGTTCCACGGGTACGGCAGCGGCGAGTGGACCGACGCCGCGGTGCGGCGCTACGTCCGCGACGCCGGCGACCAGCTCGAGCGCCTGCACATCCTCACCCGTGCGGACAGCACCACGCGCAACCAGCGCAAGGCCCTGCGCCTGCAGCGGACCTACGACGACCTCGAGGCGCGCATCGCCCAGCTCGAGGCGCAGGAGGAGTTGCAGTCCATCCGGCCCGACCTCGACGGCAACCGGATCATGGAGGTCCTGGGGATCGGTCCCGGCCGCGAGGTCGGTGAGGCCTACCGCTTCCTGCTCGACCTGCGGATGGACCGGGGCCCGCTGCCCGAGGAGCAGGCGATCGAGGCCCTGCGCGCCTGGTGGGCCGCGCGCTGAGTCATCGCCGCCGGTCCGGCCGCCGTGCCCACTACGATGACGTGGTGACGATGCGCGCCTGGCTCACCGCCTTCGTGGTCGCGCTGTCAGTCCTGGTCGGCGCCCCCACGCCCGCGGCGACCGCCTCCGACGGCTCGCTCTCGGTGCAGATCGACGGCCTCACCCCCTCGCGGCTGTCGGCCGACGCCACGATCCGGATGAGCGGCATCATCCGCAACACCGGCTCGACGCCGTGGAAGGCCGTCCAGGCCTACCTCGTCATCCCGCGCGGTCCGTTCGAGTCCCGCGCCCAGATCGAGACCGCGATCGAGGACGGCCAGTCCTACACCGGCGAGCGTGTGGTCGACGCCGGCACCTTCGCCGAGGTGGGCGACCTCGCCCCGGGGGCGTTCCGGCGGTTCCAGGTCACCGTGCCCGTCTCGCGCCTGGGTTTGGCCGGCGCGGGCGGCGTGTACCCCGTGGGCGTGCAGATCCTGGCCACCGACGACGAGGGCCAGCGGTCCAACGACGCCGTCGCCCGGGCCACGACCTTCCTGCCGTGGGTGTCCGACCCCGACACCGCCATCCCCGCCGGAGTCGTGTGGCCGTTCACCCCCACCTGGGGCCCCGGCGGCCGCGACCTGGAGAAGATCGCGGTCTCTGCCGAGTCCGGCCAGCTGCGGCGCTACCTCGACGCCGCCGCCGCGACCCCGCGCGAGGGCCGCACGATCATGCTCGACCCGTCGCTGCTCGACCAGCTGCGACTGCTGACCGATCCCGATCGCCTGCCCGAGGGAGTCAGGGTCCCGGAGGCCCGCGCCGACGCGGTGACGACGTGGCTGGCCGACCTCCGCCGCCTCGCGCTCGACTCCACGACGTGGGTCGTGTCGTACGCGCGGCCCGACGAGCTGGCGCTCAACCGCTACCCCGAGAACGCCGAGGAGCTATGGGAGCGGGTCGACGACGCCACCTCGCAGGCGCTCGCCGACCACGCCCTCACCGGGGCGCGAGCCTCGTGGCCCACCATCGCCGGCACGACCCTGTCGATGCTCGAGGACATCCGCGGCCGGGGCGAGGGCCCCACGCTGGTGTCCCGCCAGAGCGTGCCCGACTGGGAGCCGCGCCTGGGCTCGGTCGTCAGCCTCGACACCGTCAACGGTCCGCTGCCGCTGCTGGTCAACGGCGCACTGCCCGACATCCCCGGTGCCGAGACGGCCGTGACGCTGCGCCAGCGGATCCTGACCGACGCGGCCCTGGCCGCGCTCTCGCGCGACGGCGACAGCGGATCGCGCGCCGACGCCCTCACCGTCGTCGACCCGAGCTGGGATCCCGGTGCCGACGGGGGCGAGGTCGTGGCCAGGGCGGTCACCACCCGCGGCAGCGGAGGCCTCACGCGGCCCACCACGGCGACCGCGCTGGTCCGCTCGGCGCCGCTCACGTACACCGGCGACGTGCCCGAGCAGGTCGACACGACGTCCCTCAGCGCCACGGATCTCGACCGGATCGCCACCCTGTCGCGGACCCTCGACCGCCTCGACGAGGTCGTGGTCGACGCCGATCGCGCCGCTCACCACCGGGCCGTCGCCGGACTGCTCTCGGTGCGGTGGCGCCCCGACACCGCGATGCTCGACCGCGCCGTCGCGAACGAGCTGGCGTCCGTCGAGTCCGTCCTCGGCGACATCGCGATCGACAGCCCGTCGACCATCACGCTCTCCAGCAGCCGCGGCGGGTTCCCGCTGACGATCTCCAACGACACGAAGGAGCCGGTGCGCGTGGGCCTCGACCTCGCGGCCGACAACCCCTCCCTGGAGCTGGACGACATCGCCCCCGTCGAGATCGACGCCGGCGAGCGCCACACGTTCACGGTCGAGGTCGACCTCGAGGAGCAGACCTCGAGCACCGTCACCGCGCGACTCGCCACCGAGTCAGGCGCCACCTTCGGCGAGCCGGCCGTCTTCAACATCCGCTCCAGCAACGTCGGCCTGATCGTCTGGGTGACGATGGGAGCGGCCGGGCTGCTCGTCGTGCTGACGTGGGCCCGCCGCTTCCGCACGCGGCGTCGCCGTCGTGGCCGCGCTCCCGTCGCCGACGCCCGGTTCGAGGACCACGATGAGTGACCCGAACCTCGCGCGCGCCAGTGCCTGGATGGCGCTCGGCACCATCGTCTCGCGGGTGACCGGCCTGCTGCGCTCGCTCGTGCTGCTGGCCGTCGTCGGCAGCGCCCTGAACGGCTCGATCTTCAACGTCGCCAACTCGATCCCCAACTCGCTGTACATCCTGGTCGCGGGCGGCATCTTCAACGTCGTGCTCGTGCCCCAGCTCGTGCGGGCGATGAAGAGCGACCCCGACGGCGGCGACGCGTACGCCAACCGGATCATCACCCTGGGCCTGCTCGTGCTCGGCGCCGCCACGGTCGTGCTCATGCTCGCGGTGCCGCTGCTGCTGCGCCTGCTGTTCGGGGCGGACATGTTCACCGAGGAGTTCACCCGCCAGCGGGAGTCGGCGTACCTGCTCATGGTGCTGTGCATGCCGCAGGTGTTCTTCTACGGGGCCTTCGTGCTCGTGGGGCAGATCCTCAACTCGCGGCAGCGCTTCGGGCCGATGATGTGGGCGCCGATCATCAACAACCTCGTCGCCCTCGCGGTGCTCGGCAGCTACGGCTTCGTGTTCGGCGTGGCCGCTCCCGGTGCCGACGACGGCTTCAGCCCGGGTGAGGCATGGCTGCTCGGCCTCGGCTCGACGCTCGGCATCGCGGTGCAGGCGATGGTCCTGGTGCCGTTCCTGCGCCAGGTGGGCTTCCGCTACCGCCCACGGTTCGACTTCCGCGGGGTCGGGCTGAGCCACACCCTCAAGCTCGGCGCCTGGACCCTGGCCTTCATCGTGGTCAACCAGATCTCCTACTTCGTCATCGTGCGGCTGGCCTCGGGCGCCGACATCGAGGGCCGCAAGCGCGACGTCGACAGCGCCGGCCAGGTCGTCTACGACGTCGGCTTCCTGATCAGCCAGGTGCCCCACGGCGTCATCACGGTCTCGCTGGCCACGGCGATCATCCCCACCCTCGCGGCGCGCGCGGCCGACCACGACTTCGCCCGGATGCGCCTCGAGCTCGCGCGCACGCTGCGCCTGGCGCTGATGCTGATCGCGCCCATCGCCGTCGCGGTCGCGTGCCTGGGCCTGCCGATCGCGGCGGTCCTGACCGGCTTCGGCGCGGCGCGGAGCAACACCGGCGCCATCGGCACCACCATCTCCGCCTTCGCCCTCGCGCTGGTGATGTTCAGCCTCCACTACGTCGTCCTGCGCGGCTTCTACGCCCTCGAGGACACGCGCACGCCCTTCTTCATCCAGGCGTTCATCGCCGCGGCGAACATCGCCGTGGCCGTCGCGCTCACCACCGGGGCGGCGCCGATCGAGGTGTCGACGCGACTGGCCCTGGCGTACGGGCTGGCCTACACGGCGGGGCTCGCCGTCTCGGCCACCGTGCTCTCGCGCCGGATCGGGTCGCTGGCCGATCCCGAGACGGTCCGCTTCGTCGTGCGGCTCGCGCTGGTGTGCACCGCGGCGGCCGCGGTCATGCTGCTGGGCCGGTGGGGCTGGCAGGAGCTCGTCGACGCCGGCGAGCCCGAGCCCCTGTCGGCCTTGGGCGAGCTCGTCCTGGTCGGCCTGGCCGGTGCTGGCACCACGGTGCTCGTCGCCCGGCTGCTGCGCGTCGAGGAGCTGCGCTATGTGGTCGACAGCGTCCTGCGTCGTGGCTGACCGCCGTACGATGGCCTGGGTGCCACTGCGCCTGCGTCTCGAGGAGGACTGAGGACTGATGAGCGACCGGAGGCCCCACGTCTCCGGCGACGTGCTCGCCTCGCGGTACGAACTCGCCGACCTGGTCAGTGAGAGCCTCGGCGCCTCGAACTGGCGTGCCGTCGACCGCATCCTGCACCGCAACGTCCGGGTCGAGATGCTCCCGGCTCACGATCCGCGCGGCGAGAACTTCCTGCAGGCCGCGCGTCGCTCGACCAGCGTCACCGACCACCGCTTCCTGCGGGTGCTCGACCTGCTGCAGGACGAGGACGGCGTCCACGTCGTGGTCCGCGAGTGGGCCAAGGCCACGCCGCTGAGCCTGCTGCTGGCCCAGTCGCCGCTGCCGAACCGGCGCACCGCCACGATCGTCGCCGAGGTGGCCGAGTCGCTGGCCCACGCGCACGAGCGCGGGCTCGTGCACCGCCGGCTCACCCCGCACCAGGTCCTGCTGAAGGAGTCCGGCGCCGTCCGCATCGTCGGCCTGGGCGTGGCCACCGCCCTGGCCCCGGCCGACCACCAGGACTCCGCCGACGACCTCGCGGCCTACCGGTCCGCCGACGTCACGGCGCTGGGCAAGCTGCTCTACGCCTGCCTGGTGAGTCGCTGGCCCGGCGGGCACGTCGACGGCCTGCGCGCCGCTCCCACCGAGCACGGTCACCTGCTGAGGCCCCGCCAGGTGCGCGCCGGGGTGCTGCGCGAGCTCGACGACATCTGCGACCGGATCCTCGAGCCGGACCGGCACCCGCACGACGCCCTGAGGACGGCCGACGAGATCGCGCGCGTCCTCTACGAGGCCGGCGAGGGTGACGAGGACCTCTTCGACGAGCCGCTCGGGTACGACGTCACCTCACCGGACCTGCTGCGCCTCGATCCGGTCGTGGAGCCCTCCGGCCCGCCCCCGGGACTCGAGCCGCCGCGTCGCCGGCCCAAGGCCTTCGCGCCGAAGCCGCCCACGCGACGCGAGCGGTTCGCCGCGCGCCTCGCGCTGATGACGCACGGCGACCGGGCCCTGGTCCTGCTCGGCCTGGTGACCGCGGTCGTCCTCTCGGGCGTGCTGGCGTTCCTGGTCGGCCGCGAGTTCGGGCGCGAGGGCGATCCGTACTCCCAGTCGGCGCCGGACGCCCCCGTGCGGGTCCTGCCGGTCGACCGGGTCATCGACTTCGACCCGCAGGGCGAGGACGGCTCCGAGAACGCCGGTCAGACGTCCGCCGTCCTCGACGACGACCCCGACAACGGCTGGACCACCAGCACCTACTACAACCGCGCCGACCTGGGCGGGCTCAAGGACGGCGTCGGCGTCGTGCTGGACCTCGGCTCCGTCCGCCAGGTCGAGCAGGTGCGGCTGCGCCTGGCCGGCAGTCCGACCGACCTGTCGATCCTCACGGCCCCGCCGAAGACGGCCACGGCCCCCCGCGACCTCGACGACCTGCGCGAGGTCTCCACGATCAACGGAGCGACCGAGGACGTCTCGGTCGCCCTGCCGCGCGACGCTCGCACGCGCTACGTCGTGGTCTGGCTGCGGTCGCTGCCCGAGATCAGTCCCGGAGAGTTCCGCGGCGAGATCCGCGGTGTCACCGTGCGTGGCCGATGACCGAGGCCGCGGCGCGGGAACATTCACCGCCTAGAATCCGTTGCACCACGTGAACCCGATCGAAAGCGCCTCTCCATGACCGACGACGTCCGTAGTCTCATCATCATCGGCTCCGGCCCCTCCGGATACACGGCTGCGATCTATGCCGCACGTGCGAACCTCAAGCCCCTCGTGTTCGAGGGCTCCGTCACCGCCGGC
>NZ_BJZQ01000019.1 GCF_007992115.1 Aeromicrobium flavum
GGCGGGTCGGTGCCGAGATTCGGCGCCGACCCGCCGGCGGTGCGTCTTCTGCGCGGACGCCCGGTCGAACGCGGGGTCCACGCGTAGCATGACGGCGTGATTCGACGACTGGCCGCCGTGACCCTGAGCACCGTGATGCTCCTGACCGTGGCGGCGTGCTCCGGCGAGGAGGAGGCGAAGCGCACGAAGGGGCCCGTCGGCTCCGCCTTCTACCGCCCGCCGGCCGACCTGGCCGACTACGACCACGGCGACGTCATCTGGTCGCGCAAGCTCGACGGCGGCCTGGGCCTGCAGAAGGCCGACGTGGACCTCGTCCTGTACGCCCAGCAGGGCGTGGGCGGCGACATCGTCGCCACCTCGGGGTTCGTGGCCGTGCCCGAGGGGCCGGCGCCGAAGGGCGGCTGGCCTGTCATCACGTGGGCGCACGGCACGACCGGCATGGCCGACAGCTGCGCGCCCACGCGGTCCGAGGCCGCCGTCGCGCTGCCGGGGTCGGTCAGCACCACCACGACCCGGCTGCAGCGCTGGCTCGACTCCGGGCACGCCGTCGTCGGCACCGACTACGAGGGCCTCGGCACGCCGGGCGAGCACCCCTACCTGATCGGTGCCTCGCAGGGCCGGGCCGTGCTCGACATCGTGCTGGCCGCCCGCCAGCTCGACGCCGATGTCAGCGAGCGCGTGCTGGTGGCGGGCCACTCCCAGGGTGGTCACGCCGCCCTGTGGGCCAGCTCCCTGGCCCCGCGCTACGCGCGCGAGCTCGACGTCGTGGGCACCCTCGCCTATGCGCCCCCGTCGCACCTGTCCCTCGCCGCGGAGGCCGGGCTGACGGGCGACGCGGACGTGCCGGCGGCCTTCGTCGCGATGATCCTGCGCGGGCTCGAGGTGGCTTACCCCGACCAGATCCCGGTCGCGAAGCTGCTCAACCCGCGAGGGATGAAGCTGTACCCCCGCGTGAGCGAGGACTGCCTGCTCGACCTGTTCGGCAGCAACGGGTTCGGCCTGGCGCCGATGACGGCGTTCGCGGCGAAGGGCGCCGATCCCGACCTCGTCCGGGGCAAGCTCGACGCCAACGACCCGAGCTTCCCCGACATCCGTGGACCGATCCTGATCGTGCAGGGCACGAAGGACACCACGGTGCCGATGGTGCTGACGAACGCGCTCGCCAAGGCCTATCGCGGCCGGGGCCTGGACATGACCTACACGAAGTACCGCGGCGCCGAGCACACCAACGTGCTCGACCGCTCGACCAAGCAGGTCACGACGTTCACCGAGACGGTGTTCGCCGGCTGACCGGGGTGGCCGGGCCGGCGCTCAGTCGCGCATGCCGTCCTCGGTGCACAGGTCGCCGAGCTGGTCGGTCGTGCCGGCCTTGAGGTGACCGAAGTACTTCACGGCGCGCTCGCGGTCCCACTGCACCGAGAGGTCGGCGATCGGGACGGTGCAGCTGCGGCCGTCGCCGCCGACCGCCTTGCCGAGCTTCCACGCGAAGCGCACGAACGAGGGCAGGCTCACGTCGTCGCCGACCGCGAGGGACTCGGCCGTGGTGGTCGCGACCTTGCTGAACGTGAAGGGGTTGAGCACGGTGGCGGGGGAGAGCGCCGCCTCGCCGATCGCGCCGATGACCTCGCGCTGGTGCTGACCGCGGGCGATGTCGCCGTTCGCGAACGCCTTGCGCGACCGGGAGTACGCCAGCGCCGTCTTCCCGTTCACCTCCTGGCAGCCCTCCTTGATGTTCAGGCGGGCGTCCTTGTCCTTGATGTCCTGCTCGGGGCAGATCTCGATGCCGCCGAGCGCGTCCACGACGTCGCGCAGGCCGACGAAGCCGATCTCGGAGTAGCCGTCGATGTGCACGCCGGTCTCGCCCTCGAGCGTCTCGACCAGCAGCGGCGGGCCGCCGAACGCGTAGGCCGCGTTGACCTTCGTGCGGCCGTGGCCGGGGATGTCGACCAGCGAGTCGCGGGGGATGGAGGTCAGCACGGACGGGCCCCCGCCGCCGTACGTCAGCAGCAGGATCGTGTCGGTGCGGCCGCGCGAGCGGTCCTTCGGGCGCTTGTCGGTGCCCACGAGCAGCCAGGTCGTGGCTCCGTCCTCGGGGCGGTCGCCCCCGGGAGTGGCGTCGACCTTGGTGATCTTCGACCACGCCACGAGCGGCACGATGACCAGGAAGGCGATCCACAGCACGAGCAGCAGCCACAACAGGCGCCACTTGCCCCGCGGCTTGCGCTGCCGGGGCTCGTCGGAGCGCTTCGGGCGCCCGGCCTTCGACCCCGGCGGAGGGAGGTTCGGCGGCGGCACGGCGGAGCCCGACGCGGCGGGGCGCGGCTGGTGACGACCGGACTCGTCCTCGTACAACCAGTCGTATCCGTCGCCGTCCTTGGGACCTGAGGGGGACATGTGGTGAAGGTACCGCGTACGTCCGTCGCGTGATTCCCACGCCCGGCCCTCGGCGCGTCATCCGCTCGATCCGGTGATCGCGCTCGATACTGAGGAAACCTACGGACCCTTCCCCACCGTGAGGACATCGATGCTCAACGACCGCCCGAGCGCTCTCGGCGGCACCTACGCCGACCCGACCAGCGCGACCGCCCGGATCCAGTTCCGGCGCGCCCTCACGCTCGCCGCCATGACCCTCGTGATGCCGGGCTCGGCGCAGCTGGTCCAGGGCAACAGGCGCGTCGGCCGGATCGCGATCCGGGTCTGGCTCACCGTGCTGGCCCTCGCCGCGGTGTTCGTGCTGTTCGCCCTCATGGACCGCCAGTTCGTCTTCGGGCTGGCCACCAACGCCACCTTGCTCACCCTCGGCCGCTGGGTCCTGGTCGCCCTGGCGTTGGGCTGGATCTCACTCATCGTCGACGCCTGGCGGCTCGGCCGCCCGCGCGAGCTGGCCCGACCGCACCTGGCGATCTCCACGGTCCTGCACGGCGCGCTCGTCGTCGGCACCGCGGCCGTCCTGTTCTTCGCGGCCCACACGGTGTCGGTGATGAACGGCTTCACCGACACGGTCTTCGCCTCCACGACGGTGTCGAAGCCGCACGACGGCCGTTACAACGTCCTGTTGATGGGCACCGACTCCGGCCAGGACCGCTCGGGCATGCGGCCCGACTCGATCAACGTCGCCAGCATCGACGCCGACACCGGGAAGGCCGTCCTGATCGGCCTGCCCCGCAACCTCGAGAACGTGCCCTTCCCGAAGGGCTCGCCGCTGCGCAAGCAGTTCCCGAACGGGTTCGACTGCGACGGCTGCTACCTGAACGCCGTCAACACGTGGGCCAACGACCACGCCGACCTCTTCACGACGAAGGAGCCGGGCATCGACGCCACCATGGGCGCCGTCGAGGAGATCACCGGCCTCAAGCTGAACTACTACGCGCTCGTGAACATGAAGGGCTTCTCCCGGCTCATCGACGCCGTCGGCGGCGTCGAGATCAACGTGCGCGAGCGCACCGCGATCGGCGGCATCGGCTCGCCGATCCGCGGCTACATCGAGGCCGGCGAGCAGCAGCTCTCCGGCGACAAGGCGCTCTGGTACGCGCGGTCGCGCGTCGAGAACGACGACTGGTCGCGCATGGGCCGCCAGAAGTGCGTGATGAACGCGATGGTGCGCCAGCTCAACCCGCAGAAGGTCCTGATGAACATGCAGGACATCGCCAACTCCAGCTCGGCGATGCTGCACACGAGCATCCCGCGCCAGGACCTCAACGTGTTCATGGACCTGGCCCTCAAGACCAAGTCCCAGCCGATCTCCTCGGTCTCGCTGGTGCCGCCGGTGATCTACACCGGCAACCCCGACTACGACAAGGTCCGCCGCCTGGTGTCCGACGCGGTCGGCTCGTCGCAGCGCAACGCCGAACTGCAGAAGGCGGCGCTCGTCACGGCGAAGCTCCCGCTCATCGAGGCCGGCGGCGAGACCCAGAAGAAGGACCCGCGCAAGGCCAACCGCAGCGCCGACCTGAACGAGACCTGCTGACGCGCCCCCGTGGTGTCATTCGTCAGGGACGCCGGGGTTTAATGGACCGTCATTCGCAGTCGAGGGGAGTCGTGCGTTGAGCGCTCTCGGGGCACGACCGACCCGGGTCGCCCAGAAGGGTGGACTGGGCCGCGCCCTCGTCCTGATCCTGGGCACAGTCGTGTGGCCGGGCATCGCCCAGTTCCTCGCCGGTGCGCGCCGCCTCGGCGCCGCCGTCATGGTCGCCTGGGTCGCGACGATCACGGCCGTCCTGGTCATGTGGTTCCGCTTCCGCCCCGACCGCGCGCAGGTCATCGACTGGCTGACCGATCCTGAGGTGCTGCAGGTCGCCCGCATCACCGGACTCGTCGTCACGGTGTTGTGGATGCTGCTGTTCGTCGACGCCTGGCGCCTGGCGCTCGTGCGCAGCCTCGACTGGTGGAGGCTGGGCCTGATCTCGGTCGTCAACGTCACGATCGTGGCGCTGGTGACCTCCACGACCTACCTCGGCTGGAACACGGTGACGGCGTCGAAGGACGTCGTCGAGCAGGTCTTCAGCGAGACCGAGGTGAAGTCGCCGCTCAAGGGCCGCTACAACATCCTGCTGCTGGGCGCCGACTCCGGCTCCGACCGCTTCGGCCTGCGGCCCGACTCGGTCAACCTCGTCAGCATCGACGCCGAGACCGGAGTCCCCCTCATGGTCTCGCTGCCGCGCAACCTGCAGAACGTGCCGTTCCCCGAGGACTCGCCGATGCGCGCGGTGTACCCGTACGGCTTCAACTGCGGGTCCGAGTGCCTGCTCAACGCCGTGCACACGGCCGCCGCCAACCGCACCGACCTGTACCCCGGCAGCAAGGACCCGGGCCTGGACGCCACGCTCGACGCCATCGAGGGCGTCACCGGGCTCAAGGTCAACTACTACGTCCTGGTCAACATGAACGGCTTCAAGAGCCTGGTCGACGCGGTCGGCGGCATCACGATGGACATCAAGGAGCCGATCGCCAAGTTCGGCAAGGACGACGCCTGGAAGCAGGTCTACATCCAGCCGGGACGCCAGAAGCTCAACGGCGACGACGCCCTCTGGTACGGGCGCAGCCGGGTCCAGTCCGACGACTACACGCGCATGGGCCGCCAGAAGTGCCTCATGCAGTCGATGCTCGAGCAGTTGAGCCCCGAGCAGGTCGTGCTCAACGCCGGCAAGCTCGCCAAGAGCTCGGCCGAGATGCTCAGCACCGACATCCCGGCCTCCGAGCTGGGTGCCTTCGGCGACCTGGCGCTCAAGGCCAAGGACCGCAAGATCGCCACCCTGTCGGTCGTGCCGCCGAAGTACTCCACGGTGACGCCGGACTTCGAGCAGATCCGCGCCGACGTCGCGAAGCTGGTGGCCAGGAGCGAGCGCCAGCAGCAGCGCGGTGCGACGTCGCCGACGCCCACCTCGGCCGCCCCCACGACGGAGGCGCCCACGGCGACGCCCACCACGGAGTCGCCCGGGGCCGCCAACAACACCGACGACCTCGCCGCCAGCTGCTGACCTGCAGAGCGCCACTCGCGGGACGGTGGCGCGGGCTGGGTCAGCGGGTGGCTTCGTAGGCGCTGATGACCTCGTCGGGATCGCCGTCCATCATCAGCTCGCCCTTCTCGATCCAGATGACGCGGTTGCACGTGTCGCGGATCGACTGCATCGAGTGGCTGACCAGGAACACGGTGCCGGCGTTGTCGCGGATCTCGCGGATGCGCTGCTCGCTGCGCTTGCGGAACTTGCGGTCGCCCACCGCGAGAGCCTCGTCGACGATGAGGATCTCGTGCTTGCGGACGGTGGCGATCGCGAACTTCAGGCGCGCGGTCATGCCGGAGGAGTACGTGCGCATCGGCAGGTCGATGAACGGGCGGATGCCGGCGAAGTCGACGATCTCGTCGTAGCGCTCCTCGACCTCGCGCTTGGACAGGCCCATCGCCAGGCCGCCCAGGATCACGTTGCGCTGACCCGAGAGGGTCTTGATTAGAGCCGCACCGACACCCAGCATGCTGGGCCGGGACACGGCGTAGACGGCGCCGCTGGACGACGGGGTCAGTCCGGTGATCGCGCGCATCAGCGTGGACTTGCCCGAACCGTTCGAGCCGATCACGCCGATGCTGTCGTTCTCGTAGGCCGTGAACGAGACGCCCTTGAGTGCGTGCACCGTGCGGGTGCGCTTGGCGCGTCGCAGCAGCCCGCCGCGGTCGGCCTCGGTGGCGCGCTTGCCCGTGGCGTACACCTTGTACTCGACATGGAGGTCGTCCACGATGACGACGGGCAGGCGGCTGTCCGGCCGCGCCCGCTTCCCGGTGCCCTCAGTCGACACGACCATAACGCTCCTCGGCAGCCCAGAAGAAGATGGTTCCGACGATCAGCAGTCCGATCGACCAGCACACCAGGATCGGCCAGAACTGCGTCCGCACGTCGTACAGCGGATCACTGTCGAGCAGCAACTCGCGCGCCAGGCTCAGGAAGGCGTAGAGCGGCTGGTACTCGACGTACTTCAGCAGCAGCGGCGTGTCGGCGAAGCGCACGTCGACGCTGAAGAAGATCCCGCTGGTGTAGAAGAGGAAGCGCGAGGCGAACGGCAGCAGGTTCGACAGGTCGGGCAGGTGCACGGTCAGGCGTGCCGTGATGAACGCCAGACCCAGGCAGAACATGTAGTACAGGATCAGCAGGGGAACCATCAGGAACCAGTTCAGCGACGCCTTGTGACCCAGGGCCAGCAGGAAGACCATCAGCAGCACGATGGTGGGGACCAGCTGCATGAACTTCTGGGTGACCACCGAGATCGGCAGCGACATCCGGGGGAACGAGAGGCTCTGCACGAGCGCCTGGTTGTTCGTGATGGCCTTGGAGCCGGCGCCGAAGCTCGACGAGAAGAACTCGAAGACGAACACGCCGATGATCAGGAAGACGATGAAGTCGGGGACGCCCCGCGTGCTCCGCATCAACGTGCCGAAGACGAGGCCGAACACGGCGGCCTCGAGGATCGGCTTGAGGACGATCCACAGCATGCCGAGGCGATGGCGCTGGTTCTCGGCCTCGATGCGGAACTTCGCCAGCGAGACGATGAAGTCCCTGCGTTGCGCGACGCCCCGCAGGTACTTCAGCAGCGGGGGTCGGCCGCCTACCCGGTGCAGGCCGTAGGCCTGCGGGTCGTCGACCTCTGAGGACATGCGCGGTTCCTGTCGTGAAATTTCCGGCGCATCCGTCGGCTGCCCGGATGCCCCGACGAGTCTAGGGCACCCCCCATGGCGATCGACTCAACGTCTCCGGTCGTCGAGCCGGGCATGTTCCTGCTGGGCGATGCGGTCGAGGTCGGCAGGCTCCGCACCGGCCACGATGACGAGGGAGCCCCCTCCCGCGAGGGCCGCCACGAGGTCGGCCGCATCGTGCGCGAGCGATTGCGGCTCACGCACGACGCGGTCCGTCAGCGGCGCGGCGGCGAGCAGCCCGGCGTGCGTGGTCGTGCGGCCGTCGAGGTCCAGTGCGACGTCGTCCGGGGTCGGCGGGTCGAGGTCGACGAACACGTCGGGACTCGAGGGGACATGGATCGCGGTGTCGAGGAAGCCGGCCGGCTCGGTGGGGAAGCGCCCGCCGAGGGGGCGCAACGACGCGGCCAGGCGCACGGGCTCGTCCGCCTCGAGCTCAGGACCCGACAGGCCGATCTGTGCGTCGTGGTCGGTGACGACGGCGCCGATGCGCCATGCCCCGAGCAGCCAGACGGTGCGCAGCCAGTGACTCGGCAGCCCGATCCGGATCCGCGTGCCGCGCTCGGCGTCGAGCTCGTCCACGAGCAGGTTGGCCACCTTGGCCACCCAGTTCGCCAGCGTCACGCCGCTGAGCTCGACCCGCTCGCCGGTCGAGACGTCGTAGTAGGTCACGACCGGGGTGGGGGTGGGCGTCAGGACGGTGGCGAGGGTGGGGGTCACGAGTTGCACGCTAGCGCGCGCCGCCGAGGCGCGACACGCCGAAGAATCCCTGACATTTGCTATTCGGCTTGACGTTTGGCAGAGAGACGTCTGTAATTACAGACATGTCATTAGTCGGTTGGATCGAGGGCGACGACCCCGAGCTCATGTGGCAGGAGCGCGCGCTGTGCGCTCAGACCGACCCCGAGTCGTTCTTCCCTGAGAAGGGCGGCTCCACGCGCGAGGCGAAGCGCGTGTGCCTGAGCTGCGACGTCAAGGGAGAGTGCCTCGAGTATGCCCTCGCCCACGACGAGCGCTTCGGCATCTGGGGTGGACTGTCCGAGCGTGAGCGTCGCAAGCTCAAGAAGCGCGCCTGATCGCGCACGCTGCTGACCCCGGCGGCTCGACGCCACCGCCTAAGGTGGCGACCATGCACGCCGACGCACCCGAGGACGCTCCCGTCCCCGCCTGGCGTTCCCGCCCCCCGACCGTCCTGGCCGTCCTGGTCGCCCACCGCGGATCGCGCTGGCTCTCCCAGACGCTCGCGTCGCTCGACCGCCTGAACCACCGTCCCGACCACCTGGTCCTCGTCCACGACGACAGCGACCCGGCCACCCGCGACCTGCTGCTCGCCCACGCCGGCGCCTCGCGGGTCGTCAAGGCGAAGCCCCGAGGTGGGTTCGGCGCCCAGGTCGCCGCCGCCGTCGAGTCCGAGACCGAGGCGTACGACTGGATCTGGATGCTGCACGACGACCAGATCTGCGACCCTGACGCGCTGTCCGGCCTGCTCGACGAGGCCACCGCAGATCCCGACATCGGCATCGTGGGCCCGAAGGTGCGCGAATGGCCGTCGCTGCGCCGCCTCCTCGAGGTCGGTCTCACCGTGACCGGCACCGGTCAGCGCGAGACGATGCTGGAGTCGGGCGAGCCCGACGCCGGCCAGCACGACCGCCCGCGTGACGTCCTCGCCGTCGGCTCGGCCGGCATGCTCGTGCGCCGCGACGTGTGGGAGCGGCTCGGCGGCACCGACCCGCGGCTGCCGCTGTTCTTCGACGACATCGACCTCGGTTGGCGCGCCAACCGTGCCGGCTACCGCGTCCGCACCGCCCCGCGCTCGGTCGTCTTCCACGCCGAGGCCAGCGGCAACCGGCGCCGCGTCCGGCGCAAGGGCGTCCGCGAGCACGCGGGCGAGCGCCGCGCGGCTGCCCTCCACACGATGCTGGCCAACAGCGACCCGCTGGCGTTCCCGTTCACGACGATCCGGCTGTTCCTGGGGTCGCTCGTGCGCTTCGTCGGCTTCCTCATCGGCAAGGACCTGCGGTCGGCCCGCGGCGAGATCATGGCGATGGTCACCGTGTTCGCCAACCCGGGCCCGATGATCGCCGCACGCCGCCGCCGCAAGCCCATGGTGAAGCGCAGCAACCGCGAGCTGGCCGACGTGTTCGCTCCGTTCTGGATGCCGTACCAGCACGGGCTCGACGTCGCCGCCACCACGATGCAGGCGGTCGTCCGGCCCGAGTCGGTCGAGTCGATCGGCCTGCGCACGATCGGCGTGGCCGACGACGACGAGGAGGATCCCGTCGTCGTCGACCTGCCGCCGTGGTGGCGCCGTCGACCGTGGCTCACGTGGGTCATCGTGCTCCTGCTCGTGTCGGTCGTCGCCGCGCGGTCGGTGGCCGCGGGGCACCTCTTCAGCCCCGTCCTGCCGGCGTCGCCGGGTTCGGTGAGCGACTGGTGGGGCCTGCTGTTCGAGCGCTCGCACGCCGTCGGGCTCGGCAGCGCCGACGGCGCCCCGGCGTACGTCGTGCCCCTCGCGCTGGTGGGCCTCGTCGCCTGGTTCGCCCCCGGCCTGATCGCCTGGATCCTCACCGTCCTGGCCGTGCCGTTCGCGGCGCTCACCGCCCACCGCTTCGGGCGGCTGGTCAGCGACGACCGGGGCGCCCGCATGGTGTGGGCGGTCTCGTACGGCCTCATGGTGGCCGTCACCGGCGCCGTCGCCGGCGGACACCTGGGCACCGTCGTGACCCTCGTCGTCGCGCCGCTGTTCGCCAACGTGCTGCTGCGCCTGGTGCTCGAGCCCACCTGGACGCGTGCCGCGCTCGTCGGCCTGTGGATCGCGCTCGTGGCCGCGTTCGCGCCGGTGGCCTGGGTCCTGGGCATGATCGCGCTGGTCGTCTGCGCCCTGCTCGTCCGGCCGGCCGCCCGCCACCTCGCGCTCAGTGCCGTCGTGGGCACCGTGCTGCTGGGCCCGTGGCTGGTCGACCGGGTGCTCTCCGGCCGGATCTGGTGGGAGGCCGGCAACCCGGTCGACGCGCGCGCCACGGCGTGGGACGTCGTCACCGGCACCGGCGGCGGGATGGGCTCGGCCCCGTGGTGGGTCGCGCTGCCGCTGATGGTGCTGGCCGTCGCGGCGCTCGTCCCCGAGGCCACGCGCCGCTCCGTCACGGGCGCCTGGATCGTGGCGCTCGTCGGACTGGCCGCCGGTCTCCTGGCGTCCGTCTCCACCTTCGTCCCGTACCCCGGCGCCCCCGAGGTGCGGGCCTGGGCCGGACTCGGAGCCGGAGTGTGGCTCGGCGGCCTGCTGACGGCCGTCCTCTTCGCGTGGCCGGTCCTGCGCACCCGACGCCATCGCGCCTGGCGCCGTCCTGCGATCGCGCTGCTGGCCGCGTTCCCGATCCTGGCCGGCGGCTGGCTCGTCGTGCGCGGCATCGACGATCCCCTCGAGTCGGGCGACGCGCGGGTCGTCCCGGCCTTCCTGGCGGCCCGACCCGGCACCACCGTCGTGCTCACCGGCGACTCCGAGGCCGGCATCGTCGCGGACGCCGTCGTCGGTCCCGGCCCGTACCTCGGTGCCGAGGCGCTGCGGACGACGGCCGACCGCGAGGAGCGGTTGCACGACACGATCGTCTCCCTCGTGACCACGCCCACCCGTGACGACGTCGACCAGCTCGCGCGGCTCGGCGTCGACAACCTCTACGCACCCGATGTCGACCTCGACCTGGCCCGCCGCCTCGACGCGGCTCCCGGCCTCGCGCAGAAGGGCAGCGACTCGCCCGACTCCCGGGTCTGGTCCGTGCAGTCGGAGGTCGAGCCCGACGCCGCGCCTCGTGCCGGCACATCCCGGCCCTGGCTCGCCGGGCTCTGGGTGCTGGCCTGGATCGGCGCCCTCATCGCGGCGCTGCCCGTGCGCCGCGACCCGGCCTCCGGGCCGTCGCCGGACGAGGAGGACGACGCATGATCGGCCGATTCCCCGTACGACTCGTCCTGCCGCTGATCGCCGTGCTGCTCGTGGCGGCGGTGTGGTTCGTGCCCGAGCCCGAGCCGCCCGTGGTCGCCGGCGGCAGCAGCAGGGTCGACGTCCGACAGAGCGTGTGGGCGTGCCCGGTCGCGTCCGGCTGGACCGTGGCCGCCGGCCAGGTCGCGCCCGGCACCGAGGCCGTCGCGCGCCCGATCCCGTCGGAGGCCGCCCCGGATCCCGTGTGGGCCCAGGCCGATCGCTGGCGCACCGCCGAGCCCGGCGGCCAGGGCCTGGTCCTCCAGCAGACCGGTGAGGGGTCCGGCTCGGTCGGCTACGTCGCCGGCGACCGCGGCCGCTCAGCGATCCTCGGCTCCTGCCCGCCGGTCGTCGACGAGGCCTGGTTCGTCGGCCTGGGCGACCGCGGGCGCAAGGACGCCACGATCACGCTGATCAACCTGGGCGAGAACCGCGCGGTGGCCGACCTGACGTGGTGGGGTGCCAACGGCCCGATCCAGTCCCTCGACACCTCGGGCCTGGTCGTCGAGGCCGGTGAGCGCCGCGAGATCTCGGTCGACGAGGTCGCCGCCGGCGAAGGGGCGGTCGCGGCGCACGTCTCACGGCGTCGCGGCTCGCTGACGGCGGTGGCCCTCGACGCGGGCCCGGGCGGTGCCGACCTCGTGTCGCCGGCGCCCGGCGCCGCGCGGTCGCAGGTGCTGGCTGGCCTCCCGCGGGGCGACGCCACCCGCCTCGCACTCGCCAACCCCGGCACCTCCACCGCGCACGTCACCGTAGCGGTGCGGGGATCGGAGGGCTCCTTCGCGGCGCAGGGCCTCGAGAACGTGTCGGTCGAGCCCGAGTCGACACGCGTCGTGGACCTGCCCGAGGCGATCGACCTCGACCGGGCGTCGCTCTCGGTGACCTCCGACCTGCCCGTGGTCGCGTCGGCATCGGTCGAGACCGACGACGACGTCGCGCGCGTCGTGCCGTCGCCGGCGATCACCGGCCCGGCCGTCGTTCCGGTCCGACTCGCGGGGCGTGCCGTGCGGCTCGTGCTGACCAGCGACACGTCCGCCCAGGTCGAGGTCGAGGCGTTCTCGGCCACGATGACGTCGCTGGGCACGCAGCGCGTCGCCGTCCAGGAGGGCGCCTCCACCACCGTCGGCCCGGCGCGGGGCAGGCCCGCCTACCTGGTGATCACGCCCGCGGACGGCGCCGAGGTCAGGGCCGGTCTCTGGCAGGTCGACGGCGACCGGGTCGCCGCGACCCCGGTTCGTCCGGCGCCGGTCTCGGTGATCGCGCCGGGCGTCTCGGTGCGCTGAGGCGGCTCAGCCCCGCGGGTCGAGGTCCTCGGGGTCGTGGTGCCAGACCTCGCCGAGGCGGGTGAGCAGCACGGCCCAGACGAGGTCCTCGACCTCACCGGCCGACCGCGCCCGGCCGATGATCGGCAGCCGGTAGAGCACGATCCGGTAGCCGCCGGGAGCGGGATTGACGATGCTGCGGGGGACGGGCTCGTCCCAGCCCGGCGGCAGCAGTGGCGCCTCCTCGATCGCGACCTCGACATGGTCGGGCTCGCGGTCGAAGTGCCGGTCGAGCCGGGTCAGGACGTCGGAGACGAGGTCGTCGAACGCCTCGCGCGGGTTGCGGTGGACGGGCGCGCCGCGGGGGCTCAGGGGGCCGGGCAGCGACAGCACGCCGCGCGGTCCGCGCCCGCGCCGGTCGCGCGCGGCGCCGGGACGCGGGCCGTGGACCTCGGGACCTGGTCCGGGTTCGCTGGCCACCCGGTGAGCCTACTGCGGTCCTGCGGTCCGGCGGGCTAACCTCGCCCTCGTGGGACTGCAACGTCGATGCTCGCGCGCAGGCTGCCCGAACTCCGCGGTGGCCACGCTGACGTACGTGTACGCCGATTCGGTCGCGGTGCTCGGACCTCTCGCCACCTACGCCGAGCCCCACGCCTACGACCTGTGCTCGCGCCATGCCGAGCGGCTGTCCGCCCCGCAGGGGTGGAGCGTCGTGCGCCTGGCCCCGGAGTTCCACGAGCCCGAGCCGACGCACGACGACCTGGTCGCCCTCGCCGAGGCGGTCCGCGAGGCCGGGCGCCCGATCACCGAGCCGGCCGCGGACGACGGCGGGCCCGTGCTGCGCCTGGTCCGCAACGACTCGACTACGGTGGTCCCGTGAACCTCGATCCAGCGCTCGTCGAGATCCTCGTCTGTCCCCAGTGCCGCTCCGGCCTGTTCGTGGACGTCGAGGCCGAGGAGCTCGTGTGCAACGGCTGCGCCCTGGCGTATCCCGTCCGCCGCGACATCCCCGTGATGTTGGTCGACGAGGCGCGACCGCTCAACCCCTCCTGACACTTCTGTCACATCAGTAACCACCACCACAGCCGTTCGGTGGGTCCGGTCCCCGCGTCTCGACTACCATTGAAGAGATCTGAGATGACTGAGCCGACCGCTGTTCCCCCGCGCGAGGCCGTGGTCGAGGACGGTTTGCTCCAGGGCCTGTCGGGTCTCGCCGCTGCCGTCGTCGCCACGCCCTTGGTGCTTGAGGTACCCGGAGTCGACCGGGACCGGGCCCTCCAGCGCGAGGTCTCCGAGCAGCTGGGCGACTACGTCGTGCCCCGGTTGGAGAACATCGGCGCCCCGTTGCTGGTCGTCGTGGGCGGCTCCACGGGGGCCGGCAAGTCCACCTTGGTCAACTCGATCGTGGGCCGCCGGGTCACGGCCACGGGCGTCCTCCGTCCCACCACGCGCACGCCGGTGCTCGTCCACCACCCCGCCGACACCGAGTGGTTCCGGTCCGGCCGCATCCTGCCGGAGGTCGCGCGCACCGGGTCCAACAGCCGTCGCGCCAACACGATCCGCCAGGTCGCCTGCTCGACGCTGTGGCCGGGCATCGCCGTCCTGGACGCCCCCGACTTCGACTCCATCGACGAGACCAACCGCGAGATGGCCGAGCAGCTCCTCGGGGCCGCCGACCTGTGGCTGTTCGTCACGTCGGCCGCGCGCTACGCCGACCAGGTCCCGTGGGACTACCTGCGCCGTGCCGCCGACCGCGATGCCTCGATCGCCGTCGTCCTCGACCGCACGTCGGACGAGGCCCTCGTCGAGGTGCGCCGCCACCTGGCCCGCATGCTCAGCGAGCACGGACTGTCGGACGTGGCCCTGTTCTCCGTGCCCGAGTCCACCCCCGACTCCGAGGGCGTCCTGCCCCCGTCGGACGTCGAGCAGGTCGTCACCTGGCTGCACGTGCTGGCCGACGACGAGGCGCAGCGGCGCGCGATCGTCCTCAAGACCCTGCAGGGCGCGATCCTGCACGACATCGAGTCGTCACGGCAGCTCGAGGGCGCGCTCACCCGCCAGGTCGACGCCGCGGCCCAGCTGCGGCAGGACGTCGAGTCCGTCTACCTCGGCGCGCACAGCGACCTGATGACCGCCGCGACCGACGGCACCATGCTGCGCGGCGAGGTGCTGGCCCGCTGGCAGGACTTCGTGGGCTCGGGCGAGATCTTCCGCAAGCTCGAGCGCACCGTGGGCTCGTGGCGCGACCGGCTCTTCAAGCGCAAGCCCACCAGCCCCGAGGAGGTCGAGGAGGCCGCGCTGTCGGGCCTGCACCTGATGATCCTCGACCGGGCCGAGCGGGCCGCCGAGGAGGTCGCCCGCGCCTGGGACGGCTCCGAGGCCGGACGGGCGCTGCTCGACCGCCAGCGCGGACTCGACCGCGCCTCCCGCGACGTCCGCGTGCGGGCCGAGCGCATCGCGCGCGAGTGGCGCGAGTCGGTGTTCGATCTCGTCGCCGAGCAGGGTGCCGACAAGAAGACCAAGGCACGCGCGCTGTCCTTGGGCGTCAACGCCGCTGGCGTCACGCTCATGGTCGTCGTGTTCGCCGGCACCGCCGGCCTGACCGGCGCCGAGCTGGGCATCGCCGGTGGCACCGCCGCGGCTGGCCAGGCCGTGCTCAACGCCGTCTTCGGCGACCAGGCCGTGCGAGCGCTGGCCGAGCAGGCGGGACAGGACCTCTCGCGCCGCCTCGAGGACCTGTTGGAGTCCGAGGCCGACCGCTTCCTGGACCTGCTGCCCGACCCGGTGGCGCTCGAGACCTCGCAGTGGCAGCTGGAGGCCGCGATCGCGGCCGTCGACAAACCTCGAGGGAGGCGGAGCCGATGAGCGCCCTGGACGAGCGGGTCACCGCACTGCGCTCGGCGATCGACGCCGCCGGCGACGTCATCGACCCCGAGCTCGTCGCCCCCGCGGAGGCGACCTTCACGCACGCCCGCGAGCGGCTGGACCACTCGATGCAGCACACCGTCGTGGTGCTGGCCGGGTCCACGGGATCGGGCAAGTCCTCGCTGTTCAACCGGCTGAGCGGCCTCGAGCTGGCCGAGGTCGGCTACCTGCGTCCCACCACGTCGCAGCCGTTGGCCTGCGCGTGGGGCCCGGCGGGCGCGACGGAGCTGCTCGACTGGATCGGCGTGTCGCGGCGCGACCAGATCTCGCGGCGCAGCATCCTCGACGCCCCGAAGGATGACGCGTTCGAGGGCCTCGTCCTGCTCGACCTGCCCGACCACGACTCGGTCGTGATGGCCAACCAGGAGGTCGTCGACCACGTCGCACGGTACGCCGACCTGTTCGTGTGGGTCCTCGACCCGCAGAAGTACGCCGACGCGGCGATCCACGCGCGCTACCTCCGCCCGCTGGCCACGCACAAGGACTCGTCCGTCATCGTCCTCAACCAGGCCGACCGGCTGAGCGAGACCGACCTCAAGATGGCCGTGAACGACCTCGAGCACATCCTCGAGCGCGAGGGCTTCGCCGGGGTGCCGGTCATCGCCACGAGTGCGCTCACCGGTGCGGGCCTGCCCGAGCTGCGTGCCGAGATCGGCCGCCGGATCACGTCCAAGCGAGCGTCCCAGGCGCGCCTGGTCGCCGATGTGCGCCAGGTCGCCCTGCAGCTCGCCGCGGTCGGGGGAGTGGAGCCCGTGCCGGGCCTCGACCGCCCCACCCGCGACGGGCTCGTCGACACCTTCGTCGCCTGCGCCGGCGTCCCGCAGATCGCCGACGCCGTTGAGGACTCGATGGCGCGCCGCGCGGTCGTCGCCACCGACTGGCCGCTGATCGGCTGGATCGGACGGCTGCGCCACGACCCGCTGCGCGAGCTCGGCTTCGGTCGGTCCGCGCGCGACGCGGTCGCCGGCACGATGCCGATCTCCCCGACGGTGCAGCGCGCCCGGGCCGACCTCGCCCTGCGGGAGGCCACCGAGGCGGCCACCGAGGGCATGTCCCGGCCGTGGCGCGCCTCCGTGATCGACGCGGTCGTCGGCGACGGCGCCCGTGCCGTGATCGACGAGCTCGACGAGTCCGTGGCCGGCGTCGACCTGGGCCTCAAGCACCGTCCGCTGTGGTGGACCGCCGTCGGCGCCCTGCAGTGGCTGACCTTCCTGGCCGTGATCGGCGGCGTCGCCTGGGCGATCGCCTCGGTCGCGGGCCTGGTCGACCCCGACCCGTGGTCCGGCGCACCCCGGCCGCTGGGCCTGAGCCTGCCGATCATGCTCATCGCCCTCGGCCTGCTCTTCGGGATCGTGCTGACGGTCGGCTCGCGCTGGCTGGGCGCCGTGGGGGCCCGCCGGGCGGGCGCCAAGGCCGAGAAGAAGCTCACCGAGGCCATCAACCGCACGACCGAGCGCATCGTCGTCGCGCGCCTGCGCAGCGAGCTCGACCGCTACGAGCGTTGGCGCAACGGCCTGGCCAACGCCACCCGCTGAGCGGGGGCCACTGCGGTTCGCCGCCCTTGCCGTGCTCTCGCTAGGCTGGTGGGCATCATGGCTGACTACGTCCTCTCTCTGCGCAACGTCCGCAAGGCCCATGGCGACAAGGTCGTCCTCGACAACGTCTCCCTCTCGTTCCTGCACGGGGCGAAGATCGGCGTCGTGGGCCCCAACGGCATGGGCAAGTCCACGCTGCTCAAGCTGATGGCGGGTCTCGAGCACTCCAACAACGGCGACATCGTGCGCGACCCCGACGCCTCGGTGGGCATGCTCCAGCAGGAGCCCCCGCTGACCGAGGGCAAGACGGTGCTCGAGAACGTCGAGGAGGCCGTCTCCGAGATCAAGGGCAAGATGAAGCGCCTCGAGGAGGCGTACGCCGAGATGGGCGAGCCCGACGCCGACTACGACGCGCTGATGGCCGAGACCGGCGACCTGCAGACCTACCTCGACAACACCAACGCGTGGGACATCGACAGCCGCCTCGAGCAGGCCATGGACGCGCTCCGCTGCCCGCCCACCGACGCGATCGTCGACACCCTCTCCGGTGGTGAGCGCCGCCGCGTCGCGCTGTGCAAGCTGCTGCTGCAGCAGCCCGACCTGCTGCTGCTCGACGAGCCCACCAACCACCTGGACGCCGAGAGCGTGCAGTGGCTCGAGGGTCACCTCAAGAGCTACCCCGGCGCCGTCCTGGCCGTCACCCACGACCGGTACTTCCTCGACAACGTCGCCGAGTGGATCGCCGAGGTCGACCGCGGCCAGATCCACGGCTACGAGGGCAACTACTCGACCTACCTCGAGACGAAGAAGGACCGCCTCAAGATCGAGGGCCAGAAGGACGCCAAGCGCGCCAAGATGCTCGAGCGCGAGCTCGAGTGGGTCCGCTCCAACGCGAAGGGCCGCCAGACCAAGAGCAAGTCGCGTCTGGCCCGCTACGAGGAGCTCGCCGCCGAGGCCGAGAAGGCCCGCAAGATCGACACCACGGACATCAACATCCCGGCCGGCCCGCGCCTGGGCGACGTCGTGCTCGACGCGAAGGGCCTGACCAAGGGGTTCGAGGGTCGCGTCCTGTGGGACGACATCACGTTCTCGCTGCCGCGCGCCGGCATCGTGGGCGTCGTCGGTCCCAACGGCGTCGGCAAGACCACCCTCTTCCGCATGATCACGGGCAACGAGGAGCCGGACTCCGGCGTCCTCGAGGTCGGCAAGACGGTCAAGATCAGCTACGTCGACCAGAACCGCGCCAACATCGACCCGAACAAGAACGTGTGGGAGGTCGTCTCCGAGGGCCTGGACTTCATCAAGGTCGCCAACTTCGAGATGAACTCGCGCGCGTACGTCGCGTCGTTCGGCTTCAAGGGCTCCGACCAGCAGAAGAAGGCCGGCGTGCTCTCCGGTGGTGAGCGCAACCGCCTGAACCTGGCGCTGACCCTCAAGCAGGGCGGCAACATGCTGCTGCTCGATGAGCCCACCAACGACCTCGACGTCGAGACCCTGTCGTCGCTCGAGGACGCGCTGCTGGACTTCCCCGGCTGCGCCGTGGTGACCTCGCACGATCGCTGGTTCCTCGACCGCATCGCCACGCACATCCTGGCGTGGGAGGGCACCGAGGACGAGCCCGGCCACTGGTTCTGGTTCGAGGGCAACTTCGCGTCCTACGAGGCCAACAAGGTCGAGCGCCTCGGCGAGGAGGCGGCCCGCCCGCACCGCGTCACGCACCGCCGCCTCACCCGCGACTGAGGTCCCCGCCTCGCTGAGTTGCACGTTTCGCCCGCGACACACCGTGTTGCGGTGCCGGAACGTGCAACTCAGCGCGTCCTAAAAGGTCCGGCCGCCGATCGCGGCCTGGATGGCGTCCATGACGCGCTGGGTGGCGGCGAGGTCCTCGGCGGAGCACTGGTCGATCAGGTACTCGCGCACGCCGCGCACGTGCGTGTGGGCGGCGGTGGCGAGCAGCTCGAAGCCCCGGTCGGTGAGGACGGCGGTGACGCCGCGGCCGTCGGTGCCGCACTGGGTGCGCAGGACGATGCCGTCGCGCTCGAGCCGGCTGATCGTGTGGGTGATGCGACTGCGCGAGTGCGACAGTGCCGCGGCGAGGTCGGCCATGCGGATGGAGCGGTCGGGCGCCTCGGAGAGCCGTACGAGGATCTCGTACTCCGACATCGACAGGCCGTGCTCGCTGCGCAGGTCGCGGTCGAGGCGGTCCATTAGCACGGTTGTGCCGCCCAGGAACGAGCGCCATGCCTGCTGCTGGGTCTCGTCGAGCCAGCGGGTCTCGTTGACGGAGGCGATGGTCAGATCGGTCATGAGACTAGTTTACCCGTTCAAGTACTTGATTGAAAGTTCAACCATGTGCTAGCGTGGATCTTGTTGAACGATCAACAGGACGATCAACCCCACACTTCAGGAGACACCATGAGCGACATCACCCCCGGCACCTGGCAGCTGGACCCCACGCACACCGAGATCGGCTTCACCGTCCGCCACATCATGAGCAAGGTGCGCGGCAAGTTCGAGAAGTTCGAGGGCACGATCGTCACGTCCGAGGACGTCACCGCCTCGCACGCCACGGCCACCATCGACCTCTCGTCGATCAACACCGGCACGGCCGACCGTGACAACCACCTGCGCTCGGGCGACTTCTTCAACGTCGAGAGCACGCCGACGATGACGTTCGTCTCCACCGGCGTGGTGCGCAAGGGCGACACCGACTTCGTCGTCACCGGCGACCTGACGATCAAGGACGTCACGAAGCCGATCGAGCTGGCCGTCGACTTCCTCGGCGAGGGCAAGGACCCGTGGGGCGGCACCCGTGTCGGCGTCGAGGCCACCGGTCAGCTGAGCCGCAAGGACTTCGGCATCGACTTCAACATCCCCCTCGAGGGCGACAAGGTCATGATCGGCGACAAGATCACGCTGCAGATCACGGCCGAGGCGGTCCTGCAGGCCTGACCTGCGCCACCGTCGAACGGGGCTCGCGACACCCATCCCCCCGGGGTGTCGCGGGCCCCGTCGTCGTGTCCGGGGGAGGGGCTCAGGCTGCGCCGACCATGCGCACGGCCAGCTCGCCGTGCAGAGCGGCGATCTCGTCGGGCGTCGTCGGGCCGCCCGGGTGGTACCAGCGCACGAGGTCGATGCTGAGCGAGAGCAGCGCCAGCGCCGTGCCCTTGGCGTCGGCGACGCTCATGACGTCGGCCTTCACGCCGGCTTCGATGGCTTCGCGCATGAGGGCCTCGATCGCGCGGCGGTACTCGGCGATCTCGGCACGGTGCTCGGGGGTCAGGGCATCGAACTCGTACTGCACGATGCGGCCGACGCGGCTGTTGACGGCGTGCCAGCGGCTGAACTCGGCGACCATCGCGCGGACGCGCTCGACGGGGTCGTCGGTGCTGGTGGAGGCCTGGTGGATGATCTCGACGGCGGACAGGTGCCCGCGGCGCGAGATCTCGAACAGCAGGTCCTCCTTCGTCGCGTGGTGCACGTAGACCGCCGCCGGGCTCATGCCCGCACGGGACGCGATGTCGCGCGTCGTGGTGCCGGCGAACCCCGATGTCGCGAAGGCCTCGACGGCGGCGTCGAGGAGGCGCTCACGGGTCGATGCGGATCGGTCGCGACCGTTCGCCGAGTCGGTGGTCATGGTGGACAGCATGACGCAGGAATGTCAGACTAAGCAAGCGCTTAGTCATCGGCGGGTCGCCCGCCGGCACATCGAAAGGCAACAACCATGCCCGAAGCAGTCATCGTCTCCACCGCGCGTTCCCCGATCGGCCGTGCCGGCAAGGGGTCCCTCAAGGACATGCGCCCGGACGACCTGACCGTCCAGATGATCGAGGCCGCGCTGGCCAAGGTCCCCGGCCTGGACCGCCGCGACATCACCGACCTGCACCTCGGTGTGGGGCAGCCCGCCGGCGAGGCCGGCCACAACCTGGCGCGCGCCGTCGCCGTGCTCTCGGGCATGGACCACCTGCCCGGCGTCACGGTCAACCGCTACTGCTCCTCCTCGCTGCAGACGACGCGCATGGCGTTCCACGCGATCAAGGCCGGCGAGGGCGACGCCTTCATCTCGGCCGGCGTCGAGACCGTCAGCCGCTTCGGCAACGGCTTCGCCGATCTGCCCGGCACCGAGAACCCGGCCTTCGCCGACGCGATCGCCCGTACCGCCAAGCGCGCCGAGGGTGGCGCCGACACGTGGGTCGACCCGCGCGGCAACAGCGAGCTGCCCGACCTCTACATCGCGATGGGCCAGACGGCCGAGAACGTCGCGCAGCACCTGGGCATGAGCCGCCAGGAGCAGGACGAGTTCGCGGTCCGCAGCCAGAACCTCGTCGAGCAGCGCATCGAGGAGGGCTTCTGGGCCAAGGACATCACGGAGGTCACGCTGCCCGACGGCACCGTCGTCACCAAGGACGACGGCCCCCGCGCCGGCACCACGATCGAGGCCGTCAGCCAGCTGAAGCCGGTCTTCCGTCCTGACGGCACCGTCACCGCCGGCAACGCCTGCCCGCTCAACGACGGCGCCGCCGCCGTCGTGATCATGTCCGACACGAAGGCCAAGGAGCTGGGCCTGACCCCGCTCGCGCGCATCGTGTCGACGGCCGTCACCGGTCTGTCGCCCGAGATCATGGGCCTCGGTCCGGTCGAGGCGATCCCCGCCGCGCTGAAGCACGCCGGCATGGGCATCGACGACATCGACCTGTACGAGATCAACGAGGCCTTCGCCGTCCAGGCGTGGGGCTCGGCGCGTGAGCTCGGCATCCCGATGGACAAGCTCAACGTCAACGGCGGCGCCATCGCGGTGGGCCACCCGTTCGGCATGACCGGCGCGCGCATCACGTCCACGCTGATCAACTCACTGCAGTGGCACGACAAGCAGTTCGGCGTCGAGTCCATGTGCGTCGGCGGCGGCATGGGCATGGCCATGGTGCTGGAGCGCCTCTCGTGACTGCACGCCGCTTCGACGGCAAGGTCGCGATCGTCACGGGCGCGTCGCGCGGCATCGGTCTCGGTGTCGCGCAGCGCCTGGTCGACGACGGTGCGAAGGTCGTCATCACGGCGCGCAAGACCGAGGCCCTCGAGGCCGCGGTGGCCGAGCTCGGCCCGGACAACGCGGTGTACGTTGCCGGTCCGGCCGACGACACCGACCACCAGGACGAGACGGTCGCGAAGGCGATCGAGACGTTCGGCGGGCTGGACTTCCTGGTGAACAACACCGGGATCAACCCGACCTACGGGCCGATGATCGAGATGGATCTCGCGGCCGGCCGCAAGATCTTCGACGTCAACGTGCTCGGTGCCGTCTCGTGGGCGCAGAAGGCCTGGGCCGCGTCGCTCAAGGAGAACGGCGGCGCGATCGTCAACATCGCGTCGGTCGCCGGCCAGAAGCCCGCCCCGATGATCGGGATGTACGGCGCCTCGAAGGCTGCGGTGATCCACGTGACCCAGGAGCTGTCGCTCGAGTTGGCTCCGGCCGTGCGCGTCAACGCGGTCGCCCCGGCGGTCGTCAAGACCCGCTTCGCCGGTGCCTTGTACGAGGGACGCGAGGAGGAGGTCGCCTCGGCGTACCCCCTCAAGCGGCTCGGTGTGCCCGAGGACATCGCGGGCGCCGTGACGTTCCTGCTGTCGCAGGACGCGGCCTGGATGACGGGTCAGTGCCTGACGATCGACGGGGGTCTCACCCTCACCGGCGGCGTCTGACGCCGCCACGCCACGACGGGCCCCGGGACGTGTTCCCGGGGCCCGTCGTGGTCCCTTCTGCTGAATCCTGCGCGAAACGTCGATTTGACGGCGGTCTCAGGCATAACTTGTCCCCATCGTGTGGGTAACCATGTGTGCAAACGCGAGTTGCAGTTACACCAGTCACACCACCCCCGCCGACCACGCGCGAGGGGGTGGGTGTGACCTAAAACATGAGGAAACCCTCGGGTTAAAGATGAGGAATCCCTCATGTTTATGTCACGATGGATGCATGACGACGCTCGACACCTCCCTGTTCCACGCTTCGACCCAGCCCGACCGCCGCACCGACAGCCTGCTCGACGACCTGCGCTCGGGCACGCCGTGGGCGCTCGTGTTCGGCGGACAGGGCGGTGACTGGCTGCATCCGCTCGCCGACCTGGTGCGCGACTTCGCGCTCGACGGCGAGGTCGCCGACCTCGTCCGTCGCAGCGACCGGATGCTGGCGCCCGTCGCCGCCGAGCTGGCGCGCGGGGGAGTGGGGTTCGACCCGGTCGTCTGGGTCGACGTGCTGGCCGTCGGCGAGTCCGCCGAGGACGTCGACGCCCCCGGCCTGCCCGCAGGCGCCGACATCACGGCGCCGGCCGCATCCGTCCCGGGCATCACCCTCGCCCAGCTCGCCGGGCTCCGTGCCCTGTCGCGCCAGGGCCTCGACGTGGCCGCCCACCCGCCGGTCGCCGTGGCCGGCCACTCGCAGGGCGTCCTGGCCGCCGAGGTCCTCGCCGGCGTCCCCGAGGTCGAGGTGCTCGCACTCGCCCGCCTGATCGGTGCCGCCGCACAGCTCGTCGGACGCCGCCGCGGCCTTCTGGGTCGCACGATGCTCGCCGTCTCGGGAGTCGTCCCCGAGCGCGTCGCCACCATCGTCGAGGGCACGGGCGCCGTCTGCCACATCCGCAACGGCCGCCGTGCCGTGGTCCTCTCCGGGCCGGAGTCCGCGCTGGCCGCCGCCACCGACCGTCTCGAGCAGGTCGCCGCCCGCGAGAAGGACGAGCGCGAGCGCAAGGTCACCGGCGGTGCTCCCTTCAGCCCGGTCATCGAGCCCGTCGACTCCGCGCTCGCCTTCCACCACCCGGACCTGGCCGGCACCGCCGACCTCGTGGCCGAGTGGGCCACCCGCATCGGCATCGACGCCGAGCATGCCCGTCGCGCCACCGAGCGGGCGATCGTCGATCCCGTCGACTGGGTCGCCGACGTGACCGCCGCCCTCGACGCCGGCGCGCGCTGGATGATCGACCTCGGCCCGGGCGACCTCGCCTCGCGGCTGTCGGCTGCCGAGGCGCGCTCGCGCGGCGTCGGCCTGGTCGCCGCCACGACGCGCCGCGGCCACCGCGAGCTGACGATCACCGGCGCCCGCCCCGTGCCCCCGGTGGCGTGGTCGTCCTTCGCACCCCGCCTCGTGACCCTGCCCGACGGCTCGACCACGGTCGAGACCGGCTTCACCCGGGCGACCGGCAAGTCGCCGATCCTGCTGGCGGGCATGACGCCCACCACCGTCGACGCCCCGATCGTCGCCGCGGCTGCCAACGCCGGCTTCTGGGCCGAGCTCGCCGGCGGCGGCCAGGTCACCGAGGAGATCTTCGACGCCCGCATCGCCGAGCTCGACACGCTGCTCGACGAGGGCGCCACGTTCCAGTTCAACTCGCTCTTCCTCGATCCCTACCTCTGGCGGCTGCAGCTGGGCCAGAACCGACTCGTCCAGCGCGCTCGCGCTGCGGGCGCGCCGATCGACGCCGTCATCGTCACGGCCGGCATCCCCGAGCTCGACGACGCCGTGACCCTCGTGGACGAGCTGACCGAGACGGGCATCGAGCACGTCGTCTTCAAGCCCGGCACCGTCCGCCAGATCCGCGAGGTCCTCGCGATCGCCAAGCAGGTCGAGCGCACGGTCATCGTGCAGGTCGAGGGAGGTCGCGCCGGCGGTCACCACTCGTGGGAGGACCTCGACGACCTGATCCTGGCCACCTACGGCGAGCTGCGCGCCCAGCCGAACGTCGTGCTGTGCGTCGGCGGCGGCATCGGCACCTCCGACGCCGCGGCCGCCTGGCTGACCGGCACGTGGGCCCAGCGCCACGGCTTCCCCGACATGCCCGTCGACGGCATCCTCGTCGGCACGGCCGCGATGGCGACGCTCGAGGCGACGACGGCTCCCGAGGTGAAGCAGCTGCTGGTCGAGACCCGCGGCACCGGCGCCTGGGTCGGCGCCGGCACGGCGAAGAACGGCATGGCCTCCGGCCGCAGCCAGCTCGGCGCCGACATCCACGAGATCGACAACACCGCCTCGCGCACCGGCCGCCTCCTCGACGAGGTCGCCGGCGACGCCGAGGCCGTCGAGGCCCGCCGTGACGAGATCGTCGAGGCGCTCGACCGCACGGCGAAGCCGTACTTCGGCGACGTCGCCGCGATAACCTACGGCCAGTGGCTGCGCCGCTTCGTCGAGCTGTCCGGCACCGCCGCCGACGGCTCGCCGCAGTGGCTCGACGTGTCGTTGCGCGACCGCTTCCACGCGATGGTCCAGCGGACCGAGGCCCGCCTCGCCGCCGAGGACCGTGGCGACATCCCGACCCGCTTCGCCGAGGCCGCCGACGTCGAGGACGGCCCGGCCGCCCTGGCTCACCTCCTCGAGGCCCACCCCGACGCCGAGACCGTCACCCTCCACCCCGCCGACGAGGCCTTCTTCGTCGAGGTCTGCCGCCGCGCCGGCAAGCCGGTGAACTTCGTGCCGGTCATCGACGCCGACGTGCGCCGCTGGTGGCGCTCGGACTCCCTCTGGCAGGCGCACGACCCGCGCTACTCCGCCGACGAGGTGTGCGTCATCCCGGGCACCGCGAGCGTCGCGGGCATCACGCGGGTCGACGAACCCGTCGCCGACCTGCTGCAGCGCTTCGAGGACGCCGCGATCGACGCCCTGCTGGCCGCCGGCCGCGCCCCGCAGCGGGTGCCCGGCCGCCGGCGCGAGGACGAGGCCCAGCTGGCGGGTCCGCTCGCGCTGGTCCTGGCCGCGCCCGACGTCGCATGGGCCGGTCGTACCGTCCGCAACCCCGTCCACCGCCTCGGTGCCGAGTGGGTCCTGACCGGCGCGGACGCCGCCGAGCAGGCCACCACCGGTGCCCGACTGTCCGTCGCGGGGGAGCCCGGCGTCGACCTCACCGTGCCGCTCGGCGCGGGCCGCGAGCTGACCCTGCGCATCGACCTGCCCGCCGTCACCGCGAAGGGCCACGCGCCGGTCGTCACGACCGACGCCGCCGTCGCCGCCATGTCGCAGATCGTCCGGGGCGCCGTCGCCGGCGACCTGCCCGAGGTCTCGAACGGCGTCGCGCACCTCGCCGCCGGCTGGGATCCGGACCTCGCGGCCGACCACGCCGCCGTCAGCGCCGGCCCGCTCGTGCTGGGCCGTCACCGCGTGCCCGACGTCCTGGTCGGCCTCGCCTGGCCGGCCGTGTTCGCCGTCATCGGCGAGGCGCGCACCGCCGAGGGCCTGCCCGTCGTCGAGGGCATGCTGGACCTCGTCCACCTCGACCACGCCATCACCGCCGGGCGACTCCCGGACGAGCGGACCACGCTCGACATCCGGGCCCGCCTGGCCTCGGTGGAGGAGTCGCAGTACGGCCGCGTCGTCACCGTCGACGTGACCGTCGGCGACGTCGCCACCCTGCGTGAGCGGTTCGCGATCCGCGGCCGCACGGGCACCGCGACGCTGGCCGATCCCGACCGCGCCGGTGCCGCCCTGGGCGACGCCGACGTCAAGGACACGCCGCGCCGCACCCGCGCCCGCGTCACCGTGACCGCCCCGTCGGACCTGACCGCGTTCGCCGCGGTCACCGGCGACCACAACCCGATCCACACCAGCACGGCCGCCGCGCGCCTCGCGGGCCTCGGCGCGCCGATCGCGCACGGCATGTGGACCTCGGCCGCCGCGCAGCACGCGGTGACGTCGGAGACCGGACGCCGCATCGCCGGCTGGACGACCCGCTTCATGGCCCCGGTCCGCCCGGGTGCCGAGGTCGAGGTCCGCGCGGACCGCGTCGGCCTCACCGAGGGTCGCGAGGTCCTCGACGTCACGGTGCGCTCCGAGGGCGAGATCGTCATGGCCGCCTCGGCCCTGCTCGACGCGCCCCGTACGGCGTACGCCTTCCCCGGCCAGGGCATCCAGAGCCCCGGCATGGGCATGGCGGGCTACCAGCGCTGCCCCGCGGCGCGGGAGGTCTGGGACCGGGCCGACAAGCACACGCGCTCGGCGCTGGGCTTCTCGATCCTGTCCGTCGTCCGCGACAACCCGACCGAGCTGACCGTCCGCGGCGTCACGCACCACCACCCCGAGGGCGTGCTCTACCTGACCCAGTTCACCCAGGTCGCGATGGCGGTGCTGGGCGCGGCCCAGATGGCCGAGCTGCGCGAGGGCGGCGCCTTCGTCGACGGCGCGGTCCTGGCGGGCCACTCCGTCGGCGAGTACAACGCGCTGGCCGCGGTGTCGGGCGTCATCAGCCTCGAGGCCGTCGTCGAGGTCGTGTTCCAGCGCGGCTCCGTCATGCACACGCTGGTGCCCCGCGACGAGAAGGGCCGCAGCGACTACCGCCTGGCGGCGATCCGTCCCTCGCAGATCGGCCTGGCCGACGACGAGGTGAAGGACTACGTCGAGGGCGTCGGCGAGGCCGCGGGAGAGTTCCTGCAGATCGTCAACTACAACCTGCGCGGCTCGCAGTACGCAATCGCCGGCACGGTGGCCGGCCTCGAGGCGCTCGAGCGCTCCGTGGCCGAGCGCCGCGAGCGGTTCGGCGGCAAGGCCGCGTTCATCCTCGTGCCCGGCATCGACGTGCCGTTCCACAGCCGCGTCCTGCACGGTGGCGTGCCGGACTTCCGCGCCAAGCTCCAGGAGCTGCTGCCGCCGTCGATCGACCCGTCGATCCTCGAGGGCCGCTACGTGCCGAACCTGGTGCCGAAGCCGTTCAGCCTCGACGAGGACTTCATCCGCGAGGTCGAGCAGTACGTCGGTACGACGGTCCGCCGGTCGGAGGACCCGGGCATGCTGTGCCGCGACCTGCTGATCGAGCTGCTCGCCTGGCAGTTCGCCAGCCCGGTGCGCTGGATCGAGACGCAGGACCTGATGTTCACCCCCGTCGAGGAGGGCGGCCTCGGGGTCGAGCGCTTCGTGGAGGTCGGCGTCGGCTCCGCGCCCACGGTCGCGAACCTCGCGGCCGGCACGCTGAAGATCCCCGGCTACCCGAGCGTCGAGGTGCTCAACGTCGAGCGCGACGCCGCCGCCGTCTACGGCACCGACGAGGACCCGGCTCCGGTCGAGGACGAGCCGGAGACCGCCGCGCCGCAGGCCGACACGGCTGCGCCGGCCCCCGCCGCGCCCGCCGCCTCGGGTGGCCCCGCCACCCAGACCGCCGCCGACCTGCCGTTCTCGGCAGCCGACGCCACGCAGGCCCTCATCGCCTGGTGGACGAAGCTGCGCCTGGACCAGCTCGGTGCGGCCGACTCGATCGAGTCGCTCACCGACGGCGCGTCCAGCCGCCGCAACCAGCTGCTGATCGACCTGGGCGGCGAACTGTCGCTCGGCGCGATCGACGGCGCCGCGGAGGCCGACCTCGTGACCCTCGGTGGTCAGGTCGACGCCCTGGCGCGCACCTACAAGCCCTTCGGGCCGGTGCTCGGTGAGGCGTTCGGCGACCACCTGAAGAAGGTCCTCGGCCCGACGGGTCGCAAGCAGTCGGCCGTCGCCGAGCGCGTCACGGGTGCGTGGCAGCTGGGTGCGGGCTGGGCCTCGCACGTCCTGGCCGAGCTGGCGATGGTGACCCGCGAGGGTCAGAGCGTCCGCGGTGGCGCGTTCGGTGAGGCGACGATCGCCTCGGCCGGCGACGTCGACGCCGCGATCGACGCCGCGGTGCAGTCCGTGGCCGCGCGCCACGGGGTGACGGTGCAGATGCCGTCCGCCGGCGGTGGCGAGGGCGGCACCATCGACGCTGCCGCCCTGGGTGAGTTCACCGCGGCGATCACCGGCCGCGACGGGGTGCTGGCCTCCGCGGCCCGCCTCGTGCTGGAGCACCTCGACCTCGTCGACGTGCCCGAGGCGGTCGAGCCCGACGAGCAGGCGGCCACGGTCGTCGAGCGGGTCGAGGCCGAGCTGGGGGCCGACTGGATCAAGGCGACCGCCGGCGTGTTCGACGCCGAGCACGCGGTCGTCCTGGACGACCGCTGGGCCTCGGCGCGCGAGGACCTCGCGCGACTGGCGCACGGTGACGACGTCGAGGGCGCCTTTACCGGCACCGGCGAGGTCGTCGCGCAGCAGGCCGAGCACTGGCTCGCCCGCACCGGCGACGAGCGGTTCGGCCGCATCGCCGCCGAGGCGCGCGACACGACCCCGGGCGACTTCGCCGGCGAGGTCGCCGTCGTGACCGGCGCGGCCGACGGCTCGATCGCCGGCTCCGTCGTCGGTGGCCTGCTGGCCGGCGGCGCGACCGTCGTGGCGACCACGTCGTCGCTGGCGCCGAAGAAGCTGGCCTTCTTCAAGAGCCTCTACCGCCGGCACGCCCGGGCCGGCGCGGTGCTGTGGGTCGTCCCGGCCAACCTCGCGTCGTTCGCCGACGTCGACGCTCTCGTCGAGTGGATCGGGTCCGAGCAGTCCCGCACCGCCGCCGGCGTCACGACCGTGTCGAAGCCGGCGCTGACCCCGACCCTGCTCGTGCCGTTCGCGGCTGGCCGGGTGATGGGCGACGCCACCGAGGCCGGCCCCCGGGCCGAGCTCGAGATGCGCATCCTGCTGTGGTCGGTCGAGCGGCTGGTCGGCGCGCTGTCGTCGTCGGTCACCGACCGCAATCTCGACGCCCGCCTCCACGTGCTGCTGCCGGGCTCGCCCAACCGCGGCATGTTCGGCGGCGACGGCGCCTACGGCGAGGCCAAGGCCGCGCTGGACGCGCTCGTCACGAAGTGGGGCTCGGAGAAGCGCTGGGCCGACAAGGTCACGCTGGCCCACGCCATCATCGGCTGGGTCCGCGGCACGGGCCTGATGGGCGCGAACGACCCCCTCGTCGAGGCCGTCGAGGCCGCGGGTGTCCGCACCTGGTCGCCCGACGAGATGGCCGCCGCCCTGCTCGAGGCCTGCACCCCGCAGGCCCGCCGGGAGGCGACCGAGGGTCCGCTCACGCTCGACTTCACCGGTGGCCTCGGCGACGCCGATCTCGACATGAAGGCACTGGCGGCTCAGGCAACAGCCGGCGATCGCGTGGCTGACGAGCGCAGCCAGTCGCCCGTCGAGATCCCGGCCCTGCCGGCACCCCCGTCGCGGCTGGACCGCGTCGAGACGCCGGACTGGTCCGACGTCACCGCGCGCCCCGAGGACCTCGTGGTCATCGTCGGCGCCGGAGAGCTGGGCCCGTACGGCTCGGCACGCACGCGCTTCGAGATGGAGGTCGAGGACCGCCTGTCCGCGGCCGGCGTGCTCGAGCTGGCGTGGTCCACGGGCCTGCTCAGCTGGGACTCGACGAACCGCGGGTGGTTCGACACCGAGTCCGGCGAGGTCGTCGCCGAGCACGAGATCGCCGACCGGTACGAGGACGCGGTCCGCGAGCGGATCGGCGTGCGCCGGTACGCCGACGACGGCGAGATGGTCGACAACACGGCGCCGCTGCTGGCGTCGGTGTACCTCGACCAGGACCTCACCTTCACGGTGTCGGGCGAGGCCGAGGCGCAGGCGATGCGCGAGGCCGACCCCGAGCACACCCGGATCGCGCAGGACGCCGAGGGCGAGTGGACGGTGACCCGCCAGGCGGGCACGCAGGTCCGCGTGCCTCGCAAGATGAAGCTGACCCGCACGGTGGGCGGCCAGATCCCGACGGGCTTCGACCCGACGGTCTGGGGCGTCCCGGCCGAGATGGTCGAGGCGGTCGACCGCGTGGCGCTGTGGAACCTGGTCTGCACGGTCGACGCGTTCCTGTCGTCGGGCTTCACCCCGTCCGAGCTCATGCGCTGGACGCACCCGACGCTGGTGGCCAACACCCAGGGCACGGGCATGGGCGGCATGTCGTCGATGCACTCGCTGTACATCGACACGCTGCTGGGCGAGTCGAAGCCGAACGACATCCTGCAGGAGGCTCTGCCCAACGTCATCGCGGCGCACGTCGTGCAGTCGTACGTCGGCAGCTACGGCGCGATGATCCACCCCGTCGCGGCGTGCGCCACGACCGCGGTGTCAGTCGAGGAGGGCGTCGACAAGATCCGCCTGGGCAAGGCCGAGTTCGTCGTGGCCGGTGGCTTCGACGACCTCTCGGTCGAGGGGATCGTGGGCTTCGGCGACATGTCGGCCACCGCGGAGTCCGCGGCCATGGCGGCCAAGGGGATCGAGGACCGCTACTTCAGCCGGGCCAACGACCGTCGCTACGGCGGGTTCGTCGAGTCGCAGGGCGGCGGCACGATCCTGCTGGCCCGCGGCGACCTGGCCGCGCGGATGGGCCTGCCGGTGCTGGGTGTCGTCGCCTACGCGGCCTCGTTCGCCGACGGCGTGCACACGTCGATCCCGGCGCCGGGCCTCGGTGCCCTCGCGGCGGGTCGCGGCGGGCGCGGGTCGCAGCTGGCTCGCTCGCTCTCCGCGCTCGGCGTGGGCGCCGACGACATCGGCGTGCTCAGCAAGCACGACACGTCGACGGGCGTCAACGAGCGCAACGAGTCCGAGCTGCACGAGCGGCTCGCCGGAGCGCTGGGTCGGTCGGACGGCAACCCGCTGTTCGTCATGAGCCAGAAGGCGTTGACGGGTCACGCCAAGGGCGGCGCGGCCGCGTTCCAGCTCATCGGCCTGTGCCAGGTGCTCGAGGGCGGCGTCATCCCGCCGAACCGGAGCCTGGACTGCGTCATGGACGACCTGGCCGAGCACGAGCACCTGGTGTGGCTGCGCGAGCCGCTGGCGACCGGTCCGCTGAAGGCGGGCCTGCTGACCAGCCTCGGCTTCGGCCACGTGGCCGGGCTCATCGCCGTCGTCCACCCGCAGGGCTTCGTGGCGTCGCTGTCGGAGGACGAGCGAGCCACGTACCTCGAGGCGGCCGAGCGTCGCCGGATCGAGGGTCGCATGCGGCTCGTCGACGCCATGTACGGCGGCGACGCGCTGTACCGGCGCCCGGTGGGCCGACGACTGGGCGAGTCGGGCGTGCGGGAGCGCGAGGCCGCGCTGCTGCTCGACGACAGCGCCCGGCTCGGGGACGACGGGGTCTACGCGTGCCGGTGATCGGCACGGGCATCGACCTCGTGCACGTGCCCGGATTCGCCGAGGAGTTGCGGCGACCGGGCACCCGCGCCGGCAGCGCCTTCACCGCTGCCGAGCGCCGCGACGCCCGGAGCTCTCCTTCTGGCTCCGGGCGTCGCACCCCCGACCTCGAGATGGCGTCGCTGGCGGCCCGGTGGGCCGCCAAGGAGGCCTTCATCAAGGCGTGGTCGGAGTCGCTTTGGGGTCAGCCCCCGGTCATGGACGAGCACGTCCACGCCTCCATCGAGGTCATCCGCGACGCGTGGGGCCGCCCCCGGGTGCGACTGCTCGGTGAGGTCGGCAAGCGCCTCCCCGACGTGACGATCCACGTCAGTCTCAGTCACGACGGCGACCTCGCCACCGCGATGGTCACGCTGTCCGCCTGACCCGGACGGGGGAGGGGTCAGGTGGCGCCGGCCTCGGCGGCCAGCAGGTAGGAGGCCAGCAGCCGCTTGAGCTCGATGATGGCCTCGTCGTGCTCCTGCAGGTCGCGTACCGAGAAGTTGAGCATCGAGTAGGCCATGTGCACGAGCACCTCGGCCATGATCTTGCGGCGGTCGCGCGGGGTGCCGGGCGTGAGCGGCGCCAGCACGTGCGCGACGCGGGCGGCCAGCTCGCGCTCGGTGATCTCGGCGGTCGTGCGGGTGATCGGCGTGGACTGCACGGCGTACCAGACGGCGCTGCGCGAGGGGTCGTTGATCCACAGCCGCGACATGTGGTCGACGAGGCGGTCGAGCAGGACCAGCCAGTCCAGCGTCGGCAGCTCGCTGGCCAGGCTGTCCAGCTCGGAGGCGATCGCGACCGCGTTCTGCCGGTCGAGCTCGCACACGATCACGTACTTGTTGGCGAAGAACTGGTAGAGCGTGCCGATCGGGAGGCCAGCGCGCTGCGCGACCTCCTCGCACGTGAACGACTCGAACCCCACCTCGAGCAGCAAGTCGCGCGAGACCTGCAGCAGGTGGTCGAACTTGACCTTGCTGCGCTCCTGCGTCGGCCGCTTGCGCGGTTGGAGGATCTGGGTCGTCACGGGCGTCACCCTACCCGCGATTACTTGGAAGTAGCATCCAATCCCTGCTGCACGAGCGGGTCGATCATGGCGCCGATGCCGTCGAAGCCCGATCCCACGGTCTGCCCGTGCGAGTGCCGGAAGTAGATGCCCTCCAAGATCACGGCGAGCTTGAAGTACGCCAGGCCGAGGTGGAAGCCCAGCTCGCTGACGTCGCGACCCGAACGGGACGCGTAGCGCTCGACGACCTCGTCGGGGGAGAGGTAGCCCGGAGCGCGGGGCGCGTCGGTGACCTGACCGCTCGACGGACCGGCCGCCAGGGCCAGGTTCTGGTAGGCCAGCATGACGGCGACGTCGGTGAGCGGGTCGCCGAGCGTGCTCATCTCCCAGTCCAGGACGGTGGTGATGCGGTCGCCGTCGTTCGTGTCGACGAGGACGTTGTCGAGGCGGTAGTCGCCGTGCACGATCGTGCCGTCGCTGGACGCGGGCACCGACGACGTCAGCCGCTCGGCCAGCTCGTCGATGCCGTCGATCTCGCGCGAGCGCGAGGACTCGAGCTGCTTCTTCCAGCGGGCCACCTGGCGGGTGAGGTACCCGTCGGGGCGGCCGAAGTCGGCCAGGCCCACGGACGCGTAGTCGACCGCGTGCAGGTCGACGAGGGTGTCGACGAGGCGCTCGGTGATGGCGCGCGTGCGCTCGGCACCGATCGGCTCGAGGTCGACCGCGCGCTGGAACGCGGTGCCGGACATGCGCTCCATGACGTAGAAGTTCGCTCCGATGACGGAGTCGTCGGAGCACGCGGCGATCATCCGCGGCACGGGGACGGCCGTGCCGGCGAGCGCCGCCATGACCTTGTGCTCGCGGCCCATGTCGTGGGCCGTGGCCAGCACGTGACCCAGCGGGGGACGGCGCACGATCACGTCGCGCTCGCCGTTCGACACGACGTACGTCAGGTTCGACTTGCCGCCGGTGATGAGGGTGGCGCTGAGGTCCCCGGGGAGTTCCCCGGGAACCTCAGCGTCGAGCCACGTGCGCAGGGCCCCGAGGTCGAGTCCCTTCACTTCGTCAGAAGCGGTCACGTCAGTCCTTCGGTCCGCCGGCGACGTAGATGACCTGGCCGGAGACGAAGCCCGCGGCCTCGCCGCACAGGAACGCCGCGGTGTTGGCGATGTCCTCGGGCTGGCCGACGCGCTGCACCGGGATCTCCTTGGCGGCGTACTCGATGAAGTCGTCGAACGGGACGCCGATGCGCTCGGCGGTTGCCGCGGTCATGTCGGTCTGGATGAAGCCCGGGGCGATCGCGTTGGCGGTGACGCCGTACTTGCCCAGCTCGATCGCCAGGGTCTTCGTGAAGCCCTGGACGCCGGCCTTGGCGGCCGAGTAGTTGGCCTGGCCGCGGTTGCCGAGGGCCGAGGTGCTCGACAGGTTGACGATGCGGCCGTACTTGGCCTCGGTCATGTACTTCTGGACCGCCTTCGTCATGAGGAACGCGCCCTTGAGGTGGACGTTCATCACCAGGTCCCAGTCGTCCGAGGTCATCTTGAACAGCAGGTTGTCGCGGATGACACCGGCGTTGTTGACCAGGACGGTGGGGGCACCGAGCTCGTCGGCGACCTTGGTGACGGCGGCCTCGACGGCGTCGGCGTCGGCGACGTTGGCGCCGACGGCGAGCGCCTGGCCACCGTTCGCGACGATCTCGTCGACGACGGTCTGGCAGGCGGCCTCGTCGAGGTCGAGGACGGCGACCTTGTAGCCGTCGGCGGCGAATCGCTTGGCGATGCCGGCGCCGATGCCGCGGGCGGCTCCGGTGATGATGGCGGTACGGGATTCGGACACGTGGTCTCCTTGGGTGTCTAAGCGCTTGCTTAGTTCACCGTATCGCACGGCTCACGGGTGCGGAAGGTCACATCCGAAACGCGCAGCAAGAATATGAGGGATTCCTCATGTTTGGTCTATAGTCGAGGAATGCCTCATGTTTCTCACGACCGGCTGACGACGCAGACGACCGACTCGGTCTCGGCCCCCCGGGCCAGCCTGGACCAACGCCGACGCGAGCGGTTCGCCCGCGTCGAGCCGCGCGGCGCCCGGGTGCACACCGCCCGCGAACGGGCCGAACTGCTGCTCGACGAGGGCACCTTCGTCGAGCTCGCGCCGCTCAAGTCGGCCCAGTCCGGTGCCGGCAGCGGCGTCGTGACGGGATGGGGCCTGGTCGACGGGCGTCCCGTCGTCGTGGCGTGCCACGACGCGGCCATCGCCTCGGGCGCCATCGGCGCGGTGATGGCGGCGGCGATCTGCCGCGCCCAGCGGTTCGCGATCGACAGCGGCTTCCCGATCGTCTACGTCAACGACTCCGGCGGCGCCCGGGTGCCCGACGGCATCCACGCCCTCCACGGCTGCGGCGAGATCTTCGCGCTCAACGTCGAGGCGCAGCAGCGCATCCCGCAGATCTCGGTGATCCTCGGCCCGTGTGCCGGGGCCGCGGCCTACTCGCCGGCGCTGACCGACTGGACGATCATGGTCAAGGGTCACGGGCACATGTTCCTGACCGGCCCCGACATCGTCCGTGCGGCCACCGGCGAGGATGCCACGGCCGACGAGATCGGCGGCTCGGGCATGCACACCCGCACCAGCGGCGTGGCCCACCTGGAGGTCGAGACCGAGGTCGACGCGCTGCAGTCGGTGCGCCACCTGCTGTCCTACCTGCCGTCGAACACCGAGGCCCGCCTCCCCGTGGGCGACCCGGTGCCGGTCAACCCCCGCTCCGCCGACGCCCTGCCCACCGTCGTGCCCGAGAAGGCCAGCGTCGTGTTCGACATGCGCGCCGTCGTCGACGGTGTGCTCGACAACGGCGCCCGGCTCGAGCTCATGCCCGAGCACGCCGGCAGCGCACTGACCCTCTTCGGCCGCATCGACGGCCGCCCCGTCGGTGTCGTCGCGAACCAGCCGGCCGTCCGCGGCGGCATCCTCGACTCCAAGACCTCGGTCAAGATCGCCCGCTTCGTCGAGTTCTGCGGCCGCTTCGGCATCCCGATCGTCACCCTCGTCGACGTGCCCGGCTTCCTGCCCGGCACCGTCGAGGAGGGCCGCGGCATCATCACGCACGGCGCGAAGGTGCTCAAGGCGTACGTCGAGGCCAAGAAGTCGATGCGCCTCACCGTCGTCGTGCGCAAGGCCTACGGCGGCGCGTACATCGCGATGGGCTCGACCTCGCTGGGCGCGGACCACGCGTGGGCCTGGTCGAACGCCGAGATCGCGGTGATGGGTCCCGGCGGAGCCGTGGGCCTGCTGCACCGGCGCGCGCTCGCCGCGGCCGACGATCCCGGCGCCCTGCGCGACGAGCTGGCGGGCGAGTACCGCGAGAACGTCGCCCGTCCGTTCCTGGCCGCCGAGGCCGGGATCATCGAGGACGTCATCCACCCCGAGGAGACTCGCGACCGGCTGGTCTCCGCGATGCGCCTGCTGGAGCACCGATGATCGACGCCAAGGCCGAGATCGTCGGCAACGTCTGGAAGATCCTGGCTCGCGAGGGCGACCAGGTCGGACCCGGCGACCCGCTGGTCATCCTCGAGACCATGAAGATGGAGATTCCCGTCGTCGCGCCCGCCCACGGGCACGTGGCGTCGGTGCTGGTCTCCGAGGGCCAGATCGTCCAGGAGGGCGACCCGGTCGTCGAGATCGACGACACGCTGGGAGCCTGACGCCGGCTCCGGATCGCAGCATGAGGGGTGGCAGGATGCGCGGATGACCCCGTTCCGCCACGAGATCCCCATGCGCTGGGCCGACCTCGACTCGTTGAACCACGTCAACAACGTCGTCTACCTCAAGTACGCGGAGAACGCGCGTGCGGCGATGGGCGAGCTGCCCGAGGGCCCGATCGGCACCATGCGGGTGCAGTTCAAGCGCCCGATCCTGCTGGGGCGTGCGCCCGTCGTCGTCGAGAGCCGGCTCGAGCCGCAGCGCGTGTCGCAGACGATCCTGGTCGCCGGCAGCGAGCACGAGTTCGCGACGGTCGAGACGGACTTCGGCACCCTCACCGAGGACACGAAGGTCAACGAGCAGGCGCACCTGGCGTCGATCGCCCTGCGGCACACCGATGCCGACGCGTCGGGCCGGGTCAGCGAGCCGCAGGTGTTCGAGCTGTTCCAGGAGAGCCGGATCCCGTTCATCTCCACCGTGCTGACGCAGATGACGCCGGGCCGGTTCGTGGTGGCGAGCGTCGAGGTCCGGTACCACCGCGAGATCCGCTGGACCGCTGCGCAGCTCGAGGTCCGGGCGTGGGTCTCGCGGGTCGGCAACGCCTCGTTCACGATCGAGGCGCAGCTGGTGGAGGACGGCGTGGTGCTCACCTCGTCGACGGCGATCCTGGTCGGCTTCGACGCCGACACGCAGGCCTCGCGCCGGTTCAGCGACCAGGAGCGCGAGTCGCTCGCCGCCGCCCTGGCCTGATCAGCCGGGCGAGTTGATCATGAAGTTGGCCGCGTGCTGCGCGTACGCCCAGAACTGGGCGTCGTGCTCGGGTTCGAGCCTCGCCGCGTCGAGGCCCTCGCGGAAGTGCTTGAGCCAGCGGTCGCGTCCGTCCTCGGTGACCGCGTAGGGCGCGTGCCGCATGCGCAGGCGGGGGTGTCCCCGCAGTTGCGAGTACGTGTTCGGCCCGCCCCAGTACTGCTCGAAGAACAACGTGAGGCGTTCAGCGGCCGGCCCGAGGTCGTCCTCGGGGTACATGGCCTTGAGCACCTCGTCCTGCGCGACGCCCTGGTAGAAGACGTCGACGATGAGCTCGATCGTGGCGCGTCCGCCGATCGCCTCGTAGAACGTCTCCGGCTCCGCGGAGGTCGGCTGGGACTCGGTCATGCGGCGCCTCCCGAGGGCGGAAGTGTGGTGGAGGGGATGCGGATGCCCGCCTCGTCGAAGCGGCGCAGCACCCGGCTGCGCAGGGCTCGGCCGACGTCGCCGGCGTGCAGGGGAGCGGTCTTGAGCACGGTGCGCACGACGGCACCGTCCTTGTCGAAGCGCTCGACGCCCCAGACCTCGGGCTCCTCGATGATGACGGACGACAGGGTCGAGTCCTCGAAGAGCGCGTGGGCCTCGTCGCGCAGGATCTGCTGGACCAGCTCGAGGTCGGAGCCGTAGGCGACGGTGACGTCGAGGACGGTGCGGGCCCACTCCTGGCTCTGGTTGCCGACGCGCAGGATCTCGCCGTTGCGGACGTACCAGGCGGTGCCGTTGACGTCGCGCAGCTTGGTGACGCGCAGCCCGACGGACTCGACGATGCCGGACGCCTCGCCCAGGTCGACGGCGTCGCCGACGCCGTACTGGTCCTCGAGGATCATGAAGATCCCCGAGAGGAAGTCCTTGACCAGCGTCTGGGCGCCGAAGCCGAACGCCACGCCCGCGACGCCGGCACCGGTCAGCAGGGGAGCGATCGGCAGGCCGAAGACGCCGAGCACCATGACGAACGCGATGCTCCAGATGGCGCCGGAGGCGATGCTGCGCAGCAGCGACCCCATGGTTTCCGCGCGCTGCCGGCGACGCTCGCTCGTGCCGGAGCGCAGGTCGGACAGGAACACGCCGGCCTTGGAGTTCGCCAGGATCCCCGGGACGGGCCCCTGGGCGGCACGGCCGGTGAGTCGGTTGATGAAGCGGTGCGCGAGCCAGCGCAGCACCATCGCGATGACGATGATGAGGACGGCGCGGCCGGGCACGTCGAGCAGCCAGGCGACCACGTCCTCAGGTGTCCATGACCAATCCACCCCTCAACCCTACGGGTGAGCGGTCACGCCCCGATGTCGGTGGATACGATGGGCCCATGAGCCTCGCCCGAGTGATCACCACCGTCACCGCCGCCCTGCTCGCCGTCGTCGCGGCCGCGATGCCGGCCTCGGCCGAAACCCGCCCCGACTCGGCCGACTGGCCCGAGGACCCGCAGGCGTTCTCGTTCCTCGAGTGGGTGGGGCTCTTCATCGGCGGCACGGCACTGCTCTTCGTCGTGATCTGGCTGATCGCCGCTGCGATCAACTCCAAGAGCCAGCACTACCGGCCCACCATCCCGGCCGAGGGCGCTCACCAGTCCGGCCACGACATCGAGGCTACGCACCGCATGCCGCTGCCGGGTGCCGCCTCCGCCACCCCGAGGGACGCCGACCCCACGAAGTGACACGGCGACGGACCTCGGTCCGTCGTCCCGCGAGCGCCAGTCGGCTCCTGGTCCTTGCCACCCGCGCCCGCGCGTCATCATCCTTGAGGCACGGGGTCGCGTTCGTCTGAGGCCGTCCCCGAGGTCGGGGGGCCGCATGTCCGAGCAGCGCATGACGCCGAGTCGTCGCCTGAAGGTGATGGGCGCGGCGCTCGCCTCGATCGTCGCCGCGTGGGCGGTGTCGTACTTCGGCCCGGGACTGTGGTCCGAGGCCAAGGAGGCCGCGGGTCAGGACCCCCTGCGCGTCACCGTCCTGGCGTCCGACGAGTTCGTCTCCCCGGTCGAGGCCGAGCACCGCGGTGAGTACGTGTGGCCGGCCGACACCGAGGGCATCCGTGACCGGGCCGCGGCGTGGGTGGCCGGCGAGGGCGCCCTGCCGCCGGACGAGGTGTCGCGTGAGGAGGGTGCCTTCGACGCGCACTCGACGATGTTCCGGCTCCAGCTGCGAGCGTCGGGCGGCGACACCGTGACCATCCACCAGTTCGAGGTCGAGACGCAGGACCGCAAGCCGCCGCTCGCGGGCTACTGGTTCACCGGCGACCAGGGCGGTGTCGCCGACGTGTCGTACCTGAGCGTGTCGCTCGACGACGAGAAGGTGACGTGGATGGATCCGCAGACGGGTGTCGAGACCCCGCCGAAGACGCTCGAGGTGACGTCGTCGGACCAGGAGTACGTCGACGTGCTCGCCCGCGCCACGGACTGCGCCTGCACGTGGCGGCTGAGGCTCGGTTACACCACCTCCGACGGAGATCGGGGCGAGCTGGTCGTCGGTCCGTCGAAGGGGCAGTCGTTCCGCACGACGGGCCTGGGATCGGCCGCGAGCGTCCACCTCACCTCGGGCTGCACGATGCCCGCCGGCGCGAGGCCCGACCTCTGCGCCGGCCTGTAGTGACGTCGCTCAGTACTTCGGGTCGGCGTAGAACACGATGCGCGACGTGTGCCGCTTCACGACGTGGACGCCGCGGGGGATGCGCGAGCCGCCGCCGGCCGAGACGTTGCCCTCGACCGTCCAGACGTGGTCGCCCTTGACCTTCGAGACGATCCCGACGTGGGTGGGCTTGCCCTTCTCGAAGTAGCCGATGTACGCCAGGCGTCCGACGCGCGGCGTCTTCGCGGTACGTCCGCGCTTGCGCTCGGCCTTCACGAGGGCGGGAAAGCTCTTGGACTTGAGCACCGCGCCGGGCTTGCCGGCGGCGTGGGCGAGCCAGGAGACGAAGTAGCCGCACCACGCGTCCGGGGGATCGGTTTCACCGATCCACCGGTTGTACTTGCTCTGGCGGGGCGTCTTCTCGCGGTAGCCCACCTGCGACTTCGCGACCGCCACGAGGTCGGCCGCACCGAGCTTCGGCGAGACCGCGACGGTCACCTTCTTCTTGGCCTTCTTGTTCACGTAGATGGCGCCGGTGCGGAACTGCTGCAGGCACCCGCCCTCGGGCAGGCCGCACCGGACGTCGCCGGTGGGGGCGCCGAGCCTGCCCTTCGCGCCGGCGTGCGAGCGGTACGTCGAAAGGTGCTTGCCGCGCACGAGCCACGTGCGGCTGCCGCGCTGGACGAGCGTCGCCCGGGCGTAGTTGCGCCACGCGACGTCGCCGGCGCGTCGAACGCCGGACGTCGGCTTGCCCAGCAGGAAGCCCATCGACTTCTCGCGGGAGGCGAGCGTGCGGGTGCCGGTGTGGCGCTTGACCCTGATCTTCGCGGACGAGCGGGTGGTGCTGACGACTGCGCGGTAGACGCCGCTCCTCGGCTTGGCGGGCGACCACGAGTACCAGCCGGTCTTGGACGTCCGCAGCGTCTTGACCCTCGTCTTGCGCTTGCCGCTGTAGCGGTAGATCTTCACCTTCGCCCGGGCCTGCGGCTTGCCCTTCGTGGTCAGCACGCGGCCGCGGAGCCAGAAGTTCTCGCGGGTGAGGACGCGGGTGTCGTGGCCGCTGTTGACCTGAATGCTCACCCAGCGCTTCGTCGCTGCCTGGGCCGTGCGCTTCGAGGTCGCGGGCGGTGCGGTGGCGGTCCGTGGCGCCGCCGATCGCTCCGGTGCGGGGGCGGTCTGCTCGGGGGAGGCCGTGGGCGTCGGGGCGGGCTCGGCCGGGGGAGCGGTCTCGACGGGCTCGGTCGTGGCCGAGGTCGACGGTTCGGGCGTGGGCGCCGTGTCCGTCGTGGCATGGCTGGGCAGGGTCATCAACGAGGGAACCAGGGCCAGGGCGACAGCCACGCCCCACCGGCGTCCGACACGCATCATGACCACAGGGTGCATCACTTCCGTCTCATCCGCATCTGGCACGGGGCTTTCCGGCGACTCCCGTCGATTTTCCCGCGAGGAGAGCGGGGATACTCCTTCGTTCGTCCGGAACTCCCCTCGGTGCGGAAGTGCGTCACTAGAGAAAACGTAGTGTTCAATGCTACGATTTCACTAATAGTGGAACGGAGGAGACATGACGGCACTCCGAGATGTCGCTCGCGCGCAACTGCGCGCCGCCCGGCCGATCAATCTCGCGGACAAGTACGCGAACCCGCGCGCCCTCCTGCGCCACCATGTCGCGAAGGGCGAGCTGATCCGGCTCGCTCCCGGCTACTACATGGCTCCGCCGGACGACCGACCGCTCCCGTGGCGGCCCACCATCGAGACCGCCACCGCGGCCATCGCGACGACGGCCTACCCCGGCGAGGAGATCGCGCTCATGGGCCTGACGGCAGCACGCCTCCACGGGGCGTTGCCTCGTGCCATCGGCGCCGGCATCGTCGCCGTCCCGCGTCAGCACGCACCCATCACCCTCGATGACGGCGGCCAGGTCGTCTTCGTCACCCGCGACACCGCCCGCCTCGACGGCGTGCGGATGCCCGTGGAGACCGGCCGCGTCCTGGTCACCACCGTCGAGCAGACCGTCCTCGACCTCGCGCGCCGACCGAACCTGGGCGGCCTCGAGACCGAGGCTCACGCCGCGATCGAGAACCTGATGCCGCGCGTCGACACCGAGCACCTGCTCGCGCTCGCCGACGAGCAGCACTTCGGCCGCCGCGCCGCTGGGCTCATCGAGGCCACGCGGTGACCGCGCCGACCGATGCCGGGCCGCCGCAACTCACCGACGAGGCGAGTGTCCTCGAGCAGTTCGGTGTCAGCACCGCAAGTGCGACGCGACAAGCTCATCTCGCACGTACTGGTCGCCCTGTCGCAGCTGCCGACGACCAGCTGACGTTCTTCGGCGGCACCGCGCTCAGTCGCACCTACCTGACCGACCTCCGGCTCAGCGAGGACATCGATCTGATCGCCCTGGGTCGTCGCGCTGACATCGCCAAGGACATGGACCGCGTCGTCTCGCGTGCGCTGGCGAGGGCCTACGGCGAGGTCACCTGGCAGCCCGAGCTCACCAGCACCCGCGGCTCGCAGCCGGCGGTCTTGCAGGTCGACGACCTCCAGGTGCAGGTGCAACTGCTCGACGGCACTGGCTATCCCGCCTGGCCGACGGAGGTCGTCAGCCTGTACCAGCGGTACGAGGGCGTTCCTGCCGCGTCCCTGCGCGTGCCGACCATCGCTGCCTTCGCCGCCTCCAAGCTCGCAGCATGGAGCGACCGCGCAGCCGCGCGTGACCTGTACGACCTCTGGGCGCTCGCCGAGCGTGGCGCAGTCACCACGGAAGCTCTCGACCTGTTCGTCAAGCATGGCCCCACGGGCCGTCCGCCCACGCCACGGATGTTCGAGACAGCACCGACCGAGGAAGCGTGGGAGACGGGGTTGGGCCACCAAGGCGTCATCAGGGCCAGCCCCGACGAGGCACTGGCCGCCGTCCGGGACGCCTGGCTCGGCAGCGCCTGACCGATCCGCCCGGACACGTCCGGCAGACGATCTCACTCGGACGCTCGCGGGCTTGGGCGTCTCTTTCGTCCCTTCATCCACAGATTGGTTCTCGGGCCTTGTCGGGGCAACTCGCGGTTGGGAATGATGCGGGCCAAGCAGTTCCGGCTTTCGGGGGGAAGCGCATGGAGGTCTTGGCCGATCGCGTCCGCGCGTTGGTCCGCGAGCGGCGGATCGACCCGCGCACCGACGTCGACGCGTTGCGGCAGGCGGCCAGCGACGCGGTCGCCGAGCACGAGCAGCGCAGTCTCACCGGAGCCGTCCGCGCGCTCGACGAGCCGGACCGCGTCGTGGGCGAGCTGGTCTCCGACCTCGTGGGGTTCGGTCCGCTGCAGCGCTTCCTCGACGACCCGGAGGTCGAGGAGCTCTGGGTGAACGAGCCCGAGCGGGTCTTCGTCGCGCGCAACGGCCGCCACGAGCTGACGTCGGTCATGCTCACCGCCGATCAGGTCCGCGAGCTCGTCGAGCGGATGCTGTCGTCGAGCGGTCGTCGGCTCGACATCAGCCAGCCGTTCGTCGATGCCATGCTCCCCGGCGGGCACCGCCTCCACGTCGTCCTCGACGGGATCACGCGCGGATTCACCGCCGTCAACGTCCGCAAGTTCGTGGCCCGCGCCTCGGTGCTGGAGGACCTGGTCGCGCTCGGCACCCTCGACGACCGCTCGGCGGAGTTCCTGAGGTCCTGCGTCCTGGCGGGACTCAACATCGTCGTCAGCGGAGGCACGCAGGCCGGCAAGACGACCCTGTTGAACTGTCTCGCCGGCGCGATCCCGGGCACCCAGCGACTCGTCTCGGTCGAGGAGGTCTTCGAGCTCAAGACGTCCCACCCCGACTGGGTCGCGATGCAGACCCGTCAGGCCGGCCTCGAGGGAACCGGAGAGATCACGCTGCGGATGCTGGTCAAGGAAGCACTGCGCATGCGCCCGAATCGCATCATCGTCGGCGAGGTCCGCGCCGAGGAGGCGCTCGACCTGCTCCTCGCGCTGAACTCGGGCCTCCCCGGCATGGCCTCGATTCACGCCAACTCGGCCAAGCAGGCCCTGGTGAAGCTCTGCACCCTGCCCCTGCTGGCGGGCGAGAACGTCTCGGCAAGCTTCGTGGTCCCCACGGTCGCGACGGCCGTGGACATCGTCGTGCACACCGCGATCGACGCGGCGGGACGCCGCACGGTCCGCGAGATCGTCGCCACCACCGGCCGCGCCGAGAACGGCATCATCGAGGCGGAGCCGATCTTCGTCAGGCGGGGCGGGGTCCTCGAACGAGGGCCTGGCACGCCCCAGCGTCGTGAGGCCTTCGAGGCCGCCGGCATCGATCCGGGGTCGCTGTGGGAACGCTGATCGGCCTGGTCTTCGGCATCGGGCTCGTGCTCCTCGCCGACAACTGGCAGCCGAAGCCGGAGAGCCCGGCCCGACCCCGTGCACCACGCCGCATCGAGGCGTTGCTGGAGCGGGCCGGGATGCCGGACGTCAGCCCACGGACCATCGTGGTCGCCGCGATGGGCGCCGGTCTCGTCGCTGCCGTCGTGGCGGCCGGGATCACCGGCGTGGCCGTCGTCGGGCTCCTGGCCGGCATCGCTGCTGCGTGGACGCCGCTCGCCCTCGTCCGCTCCCGTGCCGTGCGGCGTCAGCGCGAGCACGCCGAGGCGTGGCCGGACGCCGTCGACCATCTGGCCTCCGCCGTCCGGGCCGGACTCTCGCTCCCCGAAGCGCTCATCCAGCTCGGCGAACGCGGTCCCGAGCAGCTGCGCCGGCCGTTCGTGCAGTTCGGCCGCGACTACGGGTCCACCGGTCGGTTCGCCGAGAGCCTCGATCTGCTCAAGGCGCGGCTGGCCGACCCGATCGGCGACCGTGTCGTCGAGGCACTCCGCATCGCCCGCGAGGTGGGTGGCGGGGACCTGGGCCGCCTGCTGCGATCGCTGTCCGGCTTCCTGCGCGACGACCTGCGCACGCGCGGCGAGCTCGAGTCCCGCCAGTCGTGGACCATCGGTGCCGCCCGCTTGGCGGTGGCCGCGCCGTGGCTCGTGCTGCTGATGATGAGCCTCCAGCGGGAGCTGATCGCGCGGTTCGCCACGCCGTCGGGCGTCCTGCTGCTCGTCGCGGGGGCGGCGATCTGCCTCGTCGCCTACCGGTTGATGCTGCGCCTGGGCCGCCTGCCCACCGAGCAGAGGATCCTCGCATGACCGGCGCACTGGTCGCAGCGGCGTTCATGAGCGGGTTGATCCTCGTGGTCCAGGGGTGGCGCCGGGCTCGCCGCCCGAGCCTGGCCGACCGCGTGCTGCCCTACGTCCGCGACATCCACCCGGTCATCGGCCCGCCCGCCGGTCGGATCCTGGATCAGCTCGTCGGGCCCTCGTGGCGGCGCGTGACCCGAGGGATCGGCGAGTCCGTGGGGAGCAACGCCGCGATCGCCCGTCGGCTCCGACGCTGCGGCAGCGACGAGAGCATCGAGGACTTCCGTGTCCAGCAGGCGACGTGGGGTGCGGTGGGCCTGGCTGCGGCTGTCGGCATGTCCCTGGTCGCGTGGTCGATGGCGCAACCGCCGGCGATCGCCCTGCTGCTGTGGTGCGGGGCGGGCCTGATCGGTGGCTGCCTGGCCTGCGACCAGAGGCTGTCCGCGCGCGTCAGGAGCCACGAGGCGCGGATGCGGGCGGAGTTCCCGACCGTCGCCGACCTGCTCGCCCTGTCGGTCGCCGCCGGCGAGAGCCCGGTCTCCTCGCTCGACCGGGTCACCCGCGTCAGCCACGGTGCCCTGTCGCGCGACCTCGGCCGGGTCCTCGCGGAGGTCCGTGCCGGCGGCACGGTCGTGGCTGCGCTCGACGACCTCGCCGCGCGCACGGGCGTGATGAGCGTGGCGCGGTTCGCCGAGGCGTTGGCCGTCGCGATCGATCGCGGCACCCCGCTGATCGACGTCCTCCACGCGCAGGCCGCCGACGTCCGCGAGGCGGCACGGCGCGAGCTGCTCGAGTCCGGCGGTCGGCGCGAGATCGCGATGATGGTCCCCGTCGTCTTCATGATCCTGCCGATCACCATCGCGTTCGCATTCTTCCCTGGTTTGGCCGGACTCCACCTGACGTCGGGTGGCTGAGATGAAGGAGATCCGATGAGGTCACGACTTGCACGGCTGCGCACGCAGGAGCGCGGCGACGTCCCCGGGTGGGTGATGATCACGCTGATGACCGCGGGGATCGTCGCGGGCCTGACGGCCCTCGCCGGGCCGGCGCTGACCTCGATGCTCAACCAGGCGTTGACGTCCGTCGGCGGATGAGGGACGAGCGCGGTGCGGCCGTGCCGGAGTTCGTGCTGGTCCTCACCGTGCTGATCCCGCTCGTCCTCGGCATCGCCCAGCTCGCGCTGGTCCTGCACGTGCGGAACACGATGGTGGCCGCAGCGTCCGACGGCGCCCGCGCTGCCGCAGCACTGGACGCGGGTGTCGCCGGGGCGGAGTCCCGCGCCCGTGACGTCATCCGCACCACCTTGGCGGATCGTTTCGCCGACGACGTGGTGGCCCGTGAGTCCCAGGTCGACGGCGTGCCCGTGATCGAGGTCCGGATCCGGGGTGAGGTTCCGCCGCTCGGCCTGTGGGGGCCGGGCGTCGCGGTGGACGCCGTGGGTCACGCCGTCCGGCAGGAGGAGCCGTGAGCCGGGAGCGGGGGAGTGCGACGGTCGAGTTCACGTGGCTGACGCTTCTGTTGCTGGTGCCCCTGGTCTACGTGGTCATCGCGGTGTTCGAGACGCAACGCACCGCCTACGCCGTCGCGGCGGCGAGCGAGGCCGGGGCACGCGCCTTCGTCCAGGCGGACGACCCGACGACGGCGCGGTCGCGAGCGCGGGTGGCCGCCCGGCTGGTCCTGGCCGATCACGACGTGTCCGGGGCGGCCGTCGACACGCGCTGCCGGCCTGACTGCTTCGTTCCCGGGTCGACGGTCGTCGTGGAGGTCCGTTCCTCCCAGCGACTGCCGCTCGCGCCCGACGTCTTCGGCGATCCGGTCGCCGCGTTCGACGTCTCGTCGACCCACACCGAGCCGTTCGGCCGCTACCGGGCGGCCCCATGAGACCCGACGAACGGGCCAACGTCACGGTCCTGACCGTGGGCTTCCTCGCCGTCCTGGGCCTCCTGGTCGTCGTCGTGGTGAACAGCTCCGCGGCCTTCCTCGAACGGCGCGAGCTGATGAATCTTGCCGACCGCGTCGCGCTCCACGCGGCGGACGGACTCGACCGCGACGTCGTCTACACCGAGGGGATCGACGAGGCGGCGGTGCTGGACGACTCGGACGCCCGCACCCTCGTGAGCGGCCTCGTGCCCGCCGACGTGAACCTCACGCTCCGCACCGCCGGCGACCGCGTGGACGTCGAGCTGACACGCCCCTACCGGCTGCCGTTCGTGCCTCCGGGCTTCCCGGACACCGCCACGATCCGGGCCGAGGCCTCGGGCCGTCTGCGGTTGGCTCCCTGACGAGAGGGGCGGTGGAACGCTCACTCGCGGCGCGAGACCGCGAGCCCCAGCTCGACGCCCTTGGCCACGACGCCGACCTGTGCCGCGAGCACGGCCGAGACGACGAGACCCCAGCCGACGAACGTCGCCTCGGAGGTCTCGCCGATGGCCAGGACGACAGCGCCCACGCAGGCGAGAACGAGCCCGGCGAGCAACCAGCCGCCGGCGGACGAGGGAATGGTCATGCCGGCACACCCTAGCCACCCGGGGTGTCGCACGGGCAGTCATTCGAAATGAGAATTCGATTTCCACCCGATGGATATCGGGAAATACGAGTTCTCTTGTCGATAAGGTGACGAAATGAATAGCGAAGACCATTCACGCTATTCACGTAAATGTTGAAGAAAGGCAGAAACATGGCGCAGCGAGTCGTGACCATCCTCACCAGTGACATCTCGGGCAAGGAGATCGAAGACGGCCAGGGCGAGACGGTCAACTTCGCCCTGGACGGCACGTCCTACGAGATCGACCTGACGAAGAAGGAGGCCGAGGAACTGCGCGGTGCGCTGAAGAACTACATCGCGCTGGGTCGCCGGTCCTCGCCGTCGTCGCGTCCGTCGGCCGGCCGTCGCGGCAACGGCAGCGGCAGCGGTTCGGGCCGTACGCCCGAGGAACTGGCGCACGTGCGCGCCTGGGCCAAGGAGAACGGCCACGAGGTGAGCGAGCGCGGGCGGATCAAGCGCGAGGTCCTCGACGCGTTCGACGCCGCCAACTGATCCGCGCGGCGGGAGCCTCACCGAGCTGTCGTGAGGCTCTCGTCCATGCGGGGATCGCGTGTCCCCGGCAGGCCGATCATCCGCAGATACGTCGCGAGGTTCTCGCGATAGCACCGTTCGACGCCGTCGACCGGAGCGTCGGGTGCGGCCGCAGGCGACACCATCCGACCGGCGTCAGTGGGGAAGTGCTGCGCCTCGGGCAGGTGGGGCACGGCGACGATCGCCGTGCCCACCCGCGTCGGCTGGTCCTTCGCGTCATGACCAACCGCACGTCCAGCCGGTAGAGGAAGACGCCCTCGCCCTGGCCGCGGGGCTCGACGTTCATGGTGAAGGTGAACCGGTCGGCCGAATTCGGCTCCAGGGCCTGACTGACCTTGCTGCGAAGCACCTGGTCCGCGGCGGGGTCCACGGGGAGGACCACGTCGTAGTCCTTCGACGACTCGAGCGGGCCGCCGCCGGCCTCGCAGATCCGGAGCCTCCCGAAGTCGAGGATCCCGAACTGGGCTCCCGTGATCACCGAGACCGATGCGCCCACGTTCCGCAGGGTCACGTCGATCTGCGGGAAGACCGTGGGTGGGTCGGACACCAGGTCCTGCCGCTCTCCGCCGTCGACCACGAAGTCCAGGACCTCGATCCGCTCGTCCGCGAGAGTGGTCGGTGGCGTGGGCCGGGGATCATCTCCGTCGCCCCAGCTCGACAGGGCCGCGGTCAGCACCGCACCCACCACGACGACCACGACGGGTCCGACGAAGATGCTCATCTTCTTCTCGAAGCTCAGCTCGGCCCACTGGTCCCTGAACCCTCGATCAGGCATGGGACCACCCGCACCGACTCAGCGGACCAGCCGCTTCGCGCGGAGCTGCGCGAGCAGCACCGGCGCCAGCGTCTTGGAGTAGGTCACCGTGATGTGGGACTGGTCGCGGTAGACGTTGGCGCCGCCGATCACCGCCGGGCAGAAGCCTTTCCTGCAGAACCGTGACCGGAGGTCGATGGCGGCGGCCCCGCCGGTCTTCTTCGCCGTCAGCAGGAACGGGTCCCGACCGAGGCCCTTCCGGTAGGAGACGCCGCACTTCCGCGCGCCCTTGATGGCGCCGTGCTTCACCAGGCACGGCTGCGGCTCGCCCCTCAGCCGCGGGTTGTCGCTGACCGCCGCGATCCGCACGCCACGCGTGAGCAGGGGCCGCCACACGGCACGCATCTTCCTCACCTGCGACGACGCGCCGCCCGACACCTGGCGCGCGTAGCCGGTCGTCACGATGACGTCGGTCCGCGGGGCCTGCTTCACGAGCCAGCGCTGCAGGTTCTTGCGGTAGATCCAACACGGGCGGACGCGCGACTTCGCCAGGCGGGTCACCGGCGACCGGGTCCACGAACACGAGCCGCGCACCTGGGCCTCGAGCGAGAAGTGCCCCGCCCGGGCGAGGACGGCGAGCGCGGGGAGCAGCGTGCGGGCGTGGGAGTCGCCGACGAGGATGACGTGAGGTCGTCCCTTGGCGCGCTTGCCGAAGGTGCAGCCACGGTTGAGCCGGGTCTGCTGGACGCCCGACTGGTAGCACTGCTTGCCGGGGAACCGCGCGGTCTGACTGCGGGCGATGCTGGGCTTGGGGATCAGTTTGCCGCGCAGCGCCGGGTTGTGGCAGCGCTTCCTCGCCATCGAGGCGGCCCCGAAGCACCGGGGTGTGGCCGCGGCCGCCCGGACCACGGTGGCGACGGGCGCAGCGTCCGCGGCGGAAGCCGTCTCGGCTCGCGCCGGGGCGTGGGTCGACTCCGAGACGGCGACGAGCGCGCCGCCGACCGCCACGGCCGAAGCGACCAGGACGAGCCGGATGCGCCGGGAGACAGACCCCATGTCACCACGGTCACCCCATCGGCCCATGGGCGCAAGGGCTCAGTGGCGCAAGGGCTCAGTCGTCGCTGTCCAGCTTCCAGCGGCCGTCCTCGCGGATCAGGGTGTAGCTGGTGTACGTCGGACCCATCCGGCCGCCGTGGTACTCGTCCAGCTCGGGGAACTCCTCCTTGACGATCAGGATGCCCACCGGACCGAACCGCATGCCCCACTCCGGCGTGCCGACCCGCAGGGGCTTCGGCGTCCGCATCCGCTCGCAGGTGAACGGCTCGTCGTACAAGCCGTAGCGGAAGGTCTCCGTCGTCACCGCGATGAGCGCCGCGCAGTCCGACGACCGCTCGGCCTCGGCGAACTCCGCGTACGTGCGCTCCAACGGCTCTGCGCCCAGACCGCCCGAGTTCCACACCGCCACCGCCGACAGCACGCCCACCAGCGCGGACACGAGGAAGACGATCGGCAGGATCCAGACCAGCTTCGACCGCTTCACCTCGACGAGGTCCTCGCGCTTCACCTGCTGCCGCACGGGCTGGGCCGGCTGCGGCACCTGCTGCTGCGGCGCGGCCGACGCCAGGGGAGCGGTGTGCTCGGTCCACCGGGACCCGTCCCACCAGCGCAGCTGCCCGTGCCCGTCGTCGTACCAACCGGGCGGGGTGATCGGCGTGGAGGCGTCCATGCCCACCATCATGCCGCGCACGGGGTGCCCTGCGGTCGACCGATCGTCCCGGGCCCGTCGGCCGGCGTTCGCTTCCTCGTCACGTGCGTGGGCTGCGCTGGTGCCATGAACCACATCGACTGGCAGCGCGTCCGGCGCACCGCCCTCGTGCTGGCGTGCGCGACCTACTTCGGCACCCTCACCGTCATCGGCCAGGTGGCCGACGGCGGACCCGTCCCCGAGCCACCGGCCCAGCGGGTCGAGGCCTCCCGCTGACGCCGTCGGTTGCGCCGATGGCCCGCCGGGCTTCCGCCGCGGTTCACCCGGTGGTCACCGGGGTCCGCTGGTCTGTGGCCATGAAGATTCGCACCAGCACCCGCAGCACGCTCGTCATCGGGACCGCCGGACTGCTCCTCGGGGGAGCAGTCGTGGGATCGGTCGCCTCCGGCCAGCGTGACCTCTCCGAGCATGGAGGCGCGACGCGCCTCTCGGGCGACCAGACCAGGGTCGTCAAGAAGGCCATCGACGGCAGCCGCCCCGACAACGTCATCCTCATCGTCGGCGACGGCATGGGCGACTCGGAGATCACCAGCGCCCGCAACTACGTGCACGGCGCCGCCGGTCGGTTCCCGGGCATCGACAACCTCCCGCTCACCGGCCAGTACACGACCTACGCGCTCACGAAGGACGGCAAGCCCGACTACGTGCCGGACTCGGCTGCGACCGGCACCGCGTGGGCCACCGGCACCAAGTCCTATGACGGCGCCGTCAGCGTCGACGTCAACGGCAAGCCCCAGAAGACCTTGCTGCAGCTGGCGAAGAAGGCCGGCTACAAGACGGGCAACGTCTCCACCGCCGAGCTGCAGGACGCGACGCCGGCCGTCCAGGTCGCGCACGTCACGAGCCGCAGCTGCTACGGGCCGGTGGCCACCGCGGCCAAGTGCCCCGAGAACGCCAAGGAGAACGGTGGCCGGGGCAGCATCACCGAGCAGATGCTCGACACGCGCCCCGACGTCTCGCTCGGCGGCGGCGCCGCGACGTTCGCGGAGAAGGCCACCGCGGGCTCGTGGAAGGGCCAGACGCTGCGCCAGCAGGCCGAGAACCGCGGCTACCGCATCGTCGAGGACCTCGACGCGCTCACGAAGGTCACGAAGGCCGACCAGGACCAGCCGCTGCTGGGCCTCTTCACCCCGGGCAACTTCCCCGTGCGCTGGAACGGCCCGGCGGCCACGCCCGACGGCGGCGCGAAGGCGCCGGTCGCGTGCACCGAGAACCCGGCGCGCACCGACGCCCTGCCCGGCCTGGCCGACCTGACGAAGAAGTCGATCGAGCTGCTCGACCGGGGCAACCGCAAGGGCTTCTTCCTGCAGGTCGAGGGCGCCAGCATCGACAAGCGCAACCACTCCTCGGACGCGTGCGGCCAGATCGGCGAGACGCTCGACCTCGACGAGGCCGTCAAGGTCGCGCTGGACTACGCCAAGAAGGACAAGCACACGACCGTCATCGTCACCGCCGACCACGCGCACACGAGCCAGATCATCGACGCCGGCACGACGACGCCGGGCTCGACGGTGAACCTGCTGACGCACGACGGCCAGCCGATGACGATCAACTACGCCACGAGCGCCGCCGCGGGCTCCCAGCAGCACACCGGCTCGCAGCTGCGGATCGCTGCGTACGGGCCGCGGGCCGCCAACGTCGTGGGCCTGACCGACCAGACGGACGTGTTCTTCACGATCCGGGACGCGCTCAGGCTGAAGAAGTAGTCACCACCGAACAGCGGCGGGTCGTCTCCCTCGAGACGGCCCGCC
>NZ_BJZQ01000020.1 GCF_007992115.1 Aeromicrobium flavum
TGCCAAGGAAGCCGATCAGCACCCGGTGCTGACGCCCCTGCAGTCGCCTCGCTGACCTGACTCAGCGCAGCACGAGCCCCCGGATCATCGATCCGGGGGCTCTGTCGTCGTCCGGGCGCCTGTCAGGCCTTCGGCACCTGCACCCAGCGGTAGCCCGTGGGGTTGATGAGCAGGCCGCGCCCCGGCGGCACGGCGGCACCGACCGAGCGGGGGAGGCGGGCGTTGAGCACGTCACCGTCGTTGGACGCCCGCGGCGACAGGACCAGACCGGTGCGCCCCCGCTTGAGGTCGGACGGCAGGCCACGGTAGACCGCGCCCAGCTCGTCGATCCCGCCCGCGATGATCATCGCGTTCGCGGTGTCGCGCATCCCGCCGTACGTCTCGCCGAGCAGCTGACCCAGCGGCGAGTCCGCCCCCACCACCTCGAAGTCGTCGACGACCACCAGGTGCTGGGTGTTCAGCCGCGAGAGCGCCTCACGGATCTCCTCGAGGGGCTCGGAGCCGGTGAAGACCTGCAGGCGCTTGTCGTCGAGGTCGCGCAGCGGTGAGCGGCGCGGGGCGATGACCAGCACGTCGCGACGGGCGTACAGGTGCTGACCCACGGGGACGAGCAGGGCCGAGCTGCGACCCGAGCGCGGCGGGCCCGCCACGAGGAATCCCGGCCCCGTGGCGAGGGGGTCGAAGCCCTCGAGGCTGAGGGTGTCGCCGCCGACGCCGATCGGGATGAAGCTCGGGCTCAGGGCCGCGTCCGACGGCTCGAGGCCGAGCGCCTCGTCGAGGCTGATCGCGACGGGCAGCTCGTCGATGCGGTGCGGGCGCAGCCCGCGGGGGAGGTCGCCGTACCGCTCGGCGATGGTGCGGCCCAGCTCGTGGATCGCCCGGACCTGGGCGGTGCCCTCGCCGGAGGCGTCGATCATCGCGAACTGCACCTCCTGCGGGCGCTCGCCGGCGCGGAAGCCGCGGCCGGGCGGGATGTGCGCGGGCACCTGCTTGGTGGGCAGGCCCACGACGGAGAAGTCCGAGGGGTCGCTCATGGACAGCACGATGCGGTCGTCGACCAGGAGCGAGTAGCGCCCCAGGATGCCCGAGCGGTCGGCGCCGATCACGAGGCGGATGCCGGAGCCGACGCCCTCCTGGAGCAGGCCGACGAGACGCTCGAGCAGGACGCCGCCGTCGACGGACTCGAACGCGGTGGTGAATCCCTCGAGCCGGTCGAGCAGGACCACGAGGTACGGCATCCGCTCGGGACCGTCGACCGCCGCGCGCTGCTCGGCGATGTCGGCGAAGCCCTGCTCGGCCAGCGTCTGCTGGCGCTTCGTCAGCTCGCGGCCGAGGTGGTCGAACAGCCGGAAGATCCGGTCGATCTGCGTGCGGGTGACGACGGCGCCGACGTGCGGCAGCGACATGAGGGGCAGCAGGGCGTTGTTGCCGGCGTCGATGCCGAAGACGTGCACGTCGGTCGGCGCGGTCTGGCGGGCGATCGCGGCGGCCATCGTGCGCAGCGACCACGAGCGGCCCGAGCGCGACTGGCCCGCGATCACGAGGTGGCCGTCGCGCTGCAGGTCCCAGCTGGCGACCTCCTGCTGCTGCAGGTGCGGCAGGTCGCCGCGGCCGAAGACGATCGGGGGGATGTCGGCGCGGGCGCCGATGTCGGGAGCCGGCTCGACCTCGAGCTCGTGGAGCGTCAGCGTCTCGGGCAGCGGCGGCAGCCACGGCTTGCGCATGGGCGGGAGGCCGACGACGTCGTTGGCCTCGCGCAGCGCAGCGACGAGGGTCGCCAGGTCGGTGGGCACCGAGACGTCGTCCTCCTGGGCCTTCGCGGTGGGCGGCGCGACCAGTTCGTCCACTCCGAAGCCCCGCGAGCGCAGCTCGGCGCGCTCGTCGCCGGCGGGGCGGCCGCCGACGCGCGAGCTCTGGAACGGCGTGAGCGAGGAGTGGCCCAGGCGGGCGTACGCGCGGCCCGGGAACGACTTGGGGATCTCAGCGGCCACCTTCGACTCGATGACGTCGTCGGAGTCGTTCGCGTCGGTGACACGCAGGGCGATGCGCAGGTTGGTGTTGGACTTGATCTCGGCGTTGACCACGCCGGCGGGACGCTGGGTGGCGAGGATCAGGTGGACGCCGAGCGACCGGCCGCGCCGGGCGACGTCGACCAGGCCGGTGACGAAGTCGGGCAGCTCGGCGACGAGGGCCGCGAACTCGTCGATGATGATCAGCAGGCGCGGCATCGGCTCGTCGCCGGGCTTGCGCGCCGCCAGGTAGTCCTCGATGTCCTTCGCCGCGGCGTCGGCCAGCTGGTGCTCGCGGTAGCGCAGCTCGGCGCCCAGCGACTCGAGGGCGCGGGTCGTGAGGTGGCCGTCGAGGTCGGTGACCATGCCGACCGTGTGCGGCAGGTGCTGGCAGTCCATGAAGGCCGCGCCGCCCTTGTAGTCGATCAGCACGAAGTTGAACTCGTCCGGGCGGTTGCCCACCGCGAGCGACGCGATGATCGTCTGGAGCAGCTCGGACTTGCCCGAGCCGGTGGTGCCCGCGATGAGGCCGTGCGGTCCGTCGGCGCGGACGTCGATCCGGAACGGGCCGTCCAGTCCCTCGCCGATCACCGCCTGGGTCGTGCGGCCGCCGCCGGCCCAACGGCGCGCGAGCGCGTCGCCCGTGGGGGCGTCGAGTCCGAGCACGTCCAGCAGGCGGCTGGCGGCGGGCAGACTCGAGCTCAGGTCCTCGGTGCTGACGTCCCGGATGGGCGCCAGGGCCCGGCCGAGGCGCTCGAGCCAGCGCGGCTCGACGATGTCGCGTCGCACGCCGTCGATGTGCTTCTGGGCGGTCGTCTCGAGGTCGAGCAGGTCGCCCTTGAGCTCGATGACGGCGCGGCACTCCTCGGGCAGCTCGCGGGCCGTGCGGTCGAGGCAGACGAAGTAGACGTGGACGAACGCGCCCGACTTCAGCAGCGACGTCATGCCCGGCGCCATGCGCAGCTCGCGCGCGCCGTCGAGCACGACGACGACCGAGGGGAGCGCCTCGCGCTCGTCGGTGTCGAGCTCCTTGCGGCGGTCGACCAGCGCGGTGAGCTCGGCGATCATGCTCGAGCGGTCGTCCTCGTCGAAGGCGAGCCGCGCGGCGCGGCGGTGGTCCTCGCTCGTGCGCGCGTGCGGGAGCCACTTGACCCACTCCCAGGCCGGGGCGTTCTCGCGGTCGGTGAAGACCCACAGGGACGCGTCGGTGGGGGAGTGCAGCGCGGCGACCTGGGCGACGAGCCACGAGGTGGTGGTCAGGCAGTCCTCGCGGGTGCCGCACACGCCGAGCACCGCGGTCGGGGCGAGCGGCACGACGACGGGGACGTCCGGGGCGGTCCAGCGCAGCGGGCCCTCGTGCTGCTCGCGCGTCGGGTCCTTGACGATGACGTCGGAGGGCAGGTCGCTCGTGCCGAGCCGCAGCTCGAGGAAGTCGGGGTCCCACCGGCGACGCTCCCACAGTCGCGACCGCGGACCGGTGGCGAACAGCAGGACCGACGCGGGGTCGGGGTAGATGGAGCGCCGCTGGCCGCGCTCGTCGGTGATCGAGGCGACCGCCGCCTGCTCGATGTCGGCGCGGCGGCGGTGGAACTCGGCCAGCTGCTCCTGGTAGCGGACCTTCTGCTGGCGCCGGGTGCCCGTGGCGTTCAGCAGCATCATGATCGGCATCAGGATCATGAACATCAGCGAGAAGATCGAGCCGGTGCGCCAGTACATGAAGCCGCTCATCACCATCGGCGACAGCATCATGAGGACCGGGATGGGCGACTTCTCGGGCCGCTTCGGCTCGGACGGCAGCGAGAACTCGCGCATGCGCTCGGGCGGGTGCAGCCGCGGCGGTCGGTTGTAGTCGAGCTCGGGGCCGTTGGCCGACGGCGACAGGGAGGCGTCCGGCGCCTTGACGCCGCCCAGCTCGAACAGGACGTCGGCGACGCCGAGGACCATCCCCTCCGACCACGGCTTCGAGCCCGTGACCGGCTCGCGGTCGAGCCGGACGAGGGGCACCGGAGCACCGGGGTCGACCTGACGACCCTCCTGCAGCGCGCTGACTCCCGGGCGCTTGCGGCGGAAGCGACGCTGCGACCGGGTGGCGATGCTCGCCTCGAGCACGATCGGCTCGCCGGCGGGCTCGCGCCGGGGCGGCACGGGGAGCGTGACGCCGTGGGCGGACGCGTCGGCCGTCACCTCGACCCGGCCGTGGGCGTCGACCTCGAGCCGCGCGGCAACGTCGGGGGCGTGGGCGACCCGGATGGCGCAGTGCTCGGCCGAGCCCACCGTCCACGTGCCGATGCCCAGCCGGTGCACGCGCCCGGCGCCGCGGCCCGAGCTGAGGCGCACCTCGACGACACCCTGCGGCTCCTGCGCGCGGTGGCGGCTGGGTCCGCCCAGTCCGACGACGGCGCCGTGGCGGATCCCCGCGGTGGCGAGCGTCGCGTTCGGGTCGAGTCGGCGTCCGCCCAGGTACAGGCCGGGCCCGTGGCGATCGGTGCCACGGCGCGCATCGAGGTCGATGACGTCCGCGACGTCGGCGTGGGGACTGCGCTGGCCGAGGAGCTGCTGGAGCAGGGACTCGAGGTCACCGACCGTGCTCGTGGGGGAGTAGGCGACGATGGCATCGCGGCTGTCCCCCGACGAGGCCGCCTCCGCCGTGACGAGCAAGCGCATGGGTCACAGGGTAGAGGGTGGTCCGGTGGGGTTTCCCGGTGTGACGCAATCCTCTCCGCCGGTGCCCGGTGAGCAGGACGGGCCAGCCCGATCGGGCTAGACTGTGCTGGTTCCTGTGGGGGGCCACGCGAGGGACACGCATCACGGCCACCCCGGGAACGCACCACCAGTCTGCGAGGGGGAGCCCAGCTCATGTCGATGCGCACCAGCACCGAGTCGGTCAGCGACGCGGTCCAGGATCGTCAACGTGCCCGGACGGCACGCGGAGTGGGCGGTCGTGCCGCGCCCGGCGCCTCGCGCCCGGCACCGCCGCGTCGCCGCCGCCCGGCGTTCGCACTGCTCGGAGTCCTGCTGATCCTCGGCGGCGCCGCGCTCGCCGGACTCCTCGCGCTGCGGATGGACTCGCGCGACCCCGTCCTCGTGCTCCGGTCGGACGTGCCGGCCGGCACCGAGATCACGCGCGACCTCCTGGGTCAGACCAACGTGGCCTCGGACTCCGACCTGATCGTCCCGGTCGGCGCCCTGTCGAGCGTCCTGGGCACGTACAGCCGGGTCCCGCTCAATGAGGGTCAGCTGCTCGACACCTCGATGCTCGTGCGCACCAACCCCCTCGGCGGCGGCCGCGTGGCCGAGGTCGGCGTGCCCCTGGTCGAGGGCCGGGTGCCCGACGGCCTCGACTCCGGCGACCTCGTGCGCGTCGTCCGCATCGGCGAGAGCGGCGAGCCGGGAACGCCGTTGGCCCTCGCACTCGTGATCCAGCCCCCGGTCAGCTCCAGCGGCGGCGGTGTGCTGGGCGGCGGCGGCGACGCGAAGGGCTCGGCGGCGACGCTGCTGGTCCCGATCGAGGTCGCCGACGCGATCGTCGACGCGGCGGGCAACAACCGCATCGGCATGTCGCTCGTCGACCGTGGGGTGGCGGTGACCGACTCCGAGCGGCTCCGCAGCCTGGCGGGTGACCGATGACCCTCATCAGCTTCGTCTCGGCCAAGGGCTCTCCCGGCGTCAGCACCGCGGTCATCGGCCTCGCGGCCCGGTGGGGCGGTCCCGTCGTGGTCGCCGACCTCGACCCGATCGGCGGCGACGTGGCCACGCGTGAGCGCGACGCGGACGACCACGCCCTCGAGGAGCACCGCGGGCTGGTGTCCCTGGGCGCCGCGGTCCGCGCCGGCGACGAGGTCGACCTCGTCGACCACCTCCAGCAGACCCGCGACGGCGTCGACGTGCTCGTGGGCGCGTCCGGCCCGCGCCAGGCCCAGAGCCTCGGTCCCGCCTGGCCGCACCTGCAGCGCACGCTGCGCGCGTACCCCGGCGACGTCCTCGTCGACGCCGGCCGCTTCGTGGCCGGCTCGCCGGCCGGTCCGGTCGTGGAGGGCTCCGACGCCGTCATCTTCCTGGTCCGCTCCGAGATCGCGGCCGTGGCGCACCTGCGCGACCGCCTCACGACGGTGCGCGAGCCGTGGGCCCTCGGGCGTCCGGGCTCGACGGCCGTCGGCGTCATCGTGGTCGGCGATCCTCGCGACCAGCGGGCCGTCGACGACATCGGCCGCCTGCTCGCGTCCTCCGAGCTCGACGTCACGATGCTCGGCACCATCGCCCACGACCCGAAGGTGGTCCTGCGCGGCCCGGCGTCGTCGTCGCGCGCCGTGCTGAGGTCGGTGTTCTCGCGGTCGCTCGTCGACATCGTTCCCCGCATCCGGGCCTTCGCGGCTCCGTCGGCCGTCGGACAGGAGATCTGATGGACCAGCAGCTGCTGCGCGCCCTGCGCGAAGAGGTCGCCGACACGCTGGCCCGCCAGCGTCGTGAGGACGCCGCCGCCGGCCTGCCGGCCATGTCCAGCGAGGACGAGCGCCAGTTCGCCCGGGCGATCATCGCCCGCGTGCTGGAGTCGTACGCGCGCCAGGAGATCGCGGCCGGCCGCACGCCGCTGTCGCACGCCGAGGAGGCCGAGCTGGCCGACGGCATCCACGCCGCGCTGTACGGCGTGGGCCGTCTCCAGCCGCTCCTGGACGACCCCGAGGTCGAGAACATCGACATCAACGGGTGCGACAACGTCTTCGTCGGCTACTCCAACGGCGAGGAGAAGCGAATGCCTCCCGTCGCGGACAGCGACGACGAGCTCGTCGAGCTGGTGCAGGTCCTGGGCGCCTACTCCGGCCTGACCAGCCGCCCGTTCGACACCGCCAACCCGCAGCTCGACCTGCGCCTGCCCGACGGCAGCCGTCTCTCGGCCGTCATGGGCGTCACGCAGCGTCCCTCGCTGTCGATCCGTCGCTCGCGCCTGAGCCGGGTCTCGCTCGACATGCTGGTCGAGAGCGGCACCATGACGCCCGAGCTGGCCTCGTTCCTGTCCGCCGCCGTGGCCGCGCGCAAGAACATCATGATCGCGGGCGCGACGAACGCCGGAAAGACCACGCTGCTGCGTGCGCTGGCCAACGAGATCCCGTCGCAGGAGCGCCTCATCACGGTCGAGCGCGCGCTGGAGCTGGGCCTGGGCGAGTTCCCCGACCTGCACCCCAACGTCGTGGCATTCGAGGAGCGGCTGCCCAACTCCGAGGGCCAGGGCGCGATCCAGATGTCCGAGCTCGTGCGCCGGTCGCTGCGCATGAACCCCAGCCGCGTCATCGTCGGCGAGGTGCTCGGCGACGAGATCGTCACGATGCTCAACGCGATGAGCCAGGGCAACGACGGCTCGCTGTCGACCATCCACGCGAACTCCTCGCTCGAGGTGTTCAACCGCATCTGCACGTACGCGATCCAGTCCAAGGAGCGGTTGCCCGCCGACGCCACGATGATGCTCATCGCCGGCGCCATCGACTTCGTGATCTTCGTGCAGCGACGCAACGAGTACAGCAGCGGCGGCGCCCTGCGCCGTGTCATCACGTCGGTGCGCGAGGTCAACGGCGTCGACGGCCAGGTGCTCTCCAGCGAGGTCTTCGCCGAGGGTCCCGACGGCGTCGCCCACGCGGCCGCGGCGGTCAGCTGCATCGAGGACCTGCAGGTCCACGGCTACCGTCCCACGGCGTACGAGGGTCAGGCGTACTGATGGGCTCGCAGGCGATGCTCGTCACGCTCCTCGGCGCCGTGATCGGCGCCGGGGTGCTGCTGCTCGTGATGGGCCTGTCCGACCACGAGCCCTCGCCCGTGCGCTCCGGCCCCTCGCTGCGCGACCGGATCCAGGGCAACGCCCGGCGCGCCCTCATCGGCGTGGGAGTCGGCCTGCTGATCCTGCTGCTCACGTCGTGGCCCGTCCTGGCCATCGCGGTCGGCCTGCTGGTGTGGTTCTCGCCGATGCTGTTCGGCGGCCTCGCCAGCGAGAAGCGCGCGATGGCGCGCCTGGAGGGCCTCGCGGCCTGGACCGAGTCGCTGCGCGACACGATCGCCGGCGCCGTCGGCTTGGAGCAGGCGATCCCGGCCACCGCGTACGCCGCGTCGCCGGCGATCCAGCCGGCGCTGATCCGGCTCACCGACCGGCTCCGCGTCCGCACCAACCTCTCCACCGCGCTGCAGGGCTTCGCGGACGACATCGACGACCCCAGCGCCGACCTCATCGTCGCGACGCTGATCCTCAACTCGCGCCTGCGCGGACCGGGCCTGCGCGAGGTCCTGACGTCGCTGGCGAAGTCCGCCCGAGCCGATCTCGACATGCGCCGGCGGATCGGCGCCAGCCGGTCCAGCACGCGCCGCAGCGTGCAGATCGTCATGGGCGTCACGGTCGTGTTCGTCCTGGGCCTGTCGATCTTCAACCGGTCGTACGTCGAGCCCTACTCCACCCCGATCGGACAGCTCGTCCTGCTCGTGGTCATCGGCCTGTTCGCGGCCGGCTTCATCTGGATGCGCCGCCTGTCGGAGTACGAGATGCCCGAGCGGTTCCTGCTGGGCAAGGTGGAGGCGCCATGACCCTCATCCTGCTGTGCGGCGCCGTGGCCGGCGCCGGCGTCTGGCTGCTGCTGAGCCGCTCGCCCGCGTTCGGCGCCACCGCCGCGTCCGAGCTGGCGCGCCTCGACACCCAGCGCCGTCGTGGCGTGCGGCCCTCGCTCGTCGCGGCCGAGGACGACTCGCGCTCGCTGCGGTTCGGCACCCGCGTGGCGTCCTACCTGAACGCGCGCGGGATCGAGCTGCCCGCGGGGATCCGCTCGGACCTGTCGGTGCTGAACCGCTCGGTCGAGAGCCACCTCGGCTCGACGCTGATCGCCGGCATCGTGGGGGCGTTCGCGCCCGCGATCGCCCTGGCGCCGCTGATGTTCATCGGCGCGGTCAGCCCGGTCCTGCCGCTGTGGCTCGCGATCCTGGGCGCCCTGCTGGGCATGGTGGTCGGGCAGCTGCAGCTGCACTCGGAGGCCGTCGACCGCCGGCGCGACTTCCGCCACGTCGTCAGCGCGTTCCTGGACCTGGTGTCGATGAACCTCGCCGGCGGCCGGGGCGTGCCCGAGGCCCTCACGGCCGCGGCCGGCGTCAGTCAGGGCTGGGGCATGGTCCGGCTGCGCGAGACCATCGAGAACGCCCGCCTGCAGGGCGTCACCCCCTGGGCGGCCCTCGGACGCCTCGGCGACGAGATGAAGGTCGAGGAGCTGCGCGACCTCGCCGCCGCGCTCGCCCTGGTCGCCGAGGACGGCGCCAAGGTGCGCGACTCCCTGACCGCCCGCGCGTCCTCGATGCGCCAGCGCGAGCTGGCCGACTCCGAGAGCCGGGCGCAGGAGCGCTCGCAGTCCATGCTCGTGGCCCAGCTGCTGCTGGCGTCGGGCTTCCTCGTCTTCCTGATCTACCCTGCGCTGTCCGGCATCGCAGGGCTGTAAGTCCACCGCACCACGAAGGAGAAGAACCATGGTCCATCCCGCACTCGGATACCTCGTCACCCTGCTGGGTGCCCGCCTCGACAAGGCGCGCCGCGAAGAGGGCGCCTCGGCCGTCGAGTGGGTCGTCATCGCCGCCGTGCTCGTGGGCATCTGCACCGCGGTCGGCGTCATCCTCACCACCGCCCTGCGTGACGAGGCCACCAACATCGGCAACGACATCCAGAGCCCCTGATCTGATGCGTTCTCGGGCACGGGATGAGCGGGGGGCCAGCGCGATCGAGCTGGTGCTCTACACACCCCTGCTCATGATCACGATGATCATCACGATCCAGTTCTCGCTGACCTACCTGGCGAAGCAGTCCGCGAGCGCCGCCGCCCGCGAGGCCGCCCGCACGGCGCGCGTCACCGACAGCGCCGAGGCCGGTCGGGTGAAGGGCGTCAACTCGGCCAACACGCTGGGCCAGGGCGTGCTGCAGAACCCCCAGGTGCAGGTGCAGCGGGTCGGCGACTCGATGCGCGCGACGGTGTCCGGCCGTGCCCACCAGCTGCTGCCGTTCCTGGAGTCGCCTCGCGTGCGCGAGATCGCGCAGGGCCGGGTCGAGGAGTTCGAGGCGGACACGCCATGACCCTGTCCCGCCGTCCGCGCCTCGAGCGCGGCTCGATGTCGGTCGAGGTCGTGCTCATGGTGCCGATCCTCGTCCTGTTCCTGCTGCTGGTGCTCATGGGCGGTCGCTACGTCACCGTGCGCGCCGACATCGAGTCCGCCGCCCGCGACGCGGCCCGGGCGGCCTCGTTCGAGCGCACCGAGCCGGCGGCCCGCCAGGCCGCCTACGACGCCGCGAACGCCAGCGACATGGACGACCGCTTCTCCTCGTGCGTCGTCCCCAGCATCCAGGGTCCGTTCGAGGCCGGCGGCGTCGTGACCGTCACGGTGCGGTGCACCGTCTCGAACCGAGGACTCACACCCCTGGGCGTGCGTGGCACCGAGACGTTCGAAGCCACCAGCAGCGCCCCGATCGACCGATACCGGAGGTTCGGATGACCCGCCGTGAGCGTGGCAGTGCCACGATCTTCGTCCTGGGCATGTCGCTCGTGCTGATGCTGTGCGCCGGTCTGGTGATCGACGGCGGCATGGGCATCAACGCCCGCATGCGCGTCGCCGACGACGCCGAGCAGGCCGCGCGGGCCGGCGCCAACGCCGTCGACCTGGCGCAGCTGCGCAGCGGGGGAGCCCTGGCGATCGACCCGGGCCTGGCCCGGATGTACGCGCTGGACTTCCTCAACGCCCGCGGCTACGGGGCGGGCGCCTACGACGTCAATGTCACCGGCAACTCCGTGCAGGTCGTCGTCACCGACACCAGCGACACGACCCTGCTCAAGCTCATCGGCATCAACCAGTACCCGGTCAGGGCGGAAGCCACGGCGACCGCGGCCACCTCCTGAACCTCCCCGAGGAGATCTCCCATGACGGACCCCACCACGACGCCGGACGCCAGCCGATTCGAGACGCTGGCGCCGCCGCCGCCCCCTGAGGGCTCCTCGGTCGTGTCGCGGATCGGGGCCGCGCTGGCGCTGGTCGGGCTGCTCATCGGCCTGCCGGTCGCCCTCGTGCTGCTGGGTGGCTCGCCGCCGATCCCCACCGAGCTGCCCGCGCTGCGCGACCTCGCCCGTCAGCTCGGTCCGGAGGACCTCGTCACGGTCCTGGTCGGCATCGTGTGGCTGCTCTGGCTCGTCTTCGTGGTGTGCGTCGTGCTCGAGATCATCGCCACCCGCCGCGGCGGCCTCGCCCGCACGGTCCCGCTGGCAGGTCCGTTGCAGCACCTGGCGCGAGCCCTCATCGGCGGCCTGCTGGTGACGGGCCTGGTCGCCGGTCCGGCCGGTGCCGCCACCGGTCCGTCGCAGTCCGACCTGGCTCCTGCCACCACTCCCGTCGCCACCGCCACCGTCGACTCGGCCGCGCCCGCGCCCGCCGAGAAGCCGTCTCGCGCCGACCGCGTCGCCGACCGGATCGCCGGCGAGCTCGTCTACACCGTCAAGGCGCCCAAGGAGGGCTACCACGACAACCTCTGGGACATCGCCGAGCGGCACCTGGGCGACGGCTTCCGCTACAAGGAGATCTACGAGCTCAACAAGGACAAGGTGCAGGTCGACGGCCGCAAGCTCGAGCTGGCGCGGCTGATCCAGCCGGGCTGGCAGCTGGTCATGCCGGCCGATGCGGTCGGCGTCGACAAGGTGCCCGCGCAGCAGGCTCCGGTCACGCCGCCGCCGTCCGGTTCGTCCGGTGGCGGGGGAGCGCAGGCGGGCGGCGCCGCCGACGCGGAGATGTCCGTCACCCAGGTCGACTCCGAGTCCACCGCGTGGTGGATGGGCGCCGGCCTGCTGGCCAGCGGCCTGCTCGGAGCGCTGGCGGTCTCGCGCCGTCGCCGCCCCGGTGGCGAGCCCGACGACGCGGCCAAGGAGACCGAGGCCGACCTGCGGCTCGCGGCCGATCCCGAGCGCGCCGCCGTCCTCGAGGCCGTGCTGCGCGACCTCGCCTCGTCCTGCGAGCGGGCGGGCGTCCCCGTCCCGGCGGCGTACGCGGCCGTCGTGGGTCACGACGAGGTCGAGCTGCACCTGGCGCCGGCCGTGCCCGAGGCCGTCGAGGGCTGGGAGGCCGTCGACGGCGGAGCGATGTGGCGGTCCACGCAGGACCTCGCCGCGATCGAGTCCAGCGCCGACGTCGATCCGGCGTACCCCTCGCTGGTCAGCCTCGGCGTCGACACCGACGGCCGCGACGTCCTGGTCGACCTCGCGTCGTCGGGCGGCCTCATCACCATCGGCGGCGACCTGCACGTCAGCAGTGAGATCGTCACGTCGCTGGCGCTGCAGGCGGCCGTCAGCCCGTGGTCGCGGTCCGTCCAGGTGGTGGCCACCGGTCTCCCTCCGGCCGTCGCCTCGGTCGCCGAGCGGATCTCGCTCGTCGCCGACGTCGAGGCCGCCGCGGGCGAGATCGAGGCCGCGCGCGAGCAGGACGTCCTCACGGGGCGCCAGTTCGACGACCAGGTCACGGTCCTGGCCGTGGGCAGTCAGGTGCCCGGCTTCGCGATGGAGCGCCTCGCCACGCTCGCCGGCTCCCGGCCCGGCCTGGCGGCGGTCGCGATCGGCGACCACGAGGCCGCCCGTTGGCGCCTGCACGTCGACGAGCACGGCACGCTGCACGTCCCGCAGCTCGGGCTCGCCGTCACCGCCAACCGGATCGGGGCGCACCATGCCGAGTCCGTGGCGTCGCTGTTCGCCTCCGCGGGGCTCACGACGCGTCCCGACGACGGCGATCGCCTCCCGATCTCCCTGCCCCGCCGCGACGCCGACGACGCCGCCTGGCTCACCGCCACGAGTCGCGTGGGCGTGCTCGGGCCGGTGCTGGTCGACGGTCCGGGCGAGCAGACCGAGCGTCGTGCCGCCGTGCTCACCGAGATCGTGGCCTTCCTGGCCCTGCACCCCGAGGGCGTGCACCCGACGGTGCTGGCCGGTGCGGTGTGGCCGCTCGGCGTCACCCCCGAGGTGCGCGACGCCAACATCGAGCGCGCCCGCGTGTGGCTCGGCACCGACCGCGAGGGCGGTCACCGCCTGCGCGAGACCCTCGACGGGCGTCTGTCGCTCGGCCCGGACGTCGTGTGCGACTGGGACGCGTTCCGCCACCTGGTGATCGCCAGCCGCCGGGCCGACTTCCCGCGCGACGAGATCGACCTGCTGCGCCGAGCGCTCAAGCTCGTCCGCGGGCCGGCCTTCGAGGACGCGCCGCGCGGTCGCTACGCCTGGGTGGCCACGCTCGACCTGCCGCGGACGATGGGCGAGCTCGTCATCGACGCGGCGATGCGACTCGCGCAGCTCATGCAGAACGGCGGCGACCCCGCCGGCGCTGCGGCCGCTGCCGGTGCGGTGCTGCGGGTCTACCCGACGCACGAGGAGGCGTGGCGCATCGTGCTGCGCGCACGTCACGCGGCCGGCGGCACCGCCGGTGTCGCGGCGGCGGTCGATCAGCTCGAGGCCGCGCTCGCGGGCGAGCCGATGGATCCGACGACGGCGACGCTGGTCGACGAGCTGCTGCCGGGGGCGGGCTCGCAGATCTCCTGATCAGCGGACGCTGACCTCGCGGTTCTCGGGGTCGACCGGGTCGCGCTTGACGGTCCAGCCGTCGGCGTCGAGGTCGTCGGCGATCTCGCCGGTCAGCCGGTGGACCGCAGCGGCTTCGGTCGTGACGTGCACCGTGTCGCTGGGATCGAGACCGCTGTCCTCCTGACCCGGGACGCAGTCCGGGCTCTCGTCGAACCTCACCTCGGGAGAGGAGCCGACGCGCACGGCGAGGTCGTCGACCATCGTCCGCAGCTCGGTCGCTCGGGCCTCCGCCCGCTCTTCGAGCTCGGCTTCGCTCTCACCGCAGCCGGACAGGAGCGCGACGCCGATCAGCCAGCACCACGGCCAGGCGCCTCACTTCACGCAGCCCCCGGAGCCGCCGACCGATGCACGCCCGTCGGACTCGCTGATCTTCGCGCCCATCGTGAAGGTGTCCTTGGCGAATCGGACGCTGACGACCTGGTTCTCGGGGTCGACCGGGTCGACCTTGACCTCCCAGCCCTCGGCCGCGAAATGGTCGGAGATCTCACCGCGGAGCCGGTCGGCGGCGCCGTCGTCGACGGCCACGCGCACCGTGTAGGACAGGTCGATGCCGCTGTCCTCCCGGCCCGGGACACAGTCGCCCATCTCGTCCTGCACGACCTCGGGGGCGGTGCCGACGCGGGCCGCGAGATCGTCGACGAACCCGCGCGCCTTCGCGGCGCGGGCCTCTGCGCGTTCCTGCAACTCCATGTCGTCCTCCTTGCCGCACCCTGCCAGGACGATCCCGCAGAGCATGAGTGCCACCACCATGCGCCTCATTCGATGTCGATCCGTTCGCCGTCGTCACGCCAGCCGTCCTGGATGACGACGGGCGGCCCCTGGTAGGTCTGGATGTACTCGTAGTTCGGCGACCGGTACGTCTCGACGACGCCGCCGGTGAAGACCTCGTACATGTTCTCCCAGGCGTCGCTGTGCTCCTGGAAGACCCGGGTGTGGGCGTCGAGCCCGGTGTTCGGCTCGCCGTCGACCGTGTCGCCGGTGTGCAGGCGGGTCGTGCCGTCGAACGTGTCGGGATCGGCGCCGTGACCGATGTTGTCGCCTGCCTGCGTGCCCTGCGAGAGCGAGATCGGGTCGTCGGGCGCGGTCATCGAGTAGCGGTCGACGTTCCGTTGGGAGGCGGGAAGGTCGCCCGGCTCGTGGACGTCGTGGCCCATGCCGGCGGACTCGATGTGCAGGACCCGGTCCGCGACCAGGCCGGCCAGCTCCGACCGGCCGACGACGGCGCCGCCGTAGGAGTGGCCGGCGACCGCGACCTCCGGGTCCGACGCGCTCGAGCGCTGGATCTCGAGGTCGAGGTCGCGCGAGAACTCGGCCAGGCGGGGGCCGAGGTCCTTGCTGTAGTTCGCGAACGGGGCGTCGCTGACCACGCCGTCGGGCAGGTCGCCACCCATCCACGAGATCATCGTCAGGCCACCGGTGGGGTCGTTCGCCGCGAACTGCCGCGAGCGCCGGGCGACGCCGCCCTCGTAGTTCGACAGATCGGTGCCGGTGCCCGGCACGAGGACGCCGACGTTGTTCGTCCGGGAGTCGATCGTGCCGTGCATCTCGGCGATCGCGCCGTCGCCGGCCGGGTCGAAGTACACGATCGTGCGCTTGTCGTCCAGGATCGACTCGTAGAGCGCGATGCGGTCCTCGAGGTCGCCGATCGGCCCCTCGAGGTCGTCGTTGTTGCGACCGAGGAAGTCCCAGTCGCCCTGGTTCTCCTCGTGCTGGTCGCGCAGGCCGGCGAGCTCGGACCGCTCGGCGGCGAGGGCCGCGACCACGTTGACGGTGTTGGCGTGGGCCCGGTTCGCGAACGGCACGCCCGACATGTTGCCGACGAGCGACGGGTAGGTCATCGCGAGGATCGCGGCCTGGTCGGGGGAGAGGCCGGCGAAGAGGTCGCGGGCGTCCAGCTTGCGCTGGTCCAGCACGGCGCCGGCGCCGCCGGGTGACGTCATGAAGGGCTGCGTGAGCCCCAGCAGTGTCCCGGCGGGCCCCGACCCGGACGGGCGGGTGTTCTGCAGGGCGGTGGCCACCTCGGGGTGGTCGATGATGAACTGCCGCAGCTCGGTGGCCGTCATGGCCGACCCCGGCGGCAGCTCGCGACCGACGGATCCGAGGGTGAGCAGCAGGGCGTGCAGCTCGTCGCCCTCGAGCCCGGTCGCCTCGACGAAGCCGGGGCCGAAGGTCTGGTCGGCCACCGTCTCGAGCATCGTGGACGGGTCCCACCCGGTGTCGGGCACGGTGACGGTTGTGGTGCCGTCGCCGTCGGCGTCCAGCAGGAGGGCGACGACGGAGAGCTCACGCAGCATCGGCAGCTGCTCGTGGAGCCAGGTGGCCTTCGCCGGCAGCCCCGAGAGGCTGGGCAGCGCGATCGGCGACGCGGCGTTGGCGGCACGGACCTCGGCATCGATCGCCTCGGCCAGCCGCCGGATCGCCTGCGCGGCGTTCAGCAGCCGGGCGTGTTGCAGCTCGACCTTCACCCGTCCCCCCTCGGTCCGTGTCCGGCCAATGTAGGGGGAGCCGTCACCGCGGGCAACCAGGACGCCGACGGCCCGCTGCCGGGCTCGTGCGCCCCCATTACTCTGGAGACGATGACCACGACCCCCGATCGCGTCTACCTCGACCACGCGGCCACCACCGCGATGCGGCCGGAGGCGGTCGAGGTCATGCACGCCGAGCTGCTCCGCACGGGCAACCCCTCCAGCCTGCACGAAGCCGGCCGTCGCGCCCGCCGTGTCGTCGAGGAGTCGCGCGAGCTCATCGCCGAGCGACTCGGCGCCCGGCCCAGCGAGGTCGTGTTCTGCTCCGGCGGCACCGAGGCCAACAACCTCGCCATCAAGGGCCTGTACTGGTCGCGACGGTCCGAGGACCCGCGCCGCGACCGCGTCGTCTTCAGCTCGATCGAGCACCATGCGCTGCTCGACCCGGTCACGTGGCTCGCCGCGCACGAGGGCGCGCGCATCGACGTCACCCCGGTCGACCGGCAGGGGCGGGTCCGCCTGGACTCCCTGCGCGAGTCGATCGAGGAGACCCCGGGCGACGTCACGGCCATCACCACGATGTGGGCCAACAACGAGATGGGCACGATCCAGCCCGTCCGCGAGGTCGTCGAGATCGCCCGCGAGCACGGCATCCCCGTGCACTCCGACGCGGTGCAGGCGGCCGGCTACCTGCCGCTGGACTTCGCCGCGACCGGCCTGGACGCGATGACGGTGACGGGCCACAAACTCGGGGGCCCGGTGGGCATCGGCGCGCTGGTGATCCGCCGTGAGGTCACGGCCACCCCGCTGCTGCACGGCGGCGGCCAGGAGCGCGACCTGCGGTCGGGCACGGTGGGCACCGCCCTCATCGCCGGCTTCGCCACCGCCCTCGACCTGACGATCCAGGAGCAGGAGCGGTCCTCGGTGCGCATCGAGGCGCTCCGCGCGCGCCTGGTCGAGGGGATCACCCGGCTCATCCCGGACGCCGTCGTCAACGGCGACCCGGAGACTGGGCCGCAGCACCGGCTGCCCAACATCGCGCACGTCACGTTCCCCGGCTGCGAGGGCGACGCGCTGCTCATGCTGCTGGACGCCCAGGGCGTCGAGGTCTCCACGGGATCGGCATGCCAGGCCGGCGTGCCCCAGCCCAGCCATGTCCTGCTGGCGATGGGCTTCGACGACGCCGCGGCACGCGGCTCCCTGCGCTTCAGCCTCGGCCACACGTCCACCGAGGCCGACGTCGACCGCCTGCTCGAGGTGCTGCCCGCCGTCCACGAGCGCGCCCGTTCGGCAGGCCTCGTCCGGAGCCGCGGCCGATGAGGCTCATCGCGGCGATGTCCGGCGGCGTCGACTCCGCCGTGGCGGCGGCACGAGCCGTCGAGGCCGGTCATGACGTCACGGGCGTCCACCTCGCCCTGAGCCGCAACCCCAAGTCCTACCGGTCGGGCGCCCGCGGCTGCTGCTCGATCGAGGACGCCGGCGATGCCCGCCGCGCGGCCGACGCGATCGGCATCCCGTTCTTCGTGTGGGACATGAGCGACGAGTTCGCCGACGAGGTCGTCGACGACTTCATCGCCGAGTACACCGCCGGTCGCACCCCCAACCCGTGCCTGCGCTGCAACGAGAAGATCAAGTTCGCGGCGGTCCTCGACCGCGCGGTCGCGCTCGGGTTCGACGGGGTGGTCACGGGCCACTACGCCCGGCTGGTCACCACCGCCGGCGCCGCCGGCGAGGTCGTCGAGCTGCACCGGGCGGTCGACCACGGCAAGGACCAGTCGTACGTCCTCGGGGTCCTCACCCAGGACCAGCTGCGGCGCTCGGTCTTCCCCTTGGGCGACGACCCGAAGACGCTCGTGCGCGAGGAGGCCGCGCGCCGCGGGCTCCAGGTGGCGAACAAGCCCGACAGCCACGACATCTGCTTCATCGCCGACGGCGACAACGCGGGCTGGCTCGCCGACAAGCTCGGACCGCAGCCCGGTCCCATCGTCGACGAGACCGGCGCCGAGGTCGGCGCCCACGACGGTGCCTACGCGTACACGATCGGCCAGCGTCGGGGCCTGCGCCTCGGGGTGCCGGCCGAGGACGGCAAGCCGCGCTTCGTCCTCGACATCGAGCCGGTCACCCGCACCGTCACCGTCGGGCCCCGTGAGCACCTCGCGGTGGGATCGATCGAGGGCATCAAGCCGCTGTGGTGCGCCGAGCCGCCGACCGAGACGCTGGAGTGCACGGTGCAGCTGCGGGCCCACGGCGACGAGCACCGGGCCACGGTCGCCGTCGACGGCGACACCGTGCGGGTCGAGCTGTTCGACCCGGCCATGGGCATCGCCCCGGGCCAGGCCTGCGTGATCTACGACGGCACCCGCGTGGTCGGGTCGGCCACGATCGCCAGCACGCGCCGCGTCGTCCCCGCCTGACGGGAATCGGCGGGGTCCCGGCGGCGTTGACCTGGGCGTGTGGGACAGCATCGTCATCGGAGCCGGCCAGGCCGGCCTGTCGACCTCGTTCCACCTGCGCCGGCTCGGCGTGCGGCACCTCGTCCTCGACGCGAACCCGATGCCGGGAGGGGCGTGGCAGCACCGCTGGGACGCGCTGACCATGGCCGACGTGCACGGGGTCGCCGACCTGCCGGACGCGCCCTTGCCGACGGTCCACGGGCCTGAGGCGGCCAACACGTTCGTGCCCGGCTACTTCGACGCGTACGAGGCACGCAACGACCTGCCGGTCGTCCGTCCCGTCACCGTGCGGACGGTGCGCGACGAGGACGGCGCGCTGCGGGTCGAGTCCGCGGACGGCCGCGTCTGGCACGCCCGCACCCTCGTCAACGCCACCGGCACATGGCGCCGACCGTTCGTGCCGTACTACCCGGGCCGTGAGGAGTTCCGCGGCGAGCAGCTGCACACGGCCGAGTTCGGCGATCCCGAGGACTTCCGTGGCCGCCGGGTGCTGGTGGTCGGCGGGGGACTGTCGGCCGTGCAGTTCCTGGGCCTGCTGCGGCCGATCACCGACACCGTGTGGGTCACGCGCCGCGAGCCGGTGTGGCGCACCGAGGAGTTCGACGCGGAGGCGGGTCGTGCCGCCGTGGCCCTCGTCGAGGAGCGGGTGCGGAAGGGCCTGCCGCCGCGCAGCGTCGTGAGCGTCACCGGCCTCATGCTCCGCCCGCAGGAGCAGGAGGCGGCCCGCCTGGGCGCCTACGAGCGCCGGCCGATGTTCAGCCGGATCGAGCCCGACGGCGTGCGCTGGGCCGACGGCACGTTCGAGCCCGTGGACGTGATCCTCTGGGCCACCGGGTTCCGTCCCGACGTCGAGCACCTCGCCCCGCTCGGGCTGCGCTCGCCGCTCGGCGGGATCCAGCTCGGCGACACGACCGCCACCTCCACCACGGCCGTCGCCGATCCGCGGGTGCAACTCGTGGGGTACGGCCCGTCCGCCTCCACGATCGGCGCGAACCGGGCCGGCCGGGTGGCGGCCCGCGCGGTGGCCCGTGGTCTCGAGAAGGCCGCGGCTCAGGCCAGCTGACGCTCCAGGACGAGGTCGTCCTCGGTGTGGTCGCCCACGACGAAGCGCCGCTCGCCCACCACCTCGAACCCGTGCTTGGCGTAGAAGCGCTGCGCCCGGGCGTTGCGGCCGTTGACCCCGAGCCACACGCTGGCCGCACCGTGAGTGCGGGCGGCCTCGACGACCGCCGTCATGAGCTCGGCGGACACGCCCGTGCCGTGGGCGGCCGGGTCGGCGTAGCACTTGCTGAGCTCGACCGTGGGGCGCTGGCGGACCAGCGACGCGAGGTGCTCGTCGTACGGCTCGCGCGCGAAGGTGAGGGTGTACCCGCTGAGGGCGCTGTCGTCCTCCGCCACCAGGACCTCGGCCTCGGGCGCCGCGAGGTACTCCGCGAACCGCTCGACCGAGAGGTGCTGCGCGATGAACGCGGCCATGCTCGTCTCCGGCATGTCGGGCGGGCAGGCGAGCGGGAACGTGCGCGCGGCGAGGTCGGCCAGCTCGGGCAGGTCGGCGGGCGTGGCGGGTCGGACGGTCACCGGATGATTCTCGCAAGGTCGGCTGGGGGATGATCGTGGGCATGCGAGCCACAGGGATCGGATCGATGCCGGGCGAGGAGTTCGCACCGGTCGCCCGGTACGTCGTCGAGACCCTCGGAGCCGAGGGGATCGTGTTCGTGCCCGAGCTGCCCGACCGCGGCGCCCCGTCGGGGATGCTCGGCCGCACGCTCGGCCTCGTGCCGCTGCCGATCGACCTGCAGCCCGCCGGCTGGAGGCTCGCGCCGGGGGAGGGGATGGATCAGCGCCGGGCGCGGTCTGCGCTCCGCCAGGACCTGGACCTCCTGGAGGAGCTGCTGGACGGCCAGGAGGTCGTGGTCAAGCAGCAGGTCACCGGTCCGCTGACGCTCGCGGCCACCGTCGAGCGGCCGCGCGGCGACAAGGTCACGGCCGACCACGGGGCCCGGCGTGAGCTCGCCGACGCCCTCGCCGAGGCGCTGGTGGACCACGTCGCCGAGCTCCGCCGCCGATTCGCCGGCGAGCTCGTCATCCAGGTCGACGAGCCCGCGATCACCGCCGTGCTGGCGGGCTCGATCCCCACGGCCAGCGGGTTCGGCCGGCACCGCTCGATCGACGCACCCGTGGCCGACGCCCTGCTGCGTCCCGTCGTCGACGCGATCCGCGCGGCCGGCGCGCGACCCGTCGTGCACACCTGCGCCCCGGACGTGCCCGTCTCCCTGCTGGCCGGCGCCGGCTTCGAGGCGATCGCCTTCGACGTCTCCCTCGCGCAGCCGTCCGACGTGTGGGCCGAGGTCTTCGAGTCGGGCACCGACCTGTGGTTCGGCGGCGCGGACGCCCCCGCGGTCGAGGACTTCATGGGCCGGCTCGGCTTCGCCGTGGAGTCCTTCGCCGGCCGAGGCGCCGTCACCCCCGCCTGCGGCCTCGCCGGCCGCACGCCCCCGGAGACCCGGCGGGCCCTGGAGTCGGCCGTCTCCGCGGCCGCGTCCTTCGGCTGAGCGCTCAGTCGGCGTCGCGCAGCAGCCGCAGCGTCTCCCGCTCGATCGCGTTCCGCCGCTCCAGCGCGTCGATCTCCTGCTCGAACGACTGACGGGGGATCACCGTGCCGGACTCGTAGAGGCTCACCAGGCGCGGATCGACATAGGAGCTGCGCACGACGGCCGGGGTGTTCCCCAGCGCGAGGGACACCTCGGTCATCGCGCTCCGCACGGCGCGCTCGCGTGAGGCCTTCGTGTCGCCGGGCTCGTCGGAGAGTGCCAGCACCTCGGCCGCCAGCACGGTCGCGGCCCAGGTGCGCAGGTCCTTCGCGGTGATCTCGAGGCCACTCTGCTCGCGCAGGTAGGTGTTCACGTCGGAGGAGTCGAGGAAGTAGCGCGACCGCTGCGACCGGTACTCCAGCAGCCGGGGTCCGCCCCCGCGCCGGCGGCGCATCCGGTTGATGGCGTCCACGACCGGCTCGTCCTCCAGCAGGACGCTGTGCTCGACCCCGGACTTGCCCACGAACGTGAACAGCAGCGCGTCCCCCTTCGCGCGGACGTGCCGTCGCTCGAGGGTGGTCAACCCGAAGCTGCCCTGCTTGGCGTAGACGTCGTTGCCGACGCGGAAGGAGCCCGAGTCCAGCATGCGCACCGCGACGGCCGCGGCATGCTCGCGCGACCCGTCGGAGGCCGTGACGTGGTCGGTCACGAGCGCTCGCAGCTTCGGCAGCTCGCGGGCGATCTGGCTGACCCGGTCGAACTTCTCGACGTTGCGCTGCCGGACCCATTCGGGGTGATAGAGGTACTGGGTGCGGCCGGCCTCGTCCACCCCGGTGGCCTGCAGGTGGCCGTTGGGCCAGGGGCTGATCCACACGTCCTGCCACGCCGGCGGAATCGCCAGGCTCTCGACGCGCTCGCGCTCCTCGCCGGTGACGACCGAGCCGGACTCGTCGCGGTAGGTCCAGCCACGACCGGCACGTCGCCGGGTCCACCCCCGGGTCCGGGTCGTCACGCGGCGCAGTCTCATGTTCCGCACCCTAGATCGGTCGGCGGCAGCGGCAAGTCGGCGGAGCGGCGGCGTCGTCGTGTCGGTGTCCGAGGGTCGCACTAGGCTCGGCGCCATGGCGGAATCGCGTGAAGACGGAGTGCCCGACGAGGACCCCGGAGCCGAGGCTTCCCGGGCCGAGGCGGCCGAGCTGACCGAGCAGATCGAGCGTGCGCGCGACGCCTACTACGGCCAGGACACGTCCCTCGTCGACGACGCCACGTACGACGGTTGGATGCACCGCCTCGAGGAGCTCGAGCGGCTCCACCCCGAGCTGCAGGGCCAGGACTCGCCCACCCTCAACGTCGGCGCGCCCACCACGTCGGCGCTGCCCCCGATCGAGCACGCCGAGCGCATGCTCAGCCTCGACAACGTCTTCTCGCCCGAGGAGTTGCGCGACTGGTGCGCCAAGACCGAGCGCGCCGCCGGGCGGTCCGTGCGCTGGCTCAGCGAGGCCAAGATCGACGGCCTCGCGATCAACCTGCGCTACGAGAACGGGGTGCTCGTCACCGCTGCCACGCGCGGCGACGGTCGGGTCGGCGAGGACGTCACGGTCAACGCGCTCAAGGTCGCGGGCATCCCGAAGCACCTCGACGGCGAGGGCCACCCGCCGCTGGTCGAGGTGCGCGGCGAGGTCTTCATCGGCATCGAGGAGTTCGAGCGGCTCAACGCGTTCCAGGCCGAGCTGCGCGACCGAGCGGTGGCCGAGTCGCTGAAGCGCGGCGTCGACGAGGAGCGCGCCACCGCCAGCGCGGCCCGGCGCTTCCCGGCGTTCGCCAACCCGCGCAACGCCGCCAGCGGCGGCCTGCGCCAGCAGCTCGACAAGAAGTCCGGGCTCGAGCTCGAGGCCGGCCACGAGCGCATCGCGGTGCTGGGTCTCTACGTCCACGGCATCGGCGCGTGGGAGCGGCCGCCGGTCAACGCGCAGAGCGAGGTTTACGACCTGCTGCAGGAGTGGGGCCTGCCCACCAGCCCCAACACGCGGGTGTTCGACAGCGTCGACGACGTGCTGGAGCGCGTGGCCGAGCTGGGCGGCCAGCGCCACTCCCTCCAGCACGAGATCGACGGTCTCGTCGTCAAGGTCGACGAGCTGGCGCTGCACCCCGAGCTGGGCGAGACCAGCCGGGCGCCGCGCTGGGCGATCGCCTACAAGTACCCGCCCGAGGAGGTGCAGACCACGCTGCTCGACATCGTCGTGTCGGTCGGCCGCACCGGCCGGGCCACCCCGTACGCGCAGATGGAGCCGGTGCGCGTCGCCGGCAGCGTCGTGCGGCAGGCCACGCTGCACAACCAGGACGTCGTCAAGGCCAAGGGCGTGCTGATCGGCGACACCGTCGTGCTGCGCAAGGCCGGCGACGTCATCCCCGAGGTGCTGGGCCCGGTGGTCGAGCGCCGCGACGGCAGCGAGCGTGCGTTCGTCATGCCCGAGGGCTGCCCCGAGTGCGGCACGCCGCTGCGGGCGATGAAGGAGGGCGACAAGGACCTGCGGTGCCCCAACGCCCGCACCTGCCCGGCCCAGGTGCGTGGCCGGGTCGAGCACGTCGGCTCACGCGGAGCCCTCGACATCGAGGCGCTCGGCGAGGTCACGGCCGCCGCGCTCACACAGGGCACCGGGGCGCCGCTCGACTCCGAGGCCGGCCTGTTCGACCTCACGATCGAGCAGCTCGTCCCCATCGAGGTCACCGTGCGCGACGCCGAGACCGGCGAGGCCAAGCTCGACGACAAGACGGGCGAGCCGGTCGTGCGCACGCCGTTCCGGGTCAAGACCGGCGAGCCGTCCAAGCAGGCCCAGGTGCTGCTCGACGAGCTCGAGAAGGCCAAGACCAAGGACCTGTGGCGCCAGCTCGTCTCGCTCAACATCCGCCACGTCGGGCCGGTCGCCGCGCGCGCCCTGGCGCAGTACTTCGGCTCGATCGACGCGATCCGCGCAGCCACCCGCGACGAGCTCGCGGCGGTCGAGGGCGTCGGCGGGATCATCGCCGACTCGGTGATCGCGTGGTTCGAGGTCGACTGGCACCGCGACATCGTCGACCAGTGGCGGGCCGCGGGCGTCCGCTTCGCGATCCCCGACCACCCCGGCCCGGGCGCCGCGTCGACCGCCGGGGGAGTGCTCGACGGACTCACGATCGTCGTCACCGGCGGACTCGAGGACTTCACCCGCGACTCGGTCAAGGAGGCGATCATCGCCGCCGGCGGCAAGGCCTCGGGTTCGGTCAGCAAGAAGACCGACTACGTCGTGGTCGGCGAGAACGCCGGCTCGAAGGCCGCCAAGGCCGAGGACCTCGGCCTCACCATCCTCAACGAGGCCCAGTTCAAGAAGCTGCTCGACGGCGGCCCGGACGCCCTGGCCTGACCGGAGCGCTGGGAGTGACGTTTGGGGGGTCGACACGCCGGTGAGGACCCCGCAAACGTCACTGCCAGCGCCCGGCGACCGGCGTCCGGCATGTCGACCCGCCCCACTAGGATGAAATCCATGTCGTCACCCGAGATCTCCCGCGATGACGTCGCCCATCTGGCGAGTCTTGCGCGGATCGATTTGTCCGAGTCCGAGCTCGATCGCCTCGGTGCCGAGCTGCCCGCGATCCTCGACTACGTCCAGGTCGTCCAGCAGGCGGCCGGCGACGACGTCCCTGCCATGAGCCACCCCGTGCCGGTCACCAACGTGTTCCGCCCCGACGAGGTGACACCGAGCCTGACGCCCGAGGCGGCGCTCGCCGGTGCTCCCGCCAGCGAGGAGCAGCGCTTCCTCGTGCCCAAGATCCTGGGAGAAGAATGAGCGACCTGACCCGTTCGACCGCGGCCGACATCGCCGCGGCCCTGGCCGACGGCTCCACGACGTCGGTCGAGGTCACGCAGCAGCACCTCGATCGCATCGGTGCCGTCGACGACCGCATCCACGCCTACCTGCACGTCGATGCCGAGGGCGCTCTCGCCACCGCGGCTGACGTCGACCGCCGCCGCGAGGCGGGCGAGTCCCTGCACGGTCTCGCCGGCGTGCCGATCGCCGTCAAGGACGTCCTCACGACCACGGGCCTGCCCACGACGTGCGGCTCGAAGATGCTCGAGGGCTGGATTCCGCCGTACGACTCCACCGTCGTCGCGAAGCTCAAGGCCGCGGGCCTGCCGATCCTCGGCAAGACCAACATGGACGAGTTCGCGATGGGCTCGTCCACCGAGCACTCGGCGTACGGGCCCACCCGCAACCCGTGGGACACCGACCGCATCCCCGGCGGCTCCGGCGGCGGCTCGGCCGCTGCGGTGGCCGCGTTCGAGGCTCCGCTCGCCGTGGGCACCGACACCGGCGGCTCGATCCGCCAGCCCGGCGCCGTCACCGGCACGGTCGGCGTCAAGCCCACCTACGGCGGTGTCTCCCGCTACGGCCTCGTCGCCATGGCCAGCAGCCTCGACCAGGCCGGTCCGGTCACCCGCACGGTGCTCGACGCGGCCCTGCTGCACGAGGTCATCGGTGGCCACGACCCCCGCGACTCCACCAGCCTGAACGTCCCGGTGCCGCCCGTCGTCGCCGCGGCCCGCCGCGCCGACGTCGCCGGCCTGCGGATCGGCGTCGTCACCGAGCTCGGCGGCGAGGGCTTCCAGCCCGGCGTCCGCCAGCGCTTCGAGGAGTCCATCGAGCTGCTGGCGAAGGCCGGCGCCGAGATCGTCGAGGTCTCGTGCCCCAGCTTCGCGCACGGCCTGGCCGCGTACTACCTCGTCATGCCGAGTGAGGTCAGCAGCAACCTCGCCAAGTTCGACGCCATGCGGTACGGCCTGCGGGTCGCGCCCGAGGGCATCGACGGTCCCAGTGCCGAGCAGGTCATGGCCGCCTCGCGCGACGCCGGCTTCGGCGACGAGGTCAAGCGCCGCATCATCCTGGGCACCTACGCCCTGTCGAGCGGCTACTACGACGCCTACTACGGCTCGGCCCAGAAGGTGCGCACGCTGATCGCGCGCGACTTCGAGGCCGCGTTCGAGAAGGTCGACGTCCTGGCCTCGCCCACGTCGCCCACGGTCGCGTGGCCGCTGGGCGAGAAGCTCGACGACCCGCTGGCCATGTACGCGCAGGACATCGCCACGATCCCGGCGAACCTCGCGGGAGTGCCCGGCATCTCGCTGCCGATCGGCCTGTCCGACGGCCTCCCTGTCGGCATGCAGTTCCTCGCCCCCGCGATGGCCGACGACCGGCTCTACAACGCCGGCGCCGCCCTGGAGCGCTTCATCGCCGAGCGCGACGGTCGCCCGTTCGCCGCCCAGGCACCCGAGTTGGAGGTCGCCCGATGAGCATCACCGCCACGAAGCTCGTCCCGTTCGACGAGGCCCTGAGCCGGTACCAGCCGGTCATGGGCCTGGAGATCCACGTCGAACTCAACACCGCGACGAAGATGTTCTGCGGCTGCCCCACCGAGTTCGGCGCCGAGCCGAACACGCAGGTCTGCCCGGTGTGCCTGGGCCTGCCCGGCGCGCTGCCGGTGGTCAACGCCAAGGCCGTCGAGTCGGCGATCCGCATGGGTCTGGCGCTCAACTGCCAGATCGCGCCGTGGTGCCGGTTCGCGCGGAAGAACTACTTCTACCCGGACATGCCGAAGAACTTCCAGACGTCGCAGTACGACGAGCCGATCGCGTTCGACGGCTTCATCGACGTCGACGTTGATGGCGAGACGTACCGGATCGACATCGAGCGCGCGCACATGGAGGAGGACACCGGCAAGTCGCTGCACGTGGGCGGCAGCACGGGTCGCATCCACGGCGCCGAGCACTCGCTGCTCGACTACAACCGCGCCGGCATCCCGCTGATCGAGATCGTCACCCGCACGATTGAGGTCCCCGGCGACAAGGCCCCGGCCGTGGCTCGCGCCTTCGTCAACCAGATCCGCGACCTCATGGTGGCGCTCGGCGTCTCCGATGCGCGCATGGATCAGGGCTCGATGCGCGCCGACGTCAACCTGTCGCTCAAGCCGCTCGGCTCCGACCAGCTGGGCACCCGCACCGAGACCAAGAACGTCAACTCGTTCCGCTCGGTCGAGCGGGCCGTGCGCTACGAGATCGGCCGCCACGCGGCGATCCTCGACGGCGGCGGCTCGATCCTGCAGGAGACGCGTCACTTCCACGAGTCCGACGGCACCACGTCCGCGGGCCGCCCGAAGTCCGACGCCGACGACTACCGCTACTTCCCCGAGCCCGACCTCGCGCCCGTGGCGCCGGACCCGGCGTGGGTCGAGGAGTTGCGTGGCACGCTGCCCGAGCCGCCGGCCGAGCGTCGCAAGCGCCTGCAGTCCGAGTGGGGCTTCAGCGACCTCGACATGCGCGACACCGTCGGCGCGGGCGCCCTCGACCTCGTGGTCGAGACGATCGCCGCCGGTGCGGCTCCGCAGGCCGCCAAGAAGTGGTGGCTCGGCGAGCTGGCCCGCACGGCCAACGAGCAGGGCAAGGACCTGCCGGCACTGCCGATCACGCCCACCCAGGTGGCGCAGATCCAGGGCCTCATCGACGCCAAGCGCATCAACGACAAGCTGGCCCGCCAGGTCTTCGAGGGCGTGCTCGCCGGTGAGGGTGAGCCCGAGGAGGTCGTCGCCTCCCGGGGGCTCGAGGTCGTCTCCGACGACGGAGCACTCGGCGACGCCGTCGACCGCGCCATCGCCAACGATCCCGACGCCGCGCAGAAGATCCGCGACGGCAAGCAGGCCGCCGCCGGTGCGCTCATCGGCTTCGTCATGAAGGAGATGCGCGGCCAGGCCGACGCCGGCCGGGTGCGCGAGCTGATCCTCGAGAAGCTGTCCTGAGCGTGCTCAGGCGTTGAGTCGGTAGGGGTCGACGAAGTCGATCACGGTGACGACCGGCGGGCACGGCAGGTAGCGCTCGACGTAGCGCCGTGGCGTGTCGAGGTGCCGGTCGTCCAGGTGACCGTGGGACTTCATGTTGTGGTGCTTGCGACACAGGCAGCGGAGGTTCGACGCCGAGGTCGCGCCGCCTGAGTCGTAGTCGATTGCGTGGTCCTGGTCGGTCTCGTGGACCGGTGCCCGGCACCCGGTGACGCGACAGGTCCCGTCGCGCCATCGCAGTGCCTTTCTCAGCGACTCGGGTGGTCGATAGCTGAGGACTGTGGTGTCGAGCACCTCGCCGACGGGGTCGAGGACCAGGCGTCTGAGGATCGCGTGCTCGGACTGGGCCAGCTCGCGGACCCACTCGCTGCCGACCGGCTCGCCGTCGTGGGTGAGGCCGGGACCGTCCGTCAGTCCGATGAGGTCGGTGGCGGCGATGCTGATCGCGATCTCGGCGCGGATGTCGGTGTGGGTGCCCTCGGAGCACGTGAGCCAGTGGGCGAGCAGGTCGGCCATCTTCTGGTCGCGCGTGCGGCGGTCCTTCTCGTCGGTGTCGGGATCGATCGAGGGCAGCGCGTTGGCGGCCTTGCGGAGTCGGTCGCCGACGGCGAGGGCCACGCCGGTGGGCAGCAGCGCGTTGAGCCAGCTGGTGCCGTCGTCGTTGTGGGTGATGGAGACGCGCCGGTCGTCGATGGCGCGGGCGGTCTCCTTCTTGGTCTCCTCGGGCTCGAGCCTGGCGCGCAGGCGCCGCAGCCAGGACCGGAGCTCGGCCACGGTGTGGGTGGCCGCGTACTCGGGCGCGGAGTGCTCGAGCTTGGCCCACGCCTCACGGGTCTGGAGCCGCTCGGCGCAGTCGGCGATCGCGGAGACGCGTGCCGCGTCGAGGTCGCCGGCGCGGAACGCCTCCCACACCGCCGGCGTGCGCTCACGGAGCGCCTCGGCTTCGAAGATGATCGCCCAGATCGCTCGCTCGGTGACGTTGAAGGCCTGCGCCAGGTCGAGCACGACCTCACGCCGGGCGAGCTCCTTGGACAGGACGATGTCGTCGGTTCGGTCGATCTCGGCCGTCCGCTCGGCGTGGTGGGTGACGACGACCGACCACTCCTCGAACTCCGCCATCGCGCGACGGCGACGTGCGATGTCGCACACCGTGGCGATGCCTCCCGAACTCATGCAACCAACGTAGTGGGCCCCACCGACAGAACTTGAGGGCTCGGGATCTGTCCACATTGCCTGCGTTCTGAGTCTTCCCTCAGTGCGGGGTGGCGGTCGTACCGTCGAAGACACGACCACTGCCGGAGGCGAACATGTCGATCACCGAAATGCCACCCGTCCACGACTGCGCGGTCGCGGGCTGCTCGTACAACGCCGACTCGGAGTGTCACGCCGGAGCCATCAGCATCACCGGCTCGTCGGCCGGCTCGGCCGGCTGCGGCACCTTCATCGACATCAGCATGACCGGTGGCCTGCCCACCGCGACGGCGATGGTCGGCGCCTGCCACCGCGTCGACTGCACCCACAACGACGCCCTGGAGTGTCACGCGGACTCGATCCGCGTCGGACCGGGCGCCGACCCGGCCGACTGCCTAACGTACCACCGCGTCGCCTGAGCGTCACCGTCTCCGGGAGGCGCGACTCCGGAGGCGGTGCGAGGCTCGAAGCATGACTCACCATGACCAGCTCGAGACCGTCACGAAGATCATGCGCGACACCCGCATCGCCGTCCTGACCTACGTCTCCCGGGAGGGCACGTTGGTGTCCACCCCGATGGGCACGCAGGACTTCGAGCACCCCGGCACCACGTGGTTCCTCACCGAGGCCAGCAGCGAGAAGGTGCAGGCTCTGGCTGCCGATCCGCGGGTGAACGTTTCGTACTCCAGCGACGCCGGGTGGGTCTCCCTCAGCGGCACCGCCCACGTCGAGCAGAACCGCGGCAAGGTCGAGGATCTGTGGGACGCGTCCGCCGGCGCCTTCATGTCCGGCGGCCCCGAGGACCCCGACAACATCGCCCTCCGGATCGACGCCACCTCCGCCGAGTACTGGGAGTCCCCGGGCAAGGTCAGCGCGGCTGTTCAGTTGGTGAAGGGGCTCGTCACCGACCAGCAGCCTGATCTCGGCGACAGCGGCACCATCGGTCTCTGAGCGGGTCTCGTGACGTCCGTACGCTGGACAAGGTGACAACGACTCCCGTGACGGCACAGCTCTCGAACCGCTTCGCGACGGAGCTCCCTGAGCTGGCCGTGGCGTGGCAGGCCGAGCAGACACCGGACCCGAAGGTGTTGGTGCTCAACGATCTGTTGGCCGCCGAGCTCGGCCTGGACGCGGCCTCACTGCGCACCGCCGACGGCGTCGGACTGCTGACCGGCACCTCGGTGCCGCCAAATGCCACGCCCGTCGCCCAGGCCTACGCCGGCCACCAGTTCGGCGGCTACTCGCCGCGGCTCGGCGATGGTCGAGCGCTGCTGATGGGTGAACTGACCGACCGCGAGGGACGGCTCCTCGACCTCCACCTGAAGGGTTCCGGGCGCACGCCGTTCTCTCGTGGCGGCGACGGGTTCGCGGCCGTCGGACCCATGCTGCGCGAGTACGTGATCAGCGAGGCGATGCATGCCCTCGGCGTGCCGACGACGCGCTCGCTGGCGGTGGTCGCCACCGGACGCGACGTGCGCCGCGAGACGATGTTGCCCGGCGCCGTGCTGGCCCGGGTGGCGAGCAGTCACCTCCGCGTGGGCACCTTCCAGTACGTCGCTTCGACCCGCGACCTGGAGCTGCTGCGACGTCTCACTGACCACGCGATCGAGCGCCACCACCCGGGGGCCGCCCGTGCCGAAAACCCGTACCGGGCGCTGTTCGAGGCTGTGGTCGAGGCGCAGGCCGACCTCGTGGCGCGGTGGATGCTCGTCGGGTTCGTCCACGGCGTCATGAACACCGACAACGTGACGATCTCCGGCGAGACGATCGACTACGGGCCGTGCGCGTTCATCGAGGCGTACGACCCGGGCGCGGTCTACAGCTCGATCGACGTCGAAGGGCGTTATGCCTACGGCAACCAGGCGGCGATCGCCCAGTGGAACCTCGCGCGATTCGCGGAGTCGCTGCTGCCGTTGTTCGCGGACGACCAGGACACCGGGGTCGAGCTCGCGATGGAATCGCTCGGCACGTTCGCCCCGAGGTACGCGACCACGTATGCGGCGGGTCTGCGAGCCAAGCTCGGTCTTCCCGAGGGCTTGGAGGACGCCGTCGCGGCGGAGCTGGGGGAGGAGCTGCTAGCTCTTCTTCACAGCAACCACGTCGACTGGACCAGTGGCTTCCGCGCCCTGGGGTCGGCGGCCCGCGGTGATGCAGAGCCCTTTCGCGGGCTGTTCATCGAACTGGCGGCGATCGACGAGTGGCTGTCGCGTTGGCAGGCGGTCGGTCCCGACCCGGCCGCAATGGACCGCGCCAATCCCGTCCACATCCCACGGAACCATCTCGTGGAGGAAGCGCTCGAGGCCGCGACGACCGGCGATCTGGGCCCGGTCCAGCAGTTGTTGCAGGTCGTTCAGCGCCCGTTCGAGGAGCGTCCCGGCCTTGAGCGATACGCCGCGCCAGCGCCGGAGGACTTCGGGCGATACGTCACGTACTGCGGCACCTGACGGACTGTCAGCGATTCGTCCCGCGGACTGCGTACGCACCAAACCCAGGGCACCCGGTGATCGCTGGCACCGGCCGCGCGTGCCTTCTGGGCGACTCAGCGCCCCATTTGCGGTGAAGTGACGCAGCCGTTGGCGACGTTCGCCTAGCGCGCACGCGACGGCGGATCGGTATGACAGAACTCGCGCACGGCCCGGTTCACCTGTTCGGGCCGTTCCAGATGGCTCAGGTGCCCGGCGTCGTCGATCACGACGAGCGTCGAATTCGGGATCGCCTCGTGGAACTGGTGCGCGACGCTCAGGGGCGAGCGAACGTCCTGCCGTCCCCAGACCAGCAGGGTGGGGACGGCGATCTGAGGTAGCAGGTCGGTGAGATCTGTCTGGGCCATGATCGGCAACTCGATGCGAAGGGTGTCCGGTCGGACATCGGCAGCGATGGCCGCGAGCAGGGGGACGAACTCTGCCGGCGGGTCGTTGGCGAAGAGCCCGGGAAGGGTGGGGTCGAAGACCTCACCCTGGACGGAGAGCATCCTGTCCGTGCTCGCAACCCGTGCCCGCACCTCCTCTGCGGGCAGCGACCCCTTCCACCCGGCGTAGGTGCCGATCAGGATCAGGGTCGCGACGAGCGCAGGGTGACGGCGGTAGAGCTCGAGCAACACCGTGCCTCCCCAGGAGAGGCCTGCGATGTGAGCCGGCCCGAGATCGAGGGTCTCGAGCCATGCGGCGAGTCCATCCGCGATATCCGCCAGGTCGAAGTCGTCGGGGAGATCCGATGAACTGCCGGCCCCCGGTTCATCCCAGGCGATGACGGTGAACTCGTCGGTCAGGTCCGCGAACTGAGGTGCCCAGATTCGGCTGTCCTCAGCCGCGCCGTGGACGAAGACCAAGGGCGGTCCCTCGCCGTCGCGTTGGTAGGCGATCGTGAGACCCCCCGCCTCGACAAGCTGCACCTCTCCAAAGTACTCGGGCCGATCACGGTTGGGCTCCAGAGGCACAGGCGGTGGTGGGACGCACACATCACGGCAGGCGTGCTGCCGGTGTCAGTTCGGCCTAGTCCCTGGGTCTGGCGTGAGAGCGACGTCGGTCCAGACCTCCGTCATCTCCGATATTCGAGCGTCGCGAACGGTGATGAAGGTGGCCACCTCGAAATGGACGAGCCGGCCTTCCACGAATACCGTGACCTGACAGCGACCCACCGCTCGCTTGTCGGATCCCACCAGGTCCTCCAGGACCATGTGGTCGAAGCCGGGATACTCGGCGTTCAGTCGCACCCATGAATCACGACCGAACGTCTCGCCCGTATGGACGTACCGACAGATGAAGTCGTCGTGCAGAAGCGCGGGCAGTGCATCCCAGTCGTGCGCGTCAATGACGTCACAAAGGCGCGTCATGAGCTCGCAAGCGTTCACATGCGCCCCCTCGCGGACGTCTCAACGCAGAGAGGGTCGCTCCTCACCGCCGATGACAGTGTGCCATCGGTAGGAGCGGATGTTCCTTCGGCCGTACACCTGGATGGCGCTCGGTGACGGTCTCTGGCCACGCGCCGTCCACGAAGGACACCCCCGCTTCCAATGTGACACCGGAGGAATCCGTCGACGCCCACGCGCATCGGCGCCAAGGAATCAGTCTTGTCGTCGACAAGCGTCTACCCGATCGGCGTCACCTGGGCCGCAACCGCTCGGCTGCCCAGTTTTCGCCATCCGCAGCCTCCAAGGAGTTGTCCACCGGACGAGCGATGTGATCGGTCGGAAGTGCGTTTCAGTGGGCGAAATGGCGCCACCGCCGGACGGCCGGTTCTCGTTGCGCCTCAATGAGAGCTGAGCACCGCCAGCACGTCGTCGAACCGGCCCTCGGCCTCGGCGAAGCGCAGGAACTTGACGCGCTCGACGAGGATCTCGTCCGCGTCAGGCTGGTCGGTGAGCAGCGTCATGACCTCGGTCAAGAACCTCGCGAGCGGCATCGCGCGGTCGTCCTCGGTCTGGCTCAACAGTGGCGTCTGGACCGCCGGCGGGACCAGCTCGAGCACCTGGACCCCGGTGTCGGCCAGCTGCACGCGCAGGCTCTGCGTGTACGAGTGGATGGCTGCCTTCGTCGCGTTGTACGTGGGTGTGAAGGCAGCGGGACGAACGCCAGGCCCGACGAGACGTTCATGACGACGGCGTCGTCCCGGCCGACCAGAAACGGCACGAAGGCGTTCAGCATCCGGATGGGTCCCAGCAGGTTGGTGGTGATCGTGTCCTCGGCGACCGGCAGCGCACTGCCGTCGAGCAGGTTCTCCGGCAGCATGATGCCCGCCATGTTGATCAGCACGTTGAGCTCGGGGTGCGCGGCCGTGACGCTCTTGTACGCCGAGGCGATGGACTCCGGATCGCTGACGTCCAGGACGACCGACTCCATCCCGCGGTGAGCAGCGACCGTCTCGTCGAGCAGGTCCGCTCGGCGGCCGGCGATGATGACGGTGTTGCCGAGGGCGTGGAACCGCTGTGCCAGTCCCAGGCCGAGGCCCGAGGTGCCGCCGGTGATGAGCATGGTGTTGTTCGTGGTCTTCATGGTCTTCCTTCTCGCGTGGGGACCTTCAGTCCATCGGCCGGCGGGAACGGGCACCAGTGACGGTCGAACCACTGATCGACGGTCAGTGGTTGAGGGTGGGGGACTGCGCGAGACTGGACACCCCGCCCATCACTGGAGGAACCCATGAAGAGCCCTGAGCTGGCTGACTTCCTGCGCAGGCGGCGCGAGGTCATGCAGCCGGAGGACGTCGGGCTCTCCCGCGGCCCGCGCCGCCGGGCGGTGGGCCTGCGGCGCGAGGAGGTCGCCGAGCTCGCCGGCATGTCGACCGACTACTACGCCCGACTGGAACGCGGTGACGGGCCGCAGCCGTCGGAGCAGATGGTCGAGGGCATCGCGCGGGCGCTGCGGCTCACCCTGGCCGAGCGCGACCACCTCTTCACCCTGGTCGGGCACACCGCACCCCGCCGGACGCGGCGCAGCGACCACGTCAGCCCCGGCCTCATGCGCGTGCTCGACCGGCTCGCCGACACCCCGGCCCAGGTCATGGCTGGTCCGGACGCCACGCTCATCCAGACCGCGCCCGCGGTGGCTCTGCTCGGCGACCAGACGCACTTCACCGGCCTCGCACGCAGCAACGTCTACCGCTGGTACACCGACCCGACGTCGAGGCTGATCTATCCCGAGGAGGATCGCGCGCACTACGGCGCGGTGTTCACCGCCCAGCTCCGTAGCGCCGCTGCCCCGCATGGCCCGGGCTCGCGCGCCGCGGCGGTGGTGGCCAGCCTGCTGGAGCAGAGCCCGGAGTTCGTCGAGGTCTGGAGCCAGCACGAGGTCGGCCTCCAGCACACCGACCAGAAGCGCTTCGACCATCCCGAGGTCGGCCGACTGGAGCTGCACTGCCAGTCGTTGCTCGACCCCGACCAGGACCAGACGCTGCTCGTGTTCACGGCAACCCCGGGCAGCGAGAGCCACGAGAGGCTGCAGCTGCTCGGGGTCATCGGCAAGCAGGAAATGCGCGCCTGACCGAGCGGCCCGACAGACTCGACTGACGCCTTGGCGACGGCAGGGTCCTGACGTACACTTTCTTGTACTCAAGGAGGCGCCATGAAGACCATGTCGTACAGCGAATCACGCAAGCGGTACGCGGAAGTTCTCGATTCCGTGGTGGACGATCGCGAGGAGATCGTCATCACGCGGGCCGGCCACGAGCCGGCGGTCATCGTCTCCCTCGACGACTACGAGTCTTTGAAGGAGACCGCCTACCTGCTACGCAACCCGGCCAACGCTCGACGACTCCTGGGTTCCATCGAGGAGCTCGAGGCCGGACGTGGCACGGAGCAGGAACTGCTCGATTGAGCATCGTCTTCAGCTCGGCCGCGTGGGAGGACTACCTGTGGTGGCAGCAACAGGACCGCAAGGTCCTGAAGCGGGTCAATCTGCTGATTCGCGACATCGAGCGGAACGGCAACGAGGGCATCGGGAAGCCCGAACCGCTCAAGCACGGGTTCCAGGGCTACTGGTCGAGACGAATCACGGACGAGCACCGACTCGTGTACAAGATCGCGGACGACGACATTCGTATTGCCGCGTGTCGATACCACTACAGCGACTGACCGCAGTCGCTGTCGCGTATGGGACGAGTGGACACATCCCGAATACAAGGGTTGCCGGCCCCCGAGCCGCAGGCTCGGCCACGACCTAGAGTCGAAGCGTGGATGACAAGCGCACGATCGACCTCGTCCTCGAGGGCGGCGGAGTCAAGGGCATCGCCCTCGTCGGCGCCGCGACGGCCCTGGTCGAGAACGGCTACTCCTTCGCCCGGATCGGCGGTTCGTCCGCCGGGGCGATGGTCGGGGCGATCATGGCCGCGATGCAGCATGCGAACGAGCCGTTCAGCCGGGTCGACGACATCATGCGCACGATCGACTACATGGCGTTCCTCGACCGGCGTCCGGGCGCGAGGTTCCTGAAGTGGTGGCCTCGCGGCGCCGACGCGTGGGGTGCGCTCTTCCACCTCGGTGCCCACCCGGGCCGCCACATGGAGGACTGGACGCGCGGCGTGCTGGCCGATCTCGGCGTGAAGAACTTCGGCGACCTGGCGTTCGATGACCCCGGCAGCGCGTTGCCCCCGGGCCAGTCCTACCGGCTCGTGATCACCGCCAGCGACCTGTCCCGCCAACGGGCGATGTTCCTGCCGTGGGACCTGGCCGCCCATGGCAAGGACCCGGACGAGTACTCGGTGGCCCGGGCGGTCCGCGCCTCGGCCGCGATCCCGTTCCTGTTCGAGCCGGTCCGGCTGAAGTCGAAGTACGGGATGCTGACGCTCGCGGACGGGTCCCTGCTGCGCAGCTATCCGATCGAGATCTTCGACCGCAACGACGGCAAGCCCAGCCGGTGGCCGACGCTGGGCGTGCGGCTGAGCTCGCCGGCGGGGGAGCGGGCCAAGGCCAAGCCCGTCACGTCGCCGGTGTCGCTGCTGACGAACCTGATCAAGACCACGGTCGACTCCACCCAGGTGCGCCACGTGAGCGACCCGGCCGCGATCGACCGCAGCATCTTCGCCAAGCCGAAGGGCGTCCGTTGGACCGACTTCGACCTCACGACCGAGCAGCGCACCAGCCTGTTCGAGGCGGGCCACCAGGCGGCGACGACGTGGGTGGCCAAGCACCCCGCCGGGCCTCAGGCGTCGGAGCCGGTCCACACCCAGTGAAGCCATGATCTTCATTTCCGTTGAATAAAGGTATATGCTTCATTTCGTGGAAATGAAGGCGTCACCTTCACCCTGTGCGGCGCTGATCGGCGACCTCGTCGCCTCGCGCAGCGCCGTCTCGCGCATCGGTGCCCAGCAGTCGCTCATCGCGGCGCTGGAGCTGGCACGCGACCTCGTGCCGTCGATCCAGGCCCCCGCACCCACGATCGGCGACGAGTTCCAGTCGACCCATGAGACCGTCGCGCAGGCCATGCTCGCCGCGCTGGTCGTCCGGCTGGCACTGCCGCCCGAGATGGACGCGCGGGTGGGCATCGGCTTCGGGACCATCGAAGTCGTCGGTCGCTCCGAGTACGGTCTCACCCAGGACGGCCCGGCCTGGTGGAACGCGCGCGACGCGATCGGCGAGGTCGAGCAGCGCGCCGGACGCCAGTCCGGCCTGCGCACGTGGGTGCACGAAGGGGGAACGGTGAACGCCTATCTGATGGTCCGCGACCACGTGGTCAGCGGCTTCGACGGCCGCCAGCGACGGCTGGTGCTCGGCCTGCTGCAGGGCCGCACCCAGCGTGAGCTGGCCGAGCAGGAGGGCATCTCGGCCTCGGCCGTCTCGCAGTCCCTGCGCCGCAGTGGCGCACTCGCGGTCGTCGAGGGTCTGGACGAGGTGCGCTGATGGCGCTGCTCGCCCTCGTCCTGCTGGCCATCTGCCTGGCCGAGTACCTGCGCCACATCGACACCCTGTGGGTCATCGCCCTCGAGGTCGTGGCGATCATCGCCGTCGTTGGCCTCGTCGCGCACGGCCTCGGCTACGGTCCGGCCGGGTGGCTGCCGGCCGTCGTCGGCCTGTGGTGGGCCAGCGCTCGCACCCTCCCGTCGTGGCGGGTGCCCGGCATGATCGCCTCGGGCGTCGCCGCCGTGCTGGCGCTCGTGGCGTCGCCGTTCATCGACCGCGACCGTCCGCCGCTGCTCGACTGGTTCGAGGACCTCGGCGTCCCCGGCCTGCTCGGCGTGGGCCTCGACGAGTTCGTCCTGGCGCTGGTCGTGGCCGTCGCGCTCATCGGGCCGGCCAACGCCGTCGTGCGCGAGGTGCTCGACCACGTCGGCCGCGGCCTGCTGAAGGAGGAGCGCCGGCTCAAGGGCGGCCGCGTCATCGGCCCCCTCGAGAGGGTCATGGTGTTCGCCTTCGCCGTCGGCGGCAACTACGGGGGAGTGGCCGCGATCCTCGCCGCCAAGGGCATCCTGCGGTTCCCCGAGATCTCGCGCGACGTGGACGATGAGGAGGGCGACGGCTCGCGCGCCGAGTACGTCCTCGTCGGCAGCTTCGTCAGCTGGTTCCTCGCCCTGGCGCTCGTGCCCCTGTTCTGACCGGGCGCAGGCGTGTCGGGAGCCGGTCGTACGATGCCGTTATGGCCGAGACCCCCGACACCCCCGAGATCGACATCAAGCCGCGGAGCCGCGACGTCACCGACGGCTTGGAGAAGACCGCCGCCCGCGGCATGCTCCGCGCGGTCGGCATGGGGGACGACGACTGGGTGAAGCCCCAGATCGGTGTCGCGTCCAGCTGGAACGAGATCACCCCCTGCAACCTCTCGCTCGACCGCCTGGCCAAGGCCGTCAAGGAGGGCGTGCACGCGGGCGGCGGCTACCCGCTCGAGTTCGGCACCATCAGCGTCTCCGACGGCATCAGCATGGGCCACGAGGGCATGCACTTCTCCCTCGTCAGCCGTGAGGTCATCGCCGACTCGGTCGAGGTCGTCATGTCGGCCGAGCGCCTCGACGGCTCCGTCCTGCTGGCCGGTTGCGACAAGAGCCTGCCCGGCATGCTCATGGCCGCCGCCCGCCTCGACCTGTCGAGCGTCTTCCTCTACGCCGGCTCCACCCTGCCGGGCAGCGTCGACGGCAAGGACGTCACGATCATCGACGCCTTCGAGGCCGTCGGCGCGTGCATGAAGGGCCTCATCTCCCGCGAGCAGGTCGACAAGATCGAGCGCGCGATCTGCCCCGGCGAGGGCGCCTGCGGCGGCATGTACACCGCCAACACGATGGCCTCGGCCGCCGAGGCGCTCGGCATGAGCCTGCCCGGCTCGGCCGCGCCGCCGGCCCCCGACCGCCGCCGCGACGACTACGCCAAGAAGTCCGGCGAGGCCGTCGTCGAGCTGCTCCGCAAGGGCATCACTGCCCGCGACATCATGACGCTCGAGGCCTTCGAGAACGCGATCACCGTCGTCATGGCGCTCGGCGGCTCCACCAACGCCGTGCTGCACCTGCTGGCGATCGCCCGTGAGGCCGGCGTCCCGCTGACCCTCGACGACTTCAGCCGCGTCGGCGACAAGGTCCCGCACCTGGGCGACCTCAAGCCGTTCGGCCGCTACGTCATGAACGACGTCGACAAGGTCGGCGGCATCCCCGTGATCATGAAGGCGCTGCTCGACGCGGGTCTCATGCACGGCGATGTCATGACCGTCACCGGCAAGACCATGGCCGAGAACCTGGCCGACATCGAGCTGGACCTCGACGGCGACGTCATCCGCCCGCTCGACAAGCCGATCCACAAGACCGGCGGCCTGACGATCCTGCACGGCACGCTGGCTCCCGAGGGCGCGGTCGTCAAGAGCGCCGGCTTCGACGAGTCGGTCTTCCGCGGCACCGCCCGCGTGTTCGACGGCGAGCGCGCCGCAATGGACGCGCTGGAGGACGGCACCGTCGTCGCCGGCGACGTCGTCGTCATCCGCTACGAGGGCCCCAAGGGCGGCCCGGGCATGCGCGAGATGCTCGCCATCACCGGCGCCATCAAGGGTGCCGGTCTCGGCAAGGACGTCCTGCTGCTCACCGACGGTCGCTTCTCCGGCGGCACCACCGGCCTGTGCGTCGGGCACGTCGCGCCCGAGGCCGTCGACGGCGGCCCCATCGCGTTCGTCCGCGACGGCGACCCGATCACGCTCGACGTGGCGAACAAGCGCCTCGACGTCGAGATCGACGACGCCGACCTCGAGCAGCGCAAGGAGGGCTGGGAGCCGAACCCGCCCAAGTACACCTCCGGCGTGCTGGCCAAGTACCGCAAGCTCGTCAGCTCGGCCGCGCACGGCGCCGTCACGGGCTGAGTCGCCACGGAGTCGCCACGGAGGCGGTGAGCCTGGTCCCACCCGGAGAGCGGGTGTGGGACCAGGCTCACCGCTCTCGGCGGGCGGTGGGACCACCCGCACCGCCCACGGGGGATTCGGCCCGGGAGCGCACCGTAGAATCGTCCGGTGCCGAACTTCACCGACGACGAACTCGCGACCGCCCTCAAGGTGCTCGGCGAGGCGCAGCACCTCGGTGACGAGGACGAGGCGTACGTGGCCCTGCGTCGTGCCTGCGGCAAGTTCTACAAGGACGTCAAGAAGCAGCGCCGCCGGGCCAAGCGCGACGCCGTCAACGAGGCCGACCGCAGCGTCGTCGCGCTGACCGCCACGGGCTCGCCGCGCCGGATCGACGACGAGACCGCCGGCATCCCGCTGGTCTCCAACGCCCGAGGCGCCTCCGCGGGCGTCCTGCAGGTGCCGCGCGGCTGCTACATCTGCAAGGACAAGTACACGGTGGTGGACGCGTTCTACCACCAGCTCTGCCCGAAGTGCGCCGCGCTGAGTCATGCCAAGCGTGACCAGCGCACCGACCTCACCGGCCGTCGCGCCCTGCTCACCGGCGGCCGCGCCAAGATCGGCATGTACATCGCGCTGCGGCTGCTGCGGGACGGCGCGCACCTGACCATCACCACCCGCTTCCCGCGCGACGCCGTGCGCCGGTTCCAGGCGCAGCCCGACAGCGAGGAGTGGATCGACCGGCTCAAGATCGTCGGCATCGACCTGCGCGACCCGGCCCAGGTCATCGGCCTGGCCGACGAGGTCGCCGCTGCCGGCCCGCTCGACATCCTCATCAACAACGCCGCCCAGACCGTCAAGCGCCAGCCTGGCGCGTACCAGGCCATCGCCGACGCGGAGGCGCAGCCGCTGCCCGAGGGCTTCGTCCCCGAGCTGGTCACCTTCGGTCACACCAGCGACGCGCACCCCGCCTCGCTCGTCGGCTCGGTCGCGTCGCACCCGGCGCTCGCGGGCGACGCCGTCACGGCCGAGGAGCTCACGTCCCTCGCGCTGCAGGCCGGCTCGGCCGATCTCGAGCGCATCGACGCCGGCGGCCTGCTGCCCGACCTCGTCGACACCAACAGCTGGGTCCAGGCCGTCCACCAGGTCGACGCCCTCGAGCTGCTCGAGGTCCAGCTGTGCAACAGCGTCGCGCCGTTCATCCTGATCAGCCGCCTCCGTCCTGCGATGGCCGCGTCCGCCGCGCGGCGCAAGTACGTCGTCAACGTCTCGGCGATGGAGGGCCAGTTCTCGCGCGGCTACAAGGGCCCGGGCCACCCGCACACCAACATGGCCAAGGCGGCGCTCAACATGCTCACCCGCACCAGCGCCCGCGAGATGTTCGAGGCCGACGACATCCTCATGACGGCCGTCGACACCGGCTGGATCACCGACGAGCGCCCGCACGTCACGAAGCAGCGGCTCGCGCAGGAGGGCTTCAAGGCCCCGCTCGACCTCGTCGACGGCGCGGCGCGCGTCTACGACCCGATCGTCCAGGGCGAGGAGGGCGTCGACCTGCACGGCGTCTTCCTGAAGGACTTCGAGCCCTTCCCGTGGTAGGCGGGCGCGCTCGTTCCTCGCGCTCACTCCCGCCGATTCGCTGAGCGAATCTGCGGGCCCGCCTGGC
>NZ_BJZQ01000021.1 GCF_007992115.1 Aeromicrobium flavum
GATTCGCTGAGCGAATCTGCGGGCCCGCCTGGCTCGCTGCGCTCGCCCTCTGGTTGCCTTTCCCCCAGTCGCCGTCATCGACCCGTCCAGATGCTGGACGCGGAGTCTCACAACTTGACCACCGCCCACCCGCGGAGCACACTGGGTCCATGCACCACCTGCTTCTCGTAGTCCACTGACGCGCCGGCTCACGCCGCGCGTCTTGCCCTCGTCGCCTCACGGCCGGGGGTTTTTTCATGCGATGAATGGACCACGAGAGGCAGGCAATACCATGGGGAACCGAGCACCGGCTGCGATCACGGGGTGGCCGGCCGACGAGACGGGTAGGGCGATGACCGAGACGGCACCGGAGACGATGACCGGGGCGCAGAGCCTCGTCCGATCGCTGGAACAGGCCGGGGTCGAGGTCATCTTCGGGATTCCCGGCGGCGCGATCCTGCCCGCCTACGACCCGCTGTTCGACTCCTCGATCCGCCACGTGCTGGTGCGCCACGAGCAGGGCGCGGGCCACGCCGCGCAGGGCTACGCGATGGTCACCGGCAAGGTCGGCGTCTGCATGGCCACCTCCGGTCCGGGCGCCACGAACCTCGTCACGGCGATCGCCGACGCGTACCTCGACTCGGTGCCGATCGTCGCCGTCACCGGCCAGGTTGCCAGCACCGTCATCGGATCGGACGCCTTCCAGGAGGCCGACATCCGCGGTATCACGATGCCGATCACCAAGCACAGTTTCCTCGTCACCGACCCGGCCGAGATCCCGCGCGTCGTGGCCGAGGCCTTCCACATCGCCTCCACCGGCCGTCCGGGCCCGGTCCTGGTCGACGTCGCCAAGGACGCCCTGCAGGCCATGACCACCTACCAGTGGCCGCACGAGCTGGCCCTGCCCGGCTACCGCCCCACCACGCGCCCGCACAACAAGCAGGTGCGCGAGGCCGCCCGGCTCATCGCCGAGGCCAAGCGCCCGATCCTGTACGTCGGCGGCGGCGTCATCAAGGCCGACGCCTCGGCCGAGCTGAAGGTGCTCGCCGAGCTGACGCAGATCCCCGTCGTCACGACGCTGATGGCGCGCGGCGCGTTCCCCGACTCGCACGAGCTGCACCTGGGCATGCCGGGCATGCACGGCACGGTCGCCGCGGTGGCCGGCCTGCAGAAGTCCGACCTGCTGATCACGCTCGGCGCCCGCTTCGACGACCGCGTCACCGGCAACCTCGACAGCTTCGCGCCGGACGCCAAGGTCATCCACGCCGACATCGACCCGGCCGAGATCAGCAAGAACCGCACCGCCGACGTGCCGATCGTGGGCGACGCCCGCGAGGTCATCGCCGACCTGATCCGCGCGCTGGGCAAGCAGAGCGACGAGGACCAGCTCACCGGCGACTACACCGCGTGGCGCGACTACATCCTCGGCGTCAAGGCCAAGTTCCCGGTCGCGTACGACAAGCCCGCCGAGGGCCTCGCGCCCCAGACGGTCATCGAGCGCATCAACGCGGTCGCCGGTCCCGAGGCGGTCTACACCTCGGGCGTCGGCCAGCACCAGATGTGGGCCGCGCACTTCGTGCAGTACGAGCGTCCGCGCCAGTGGCTCAACTCCGGCGGCGCCGGAACCATGGGCTACGGCGTCCCCGCCGCGATGGGCGCCAAGATGGGCGCCCCCGACCGCGTCGTGTGGGCCATCGACGGCGACGGCTGCTTCCAGATGACCAACCAGGAGCTGGCCACCTGCGCCATCGAGGGCATCCCGATCAAGGTCGCGGTCATCAACAACTCGTCCCTGGGCATGGTGCGCCAGTGGCAGACGCTGTTCTACGACAGCCGCTACTCCAACACCGACCTCAACACGGGTCCGGAGTCGATCGGCGCGCGCCGTATCCCCGACTTCGTCAAGCTCGCCGAGGCCTACGGCTGCGTCGGCCTGCGCTGCGAGAGCGAGGACGACCTCGACGAGGTCATCGCCAAGGCGATGAGCATCAACGACGTCCCCGTCGTCATCGACTTCGTCGTCGAGCGCGACGCGATGGTCTGGCCCATGGTCGCGGCCGGCACCAGCAACGACGACATCAAGATCGCCCGCGACCTGGCTCCCGAGTGGGAAGACGAGGACCTCTGATGCCCCAACACACCCTGAGCGTGCTGGTGGAGAACACCCCCGGCGTGCTGGCCCGCGTGTCGAGCCTGTTCATGCGCCGCGGCTTCAACATCGACTCCCTCGCCGTCGGGCCCACCGAGATCCCCGAGGTCTCGCGCATGACGATCGTCGTCAACGTCGAGGAGCTCCCGCTCGAGCAGGTCACCAAGCAGCTCAACAAGCTCGTCAACGTGCTCAAGATCGTCGAGCTCGACTCGGACAGCTCGGTCGAGCGCGAGCTCATGCTGATCAAGGTCAAGACCGACCAGCAGACCCGCGGTCAGGTCCTCGAGACCGTGCAGCTCTTCCGGGCCAAGGTCGTCGACGTCGCCACCGAGTCGGTGACCATCGAGGCCACCGGCGACTCCGGCAAGCTGACGGCCATGCTCAACGTCCTCGAGCCGTTCGGCATCCGCGAGATCGTCCAGTCCGGCCGCGTGGCCATCGGCCGCGGATCGCGCTCGATCACCGACCGCACCCTGCGCACCGTCCCGGGCACCGCGGTGCCGGGTTCGGCTGCTGTCTGACCCTCGTCCCATCGCGCCGGCGCACGCCCCTGCGCCTCAAGACCCCCAACCAAGGAGAACCCCATCGTGGCTGAACTGTTCTATGACGACGACGCCGACCTGTCCCTGATCCAGGGCAAGAACGTGGCCGTGATCGGCTACGGCAGCCAGGGCCACGCCCACGCGCTGAACCTGCGCGACTCGGGCGTCGACGTCCGCATCGGCCTGGCCGAGGGCAGCAAGAGCAAGGCGAAGGCCGAGGCCGAGGGCCTGCGCGTCCTCCCGGTCGCCGAGGCAGTCGAGGAGTCCGACGTCATCGTCATCCTCACGCCCGACCAGGTGCAGCGCCACGTCTACACCGAGTCGATCGCCCCGAACCTCACCACGGGCGACACCCTGGTGTTCGGCCACGGCTTCAACATCCGCTTCGGCTACATCAAGCCGGCCGAGGGCGTCGACGTCATCATGGTCGCCCCGAAGGCCCCCGGCCACACCGTGCGTCGTGAGTTCGTCGCCGGCCGCGGCATCCCCGACATCATCGCGGTCGAGCAGGACGCCTCCGGGCACGCCTGGGACCTCGCGCTGTCGTACGCCAAGGGCATCGGCGGCACGCGCGCCGGCGTCATCAAGACGACGTTCACCGAGGAGACCGAGACGGACCTCTTCGGCGAGCAGGCCGTCCTGTGCGGTGGCGTGTCCCACCTGGTCCAGGCCGGGTTCGAGACGCTGACCGAGGCCGGCTACCAGCCCGAGATCGCCTACTTCGAGGTGCTGCACGAGCTCAAGCTCATCGTCGACCTCATGTGGGAGGGCGGCATCGCCAAGCAGCGCTGGAGCATCTCCGACACCGCCGAGTACGGCGACTACGTCTCCGGGCCGCGCGTCATCGACGCCGGCGTCAAGGAGCGCATGGTGCAGGTCCTGGGCGACATCCAGTCCGGCGCCTTCGCCGAGCGCTTCATCGCCGACCAGGACAACGGCGGCAAGGAGTTCCTCGAGCTGCGCGAGAAGGAGGCCGGTCACCCGATCGAGGCCACCGGCAAGACGCTGCGGTCGCACTTCTCGTGGAAGCAGTCCGACGACGACTACACCGAGGGCAGCGCCGCTCGCTGACGCGGCACCACCTCACGCCGAGCGCGGCGTCCCCTCGACCTCCGGGTCGGGCGGGGCGTCGCGCTCAGCGCTTCCTGAGGCGGGACGTCCGTGCGGGGGTGGGCCGGGGGAGGAGCACGACCGGCACCGGGCTGTGGTTGACGATCCGCGTGGCGGTCGAGCCGACGAAGACGCGCGCCGCGGGTCCGTGCTGGCTCGAGCCGACGGCCAGGAGGTCGCCGCCGCGCCACCCGTACGACTCCAGCGCCAGCGACCACCGCTCGCCCGTGAGCACCTGCACCGTGCTGACGACGATCTCCGGTGCGATCTCGCGGATGCGCTCCGCCAGGCGCAGCTGGTGCTCGCGGACCAGTTCGCTCCAGGCGCGCCGCGTGCCCTGGTCGGCGAAGGTGGCCATCGCGCTGCGCGAGCCGCTGCGCACGGCGAACGTCACGATCTCGACCGGCACGCCGAGCCACGTGGCGAGGTCGGCCACCGGCTGGGCGAGGGCCTCGTCCGACGCGGTCGGGTCGACGGCCACGACGAGCCGCTCGATGCCCTGCGGGTGCGCCACGTAGCCACGCGGGGCGATCGCCACCGGCGTCTCGGCGCTGTGGGCGAGCCGGTCGTTGGTGCTTCCGAATGCGATCCGGCCGAGGGCGCCGTGCGTGGCCGAGCCGGTGACGACGAGCCGTGCGCCGAGCTCGCGGGTCTCCTCCAGCAGGCTCTGGGGCACCGAGCGCCCCGTGCGGATGCGGCTGGTGGCCTCGTGCTCGCCCAGGTGGGCGTTGGCGGCATCCAGCGCCTCTGCCGCCTGGCCCCGCACCTGGCGGCGCCACTCGTCGTCGACGCCGGCGAAGTCGCGCAGCGAGTCCCAGCTGTCCTGCACGACGCTGACCAGGACGATCTCCTCGTTCGTCGTGTGCGCGATCTCGGCGGCGAGGTCGAGCGCCGCGGTGCTACGCGTGTCGCTGCCGAATCCGACGACGATGCTCACGCCGCCTCCTTGGCCGCAGCGGCCTGGCCCAGCTTCGAGTGGCGGTACCCGTAGGCGAAGTACACGACGAAGCCCAGCAGCAGCCACACCACGAACCGCAGCCAGGTGTCGACCTTCAGGCTCGCCATCAGGCCGACGCACGAGGCGACGGTGACGATCGGCAGGAACGGCACCCACGGGGTGCGGAACGGGCGGTTCATGTCCGGCTGCGTCCGGCGCAGGACGATCACGGCGATCGCGACGACGACGAAGGCGAACAGGGTGCCGATGCTGACCATCTCGGCCAGGACCGAGATCGGGATGAAGCCCGCCAGCAGCGCCACGGCCACGATGGTGAGGCCGGTCATCAGCACGGGCGTGCCCCAGGTCGGGTGGATGCGGCGGAAGACCTCGGGCAGCAGGCCGTCGCGGGCCAGCGCGAAGCCGATGCGGGGCATCGCCACCAGGTCGACGAGGATCACCGAGGTCAGGCCGGCAATCGCCGCCACGCCGATCAGGATGCCCGCCCACTCGAGGCCGACCTGGTCGAAGACGTCGGCCACGGCGTCGCCCTCGGAGAGCTTGGAGTAGTCGACCATGCCGGTCAGCACGAGGCAGACGCCGACGTAGAGCAGGGTGCAGATCGCCAGCGTGCCCAGCAGGCCCAGCGGCATGTCGCGCTTGGGGTTCTTGGTCTCCTCGCCGAGGTTGGCGACGGCCTCGAAGCCGGAGTACGCGAAGAACACGACGGCGGCCGCCACGAAGATGCCGGTGATGCCGTACGTCGCGGGCTCGACCCCGGAGACGAACTGCCACAGCGGCGCGTGTAGCCCGCTGGTGCCAGAGTCGCCCGCCGGCGGCTCCGAGTCGGGGATGAACGGGACGAGGTTGCCGGTCTTGACGTAGAACGCGCCGACGGCGATGACGAACACGCACACCAGGACCTTGATGACGACGAGCCCGTTGGTCACCCACGCCGACTCGCGGATGCCGCGCATCGCCACGAACCCGAGCAGCAGCACGATGAAGATCGCGCCGACGTTGACGACCGAGCCCTCCTCGGCGAACCACTTCTCCGGCAGGTCGAACACGCCCGCCACGTAGCCGGACCAGCCGCGCGCCACGACCGCCGAGCCGAGCGCGAACTCGAGGATGAGGTCCCACGCGATGATCCAGGCGAAGATCTCGCCGATCGTCGTGTAGCTGTAGGTGTACGAGCTGCCGGCGGTGGGCACCGCGGACGCCAGCTCGGCGTAGCAGAGGGCCGCCAGCAGGGCCACGGCGCCGGCGATGAGGAACGAGATCGTCACGGCGGGCCCGGCGTTGTCCTTCGCCTGCAGGCCGGTCAGCGTGAAGATGCCCGTGCCGATGACGATGCCGATCCCGAAGCCGATCAGGTCGACCGCCGAGAGGTGCTTCTTCAGGTGGTCCTTGCTCTCGACCCCGTCCGCCGGGTCGTCGTTCTGGTGGATGACGTCGTCGACGCTCTTCTTCCTCAGGACATCCATGGTGCTCCTCCGGTCCGGCCACCCGGCGGGGCGACACCTGCACAGCACTTTGCGGGAGGTGCGCAGGGCTCGCAACAGCAGCGGCCGTGGGCACGATCACGTCGGTCAGGCGATGAGGTTCACCGCGGCCGGCGCGCTCGCGCCGCCGGTCTGCCCGGCGGCCACGCGGCCCCACGCGCGCGCCAGTCGGGTCACGGCTTCCTCGAGCTGCTCCGGCGGCAGCGCGAAGGGCAGGCGCAGGTGCCGCTCGCCGAGCGCGGGCGCCGTCGGGAAGAAGCGCGGGCCGGGCGTCAGGGTCAGGCCCTCGTCGCGGGCGACCGCCGTCAGCGCCGAGCTCAGGGGAGCGGGCAGTCGGGCCCACACCGAGAGCCCGCCGTCGGGCCGGTTGACGGTCCAGTCCGGCAGCTCACGCGCCACGGCGTCCAGCAGCCGGTCGCGGCGCTCGCGCAGGTCGGCGGTACGGGCGCGCAGGTCCATGTCGCCGTCCTCGAGGGCCGTGGCGACGACGAGCTGGTCGAGAGCCGCCGTGCCGAGGTCGCGCACCATGCGCGCCTGGATGAGCGCGGGGACCAGGTCACGCGGCGCGCGGATCCAGCCGATCCGCAGGCCGCCCCAGAGCGACTTCGCGACCGAGCCGACGAGGATCGCGTCGCGGTGGTGCACGCCGTAGTGCTCGGCCTGCTCGATGCCGGACACGTTCACGTCCCGCAGGGTCTCGTCGATGATCGTCGTGACCGCGGAGCTGGTCAGGGCGTGGGCGACCTCGGCACGCGCCTGCGAGGTCATCGAGGCCCCCGTCGGGTTGTGGAAGTCGGGCACCAGCAGCGCGACGCGCACGGCGGGGGCGAGCCGGGCGACGTCGTCGAGGGGCCAGGGCGTCTCGGCGACGGGCAGCGGCACGGGCCGTGCCTTGGCCTGCTCGAGCATGTCGAACGCGTGCGGGTAGCCGCAGCCCTCGACCAGGACGCGGCCACCGGGCCGCACCAGCACGGACACCAGGAGCGAGAGCGCGTTCTGCGCGCCGGTGGTCACCACGATCTGGTCGGGGTCGGTCGGCAGGCCGTGACGCGCGTACCGGGCCGCGAGCCGCTCGCGCAGCACCGGGAGCCCGTCGGGCAGGTAGCCGTCCGTCGCCAGGATCGCGGGCAGGCCCGCCATCGCGCGCTGCACGAGGTCGGAGAAGCCGGCCGGCGCCTCCGACGCGGCGGCGGTGAGGGCGATCCCGTCCGGATGGTCCGGTCGCGCCAGCATGCTCGTGGACCCGGCGACACCGACCGGCAGCTGCACCACGGTGCCCGATCCCTGCCGCGTGCGGACCAGTCCGTCCTCGCGGAGCACCTCGTAGGCGCGGGTGGTGGTGGTCCGGCTCAGGCCAGTGGCCTCGGCCAGGCTGCGCTCGCTGGGCAGGCGGGTGCCGGACGTGATCCGACCGTCCATCACGGCGGTGCGGATGCGCAGCGCCAGGCGGCGGTAGGCGGGCCCACCGCCCGCCTCCCAGGACCCCACGATCGCGGCGAGGCGCCGGGCGGAGAGGGGCGCTGCGCGGTTCATGTGGCCACCTTGGCAGGATTGGCCATGGAATCCAAGTCCAATCGTCGTCATCCTGAAGAGGTGCTCCTGTGGATGATCCTGGCCGCCCTCAGCATCTGGGGGATCGTGGCGACGGTGCGGACGGTCCGTCGCGACGGCCTGCGTCGCGTGCCCACCGCGCCCCTCGCCAGGCGACCGGCGCCGCGGCCATGACGCGGCGGTTGGTCCAGCTGCTCGTCGGCCTGTGGCTGTACGGCGCGACGATGGCGTTCCTCGTCCGCGCCGGCCTGGGACTCGACCCGTGGGACGTGTTCCACGAGGGGCTCACGCGCCATGTGCCGCTCACGTTCGGGCAGGTGGTGATCGTGGTGGGTGCGCTCCTGCTGCTGCTGTGGATCCCGCTGCGCCAGCGCCCGGGCATCGGCACGGTGCTCAACGTGATCGTCATCGGCGTGGCGGCGGACGTGACGCTGGCGATCCTCCCGCCCGCCGACGGGCTGGCCCCCGGGATCGCGCTGCTGGTGGCCGGGGTGGTCGGCAACGGCATCGCGGGCGCGATGTACGTCGGTGCCGGACTCGGGACCGGCCCGCGCGACGGGCTGTGGACGGGCATCGTCCGTCGCACCGGACTCAGCGTGCGGCTGGTGCGCACGACCCTCGAGATCGTCGTGCTCGTGACCGGCTTCCTGCTGGGCGGCACCGTCGGCGTCGGCACCGTGATCTACGCGCTGACGATCGGACCGCTCGTGCAGCTCTTCCTGCCTTGGTTCGAGGCGCGCCACGTCCCGGCCGCCGAGCCGGCCGAGGCGTGACGCCCTCAGGTCAGGGGGCCAGCTTGCGCAGCGACCAGCCCAGCAGGATCCACAGCAGGCCCATGCCCATCGCGAACAGGGCCACGCCGTAGGCCACGACCGAGGTGAACAGCGAGGCGCGCAGGAACGACGCGTTCATCGCCACCTCGCGCAGCGGGTCCTCCCGGTCGAGCTCGGCGTAGGTCTTCCCGCCCGTCGACTCGAGGGCGTGCTTGTCGATGATCTCCGCCTGGGAGTAGGCGGTCAGCGGCCCCTGGACCTTCTCGCCGGCGAACCAGTCGGCGTCCTCGGCCACGGTGATGTTCTGGGCGTTGAGCTCGTCGGTGACGACGTACCAGGTGACGGCGCCGGCGATGATCAGCAGCAGGCCGGACAGCATCGAGAGCAGTCCCACGAGGCGTACGCCCTTGGCGCGCGGTGCGTGGGTGTGGGTGGTGGTCGGATCGGACATGACGTCTTCCTTCCGTCGGGGCCTCGGAGAGCCCGCTTGGGCCGACCCTAGGCGACCGAAGGGGTCAGGGGTCGGACCCGGCCTCAGCGACGCGTGGCGATGATGAGGCTGGCGTCGGGGTCGATCAGCATCTCGACCGCGGCGAAGCGCTCGTCGGTGAGCCACTGCTCGCGCACGGTGTCGACCTGGCCGTCGACGATCGGCGGCCAGAACGGCGACGGGACGAAGTCGTCGAGCACGGCGATGCCGCCCGGCTCGAGGAGGTCGGCCAGGACGTCGATGCTCGCCATCACGTCGCGCACGTCGACGAACAGCAGGGAGAACGGGGCGTACTGCTCGAGCACGGTCCAGTCGCCGCACGTGACCTCGACGTTCTCGGCGTCGTGGAAGATGCCCTGCACGTCCTTCGACAGGCCGGGGTCGAGCTCGGCCGTGACGATGTGAGCGCCCTTAGGAGCACCGCTGGACAGCCAGGCCGAGCCGACGCCGCAGCCGGTGCCCAGCTCGGCGAGCGTGCCGGTGCGCGAGGCGGCCAGCGTGGCCAGCAGGCGGCCGGTCTCGCTGCGGGTCGAGGTGATGAAGCCACGGCGCCGGGACAAGTCCAACGCGCGGGCAACCAGATCGGGAACCTCGGCCGGTGCGCTCATCCGACCAGTGTTCCACGGTGCTGCCGGGACAGGCGGGACGCTCACGGGGTGAGACACGTGTCACGAGGTGCTTCCCGTGACCCCCGTCGACGGGTAGGCTCACCGCCATGCGGAAGCAGCTCGTACTCATCGCTTGCCGCGGCAGGACCTCCTAGGGCCACACCTGCCGCGGAGTTTCGGCGTTGGCTCGACGACTCTGCAGCAGATGTTCTGGACCAGGACCTGGTTCTCCTCCTCTGAAATCGCTGATCGACGTCACCCGTCTCAGCTCGTGGCCCCGCAGGGTCGTCGGTCCCGTCGGATCCCGCACGACACCCCCCGCCACTGCATCAGAGGAGCCATCATGTTCGACCCGACCATCGCCATCGAATGGGGACCGGCACACCTGCGCGACGACAGCGCGGAGTTCGACGGCGTCCCCGAGGACAACTGACCGGATCGCGAGACCCTCGTTTCAGCATCTGAGATCGGCAGTTCTAGGATGGACTCATGACCAGCACTTACTCGCTCGCGGTCGTTGCCGGTGACGGCATCGGCCCCGAGGTCACCGACCAGGCCCTGAAGGTTCTCGACGTCGTCGCCGCCGATGCGGGGCTGACGTTCGACCGGACGGCCTACGACCTCGGCGCCCGCCGCTGGCACGCCACGGGCGAGACCCTGCCCGACAGCGTGCTCGAGGAGATCCGCGGGCACGACGCGATCCTGCTGGGCGCCGTCGGCGACCCGTCGGTGCCGTCGGGCGTGCTGGAGCGCGGCCTGCTTCTGCGGCTGCGCTTCGAGCTCGACCACTACGTCAACCTGCGCCCGTCGAAGCTGTTCCCCGGCGTCCCCACGCCGTTGGCTGACCCGGGCGAGATCGACTTCGTGGTCGTCCGCGAGGGCACCGAGGGACCGTACGTCGGCAACGGCGGCGCGATCCGCGTGGGCACGCCGCACGAGGTCGCCACCGAGGTCAGCCTCAACACCGCCTTCGGCGTCGAGCGGGTCGTCCGTGACGCGTTCGCCCGGGCCCAGGCCCGGCCGCGCCGCAAGCTGACGCTCGTGCACAAGAACAACGTGCTCGTGCACGCCGGTCACCTCTGGAGCCGCACGGTCGAGGCCGTCGGCGCGGAGTTCCCCGACGTCACCGTCGACTACCTGCACGTCGACGCCGCCACGATCTTCCTGGCCACCGACCCGAGCCGGTTCGACGTCATCGTCACCGACAACCTGTTCGGCGACATCCTCACCGATCTCGCCGCCGCCATCACCGGTGGCATCGGCCTGGCCGCGAGCGGCAACGTCAACCCCGATCGCTCGTCGCCCAGCATGTTCGAGCCGGTCCATGGCTCGGCGCCCGACATCGCGGGTCAGTCGAAGGCCGATCCCACCGCCGCGATCCTCTCGGCGGGCCTGCTGCTGGAGCACCTCGGCCACGCCGCCGAGGCCCAGCGCATCACCGCGGCCGTCGAGGCCGACATCGCTGCCCGTCAGGGTCAGCCGCGGTCGACGCAGGAGGTGGGGGAGGCCATCGCCGAGCGGGTGGCCGCGGAGGTACCGGTCGCCTGACGACCCCACCTCCATCCATCTCGAAAGGACTATCGTGTCCGGCATGACCACCCCCGCGTTCTCACCGAGGATCGAAGCCAATCCGAACGCGCGCAGCGCCGCCGACCGTGCCGGGATCCTGACCGACCCCGGCTTCGGCAACTACTTCACCGACCACATGTTCCTGGCCGAGTGGACGCCCGAGCAGGACTGGCACGACGCCCGCGTCGTCCCGTACGGCCCGCTGTCCCTCGACCCGGCCACGGCGGTCCTGCACTACGCGCAGGAGATCTTCGAGGGCCTCAAGGCCTACACCCACGCCGACGGCTCGGTGTGGCTGTTCCGTCCCGAGGCGAATGCCGCCCGCATGCAGCGCTCGGCGCACCGCCTCGCGCTGCCGGAGCTGCCGGTCGAGTGGTTCATCGGCTCGGTCAAGGCGCTCATCGAGGCCGATCGCGAGTGGGTGCCCACGGGCGAGGAGCGCAGCCTCTACCTGCGCCCGTTCATGTTCGCCTCGGAGGTCTTCCTCGGCGTCCGGCCCAGCCAGCACGTCACCTACTCGGTGATCGCCTCGCCGGCCGGCGCCTACTTCGCCGAGGGCGTCAAGCCCGTCGACATCTGGCTCTCCAGCGAGTACAGCCGCGCGGGTGCCGGTGGCACGGGCGCGGCCAAGTGCGGCGGCAACTACGCCGCCAGCCTGCTCCCGCAGCAGGAGGCCTCGGCCCACGGCTGCGCGCAGGTGGCCTTCCTCGACTCCGTCGAGCACCGGTGGGTCGAGGAGCTCGGCGGCATGAACCTCTACTTCGTCCAGGCCGACGGCTCGATCGTCACGCCCGAGCTGAGCGGCTCGATCCTCGAGGGCGTCACGCGCGACTCGATCCTGGCCATCGCGAAGGACCTCGGTCACGAGGTCATCGAGCGCCGGGTCTCGATCGACGACTGGCGCGACGGGGTCGCCGACGGCACGATCACCGAGGTCTTCGCCTGCGGCACGGCCGCGGTCGTCACCCCGGTCGGCAAACTCAAGTGGGACGGCGGCGAGGTCGTCAGCGCCGAGGGCGAGTCGGGCAAGGTCACCGCCGACATCCGCGCGGCCCTGGTCGACATCCAGTACGGCCGCGCCGAGGACCGCCACGGCTGGATGACGCGCGCCCTCTGACTCACACGCACGAGTGCCCCGGGTCGACGACTCGGGGCACTTCGAACCGCCGACGGTCCTGACTCGCGGACCTTCGACCCCGTCTTGATCACGATGCCAGCCGGCGTGTCGAACTGGGCCGCGGGACCTCCCCGACCCGCACGGGCGTCGACGGCGGTGAGCTGAGTCCCACCACGGCGGTTCCGGTGGGACCACACTCACCGCCTCAGAACTGCACGGTCGGCGGGACGTCCTGGCCGGCGGGCGCGTCGTAGAACGGGCGCTCCTTCACGCCGGCGACGCCGGTGAAGAACAGCCACGGGATGGTGCGGACCAGCTCGTTGAGTCGGCGCACCGCGTCGTTGTAGTACTGGCGCGCGAACGAGAGCTTGTCCTCGGTGTCGCTCAGCTCGGACTGCAGCTGCTGGAAGTTCGCCGAGGCCTTGAGGTCGGGGTACGCCTCGGCCACGGCCATGACGTCGACGAGGGCCCGGTCGAGCCGACCCTCGGCGGCGGCGCGCTGCTCGACCGAGCCGGAGCCGGCGGCCTGGGTGACGCCGGTGCGAGCGGCGGTGACCTCCTCGAACACCCCGCGCTCGTGCTCGGCGTAGCCCTTGACCGTGGTGACCAGGTTGGGGATGAGGTCGGCGCGGCGGGTCAGCTGGACGTCGATGCCGCCGAGCGCCTCCTGGGCGCCGATGTCGGCGGTGCGGAGGCGGTTGAACGCGACGACGCCGAACAGCACGAGGGCGACGACGATCGCGACGATGATCCAGATCAGCACGGGAACCTCCGGGGTCGTGGGGTGGTCGGAACTCTACTGGCGCGCGAGGGGCGGGTGCCGGTGGCGCGCGTCACCACGACCCGCCGCCTCCGCCGCCACCACCGCCGCCGCTGAACCCGCCGCCGCCACCTCCGCCGCCGCCCCCTCCGGAGGAGGACGACGCTTGGGTGGCGCTGTAGGCGCTGATCGAGCTCGAGACGGCGCGCTCGAAGCTGTCGAAGGCGTCACCGCCGCCGCCGAAGCCACCCGGCGCCCCGGTGTGCACGGCGACCGGGTACCAGAGCGGGCTCGGCGCCGCCTGTCCCGTGGCGACCTCGTACTTGCGGGCCCAGCGGTCGGCGACGCCGAAGGCGACCGCGTAGGGGATGTAGGCCGTGTAGAGCTGCTCGCGACCGCTGAAGTCGAAGCGGTCCTGCGAGGCGTCGGTGCCGAGGAAGCGCTCGAACCCGCCGGCGCGCGACCACAGCTCGCGACCCGCGGCCGTGCGCCGCGTGCCGGCGCCCGGCATGAGCACGCCGACGACGCCGACCGCGAAGGCGGCGAACGGGATCAGGTACAGGCCGGTCAGGCCGACGACCGTCCCGGCGAACACCACGAGCACGGCGAGGCCGAACAGCACGCGCCAGGTCCACTCACGGCGAGCGGGGACCACGGCGCCGGTCGTCTCGGCCCACGCCTTCGTCACCCCGGGGATGGCCGCCTTCACCTGGGACAGCTTCTTGCCCGAGGCGGCCGAGCCGTTCGCCGCGAAGAGCGACCCGTTCGTGCCGCGCAGTCCGAGGCCCGAGACGACGTGACGCGCGACCGGATCGAGCGTGTCCCACGCCTCGTTGGTCATCGTGCTCTTGACGTTCCAGCCGCTGCCGCTCTCGCGGAGGGTGACGTGTCCCTGCTCGGCCAGGTGCAGCAGCGTCGCGGTGAGGGCGCGGCGCGGGACGCGCTCGTCGACGATGTACGCGGCCTGCACCGGGCCCAGGCCCTCCGGCGGCTCGAAGAGCACGGGCAGTCCGGGCCGGCGCTCGCGGGACCAGCGGTCGAGGAGGTAGCCGATCCCGAAGGCGACGGCCGCGAGCAGCAGCGCCACGACGAACGGGGCGAGCGACGTGCCGAACAGCCGGTCCCAGCCGATCGACCACGGCACGTGGGCGCGCTCCGGGGCGGGGGAGTCCATCGCGGCGCGCACGAGGACCGAGGTGTTCGGAGGGAGGTCGGCGGCGGTGATGCGCAGCGACGGGGTGCCGGCTCCCGCGACGGTGCAGGACCGGCCGTCGCCGATCGAGCACTCGAGTCGGTCGGTGGTCTCCGGCAGGTCGATGGTGATGTCGGCGGAGCGGATGGGCATGCTCCAGCCCGCGGCGACGACCTGCCACACGAACTCCGAGCGGTCGCTGTCGCCGCCGGTCCAGCTGGCGTTGGCGTCCGCCACCCGCTCGGGGTTCGGCGCGAGGACGCCGTCGATGCGGTAGCTGATCGTGTAGGTGTGCGGACCGGGGGAGAGGTAGTCGCTGGCGCTGCCGATCTTCGCCATGCGGAAGCGCCGCCCCTGCTCCCACAGCCGCTCGACGGGCACCGAGTCGCCGTCGAGCCGGATGCTGACGTCCTTCGGGCGGTACCGGACGGTGTGGTCGGCGCGGTCGGCCAGGTCCCAGTAGCGGAAGATGCCGTGCCGGCCCCACGGGAAGTCGGCCGTGATCGTCTCGGTGGCCCGCAGCGTGCCGTCCTCGTCGACGTCGTACGCGGCGCGGTAGGACGTGATCGTCACCGGATCGGCGACGCCGGTGGTGGTGTCGTCCACCATCGTCGCGAGCGCCGGGACGACGAGCAGCCCCACCAGGATGATCGCGGTCACGAGGCGCAGCACGAGACGGGTCATGCGGGGGATACTAGGGCAGCGCGTCCGGACCCCCGGCTGCAAACACTTGCAGCGGTGTGCAAGAATGTTCCACATGTCCAAGGTCCTCACCAGTCTCCCCGTCGGCGAGCGCGTCGGCATCGCGTTCTCCGGCGGTCTCGACACCTCCGTCGCCGTCGCGTGGATGCGCGACAAGGGCGCCGTCCCCTGCACCTACACGGCCGATCTCGGTCAGTACGACGAGCCGGACATCTCCGGCGTCCCCGGCCGCGCGATGGAGTACGGCGCCGAGCTGGCGCGGTCGATCGACTGCAAGCGCCCGCTCGTCGACGAGGGTCTGGCCGCGCTCGCCTGCGGCGCCTTCCACATCCGGTCGGCGGGACGCACCTACTTCAACACCACGCCGCTCGGCCGCGCCGTCACCGGCACGCTGCTCGTGCGCGCCATGAAGGAGGACGGCGTCAACATCTGGGGCGACGGGTCGACCTTCAAGGGCAACGACATCGAGCGGTTCTACCGCTACGGCCTGCTGGCCAACCCCGAGCTGCGCATCTACAAGCCCTGGCTCGACGCCGACTTCGTCCACGAGTTGGGCGGCCGCACCGAGATGAGCCAGTGGCTCACCGACCATGGGCTGCCCTACCGGGACAGCCAGGAGAAGGCCTACTCCACCGACGCCAACATCTGGGGCGCCACCCACGAGGCCAAGACCCTGGAGCACCTCGACGTCTCGCTCGAGACGGTCGACCCGATCATGGGCGTGAAGTTCTGGGACCCCGCGGTCGAGATCGCCACCGAGGACGTCACGATCACGTTCGAGGAGGGCTACCCCGTCGCGATCAACGGCACCCGGTTCGACGACCCGGTGGCCCTCGTGCACGAGGCCAACGCGATCGGCGGCCGGCACGGCCTGGGCATGTCCGACCAGATCGAGAACCGGATCATCGAGGCGAAGAGCCGGGGCATCTACGAGGCCCCGGGCATGGCCCTGCTGTGGATCGCCTACGAGCGGCTGCTCAACGCGGTGCACAACGAGGACACGATCGCGAACCACCACGCCCACGGGCGGCGGCTCGGCCGGCTCATGTACGAGGGCCGGTGGCTCGACCCGCAGGCGATGATGCTGCGCGAGTCGATCCAGCGCTGGATCGCCTCGCTCGTCAGCGGCGACGTGACGCTGCGGCTGCGGCGGGGCGAGGACTACTCGATCCTCGACACCCAGGGCCAGAACTTCTCGTACCACCCCGACAAGCTCTCGATGGAGCGCACCGAGAACGCCGCCTTCGGCCCGGTCGACCGGATCGGCCAGCTGACGATGCGCAACCTCGACATCGCCGACTCGCGCGCCAAGCTCGAGATGTACGCCTCGCAGCCGCTCGACCAGGGCCAGGTGCTCGTCGAAAACGGCACGCTCTTCGGTGAGCTGCCGGCCGGCGGCGCCATGCGGATCGAGGCGAACCCCTCGATCGAGGGCGACGAGGCTGCGGCATTGGCTGAGGGCGCGCTCGAGGCCGCCGCGATGGAGTTCGGGACGGACTGATCGCCATGATCAAGGTTGCCGTCACCGGGGCCACGGGGTACGCCGGCGGCGAGGTGCTGCGGCTGTTGCTGCAGCACCCCGACGCCGAGATCGGCGCGCTCACCGCCGGCTCCAGCGCGGGCTCGCGCTTCGGCCAGCACCAGCCGCACCTGCTGCCGCTGGCCGACCGCGTGGTCGCCGAGACGACCCCCGAGAACCTCGCGGGTCACGACGTCGTGTTCCTGGCGCTGCCGCACGGGCACTCGGGCGCGGTCGCGGCGCAGCTGCCCGACGACGTGCTCGTCATCGACTGCGGGGCCGACCACCGGCTCGAGAGCTCCGACGACTGGGCCGCCTACTACGGCGGCGAGCACGCGGGCACCTGGCCGTACGGGATGCCCGAGCTCATCACCGGCCCGGGCGCGCGGCAGCGCGACGCCCTGCCCGGCGCGCGGCGGGTGGCCGTGCCCGGCTGCAACGTCACCGCGGTGACGCTGGGCCTGCAGCCGGCCGTCGCGGCAGGGCTCGTCGAGCCGACCGACCTCGTGGCCGTGCTGGCCAACGGGTTCTCCGGCGCGGGCAAGGCGCTCAAGCCGCACCTGCTCGCGTCCGAGGGCCTCGGCTCCGCGTCGCCCTACGGCGTCGGCGGCAGCCACCGGCACATCCCCGAGATTGCCCAGAACCTGACGCGCGCCGGCGCCGACGAGGTGACCATCTCGTTCACGCCGACGCTCGTGCCGATGGCCCGGGGGATCCTGGCGACCGCGACGGCGAAGCTGGCCGCCGGGGCCGGCGCGGCGTCCGTCCGCGCCGCCTACGAGGAGGCCTACGGCGAGGAGCCGTTCGTGCACCTGCTGCCCGAGGGCCAGTGGCCCACGACGGCGGCCACCCTGGGCGCCAACACCGCGCTCGTGCAGGTCGCGGTCGACGAGCGCGTCGGTCGCCTCGTCACCGTCACCGCCATCGACAACCTCGTCAAAGGCACTGCCGGCGGCGCGATCCAGTCGATGAACCTCGCGCTCGGACTTCCCGAGACCACCGGACTCACCACGATCGGAGTCGCACCATGAGCGTCACAGCTTCGCAGGGCTTCCGGGCCGCGGGCGTCACCGCCGGCCTGAAGGACTCGGGCAAGCCCGACATCTCGCTCGTCGTCAACGACGGGCCGTCGGCCGCCGCCGCGGCCGTCTTCACCTCGAACCGCTGCAAGGCCCACCCGGTGCTGTGGAGCGAGCAGGCGATCCGGGGCGGCACCGCCCGCGCGATCGTGCTCAACTCCGGCGGCGCCAACTGCTACACCGGCCCCGAGGGCTTCGCCGCCACCCACCGCACCGCCGAGCGCGTCGCCGAGCAGCTCGGCCTGGGCGCGATCGACGTCCAGGTCTGCTCCACGGGTCTCATCGGCCGGCTGCTGGACGAGCCGAAGGTGCTGGCCGGCGTCGATGCCGCCGTCGCGGCGCTCTCGCCCGAGGGCGGGTCGGACGCGGCCACGGCGATCATGACCACCGACACGGTCAGCAAGCAGTCCGTCGTGCAGGGCGACGGCTGGGTGATCGGCGGCATGGCCAAGGGCGCGGGCATGCTCGCGCCGGCGCTGGCCACGATGCTCGTCGTCATCACGACCGACGCCGACCTCGACTCCGCCACGCTCGACACGGCGCTGCGGTCGGCGTCCGCCGCGACCTTCGACCGGCTCGACTCCGACGGCTGCCAGTCCACGAACGACACGGTGCTGCTGATGGCGTCCGGTGCGTCCGGGGTCGCGCCCGACGTCGCCGCGTTCACCGAGGCGCTCACGACGGTGTGCCGCGACCTGGCGATGCAGCTGCTGGCCGACGCCGAGGGCGCCGACCACGAGATCGCGATCACGACCGTCAACGCCGCGAGCGAGGCCGACGCGCTGGAGGTCGGCCGGTCGGTCGCCCGCAGCAACCTGTTCAAGTGCGCGATCTTCGGCAAGGACCCGAACTGGGGCCGCATCCTGGCCTCGGCGGGCACGACGAGCGCCGCGTTCGACCCGCTCGACCTCGACGTGGCGATCAACGACGTCTGGGTGTGCCGTCAGTCGGGCGTCGGTGAGTCGATCGACCTGGTCGACCTCGAGCCCCGGTCGGTCACGGTCACGATCGACCTCAAGGCCGGCGACGCGTCCGCGACGATCTGGACGAACGACCTGACGCAGGCCTACGTCTACGAGAACTCCGCCTACTCCAGCTGAGGACCAGCGATGAGCGACAACGAACTGAAGCAGTGGGAGCCCGAGGCCTGGGCCGCCGCGACGAACAAGGCCGCGACGCTGGCGCACGCGCTGCCGTGGCTGAAGGCGTACCACGGCAAGGTCGTCGTGGTGAAGTACGGCGGCAACGCCATGACCGACGAGCGGCTCAAGCGCGCCTTCGCCGAGGACATCGTGTTCCTGCGGCTGGCCGGCTTCAAGCCGGTCGTCGTGCACGGCGGAGGTCCGCAGATCAGCGCGATGCTCGAGCGGCTGCAGATCGAGTCGGAGTTCCGCGGCGGCCTGCGCGTCACCACCCCCGAGGCGATGGAGGTCGTCCGGATGGTGCTCAAGGGCCAGGTCGGTCCTGAGCTGGTCGGCCTGCTGAACACGCACGGCGACCTGGCGGTCGGCCTCTCGGGTGAGGACGGCGGCCTGTTCCGTGCCGAGCGCACGCAGCCGATCGTCGACGGCGAGCCGGTCGACGTCGGGCTGGTCGGCGAGGTCGTGGGCGTCCGCCCCGAGGCCGTCGTCGACCTGATCGACGCCGGGCGGATCCCCGTCGTCTCGACGATCGCGCCGGACGCCGACGGCCAGGTCCTCAACGTCAACGCCGACACCGCGGCGTCCGCGCTCGCGGTGGCGCTCGGCGCCGAGAAGCTGCTGGTGCTCACCGACGTCGAGGGCCTGTACGCCGACTGGCCGACCAGCTCGGACGTCATCGGCGAGATCAGCCCCGAGTCGCTCGAGGCGATCCTGCCGTCGCTGGCCAGCGGCATGATCCCCAAGATGACCGCGTGCCTGAAGGCCGTCCGCGGCGGCGTCAAGCGCGCCACGGTGGTCGACGGGCGCGAGGAGCACGCCGTGCTGCTGGAGATCTTCACCGACGAGGGCGTCGGCACCCAGGTGCTCGACGGCGCCCAGACCAAGATCCGGTCGGCCCTCTACACGACCAGCGCGAAGGAGACGTCGTGAATCTTCCCGAAGGAGTCGTCATCCACGGGCGCGAGCCCCGTCCGGGCGGACCGCAGTGGACCGAGCGGTACCGCGGCGCGGTCATGAACACGTTCGGCGACCCGCAGCGGATCCTCGTCCGCGGCGAGGGCTCGCACGTGTGGGACGCCGACGGCAACCGGTACCTCGACCTGCTGGCGGGCATCGCCGTCAACGCGCTCGGCCACGGGCACCCGGCGATCCTCGAGGCGGTCACCACCCAGCTGCAGACCCTCGGGCACATCAGCAACTTCTTTGCGTCGGCGCCGCAGATCGAGCTGGCCGAGAGGCTGCTGGAGCTGCTCGACGCGGGCGAGGCCGGGGGGCGCGTGTTCTTCGCCAACTCCGGCACCGAGGCCAACGAGGCCGCGTTCAAGGCCACCCGGCGCACCGGGCGCACCACGATCGTCGCGGCCGAGGGCTCGTTCCACGGCCGGTCGATGGGCGCGCTCGCGCTGACGTCGAAGGCCGCGTACCGCGAGCCGTTCGAGCCGCTGCCCGGCGACGTGCGGTGGGTGCCCTTCGGTGACGCCGACGCTCTCGCCGCGGCGGTCGACGAGACCGTGGCCGCGGTCATCCTCGAGCCGATCCAGGGCGAGGCCGGCGTCCTCGTGCCGCCGGACGACTACCTCGCCGCGGCCCGTCGCATCACCACCAAGCACGGCGCCCTGCTGTGGCTCGACGAGGTCCAGACCGGCATCGGCCGCACGGGCGACTGGTTCGGGCACTCGCCCTCGGGCGTCCGGCCCGACCTCGTGACGCTCGCCAAGGGCCTCGGCGGCGGCATCCCGATCGGCGCGCTCGTCGCGCTCGGCGAGGCCGCCACGCTGCTGGGCCCCGGCAACCACGGCACGACGTTCGGCGGCAACCCGGTCGCCACCGCGGCGGGCCTCGCCGTGATCTCGACGATCGAGAAGGACGACCTCCTGACCGCCACGCGCAGCCGCGGCGACCAGCTCGCCGCCGGCCTCGGCGCCAATGCGCGCGTCGAGTCGGTCACCGGCCGGGGTCTCCTCCGGGGCATCGTGCTGAGCGAGCCGCGGTCGGCCGACGTGCAGCGCGCCGCGCTCGACGCCGGCCTCATCGTCAACGCCCCGACGCCCGACCGGCTGCGGCTCGCGCCACCCCTCGTCCTGACCGAGGACGAGGCCGCCGACGCGGTCCGGACCCTGAGCGCCGTGATCGACGAGGTGCTGTCATGAGCGAGCGCCAGCGAGTGAACACGGGCATGGGCATGACGTCGCCCACGCATACTGCACTTTTCTCGGGGGTGGCGTCATGACGGTGCGGCACTTCCTGCGCGACGACGACCTGAGCCCGGCCGAGCAGGCCGAGGTCCTGGCGCTCGCCGCCGAGCTCAAGGCGGAGCCGTACTCGCGCCGGCCGCTGGCCGGTCCGCAGTCGGTCGTCGTGCTCTTCGACAAGTCCTCCACCCGCACCCGGGTGTCCTTCGCCGTCGGCGTCGCCGACCTGGGCGGCAACCCGGTCGTGATGGACACCGGCGTCACACAGGTGGGGCGCGGCGAGCCGATCGCCGACACCGCGCGCGTGTTCGGCCGGATGGCCAGTGCCGTGGTCTGGCGCACCTACGCCCAGGACGGCCTCGAGCAGATGGCGCAGTACGCCGGCGTGCCGGTCGTCAACGCGCTGTCCGACGACTTCCACCCGTGCCAGATCCTGGCCGACTGGCTCACCGTGATCGAGCACAAGGGCGCCCTCGCCGGGCTGACGGTCGCCTACGTCGGCGACGGTGCCAACAACATGGGCCACTCGTACGTGCTCGGCGGCGCCACCGCCGGGATGCACGTGCGCGTGGGCGCTCCCGAGGGCTTCCAGCCCGACGCGGCGATCGTGGCCGACGCCGAGCGGGTCGCCGCGACGACGGGCGGCTCGGTGACGATCACGAAGGATCCCGTCGCTGCGGTCGAGGGCGCCGACGTCGTCATCACCGACACGTGGGTCTCGATGGGCCAGGAGGACGAGAAGGCCGAGCGGGTCGCCCTGTTCGGCGACTACTCCGTGACGTCCGAGCTGCTCGCGCACGCCGCGTCCAACGCCATCGTGCTGCACTGCCTGCCGGCGTACCGCGGGCTCGAGATCGCCGCCGACGTGATCGACGGACCGCAGTCGGTCGTGTGGGACGAGGCCGAGAACCGCGTCCACGCCCAGAAGGCGATCCTGACCTGGCTGCTGGAGCGGGCATGACCACGAGCGGGGCCCGCCCGTGATCCCGGCGACGAAGACGGCCCGCCAGCAGCTGATCGTCGAGCTGCTGGGCTCGTACGACGTGCACTCGCAGGGTGAGCTCGTCGACCTGCTGCGCGAGCGCGGCGTGACGGCCACCGCCTCCACCGTCTCGCGCGACCTCGACGAGCTGGACGCCGTGCGCGTGCGGCAGGGCAACGGCACGCTCGTCTACGCCGTCCCCGGTGAGGGCGGCGACCGCAGTGCCCGCGCCGCGTCCGACTCGTCGGCCGCCCAGACCCGCCTCCAGCGACTGCTGCGCGAGCTGCTCGTCTCGGCGCAGTCGTCCGCGAACCTCGTCGTGCTGCGCACCCCACCCGGCGCCGCCCAGTTCCTGGCTTCCGCGATCGACCACGTGCAGATGACCGAGACGCTCGGCACGATCGCCGGCGACGACACCGTCATGCTGATCGCCCGCGACCCGTCCGGTGGCGAGGCCCTCGCCGCCCACCTCACCTCCCTCGCCCGTAAGGTGCCCACCGATGACTGACTCTGACGACCTGACGCCCGCCGTGCCCGCCTCCGGCGACGTCGAGCCCGCCGACTCGCGGCTGTGGGGCGGACGGTTCGCGTCCGGACCGTCGCCGGAGCTGACCGAGCTCTCGCGCTCGACCCACTTCGACTGGCGGCTGGCCCCGTACGACCTGGCCGGCTCGCGGGCCCACGCCCGGGTGCTGCACGCGGCCGGCCTGCTCACCGACGACGACCACGCCGCCATGATGGACGGCATCGCCGCCCTCGACGGCGACGTGCGGTCCGGTGCCTTCCGTCCGGAGCCCGGCGACGAGGACGTCCACTCCGCGCTCGAGCGCGGCCTGATGGAGCGCCTCGGCGCCGACCTCGGTGGCCGCCTGCGCGCCGGCCGGTCACGCAACGACCAGGTCGCCACGCTCTTCCGCGCCTACCTGCGCGACCACGCCCGGCAGGTGGCGCGGCTCCTGCGCGAGCTCGTCGAGGCGATCGCGGGCCAGGCCGAGCGGCACCTCGGGGCCCCGATGCCCGGCCGCACGCACCTGCAGCACGCCCAGCCCGTGCTGCTCTCGCACCACCTGCTGGCCCACGCCTGGCCGCTCGTGCGCGACCTCGACCGCCTGCGCGAGTGGGACGCCCGCGTGGGCGCCGAGTCGCCCTACGGCTCGGGTGCCCTGGCCGGATCGTCGCTGGGCCTCGACCCCGAGGCCGTCGCGTCCGACCTCGGCTTCACCGGCTCGGCCGCCAACTCGATCGACGGCACCTCGTCGCGCGACTTCGTCTCGGAGTTCGCGTTCGTCGCCGCCCAGATCGGTGTCGACGTCTCGCGGCTCGCCGAGGAGATCATCATCTGGAACACCAAGGAGTTCGACTTCGTCACGCTGCACGACGGGTACTCCACCGGGTCGAGCATCATGCCGCAGAAGAAGAACCCCGACATCGCCGAGCTGGCGCGCGGCAAGGCCGGTCGCCTGATCGGCAACGTGTCCGGCCTGCTGGCCACGCTCAAGGCGCTGCCGCTGGCGTACAACCGCGACCTGCAGGAGGACAAGGAGCCGGTCTTCGACTCGATCGACACGCTCGAGGTCCTGCTGCCGGCGTTCACGGGAATGGTCGCCACGCTGGAGTTCAACACCGCGCGGATGGCCGACCTGGCCCCGCAGGGGTTCGCGCTGGCCACCGACATCGCCGAGTGGCTCGTCCGCGAGGGCGTGCCGTTCCGGGTCGCCCACGAGCTCTCGGGCGCCTGCGTGCGGGTGTGCGAGGAGCGCGGCATCGAGCTGTGGGACCTCACCGACGACGACTTCGCCGAGCTCTCGCCGCACCTGTCCGGCGCCTCCGGGCCCGGGGGAGTGCGCGAGGTGCTCACCGTCGCGGGCTCGATCGCCTCGCGCGACGGTCGCGGCGGCACGGCGCAGTCGCGGGTCACCGAGCAGCTGGCCGAGCTGCGCGCCCGGCTCTGAGGCTCACCAGCGGTTGTGCGCCTGCTCGGCCCAGCCGAGCAGGCCATCCAGCCGGTACTCGATGCCCCGCCCGCCGCGGGCCCAGCCCGACCAGCGGCCGAACGCCTGGTGCGTGCGCGAGGCGATGACGCCCGCGTTGGTCGACGCGACGCGGCGGTGGAAGGGCGTGAGGACGGCCTCGACGTCGGGTCCGGTGACGGTCCAGGTCGACGTGGGGTCCTCGAGGTCGTACTCCCACGCGAGGTCGTCATCCCAGTGGTGCAGGCGCCCGTCGACGAACAGGCCGTTCTCGGTCTGGCCGGTGCCGTCGGTCCATTTGCCGCCCACCTGCAGCCCGAGCCGTCGTCCCGCCACGTCGCCGCTGCCGGCGCCCCAGTTCCACGTCATCCGGTAGGGCCACACCCCGCGGCCGCGATCGAGGACACCCCATCCGGCGACGACGGCCTCGCGCTCGCCGTCGACCTCGATCGTGCCGCTGAGGGGGCGGGCCAGCTCCTTCAGCGTGTACTGGAAGCGTCGCGGGCTCCACGGCACGACGACGCCGAGGCCGTCGTCGCCGCCCACGGCCTCCAGGGCCACCTTGACCCGCTCGTGCTCGACGCGGATGCGGGTGCCCCGGCCGTGGTCGGAGAAGGTCAGCGGACCGCTGGTGGCGGTGATCGGGGGCAGCCCGTCCGGCAGGCCGGGCCGCAGGGGTCCGAGCCCGGTCGTGTCGAGGCTGACCTCGTGGTGGCGCATGCGGTCGTACGCGTAGATCTGCGTCAGGTTCGCGTAGTCGAGGTCGGCGATCGTGAGACCGAGGACGAAGCGGCGCGTCATGATGCCCCAGTACTCCCAGCGCTTCACGCGGCCGGTGCGGGGGAGGTCCGTGCGGTGCAGCGCGCGGCGGCTCCAGCCGACCGCCTCGGGGTTCAGCCGGCGGCCGACCGCGAGGTCGACGGGCTCGGCGATCTCAGGCATGGCACGAAGCCTAGGGGTCAGCGCAGGCAGCCCGGACGCTTCGAGGTCAGGGCGACGGTACGGACCGCGCGGCCGTGTCGGACCGTGACCGTCGCGCGGACCGTGCCGCGGGCCTGCTTCCTCTTCAGGAACGTCACCTTCCGGGCCACGGAGAACGGCGCACGGCGATCGGTCGCGACCCAGCGGCGGCCCACCCGCAGGCTCGTGCGGGTGACGAGTCCGTGCCCGCCGCTCACCCGAGCGGTCAGCTGCTTCCGCGCGCCCGAGCCGGTGCAGACGGCTCGCAGTCGCAGCGTCGGGACGGCAGCGCCGACGCGTTGTGCGGAGGTGACGGGCTGCACGGGCCCTGACCTCGGCGGGATGGGCTTCGGTACGGGCGAGGTGCCGGGGTCGGGCCTCTCGTCGACGGCCTCCGGACGGATCGTCGCCAGGACCTTCGCCGCCATCTGCGTCATCCCGAGCGCCGAGGGGTGCACGGGCGCCCCGCCGTCCTCGAGGGCCTCGAGGCCGCGGATCCACTGGTCCGCGGGCGGGGCGCACGCGGAGTGGTCGTCCCAGCCGTCGATCGCGCGCAGGTCGACGAAGGTGAGCCCCTCGTCCGCGGCGACCGCCGCGATGGTGTCACTCACGCGGTCGGCCACGCCCTGGAGGCGGGCGAGGTCGGCGACCGAGGCGTTCCCCAGCTGCTCACACGCCCGCTCGGGCACCATGACCCCGTAGCCGACGGCCACGATCCGGGCGCGGGGAGCGCGCCGGCGCACGTCCGCCACCACGGCCCGGTACACGGGACGGAGAGCGTCGATCTGAGCGTTCACGGGCGCGATCGGCTCGCTGCTGCACCCGTCGGTGAGGCAGCGCCAGGCCAGCCCCGGCAGGTCCACGTCGTTGCCGCCCATCGGGCCGATCGTCACGAGCGTCGTGTCCGGTGCCAGGGCCTCGAGCTGCGCCGGGTTCAGGGTCGCGTTGGCCTGTTGGGGCTCCCAGTAGTGCGTCGTCCTCGCCGCACTGCAGCTGGCGTCGGTGAACGTGGCGACCTCGAGGGCGGTGGCGACGAGGGTGGCGAGGTTCCGCTCGCTGCGTCCGCAGCCGACGTTCCGCACGGGGCCGATGCCGGGTCCGGCGGTGAACGAGTCGCCCAGGGCGACGAAGTGCTCTCCGCTCGTGCCGCGGTCCCACACCCGCGTGACGCCCGCCTCGGACGCGCGCGCGGGGGCGTGGGTGGTGAGCAGGCTCGTGGCCAGGGCCGTCGCGAGAGCGATGCCCACGGCACGGCGTCGGGGGAGGGTCACGGTCGGTCCTCTCGCGTCGCGCAGCCTGTGACTTGAGGATACCCGTGTGACGGCTGTGACTGGGCCGAATTCGCCAACAGCCGGTCCAGGCACGCGACAGGGCCGCCGCCCCGGGGGAGCGGCGGCCCTGAGGGCTCAGCGGGTCAGCGCAGGCAGCGCGGCTGCTTCGCCGTCACCGAGGTGGCACGGACGACCTTGCCGTGGCGCAGCACCACCTTGGCGCTGATCCTGCCGCGGGCCCCGCGCAGCGACTTCACGGTGCGGGTGACGGCGTACGGCGCCCGTACGTCGCTGCCGACGGACGTGCGACCGATGCGGAAGTGCGCACCGGCCACGAGTCCCCGTCCGCCCGTGACGCGAAGGGTGACGCGCGGGTTGCGCTTCGGGCCGTGGCAGACGGCGCGCAGGCGCACGGTGCGGGCTGCGGCGGCGACCCGGCGCTCGGCGGCGCGTCGCGCGGTGACCAGGGGCTCGATGGTCTCGAGGGCCATGGCCGCCATCTGCGCCATGCCAGCAGTCGAGGGGTGCAGCGGCGCGCCGTCGTTGTAGGTGGCGAGACCGCGGACCCACTGCTCCTCGGGCGGTGCGCACGCCGAGTGGTCCTGCCAGCCCTCGATCGTGCGCATGTCGACGAACGAGATCCGCTCCTGCCGTGCGACCTGTCCGATCGTGTCGCTGAGGCGGTCGATCATCCCCTGCAGGAAGGCCAGGTCGGCCTCGGTGGCGTTGCCCAGGGCCGCGCAGCGCTCGCGCGGGACGTAGGTGCCGTAGCCCACGGCGACGATGTCGGCGCGCGGCGACCGCTCGCGCACGTCCTCGATCGACTGGCGGTACACCGGGACCAGCGCGTCGATCGCCGCGTGGAACGGAGTCGGGTCGAGCGTGCTGCACCCCTGGCTGATGCAGGTGTTGGCCAGGCCGACCAGGCCGACGTCGTTGCCGCCCATCGTGCCGAGCGTGACGAGCGTGGTGTCGCGGTCGAGGGCGTCGAGCTGCGCCGGGTTGGTGTACCCGCCGAGGGTCTGGGGGTTCCAGTAGTGGGTCGCGAGGGCGGCGCTGCAGCTCGCGTCGGTGAACGACGCGATCCTCAGGTCGGCGGCGACGAGGCGCACGAAGTTCTTGTCGCTGCGGTAGCAGCCGTCGAGCTGCTGGGGGATGCCCGGACCCGAGACGAACGAGTCGCCGAGCGCGACGTAACGCTCCGTCGCCACCGGAGCGGTGCCGCCCGACGAACGGGCGCGCTCGGAGGCGGAGGCGGGGGTGGCGGCGACGAGGCCGGCGGCGAGGGCCAGCGCCGCGAGGGCGGCCGGAATGCGAGGGGTGGAACGGGACACGGGTACTCCTCCAGGGCTCCACTGTGACGCGCGTCACGTCGGGTGTGGCGACGCTATCACTGAGTGGCCGACGGCTCAGTCCAGCAGGTAGCGGCGCTCCGGGCGCCCGGCCGTGCCGTAGCGGAGCCGGACCGTCGCGCGGCCCGTGGAGACGAAGTGCTCGAGGTAGCGGCGGGCGGTGACGCGGGACAGGCCCACCCGCTCCGCCGCCTCCGCGGCCGAGACCTCGCCGCCGCCGGCCAGCGCCGTGAGCAGTGACGCCGCCGTCTCGGCGCTCAGGCCCTTGGGCAGGGGCGTGGCACCGCCGCGCCCGCCACCGAACGCGCGGTCGATCGCCGACTGATCGGGCTCGGACTCGGTGCGCAGCGCCGTCAGCGATCGGGCGACCGCCCGCAGCCGCTCAGCCAGCTCGGGGTACTCGAACGGCTTCACCAGGTACTGCTGGGCGCCGCCGAGCAGGGCCGCACGGACGATGCCCGCGTCGCGCTCGGCGGTGACCATGATGACGCCCACCCCGTGCCCGGCCGCGCGCAGCGAGCGCAGGACCTCGATGCCGTCCATGTCGGGCAGGTGCACGTCGAGCAGTACCAGGTCGGGGGAGAGGTCAGCGACAGCTCGGGGCGCCTCCGCGCCGGTGCCGGCGGTCCCGGCCACCTCGAAGCCGTCCGTGCGCTGCACGAACCGTTCGTGGATCCGCGCCACCATGAAGTCGTCGTCGACCACGAGGACGCTGATCACGTGCCGCTCCCCGGCAGCCGGACACGGAAGGTCGCTCCGGGGCCGCCCTCGTCGAGAGTCGCCGCTCCGCCTCGGCGCGTCGCGATGAGGCGGACCAGCGGGAGTCCGATGCCGCGTCCACCGAGGACCTCGGGCTTCGTCGAGAACCCGCGCGAGAAGATCGTCCCGGCGATCTGGTTCGGCACGCCGGGCCCGTCGTCGCTCACCACGACGTCGATCGTGCCATCGTCCTCCTCGGTCAGCCGCACGACGACCTGGTGCCCGTGCCCGGCGCGACAGGCGTCGATCGCGTTGTCGACGAGGTTGCCCAGCACGGTGGTGAGGTCGGCGGCCAGGTCGGGTCCGAGCGTCCCGAGGCGGGACGCCTCGTCGATCCGCAGCCGCAGTCCCGCCTCGCTCGCCTGGCTGGCCTTGGCTGCCAGGAGCGCGGCGACGGCCGGGTCCTGCACCGCCTCGCGCAGGTTCGTGTCGAGGACGGCGCGCTCGCGCGTGAGCGTGCCCAGCAGGCTCGCGAGCTCGTCGTACTCGCCGAGCTCGACGAGTCCGGAGATGGTGTGCAGCCGGTTGGCGAACTCGTGGGTCTGCGCGCGCAGTGCGTCGCTGATCGACAGGTTCGAGCTGAGCTGCTGCTCGACCTCGACCAGATCGGTGCGGTCGCGCATCGTCGTGACGCTGCCGATGCCCATGCCGCGGCTGGAGGCGGCGCGCCGGTTGACCACCAGCACCCGGTCGCCGGTCAGCACCACCGCGTCGCGGGCGTCGGCGTCGCCGGCGACCAGCGCCGTCAGCTCGGGGTCCAGGCCGAGCGTGTCGATCGGGCGGCCCACCGGGTCGCCCGAGACGTCGAGGAGGCGACGGGCCGCGTCGTTCATGACCGTGACGGTGCCGGCGTTGTCGACCGCGACGACTCCCTCGCGGATGCTGTGGAGCAGGGCGTAGCGGTGGTCGGCGAGCGTCGCGATCTCGTCGCCCGCCAGCCCGCGGGTGCGTCGCTTCAGCAGGCGCGACACGGCCCACGTCCCGAGGCCGCCGAGCAGGGCGCCCAGCCCCAGGTACAGCGCGAGGTCGCTCGCCGAGTCGGTCACGCGGTCCCACCAGGACGGGTACGCCTGCGCGGCGACGGCGATGCCGACGAGCGTGCCGTCGTCGGCGATCACGGGGGCGTGCGCGGTGACGTACCGTCGGCCGTCGCGCAGCTGGTCGCCGCTCCAGCCGCGGCCCTCGCGCACGCGGCTCTCGCCGAGGTCGATCCTCGTGCCGACCTCCGCCGGCTCGGCCGCGGCGATCACGACGCCGTCGACGTCGGTCACCAGGACGTCGGTCGCTCCCGACAGCGCCACGGCACGCTCGACGAACGGAGCGAGGGTCCGCGTGGCCGCCGGGTCTCCGATCGCCGAGCGCACGACCTCGCCGCCGGCCAGGTACTCCGCGACGGACCGCATGGCACTCCCGCGCTCCTCGGTGAAGGCAGCGGTGCTCTGGCGGAAGGAAATGATCGCGACGACGATCAGCACCGCCGCGACGACGGCCAGCTGCTGCAGCAGCACCTGCCCCGCCAACGTGCGGTGACGTCGCCCGGATGCTCCGCCCCGTCTGGCCACGCTGCGTCTGACCACAATGACCAGAACCTCCTTTGCGTCCGCAATCGTGACCCACGCCACAGGTGCGCCCATGATCAGGATGGAGCACGAGGAGGACCGATGACCACGTGGGAGACGACGGACCGGCACGGCCGGGCGCTCGGCATCGCCATGGCACTGGCACTGGTGGTGGCGATGCTGGCCGGCTGCGGTGTGACGCGCGAGGACGGCGACGACCCGGGCAACCGGCGGTTGCGCATGATGATCCCGAACAGTCCGGGCGGCGGCTACGACCTGACCGGCCGCGCCGGGGTGCGGGCGCTGGAGCAGAACGAGCTCACCGGGCGCTTCGAGGTCACGAACGTCATCGGCGCCGGCGGCACGGTCGCGATGCAGCGGCTCATGAACGAGCGCGGCGCCGAGGACCTGATGATGACGATGGGCCTGGGCGTCGTCGGCTCGGTCTTCACGAACGGCTCCGACGCCACGGTCGACAAGGCCACCCCGATCGCCCAGCTGGTCTCCGAGCCCGAGGGCATCCTCGTCCCGAAGGACTCGCCCTTCGAGACGGTGCAGGACTTCGTGGACGCCTGGAAGAAGGACCCGGGCGCCGTGACGATCGGCGGCGGCTCGTCGCCCGGCGGGCCCGACCACCTCTTCCCGATGCAGCTCGCGCAGGAGCTCGGCATCGACGCGAGGGACGTCAACTACATCACGTACGACGGCGGCGGACCGCTCACGACGGCGCTGCTCGGCTCCAAGATCGAGGTCGGCATGTCGGGGCTGGGCGAGTTCGAGGGTCAGATCGAGGACGGCTCCCTGCGCGTCCTGGCGGTCTCGGGCGAGGAGCGACTCGACACCGTCGACGCCCCCACGCTCAAGGAGGAGGGCGTCGACTTCAGCTTCATCAACTGGCGCGGCGTGCTCGCGCCGCCGGGCATCTCCGACCAGACCCGCGACGAGTACATCGAGCTGCTGACCGCCATGCACGACACGGACGAGTGGCGAGAGGCGCTGGAGCGCAACGGCTGGACCGACGACTTCGTCACCGGCGACGAGTTCGGCACCTTCCTGGAGGAGCAGAACGACCGCGTCGCCTCGACCCTCGAGGAGCTGGGACTCGCATGAACACGTCAGCCACCGCACCGCCGCGCCGGGTGGACACCGCCCAGTACGGCCTGGCGGCCTTCGTCGGCCTCGTCGGGGTCGTCGTGCTCGTCGACGGCCTCGGGCTCGATCCGGGCTTCGCCGACCAACCGGTCCAGCCCTACGCGTTCTCGTACGCGATCGGCGGGGCCCTCGTGGTCCTGGGCGGCCTGCTCGCCGTCGCGACGTGGCGCGGTGACGTCGCCGAGCCCGAGGAGGGTGAGGACGTCGACCTCAGCGGCGGCCTGGACTGGGCCACGCTGCTGCAGCTGGTCGCGGTGATCGTCATCGTGATCGCGCTGATCGGCTGGCTCGGCTGGGCCATCATGGGCGCCTTCCTGTTCGCGGCGTCGGCCCGGATCCTGGGCAGCCGCCGGCTCCTGCTCGACATCGGCGTGGGCATCGCGATGTCGTTGCTCAGCTGGTACGGCTTCTACGTCGGTCTGGGCATCCCGATCCCGGCGGGCATCCTGGACGGAGTGCTCTGATGGATCTGCTGATGGAGGGCTTCGCCAACGCCCTGACCCCGGAGAACCTGATGTACGCCGTGATCGGCGTGCTGCTCGGAACAGCCGTCGGCGTGCTGCCGGGCATCGGCCCCGCCATGACGGTGGCCCTGCTGCTGCCGATCACCTACAACGTGGATCCCGCCGGAGCGCTGATCATGTTCGCCGGCATCTACTACGGCGGCATGTACGGCGGCTCGACGACGTCGATCCTGCTCAACACCCCGGGCGAGTCCTCGTCCGTCGTCACCGCCCTCGAGGGCAACAAGATGGCGAAGGGCGGGCGAGCGGCCCAGGCGCTCGCCACCGCCGCGATCGGCTCGTTCGTCGCCGGCACGATCGGCTCGGTACTGCTGGTGGTGCTGATGCCGAACATCGCCGACCTCGTGGTGAAGCTGGGGGCGCCGTCCTACTTCGCGATCATGCTGTTCGCGCTGTTCACGGTCACCGCGGTCCTCGGCTCGTCCAAGGTGCGCGGGTTCATCTCGCTGTTCCTCGGCCTGACCATCGCCCTGGTCGGCTCGCAGACCGGCCAGGCGCGACTCACCTTCGGCCGGCCCGAGCTGGCCGACGGCATCGACGTCGTGGTCGTCGCGGTCGCGATCTTCGCGATCGGCGAGGCGCTCTGGGTGGCGGCTCACCTGCGTCGCCGGCCGCTCGAGATCATCCCGGTCGGCCAACCGTGGATGAGCCGCGCGGACTGGGGCCGGTCGTGGAAGCCGTGGCTGCGCGGGACCGCGTACGGGTTCCCATTCGGCGCCCTGCCGGCCGGCGGCGCCGAGGTCCCGACCTTCCTGTCGTACATCACCGAGCGTCGCCTGACGAAGCATCCCGAGGAGTTCGGCAAGGGCGCGATCGAGGGGGTCGCGGGACCCGAGGCGGCCAACAACGCCTCGGCCGCCGGCACCCTCGTCCCCTTGCTCGCGATCGGCCTGCCGACCACGGCCACCGCGGCCGTCATGCTGCTGGCGATCCAGAGCTACGGCATCCAGCCGGGGCCGCAGCTGATGGACACCGAGCCCGAGCTGGTCTGGGCGCTGCTCGCGAGCCTCTTCATCGCCAACGTGCTGCTGCTCGTGCTGAACCTGCCGATGGCGCCGATCTGGGCGAAGCTGCTGCGCATCCCGCGGCCGTACCTCTACGCCGGGATCCTCTTCTTCGCCGCGCTCGGCGCGTACAGCGTCAACTTCCAGCCGTTCGACCTGGGCATCCTGCTGGTGCTGGGCCTGCTGGGCTTCGCCATGCGGCGGTTCGGCCTGCCGGTCCTGCCGCTGATCATCGGCGTGATCCTCGGACCCCGCCTCGAGGAGCAGCTGACCACGGCCCTGGCCATCTCGCAGGGAGACATCAGCACCCTCTGGAGCGAGCCGGTCGCCGTGCTGGTCTACGTCCTCATGGCCGTCATCGCCGTGGTGATGGCGGTCGCGGGGTGGCGCCGGCGTGGGCACGACACGGACGAGATCGATCGCGTGCTCGACCGGGCCGCGGCGACCGACGCGGACGACATCTGAGAGGACGACGACATGACGATCGTGGTGGGCTACAGCCCCGACAGGTACGGACGGGCGGCGCTGGCGCACGGCGCCGCGGAGGCGACGTTGCGCGGCGAGCACCTGCTCGTGGTCAACGACACCCGCGGGGACGCCCTCGTCGACGACCGGTTCGCGCACGAGGACGAGATCGCGCAGGTCCGGGCGCGGCTGGCCACCCTCGGACTCGACGCCGAGGTGCGCCAGGAGGTGGTGCGCGACGTCGCGGAGAGCGTCGTCCGGGCCGCTGCCGAGGCCGCGGCGAGCCTCATCGTGGTCGGCGTGCGGCACCGCAGCCCGGTGGGCAAGGCGCTGCTGGGCAGCGTCGCGCAGCGCGTGATCCTCGACGCCCCGTGTCCCGTCCTCGCGGTCAAGCCGAACGAGGAGTCCGACGCCGTCTGACGCGGCGGGCGTGCCTACGATGTCGGGCATGCCCGAAGTCGTCGAGCGCGCCCGCGACCTGGTCGGGCGACTCCTGCACGGACACGGCGTCGTCGCCCGCATCACCGAGGTGGAGGCGTACGGCGGCATCGAGGATCCCGCGTCGCACGCCTACGTGAGGACACCCCGCTCGGAGATCATGTACGGCCCGCCGTGGCGCCTCTACGTCTACCGGATCCACGGCCATCACGCGGCCAACGTCGTCACGGGCCCGACCGAGCTGGCCGCCGCGGTGCTGATCCGGGCCGGCGAGATCGTCGAGGGGATCGAGCTGGCGCGCGAGCGTCGGGGTCCCGTGGCCGACCACGCGCTGGGACGGGGTCCGGGTAACCTCACGAAGGCGCTCGGCATCACGAGCCTCGACCTCGGCACCGACCTGCTCGATCCCGTGCCGGTGTTCCTGGGGGAGCGCGCCGACCGTCCAACCCTGGTCGCCGGGCCGCGGGTGGGCGTGCGGCTCAACGCCGACGCCCCGTGGCGCTTCTGGGCACAGGACGATCCCACGGTCTCGGCGTACCGGCGCCACCCGCGGGCCTGAGGCTCAGACCCAGCGCCGCAGGGGACGGACGAGGTCGAGCAGCCAGGCGACGGCCACCGAGATGACGACGGTGGCGAGGTAGACGGCGGGGAGCCCGACGGCCGGCCGGTCCTCGATCAGCGGGCCGAGGTCCGTCGCGGCGCGCAGGGTGTGCAGGACGAGGGCGTGGACCAGGTACACCCGGAAGCTCAGCTCCGACAGGCGCCGCACCAACGGCCACACGGGGCCCGGGCCCCGGTGACGCGTGGCGAAGAAGCCGAAGACGGCCACCGAGTAGAGCACGACGGGCGGGTTGAAGTTGCCGTACGCCGCGAACACGTCGGGATCGCCCGAGCGGGCCGCGTGCCACACCTCGAGGAAGCACCAGGCGAGTCCGGCCAGGGCGGCCAGGATCCAGACGACGCTCGGCACCCGGATGCGGTCCCGGTAGTGGCTGAGGGCGAAGCCGAGCACGAAGAAGCCGACGTAGCCGGTGGGCAGCGGCTCGAACGGCAACGCGTAGATCACGGGGAACTCGTCCGGCCACAGGAAGCGCCCCCAGCGGGGGAGGAGGTCGGCGATCAGCCACAGCGCGAGGATCCACGCGACGAGCCGCGCGCGCTGGGGCTCGGGACGGTCGGTGACGGCGCGCAGCAGCGGCACCACGAGGTAGACGCCGAGCAGCGCGTAGACGAACCACAGGTGGTACACCGCGGGCCCGGACAGCAGCGCGCGGGCGAACTCCTCCGGGGGCATCCCGAGGGGATCCGAGAGGCGACCGCCGACGCCGGGGAGGTCGCGCTCGTTCAGCGCGATGTTGGCGACGCTGTAGATGACGATCCAGGTCAGCGCGGCCACCGCGACGCGCAGGAACTGCGGCCGCAGGACGAAGCGCCGCACCGGATCGAGCAGCAGCGCGCCGGACGTCATGAAGAAGCAGTTGACCGCGAACCGGCCCCCGGCGTCGGCGAGGTTGCCGACGTTGAAGTTCGAGAACAGGTCCGGGTCGGAGGCCTTCCACGCGACGGCGACGGCCGCTCCGGTGTGGAGCAGGATCACGCCCAACGTCGCCACGACGCGCAGGTGGTCCAGCTCGTGACGCCGCGTGGAGGTGGCGGTGGTGCTCATGGCGGCACCTTAGAGGTCGCCGGACCCCTGCTCCTCGGTCGCCCCGTCGGTCGTCGGGGGCACGGCGCAGACGCCGTCGACGCACACGGGCGCCTCGTCCGCGCCGACGATCTCGAGCGGGTCGGTCATGCCGACGCCTCGGCCACCACGCGGTCGAGCACCTCGCGGAACGTCTCGGGCGCCTGGGCTCCCGACACCCCCAGGCGGCCGTCGAACACGAAGAACGGGACGCCCGCGATGCCGTAGGCGCGCGCCTGGGCGATGTCGGCCTCGACGTCCGGCGCGAACGTGCCGGCCTCGAGGTCGCGACGCAGGGCGTCGCCGTCGAGGCCCACTTCGGTCGCGAGCGTGACGAGCTCGTCGACGCGGCCGACGTGGCGGCCCTGCTCGAAGTACGCCGAGAGCAGGCGCTCCTTGAGCTCGCGCTGGAGCCCGTGCGCCTTGGCGAAGTGCAGGGCCTGGTGCGCCAGCAGGGTCTTGGTGTGCCGCAGGGCGTCGAAGTCGTACGCGAGGCCCTCCTCGGCGGCCATGACGGTCATCTGCGACAGCATCTGCTCGACCTGGGCCGGGTCCATGCCCTTGTGGTGCGCGAGGAAGTCGACCTCGCTGCCCTCGAAGTCGACCGGGGTGTCGGGCGCGAGCTCGAAGCTGTGGAACTCGACCTCGACGGCGCCGTCCCAGTCGGCGACGGCGCGCTCGAAGCGGCGCTTGCCGATGAAGCACCAAGGGCAGGCGATGTCGGACCAGATGTCGACCTTGACCGGGCGCGTGGGGGAGTTGTTCACGCTGTTGACAACGTCACGCAACGGTCGTGCCATTCCCGCGGCGGCTGCGCGATACGCTCGGCCCATGACCATCGCCGTCGCGTACCGCCCGGATGACTACGGACGCGCCGCGGTCCGCTGGGCCGCAGCCGAGGCCGAGGCGAACGACGAGAAGCTCGTCGTGATCACCGTCAGCGAGATCGACCCGGAGTTCGACGAGCCCGAGGAGATCGACCTCTCCGAGTTCATCGAGCGGTTCGAGCTCGAGGGGATCGACTACGAGGTCCGCCGCGCGGCCTCCCTGTCGGTGTCCGACGTCGTGATCGACGAGGCCGTCGCCGCCGGTGCCGAGCGCCTGGTCATCGGCATCCGCAAGCGCACGCCCGTGGGCAAGATGCTCATGGGCCGGGTCACGCAGATGATCCTGCTCGACGCGCCGATGCCGGTCATCGCCGTCAAGCCCTGATTCCCTGCCGCGACGGGTCTCCCGCCGCTCGGCGACCCCGGTGGGGGTCGATAGCCTTCGGTCCATGACCGACCACGTGATCGACGACCTGCAGGCGCGCGGCCTCATCGCGCACTCGACCGATCTCGACGCCCTGCGCGCCGAGATGGACGCCGGGCCGATCACCTACTACGTGGGCTTCGATCCCACCGCGCCGAGCCTGCACGTCGGCAACCTGCTGCAGCTGCTCACCGCCCGCCGTCTCCAGCTCGCCGGGAACCGGCCGCTGATCCTCGTCGGCGGCTCGACCGGCCTCATCGGCGACCCGAAGGAGTCGGGCGAGCGCGTCATGAACTCCAAGGAGACCGTCGCCGACTGGGTCGAGCGGATCCGCGGCCAGGTCTCACGCTTCGTCGAGTTCGGTGGGGACAACGGCGCCACGGTCGTCAACAACCTGGACTGGACGCAGCCCATGTCCGTGCTCGACTTCCTGCGCGACATCGGCAAGCACTTCCCGGTCAACCGGATGCTGGCGCGCGACGTGGTGGCCAGCCGGCTCGAGTCGGGGATCAGCTACACCGAGTTCAGCTACGTGCTGCTGCAGTCGATGGACTACCTCGAGCTGTACCGACGCCACGGTGCTGTCCTCCAGACGGGGGGCAGCGACCAGTGGGGCAACCTCACGGGTGGCGTCGAGTTGATCCGGCGGGCTGAGGGCGGCAAGGTGCACGCGCTGGCCACGCCGCTCATCACGAAGGCCGACGGCACGAAGTTCGGCAAGACCGAGAGCGGCACCATCTGGCTCGACCCCGAGCTGATGAGCCCGTACGCCTTCTACCAGTCCTGGATCCAGGCCGAGGACTCGAAGGTGGGGGAGTACCTCAAGCAGTTCACGTTCCTGCCCGTCTCCGAGATCGATGCCGTGATGACCGAGCACGAGGAGCGTCCGGGCGCCCGTGCGGCCCAGCGCCGGCTCGCGGCCGAGCTCACGACCCTCGTGCACGGGGAGGCCGAGACCAGGGCCGCCGAGCTCGCGTCCGGTGCCCTCTTCGGGCGAGGCGAGCTCGGTGACCTCCCGGAGTCCACGCTCGCGGCGGCCCTGCGGGAGGCGGGTGCGGTGGACGTCGAGCCGGGCACCTCCGTCGTCGACGCCCTGATCGCCTCCGGCCTGGTGGACTCCAAGTCGGCGGCACGCCGTGCGATCGGCGACGGGGGAGCGTACGTCAACAACGAGCGCGTCGACGACCCCGACGCGACCCTCGACCCCGAGCAGCTGCTGCACGGCAGCTGGGCGGTCCTGCGCAAGGGCAAGCGCTCGGTCTCGGGCGTTCGCGTCGGATGACGGCCCGCGGGCCGAAAAGCCTGCGATTGCAGGTGTGACGCAGGTTGCACGACCCCCGGTTTGCGTGATCAGAATCGGTGTGTGTAATGTTCTTCTTGTTGCGCCGAACAGCGCAGCGGAGCGCAGACCGAAGCGGTTAACGCCAGGAA
>NZ_BJZQ01000022.1 GCF_007992115.1 Aeromicrobium flavum
TGGGCACTTCTGCGCCACTCGTGCCCCCGCTCTGCGCCACTCGCCGTCACCGCGCGCAGCCGGCTCGCCTAGAGTCCGGTCCATGAGCGATGTTCCCGGCCTCGATGGCGTGCTCGGTGTCGAGCACGTCGAGCTGACTCCCGACCGGGTGGTGGTGCGCTTCACCATCACGGACCGTCACCTGCAGCCCTTCGGCATCCCGCACGGCGGCATCTACTGCGCGGTGCACGAGTCGACCGCCAGCATGGCCGGCCAGATCTGGCTGGGCACGAAGGGCGTCGTCGTCGGCACGAACAACTCCACCGACTTCCTGCGCCAGGCCCGCAACGGCGACACGATCACCGTCACGGCCACGCCGATCCACCGCGGCCGCACGCAGCAGCTGTGGCACCTCGACTCCACGAACCAGGACGGCAAGCTGATCGCGCAGGGGCAGGTGCGGCTGGCGAACCTCGACCAGGAGGTGCCGCCCGAGGCGATCGAGGCGATGAAGGGCAACCTCCAGCGCTGAGGTCCGTCGCGATGCGGACGCGGATGAGGCCTGTGGCCCGAGCCGCTACCATGGAGTGGTCCGCGCGCGACTGGCGTTGAGGTGGTTACCACCAGGGAGCCGCGGCAGCACGACTTCGGGACCGTTCGCCTGGGCCCCGCGTCAGCCCGTTCACCGCTGACCCGGAGGCCCCACACGATGACGATGATGACCATGAACTTCGACGTCCACGCACCGCTCACGCAGATCGACGACCAGGACGTCAAGGTCCTGCTCCTCGAGAACATCCACGCCGACGGCGCCGACTTCCTGCGCAACAAGGGCTACCAGGTCGAGACGCGCACCGCCGCGCTCACCGAGGACGAGCTCATCGAGGCGATCAAGGGCGTCCACCTGCTCGGCATCCGCTCGACCACGTACATCACCGACAAGGTGCTCGAGAACGCTCCCGACCTGCTGGCCATCGGCGCGTTCTGCATCGGCACCAACCAGATCGACCTCGCCGCCACGAAGCGTCACGGCGTGGCCGTCTTCAACGCGCCGTACTCCAACACGCGCAGCGTCGTCGAGCTGGCCATCGCCGAGATCATCTCCCTGGCCCGTCGCCTGCACGAGAAGTCGACGGCGATGCACAACGGCGTGTGGAACAAGTCGGCCGCCGGCAGCCACGAGGTGCGCGGCCGCACGCTCGGCATCGTCGGCTACGGCAACATCGGCAGCCAGCTCTCGGTGATCGCCGAGGCGCTCGGCCTGTCGGTCGTCTTCTACGACATCGACGACAAGCTCGCCCTCGGCAACGCCAAGAAGTGCGCCACGATCGACGAGCTGCTCGCGATCGCCGACGTCGTCTCGCTGCACGTCGACGGCCGGCCCGGCAACGCCGGCCTGTTCGGCGACGAGCAGATGAAGGCGATGAAGCCGCGCTCGCTGTTCCTGAACCTGTCGCGCGGCATCGCGGTCGACACCGGCGCGCTGCGCCGGCACCTCGAGTCGGGCCACATCGCCGGCGCCGCGCTCGACGTGTTCCCGGTCGAGCCGAAGGCCCAGGGCGACCCGTTCGAGAGCGACCTGCGCGGCCTGCCGAACGTCATCCTCACCCCGCACGTCGGCGGGTCCACCGAGGAGGCCCAGCAGGACATCGGTCGCTTCGTCGCGTCGAAGCTGCGCGCGTACGCCAAGGCCGGCACGACCAACCTGTCGGTGACGTTCCCCGAGCTGAACCTGCCGAGCGACCCGGCGCGTCACCGCCTGGCGCACGTGCACCAGAACGCGCCGGGCGTGCTGGCCACGATCAACACGATCCTGGGCAACCACGGCGTCAACATCGAGGGCCAGCAGCTCGCCACGCGCGGCGAGCTGGGCTACGTCGTCACCGACGTCTCGGCCGAGGTCGGCCCCGACGTGCTCAAGGAGCTCGCCTCGCTGCCCGAGACCGTGCGCCTGCGCCAGCTCAGCTGAGCCGCCGCAGCGTCTCGGCCACGCCGTCGTCGATCCGGACGTCGGCGAGCGTGTCGCCACGCGTCGGCCCGCGGTTGATGATCACGACCTCGGTGCCGTCCTTGGCGGCGCGGCGCACGAATCGCAGGCCGCTCATCACCTGCAGCGACGACCCCAGCACGACCAGCGCCGCGTCCTCGCGGCCGGCGCGTTCGACGAGGTCGAAGCAGTGGGCGACCTTGGGCTTGGGCACCGACTCGCCGAAGAAGACCACGTCGGGCTTGAGCCGCCCGCCGCACTGGGCGCACTCGGCCACGACGAAGTCGGACGTGTCCTCGAGCTCGACGTCGCCGTCGGGCGCGATCACGACGTCCTGCTCGGTCCAGCCGGGGTTGAGTGCGTCGAGCCGGGCCTGCACCTCGTCGCGGGTCGTCATGTCGTGGCAGTCGAGGCAGACGACGCGGTCGAGCCGGCCGTGCAGGTCGACCACGTCGCGCGCCCCGGCCTTCTCGTGCAGTCCGTCGACGTTCTGGGTGATGAGTCCGACGAGCCGGTCCTGGTGCTCGGCGAGGAAACGGTGCGTGAAGTTGGGCTCGGCAACACCGAAACGGCTCCAGCCGATGTGGGCCCGTGCCCAGTACCGCTGCCGGTTCTGGGCCGAGGCGATGAAGTCCTGGTAGGTCATCGGCTGGCGCGGGACGGCGTCCGGGCCCCGGTAGTCGGGGATGCCGGAGTCGGTGCTGACGCCCGCACCGGTCAGGACGAGCCAGCGCCGGTCGGACCAGTCACTCATGGGCGAGGGCGATCAACTTCTGCACGGTGTTGAGGTTACGTCCGGTGCCGTGGCAACCCAACGTCCTGAGGATCACGGCCGGCGTCAGCTTGGTGTTGGCGACGCCGTCGGCGTAGCGGATGTGCAGGTCGCGGCCGATCACCGCGAGTCGCTCGGTCAGGCCTCTCGTGAGGAGCGCCTCGACCTGCTCGGGCGTCGGGGGCCGGAGCAGGAAGTAGATGTGGTTGGCCTTGGTCTCGGGATCGATCTCGAACGGGTGCGCGGCGAGCGCGTCGCGCAGCTCCCCGGGCGAGCGGCTGATCGCCTCACGGAAGAAGCCGAACCGCTCCTGGATCGCCTGCTCGAGGGCCCGGTCGAACGCCTCCGGGTCGTCGACGTCGCACAGCAGGTTGCCGGACGCGATGAACGTCGACACGTTCGTCGCGCCGAGCCGCTCGGCCACCTCGCGCAGCTCCGCCATCGGCAGCTTCGCCCCGCCCACGTTCACCGCCCGCAGCAGCACCACTCGCTTGCTCATGGGCCCAGTCTGCTCGCCCGGGCGGACACTTCGCCCGGACGGACACCCTCACAGTCGAGCGGCCAGCTCCGTGGCCTGCTTGATGGCGCGCTTGGCGTCGAGCTCGGCGGCGACGTCGGCCCCGCCGATGACGTGCACCGAGACGCCGGCGGCCTCGAGGGGGTCGACGAGGTCGCGGACCGACTCCTGGCCGGTGCAGAGCACGATCGTGTCGGCCTCGATGACGCGCGACTGGGGCGAGTCGGAGTCGGCGCCCACGGTGATGTGGAGGCCCTCGTCGTCGATGCGGTCGTACCGGACGCCACCGACGAACTCGACGCCCGAGTCCTTCAGGGTCGTGCGGTGCACCCAGCCGGTGGTCTTGCCGAGATCCTTGCCGAAGGTGGTCGTCTTGCGCTGCAGCAGCGTGACGGCGCGCTTGGGCGTGGTCTCGACCTTCGTCGCCAGGCCGCCGCGCTCGACCTCGGGATCGGTGACGCCCCAGCGCTGCATCCAGTGCTCGAGCGTCTCGTCGGGGTCGTGCAGGAGGTACTCGGAGATGTCGTAGCCGATGCCGCCGGCGCCCAGCACGGCCACGCGCGTGCCGGCGGGGACCTGCTCGCGGATGAGCTGTTGGTAGGTGATGACGGTGGGGTGGTCGATCCCCGGGATCGACGGGATGCGCGGCTCGACGCCGGTGGCCAGGACGACCTCGTCGAAGCCGCTCAGGTCGTCGACGGACGCCCAGCGGTTGAGGTGCACGGTGACGCCGCGGCGCTCGAGCATCACCGAGTAGTAGCGAATGGTCTCGGCGAACTCCTCCTTGCCGGGGATCTGCATGGCGAGCCGGAACTGGCCGCCGATCTCCGACAGCGCCTCGAACAGCTCGACCCGGTGGCCGCGTCCGGCCAGTTCGACCGCCGCGGCGAGCCCGGCCGGACCCGCGCCCACGACGGCGATTCGCCTGGCGGCGCGCGTCGGGAGCAGGATCAGCTCGGTCTCGTGTCCCGCCCGCGGGTTGAGCAGGCAGCTGGCCCGCACGTTCTTGAAGGTGTGGTCCAGGCAGGCCTGGTTGCACGCGATGCAGGTGTTGATCTCGTCGGCGCGGTTCTCGGCGGCCTTGTTGACGAAGTCGGGATCGGCCAGCAGCGGCCGGGCCATCGAGATGAGGTCGGCGTCGCCGCGGGCCAGGATCTCCTCGGCCAGCTCGGGGGTGTTGATGCGGTTGGACGCCACGACGGGCACCGAGACCTCGGCCCTGAGCTTCGCCGTGACCCACGAGAACGCGCCGCGCGGCACGCTCGTGACGATGGTGGGGATGCGGGCCTCGTGCCAGCCGATGCCGGTGTTGAAGATCGTCACGCCCTCGGTCTCGAGGGCCTTCGCCAGTGCGATGGTCTCCTCCCACGACTGGGCGTTGTCGACGAGGTCGAGCAGGCTGATGCGGTACTGCACGATGAAGTCGTCGCCGACGAGGTCGCGGGTGCGGCGCACGATCTCGACCGGGAACCGCATCCGCTTCTCGGCGGAGCCGCCCCACGCGTCGGTGCGGGTGTTCGTGCGCGCGGCGAGGAACTGGTTGATCAGGTAGCCCTCGGAGCCCATGATCTCGACGCCGTCGTACCCGGCGCGCTTCGCCAGCGCAGCGGACTTCGCGAAGTCGGTGACGGTCCGGTCGACCTCGCGGGTCGACATCGGCGAGACCTTGAACGGCGTGATCGGCGACTTCACCGACGACACGCCCTTCTTGAACGGCGAGTAGCCGTAGCGGCCGGCGTGCAGCACCTGCAGCGCGATCTTGCCGTCGTGCTCGTGCACGGCGTCGGTGACGAGTCGGTGCTGGTCGGCGTGGCGCCTGCGCGACATCTCCGAGCCGAACGGCAGCAGCCAGCCGCGCCAGCTGGGCGCGAACCCGCCGGTGATCGACAGCGCGACGCCGCCCTTGGCGCGCTCGGCGAAGTAGGCCGCCAGCTTCGGCAGGTCCTTCGCGTGGTCCTCGAGGCCGGTGTGCATCGAGCCCATGACGACGCGGTTGCGCAGCGTCGTGAAGCCGAGGTCGAGCGGGCTGAGCAGGTGGTCGTAGTCGCTCACCGCTGCGCCTCCATGAACGCGATCGCGTCGGCCTCGATCTGCGGGAACTCGGCCTCCATCGCGTTCATCAGCGCCTGCGCGCCGCTCATCGGGCGCACCATGACGGTGAACTCCTTGATGAGCCCGTCGTCGTCGGTGGTGATGAAGTCGCAGCCGTGGACGGTGACGCCGCCGACCTGCGCCTCGAAGACCAGGGCGCTGCGGTCGTCCTGCTCGATCTCGTCGACGTAGTGGAAGTCCTCGAAGACCCGCGAGACGCCGTTCAGGATCGCGGCGGTGATGGCCTTGCCCGGGTAGGGCTTGTGGGCGATCGGGCTGCGGAACACGACGTCGTCGGCGAGCAGCTCCTCGACGCCGGCGAACGAGCCGGAGGCGATGTTGCTCTCGACGAACTGGCGGAAGGCCTTCATGGGCGGGATTCCTTCGACTGGGAGGATGGGTGGGTGATCGGAAAGCTCGCTGCCTGGCTGCTCATCGTGGCCGGCGTCTTCAACGTCGTCATCTGGCCGCGCTTCTTCACGGCGATCGTCGACGACGACCGCGCGTGGGGCGGCTCGCAGAGGTGGCAGGACCCGCAGGCGTTCTTCTGGGTGCACCTGGTGCTGATCGGCACCGCCATGACGTTCGGCGTCATCGTGCTGGTCATCGGGATCCGCGCCCTTCGAGGGCAGTGAGGATCTCGTCGCACCACTCGATGCCGCGCTCCTCGGTGTGGATGCCGCCGCGCAGGGCCAGCCACGCGCCGAGGCCGGCGCCGTCGAGGGCCGAGGGATCGGGGTAGAACCGCTTCTCGCTGGCCTCGTACTCGGCCAGCCGGGCGACGTGGTCGGCGCGCCGGGCTCGCGTGTCGGTGAGGATCGCCTCGCGGTCGCGGAAGCCGCGCAGCTTGACGGCGAAGTCGCTGCGCAGGGCCTCGCGGCCCGACGGCACCGTCGCCCACCGGTCGAGCTCGGCCTCGCCGGCCGCCGTGATCGCGTAGTTCTTCTTGTCGGGACGCCCGTGCTGCTCGTGCACGGTGCTCTCGACCCAGCCGGCCTCCTGCATGCGGCCGAGCACCTTGTAGATCTGCTGGTGGCTGGCCGGCCAGAAGTAGCCGATCGACGCGTCGAAGCGCCGCGCCAGGTCGTAGCCACTGGCGGCGCGTTCGGTCAGCGACACGAGGATCGCGTGGTCGAGGGCCATGAAGGGAGCCTAGAGCCCGGCACGTCCATATGCAACGAAGTTCATAAGGGTCCACTGGTCGAGACGCCGTCTCACGCCCATTACGATCAGCATCATGAAGCGTTCCCTGCTCGCCGTCCCCCTGGCGCTCCTGTTCTCCGTCGCGGCCGCCTGCGCGCCCGCCGACGACTCCGACGACGCCAAGACGTCCGACTCGTCCCCCTCCGCCTCCGCGTCGAGCGAGTGCGCGGTCGAGAGCCTGCCCCTGACCACCGCCGGCAAGCTGACGATCGGCACCGACGACCCGGCCTTCGAGCCGTGGTTCGCCGACAACGACCCGAGCAACGGCCAGGGCTTCGAGTCGGCCGTCGCGTACGCCGTGGCCGAGGAGATGGGCTTCGCGAAGGACCAGGTCGTCTGGACGAAGGTGCCGTTCAACACCGCCTACCAGCCGGGCAAGAAGAGCTTCGACTTCGACATCAACCAGGTCTCGATCACGAAGGAGCGCGAGAAGGCCGTCGACTTCAGCACGCCGTACTACTCGGCCGCTCAGGCGATCATCGTGCGCTCGGACTCGAAGTTCGCCGACGCGAAGAGCCTCGCCGACTTCACGACCGCCAGCCTCGGCGCGCAGATCGGCACCACGTCGCTCAAGGCGATCGAGTCGCTCGAGACGCAGGACGCTCCGCTCGTCTACGACGACACCACCAAGGCGGCGCTCGCGCTGGCCAACGGCCAGGTCGACGGCATCGTGGCCGACCTGCCCAGCGCCTTCTACCTCGTCGCCGCCGAGCTTGAGGACGCGACGATCGCCGGCCAGTTCGACTTCTCCGGCGGTGAGCCCGAGCGCTTCGGCCTCCTGCTGGAGAAGGACAGCAAGCTGACCTCGTGCGTCGACAAGGCCGTCTCCACTCTCGACGAGGACGGCACGCTGGCCGACCTCGAGCAGAAGTGGCTGTCGGCCTCGCAGGACGTCCCCGTCCTGAAGTGACCCGGTGACCGACTCCGTGGCCCTCCCGGGCCCGACCCCGCCGTCCGCGCGGCAGCAGCAGCGCAACGCCTTCCGGCGTCGCCGCACGCTGCGCCGCGCGGTGGTGGGGACGATCTCGAGCCTCGTCGTCCTGGGCCTGCTGGTCTGGGTCGTCACCTCGGCGCCGGGATGGCCTCGGGTGCGCGAGACGTTCTTCAGCGCTAATCACGCTCGCGAGTCCTTCCCCGCGATCCGCGACGCGTTCTGGCTGAACGTGCGGCTCTTCCTCATGGTCGAGCTGCTCGTCCTGCCGCTCGCGCTGCTGATCGCGGTGGTGCGCGTCGTGCCGGCCCCGGCGATGGCGCCGTTCAAGTTCCTCGCGGCGGCGTACACGGACGTCTTCCGCGGCATCCCCACGATCCTGATCGTGATGCTGGTGGGCTTCGGCTTCCCGGCGCTGGGCTTGTCGGGCCTGCCGACGAGCCTGTTCTGGCTCGGCACGATCGCGCTGACGCTCAGCTACGGCGCGTACGTGGCCGAGGTGATCCGCGCCGGCATCCTCTCGGTCCACCCCACCCAGTGGGCGGCGGGCCGGGCGCTCGGACTCGGCTACGGCCAGACCCTGACCCGCGTGATCCTGCCGCAGGCGATCCGCAACGTCACCCCGCCGCTGATGAACGACTTCGTCTCGCTGCAGAAGGACACCGCGCTGGTGTCGACGATCGGTCTGGTCGAGGCGCTGCGCGCGGCCTCGGTCTACCAGGCCAGCACGTTCAACGTGACGTCGCTGTGCGTGGCCGCCGTGTTCTTCATCGTGGTGACGATCCCGCTGGCGCGGTTCACCGATTGGCTCACGATCCGGTCGATGCGCCGGCAGGGAGGTCGCTGATGCTGCGCATCGACGGAGTCCGCAAGTCGTTCGGCGACCACGTCGTCCTCGACGGGATCGACCTGCACGTGAAGCCCGGCGAGGTCGTCTGTCTCATCGGCGCGTCCGGGTCGGGCAAGTCGACGCTGCTGCGGTGCATCGACCTGCTCGAGCTGACTGACGACGGCGACATCCACCTCGGCGACCTCGAGCTGACCGATCCGGCGCTCGACGAGAACCGTGCCCGGGCCCGGATCGCGTTCGTCTTCCAGGCGTTCAACCTGTTCCCGCACCTGACCGTGCTGCAGAACCTGGTCCTCGGTCCGCGCCGGGTGAAGGGCATCGGGCGCGCCGAGGCCGAGCGACGGGCGCGCGAGCTGCTCACGCGCGTCGGCCTGGCGGACAAGGTGTCGGCCTATCCCGACTCGCTCTCCGGAGGCCAGCAGCAGCGCGTGGCCCTGGTGCGCGCCGTGGCGATGGACCCCGAGCTGCTGCTGCTCGACGAGGTCACCTCCGCCCTCGACCCGTTGCTCGTGGCCGAGGTGCTCGAGGTCGTCCGCGACCTCAAGGGCAGCGGGATGACGATCGTCATGGCCACCCATGAGATGCGGTTCGCGCGCGAGTCGGCCGACCGCATCGTGTTCCTGGCCGACGGACGCATCGTCGAGTCGGGACCGCCGGAGCAGATCTTCACGGCACCGCGCGACCCGCGGACGCGAGCGTTCCTCGAGCGCCACCTGGGCTAGGCAGGAGGCGGTGAGCCTGGTCCCACCGGCCGTGCAGGCGTGGGACCAGACGCACCGCCAACGCGGAATCGGGCCGGTGCGACGAGATCAGGCGACGGAGCTCTGGACGTCCTTCGCCGCGGCCCGGGCGATGGTCGACTCGATCGCGGCGATGACCTGCTCGGGGGAGTCGCCCATCGGGACGTGGCCGCAGTCGGTGAGCGTCACGAACTCGACGCCCTTCATGCGCTTGGCGGCCAGCTTGGCCTGGGACCGGTGCAGGATCTTGTCCTTGTCGCCCCAGGCGATGGTGATCGGCACCCTGGCCGAGCCGCGGAATGACTCCGGCGAGGTGAAGCCGAGCGGGAAGCAGCGGAAGAAGTAGCGCCAGAAGCCCCGGCCCTTCTTCATCGCGAGGGCGTCGCCGTAGACCCGTTCGGGCGAGTAGCGGCCGGGATGGTGGTAGAGCGCGAAGCCGATGAGGAACCGCCCGAGGGTGAGCTTGGAGCTCAGCTTCAGCACGGCGTTCGGCAGGTACGAGCCCAGCTTGAGTGGCAGGAGCGTGGCGGTGGCCTGCAGCAGGCTCCAGGGCCGGAAGTAGCCGGCGGGGGACAGGCAGGTGGCCGAGCGGACGTCGCCGTGCTGCGCCAGCGCGATGGAGAGCAGGCCGCCGAGGGAGTTGCCGACCACATGCGGCTTCTCGACGCCCCATGCCTCGAAGTTCTCGACGATGGCGGCGGCGACGTTCTCGGCGCTGTAGCCGGTGCCGGCGGGCAGGGCCGGCGAGTCGCCGAGACCGGGCAGGTCGGCGGCGATGACGTCGTACGACTTCGCCAGCTCGTCGAAGATCGGCTCGTAGGCCGCGTGCCGGTGTCCGATGCCGTGCAGCAGGACGAGGGGCTCGCCCTGCCCGCGTCGTGTGTACGCCATGTCGCTCAGCATGGATCTCCCGATCGGGTCAGCACACCGGCGGTCGCCGATGTGACACTTGCGATGTCAGATGCAGCATGCCACAGAACGCGGATGGTGTGAACGGAATCACATCCGGGTCCTTCGCGGCGGAAACGGGTGAGGCGCTTGCGACTGTGACAGCGATGGTGTCAGAATCACGAGCGTGACCCAGACCACAGGACCTCTCGCGGGCGTGCGCGTCGTGGAAATGGTGGGGATCGGCCCCGGACCGTTCGCCGCGATGCTCCTGGCCGACCTCGGCGCCGACGTCATCCGCATCGACCGCCCCGGTGGCAACGCCCTGCAGGTGGCGCCCCCGGAGCGTGACGTTCTCGGTCGCAACCGCCCCAGCGCGGCCGTCGACCTCAAGAGCGACCAAGGTGTCGACGTCGTGCTCGACCTGATCGAGCGCGCCGACATCCTGATCGAGGGATTCCGCCCCGGGGTGATGGAGCGCCTCGGCCTCGGGCCGGACGTCGCCCTCGCCCGCAACCCCCGCCTGGTCTACGGACGCATGACGGGTTGGGGCCAGGACGGCCCGCTCTCCGATCGTGCCGGGCACGACATCAACTACATCGCCGTGGCCGGCGGGCTCGACCCGATCGGCCGGGCGGGCGGACCCCCGCAGGTGCCGCTCAACCTGCTCGGCGACTTCGCCGGCGGCTCGATGTACCTCGTCACGGGCGTGCTCGCGGCGCTGACGCACGCGCGTGCCACGGGGGAGGGCCAGGTCGTCGACGCGGCGATCACCGACGGCGTCGCGCACCTGCTGTCGATGACGGTGAGCATGCAGCAGTCCGGTGCCTGGCGACCGCGCCGCGGCGAGAACCTGCTCGACACCGGCGCCCCGTTCTACGACGTCTACGAGACGTCGGACGGCTACTGGATGAGCGTCGGTGGCCTCGAGCCCCAGTTCTGGTACGCCATGCAGGAGGTCTTCGCCTCCGTCGGCCTCGGCGACCTGCCCGACCGCAACGACCCGAAGAACTGGACCGAGCTGCGCGCCACCTTGCAGGGCTGGTTCCTCAGCCGCACGCAGGCCGAGTGGACGACGCTGTTCGCCGGCACCGACGCGTGCGTCGCACCGGTCGTGCCGCTCGAGGAGGCGTACGAGCACCCGCACAACGTCGCTCGCGGCACGTACGTCACCGAGTTCGGGGTCACCCAGCCGGCGCCCGCGCCGCGCTTCTCGGTCACCGGGACCCAGATCCGCCGAGCCCCGGACCGCCCGGGCGCCAGCACCCGCGAGGCCCTGACCGAGTGGGGCGTCGCGGACGTGGACGACCTGATCCAGAACAAGGTCGTCGTCGAGAACCAGGAGCCCTGATGCAGCGCACGCTGTTCGAGTCCGAGCACGAGTCCTTCCGCGACACGGTGCGCACCTTCCTCGAGAAGGAGGTCGTGCCGAACCACGAGCAGTGGGAGAAGGACGGCATCGTCCCCCGTGAGGTGTGGCTGAAGGCCGGCGAGCTCGGGATCCTCGGTTTCATGATGCCGGAGGAGTTCGGCGGCGGCGGGGTCTCGGACTTCCGGTACAACGCCGTGCTGCAGGAGGAGCTGACCCGCGTCGGCGCCAGCGGCGTGGGCTTCGCCCTGCACACCGACCTGGTGTCGGCGTACCTGATCAGCTACGCCACGCAGGAGCAGAAGCAGCGGTGGCTGCCGAAGTTCGTGAGCGGCGAGATGATCACCGCCATCGCGATGACCGAGCCCGGCACGGGATCGGATCTGCAGGGCATCAAGACCACCGCGGTGCGCGACGGCGACCACTACGTCGTCAACGGCGCCAAGACGTTCATCAGCAACGGCATCAACGCCGACTTCGTGATCGTCGCGTGCAAGACCGATCCCGACGCCGGTGCGATGGGCGTCTCGCTGATCGTGGTCGAGCGCGGGATGGAGGGCTTCGAGCGCGGCCGCAACCTCGACAAGATGGGGCTCAAGGCCCAGGACACCGCCGAGCTGTTCTTCGACGACGTGCGCGTCCCCGTCGAGAACCTGCTGGGCACCGAGGGGCACGGCTTCATCCAGCTGATGGAGAAGCTGCCCCAGGAGCGCCTGACGATCTCGGTGGTCGCGGCCGCCGCCTGCCGCACGATGATCGACATGACGCTCGAGTACGTCAAGAGCCGCAAGGCGTTCGGCAAGCCGATCGGCTCGTTCCAGAACACGCGCTTCACCCTGGCCGAGCTCGAGACCGAGCAGCGCATCGCCCAGGTGTTCGTCGATCGCAGCATCGAGGAACTCAACGCGGGCACGCTCACGATCGAGGACGCCGCCGCGGGCAAGTGGTGGACCACCGAGCTGCAGAAGAAGACGGCCGACGCATGCGTCCAGCTGCACGGCGGCTACGGCTACATGAGCGAGTACCCGATCAGCAAGGCGTACCTCGACACCCGCATCCAGACGATCTACGGCGGCACGACCGAGATCATGAAGGAGATCGTCGGACGCTCCTTGGGCATCTGACGGGAGATCCGTAGGCTGCCCCCATGGCGGTCCGGAGCGCCTTCCCGATCCTGTCGACCCGAGACCTCGAGCGGCTCGAGGCCTTCTACGGGACCGCGTTCGGCGCCGAGCGCACCTACGCCTTCGCCGACGAGGGCCGCGACGTGTACGTCGCGCTCAGTCTGGGCGACTCGGCCCTGGGCATCGGCCGCGACGACTCGCTCGACGCCGCGCCGGGCGGGGCCGCCCTGTGGCTCGACGTCGACGACGCCTACCGGCGGGCGCTCGGCGCAGGCGCCACGAGCGTCGCCGGGCCGGCCGTCATGCCGTGGGGCGAGCGCGTCGCCCAGGTGCGCGATCCCGACGGTTTCGTCGTTCACCTGGGTTCCCCGGCGCCGTGACGGAGCCGCGCCCTAGGCTCGGCGCGTGCGTACCGTGCGGCGGGTCGGTCGATGGCTGCTGCGCGGGCTCCTCGTGCTGCTGCTCGGCCTCCTGGCGGTGGTGGTGTGGGCGCAGGTCAGCCCGCGCCCGGGCACGATCGTCATCAACTGGCTGTTCTCCCTGACCGACACCGGCGAGGTGAAGGGCCCGACCGCCACCGGCGTGACGGGCCGCACCGACGTCTCCTACGGCGACGGCCCCGACGAGGTGCTCGACGTGTGGGAGCCCGAGGACCGGTCCGGGCCGCTGCCCGCCGTCGTGTGGGTGCACGGCGGCGGATGGGTCGGCGGCAGCAAGGAGCAGCCGGCACCGTACCTGCGCCTGATCGCGCAGGAGGGCTACGTCGGCATCGGCATCGACTACTCGCTGGCGCCCGACCACCAGTACCCCACACCGGTGCGGCAGCTGGGCGAGGCACTGGACTTCGTGCGCGAGAACGCGGCCGAGCTCGGGGTCGACCCCGACCGCATCGTCCTCGCCGGCGACTCCGCGGGCGCGCACATCGCGGCGCAGTACGCGGCCATCGTCACCAGCCCGGCCTACGCGCGGGACGTGGGGATCGACCCGGTGCTGCGGCCCGGCCAACTGCGCGGCACGCTGCTGCACTGCGGCCCGTACGACCCGCGGCTGTCGAGGGACTCGACCGGCCCGGGCGGCTGGTTCGTGAAGACGGTGGGCTGGGCCTACCTCGGCACGAAGGACTTCACCGACCCGCGCGTGGTGGAGGCGTCGATCGTGGACCATGCCACGGCGGCCTACCCGCCGACCCTGCTGAGCGGCGGTGACGACGACCCCCTGACGTTGCAGGGCCGGGCGTTCGCCGACCGGCTGGGGGAGCTGGGCGTCGCCCACGAACCGCACTTCCTGCCCGATCTGGGGCACGAGTTCCAGTTCGAGCTCACGCGTCCGGAGGCTCGCGAGGTGCTCGACCGGTCGATCGCGTTCCTCGCGCGCGTCACCGAGAAGTGATCGAGACGACCGATCCGCCCACAATTCCGGAGAAACCACGTCATACCCATCAGTAACCGTGGTCTCATGTGTAGCGGCGCGCCGGGCGCCGGTGCGAAGGGTGATCGCAATGGCATGGTGGCAGGCCTCCCAGCCTGAAGTCGTCGTCGCTCCGAGTGGGGACCTCCTCCCCGGATCGGTGCGCGCGCGACGGTTCGTCGACCGCGAGCTGGTGCAGCCCGGTCCGAACGGCCGACTGCTGTGGAGCCGCCTCGCCGAGGTGCTCGCCACCGTGGGGGACGTCCGCCCCCTGAGCCTCTACGAGACGACCGCGGACGACGTCACGTCCATCGTCGGCCCGTCCGTGCACTGCTACTTCCGCGACGGCGACGTGCTGGTCGAGTCCGTCGACCCCGAGGGCTGGCGCCGCTTCACCTTCCACCCCGAGGCCCTGGTGCTGGCGCGCCTGGTGATGGGCCTGGCCACGATCGTGCCGCCCGCCGGACGACTGATGGCCTGCACCCTGGCCGACGGCCGCGACGGCGTCCTCCTCGCCGACGGCGAGAACCTGCTGCTGGGCGACCTGCCCGTCGATCGCGGAGCGGTGCGCGACGTCGTGCGGCTCAGCCCCGAGGACGTCCAGCTGCTGCTGCTGGCCCGCCTGCGGCTGCCCCAGGTGGCCTGAGTCGCTGTCAGTCGCGACCGTAGAGGTCGCGGGTGTAGACCTTCTCTCCGACGTCCTGGAGCGTGTCGGTGCGGCGGTTGGCGATGATCAGGTCGGCGCGCGCCTTGAACTCGTCCAGGTCGGCGATGACCTCGGAGTTGAAGAAGGTCGGCTCCTCGAGCACGGGTTCGTAGATCACGACCTCGACGCCCTTGGCCTTGAGGCGCTTCATGATCCCCTGCACCGACGACTCGCGGAAGTTGTCCGAGCCGGACTTCATGATCAACCGGTAGATGCCGACGACCTTCGGGTCTCGCGAGAGGATGTCGGACGCGATGAAGTCCTTGCGCGTCGTGTTGGAGTCGACGATGGCGCTGATGAGGTTCTGGGGGACGTCCTCGTAGTTCGCGTGCAGCTGCTTGGTGTCCTTTGGGAGGCAGTAGCCGCCGTAGCCGAAGCTCGGGTTGTTGTAGTGGCCGCCGATCCGCGGGTCGAGACTGACGCCCTCGATGATCTGGGCGGTGTCGATCCCCTTGAGGGAGGCGTAGGTGTCGAGCTCGTTGAAGTACGCCACCCGCATCGCGAGGTACGTGTTGGCGAAGAGCTTGATGGCCTCGGCCGCCGTCGACTCCGTCAACAGCACCGGGATGCTCTCGGCCTCGGCCCCCTCGACCAGCAGGTCGGCGAAGACCCGGCCCGCCTCGCCCTGGTCGCCCACGACGATGCGCGAGGGATGGAGGTTGTCGTGGAGCGCGCGTCCCTCGCGAAGGAACTCGGGCGAGAACATGATCGTCGCGCCGGGGTGCTTCTCGCGCAGGCCCTCGGTGAAGCCGACCGGGATGGTCGACTTGATCACGATGTTCGCGTCGGGGTTGGCCGCCAGCGCCGTCGCGACGACGGTCTCGACCGTGGTCGTGTTGAAGTAGTTGGTGGCGGGGTCGTAGTCGGTGGGCGTGGCCACGATGACGTAGTCGGCTCCGGTGTAGGCGGCTTCAGCGTCCGTCGTCGCGTCCAGCGACAGGGTCCGCGTCTCGAGGTAGTCCTCGAGCTCGACGTCCTCGATGGGCGAGCGTCGCGCCCTGACCAGCTCCACCTTCGCCGGATCGATGTCGACGAGGTGCACCTCGTGATGCTGGGCCAGCACGACGGCGTTGGAGAGCCCGACGTACCCGCTCCCGGCGACGGCAATCTTCATGGGCCAAGGCTAGGTGATCGCCCGGGTGCCGGGTGACCGGACGGGTGACGTGGCAAGGAGCGCCCGCGCGGCGGCTCAGCTCCGCCGGCGGACGGTCTCGCGCTTCTGCTCGTCGATGGCCTGCTCGTAGGCCGTGACGAGCGCCTGGATCGTGAGCGGCTTGAACCGCTCGATCATGGCGGTCGTGATCTCCGGCGGCTGCCCGGACGACTTCAGGGCCGGCCAGACCTGGTTGCGGAAGAGCGTCGTCAGCTCGTTGGCCAGGGCGGTGCCGTGGGCGAGGATGAGCTTCCGGGCGGCGTGAGCGGCCTCGAGGGGCAGCTCGGCGTCGAGGAACCCCATGCCCACCGCGAGGTGCGCCGGAGCGAGGCGGAAGACGTCCTCGTCCGGTGTCGGCTCGATGACGCCGAGCGCGATCAGCAGCTCGAGGTCGTCGTCGGTGAGCTCTCGACCCGCGCGCTTCTCCAGGGCCCCTCGCTCGACCGACTCGGGCAGCTCGGGCATCCACGGGGCCAGCAGGGTGCGGTGCAGCGCCACCTGGTCGGGGCTGGACTCCGGGGGGATCTTCTCGAGGTAGCCCTCGATCGCCTGCAGCGTGAAGCCGTGCGCCTGCAGCTCGCGCACGAGCTCGAGCCGCGCGATGTGGTCGGCGCCGTAGTAGCCGTTCCGGCCCTCGCGCCGGGGCGGCGGGATCAGCCCGCGACCGGCGTAGAAGCGGACGGTGCGCACGGACATGCCCACGCGCTCGGCCAGTTGCTCGATGCCGATCGACTCCGCGGGCTCGTTCACGCAGACGAGACTAGTGCGATCCGCGGCCGGCCCGGCACCGTCGCGCCCGTGAGACGGCGCGTCGGACGCTCCCTGAGGCTCGTCCCGGGGTGGAATACTGGGGGTATGCGAGAACTCTGACAGTAATGGTGTCAGAATCATCGCCAACGCTTTCATCCGGCTGTGAGGACATCCATGACCGAGGCATTCATCTACGACGCCATCCGTACCCCTCGTGGGCGCGGCAAGAAGACCGGGTCGCTCCACGAGGTCAAGCCGATCTCGCTGGTCAACGGCCTGCTCGACGAGATGCGGGTCCGCAACCCCGATCTCGATCCCAACAAGGTCGACGACGTCATCCTGGGCGTCGTCTCGCCCGTGGGTGACCAGGGCGCCGACATCGCCCGCACCGCCGTCCTGGCCGCCGGGTTCGGTGAGCAGGTCGCCGGCGTGCAGCTCAACCGCTTCTGCGCCTCCGGCCTGGAGTCGGTCAACCAGGCCGCCGCCCGCGTGAAGTCGGGCTGGGAGGACCTCATCGTCGCCGGCGGCGTCGAGTCCATGAGCCGCGTGCCCATGGGCTCCGACGGTGGCGCCTGGGCGATGGACCCCAAGACGTCGCTCGACACCGGCTTCGCCCCGCAGGGCATCGGCGCCGACCTGATCGCGACGGTCGAGGGCTACAGCCGCGAGGACGTCGACACGTTCGCCGCCGAGTCGCAGGCGCGCGCCGCCAAGGCGATCGCCAACGGCTACTTCGACAAGTCGATCGTCCCGGTCAAGGACATCAACGGCCTGACGATCCTCGGCCACGACGAGTTCGTCCGTGAGGGCACCACCGTCGAGTCGCTGTCGGGCCTCAAGCCGTCGTTCGCCGACATCGGCGACCTCGGTGGCTTCGACGCCGTCGCGCTGCAGAAGTACGTCGACGTGGACAAGATCAACCACGTCCACCACGCCGGCAACAGCTCGGGCATCGTCGACGGCGCCTCGCTGGTGCTGATCGGCAACGAGAGCGCCGGCCAGCGCCACGGCCTCACGCCGCGTGCCCGCATCGTGTCCACGGCGGTCATCGGCTCCGAGCCCACGATCATGCTGACGGGCCCCGGCCCCGCCTGCCGCAAGGCACTGGACAAGGCCGGCCTGTCGATCGAGGACATCGACCTGCTGGAGATCAACGAGGCCTTCGCCGCCGTCGCGCTCAAGCTCATGCGCGACCTCGACGACTTCCCGCACGATCGCACCAACGTCAACGGCGGCTCGATCGCGATGGGCCACCCGCTGGGTGCCACCGGCGCGATGATCCTGGGCACGCTGGTCGACGAGCTGGAGCGCCGCGAGAAGCGCTACGGCATGGCCACGCTCTGCATCGGTGGTGGCATGGGCATCGCCACCATCGTCGAGCGCATCTGATCCGACCGACCCCGAAGACCACGAAGGAACACGCATGACCACAACCGACGCGGTGCGCTACGAGGTCGAGAACGGCATCGTCACGCTGACGATCGACGATCCGAACCAGAGCGCCAACACGATGAACGAGACCTACCGCGCCTCCATGGAGGCCGCGGTCGACCGTCTCGCCGACGAGATCGCCCAGGACGGCGACTCAATCAAGGGCGTCGTCGTCACCAGCGCGAAGAAGACCTTCTTCGCCGGCGGCGACCTCAAGCTCATGACCCAGGCCACCCCGGCCGACGCCCAGCAGCTCTTCGAGAACGTCGAGTCGATCAAGGCCACGCTGCGCAAGCTGGAGAAGATCGGCAAGCCGGTCGTCGCGGCCATCAACGGCGCCGCGCTCGGTGGCGGCCTCGAGATCGCGCTGGCCTGCCACCACCGCATCGCGGCGGAGGGTCGCTACGAGATCGGCCTGCCCGAGGTCTCGCTGGGCCTGCTGCCCGGCGGCGGCGGCGTCACCCGCACGACGCGCATGTTCGGCATCCAGGACGCGCTGATGAACGTCCTGCTGCAGGGCCAGCGCAACAAGCCCGAGAAGGCGCTCAAGATCGGCCTGATCGACGAGATCGTCCCCGCGAACGAGCTGCTGGTCGCCGCTCGCGCGTGGGTCGAGTCGAACGCCGGCAACGAGGAAGCGGCCTCGCAGCCGTGGGACCGTCCCGGCTACAAGATCCCCGGCGGCGCGCCGAGCAACCCGAAGCTCGCGGCGTTCCTGCCCAGCTTCCCGGCCAACCTCAAGAAGCAGCTCAAGGGTGCGCCGTACATCGCGCCGCGCCACATCATGAGCGCCGTCGTCGAGGGTGCGCAGGTCGACTTCGACACCGCCAGCCGGATCGAGTCGCGCTACCTGGTCAACCTGCTCATCGGCCAGCAGTTCAAGAACATGACGCAGGCGTTCTTCTTCGACCTCGGCGCCATCAACGCCGGCGGCTCGCGGCCGGACGGCATCGCTGAGCGCAAGGCCGAGAAGCTGGCCGTCCTCGGCGCCGGCATGATGGGCGCGGGCATCGCCTACGAGGCGGCTCGCGCCGGCATCGAGGTCGTGCTCAAGGACATCAGTGTCGAGGCCGCCGAGAAGGGCAAGGACTACTCGGTCAAGCTGCTCGACAAGCAGGTCCAGCGCGGCCGCCTGACCGAGGAGAAGAAGGACGAGATCCTCGCCCGCATCCAGCCGACGGCCGAGTACGCCGACCTGAAGGGCTGCGACTTCGTCGTCGAGGCCGTCTTCGAGTCGGTCGAGCTGAAGCACAGCGTCTTCGGTGAGCTCGAGCCCATCGTCAACGGCGATGCGCTGCTCGGCTCGAACACGTCGACGCTGCCGATCACGATCCTGTCCGAGGGCGTCCAGCGTCCCGAGGACTTCATTGGCATCCACTTCTTCAGCCCGGTCGACAAGATGCAGCTCGTCGAGATCATCGTGGGCGAGAAGACGTCGGACGAGGCCCTGGCCCGTGCGATCGACTTCACCAAGCAGATCCGCAAGATCCCGATCGTCGTCAACGACAGCCGCGGCTTCTTCACCTCGCGCGTGTTCGGCACGCTCGTCATGGAGGGTGTCGAGATGCTGGCCGAGGGCGTCGACCCGGTCACGATCGAGCGCGCCGCGCAGCTGGCCGGCTTCCCGGGCCAGCCGCTGGCGATGTCCGACGAGGTCTCGCTGACGCTGCAGCAGAAGATCGACAAGGAGGCCCGCAAGGCCGCCGCCGCCGAGGGCAAGGAGCTGCCCGTCACGAAGGCACTCGAGGTCGCCAACAAGATGGTCGAGCTCGGTCGCCCGGGCAAGGCCGCCGGGGCCGGCTTCTACGAGTACCCCGAGGGCGGCAAGAAGTTCCTGTGGCCCGAGCTGTGGAACCTGTTCGTCAAGGACGACGCCGACGTCCCGCTCGAGGACATCAAGGAGCGCCTGACGTTCATCATGGCCGTGGAGACGATCCGCTGCTACGAGGAGGGCGTCATCCGCCAGGTGGCCGACGCCAACATTGGCTCCATCTTCGGCATCGGCTTCCCGCCGGTCCACGGTGGTGCGCTGCAGTACGTCAACGGCTACGAGTCCGCCGCGGGCGAGATCGGCGTCAAGGCGTTCGCCGAGCGCGCCCAGGAGCTGGCCGAGAAGTACGGCGAGCGGTTCACGCCGCCGGCCCTGCTGCTGGAGAAGGCCGAGAAGGGCGAGAAGTTCGCCTGATCCGCCATGGCCACGACGAAGCCCCGGTCCCCTGCTGGACCGGGGCTTCGTCGTCGGTCATGTGACATTCGAGGTGTGACATTGCAGACGATGCGTCGATTCACCGTGCGAGACAGGGCTCGCTCTGCCTAACGTCAGCACATGACCTCCTCGATCGTCGCGCGTGGTGAGAAGATCTCGGTCACCATCCGCCACCACGGCGCCGAGCCGGTGTCGATCCGCGACGAGGACGGTCACGAGTACCTCTGGTCCGGTGACGAGCCGTGGAAGCGCCGCGCGCCGGTCCTGTTCCCCGTGATCTGCCGGGTGCCGGACGATCGCATCCGCGTGGGCGACGAGACGTTCCCGATGATGCAGCACGGGTTCGCTCGCGACCGCCAGTGGACGGTCGTCGACAGCGCCAACGACCGCGTCTCGCTCGTGCTCGTCGCCGACGACGAGACCCGGAAGCACTTCCCGTACGACTTCGCGCTGGCCGCCACCTACGTCGCCCAGGGCCGCAGCCTCACCACGCACTACACGGTCGAGAACCGCGGCGACGAGCCGATGCCGTTCTCCCTGGGTGCCCACCCGGCCTTCGTGTGGCCGCTCGAGGAGGACCAGCCCCGCTCGATGCACCAGGTGCGGTTCGACGAGCCCGAGACGGCACCGGTGCGTCGCGTCGCCGACAACCTGCTCACGGACGAGCGCTTCGACAACCCCGCGTGGGACCGCGTCATGACCCTCAACGACGCGTGGTTCGACGACGGTGCCGTGATCATGACCGAGGTCGCCAGCAACGGCCTCGTCTACTCCTCCGGCCACGGCCGCGCGGTGCGGCTGACCTGGGAGGGATTCACCGGGATCACCCTGTGGTCGGTGCCCGGCGCCCGGTTCGTGTGCATCGAGCCGTGGCGCGGCCAGCCCGCCGACGCCGACTTCGTCGGAGACTTCGCCGGCAAGCCCGGCAACGTCGTGCTGGCGCCCGGCGCCCGCGCGGAGCTCTCCTACAGCGTCGAGCTGCTCTGACCGAGCCGCGCGTGCCTGCGGCCGTACGCCGCGTAGATGACCACGCCGAGCACCATCCAGATCGCGAAGCGCTCCCACGTCAGCAGGGAGAGGTTCAGCATCAGCCAGATGCACGTGAGGATCGAGCCGCCCGCCACCAGCGGCGCCGCCGGGACGCGGAACGCGCGCTCGAGATCGGGCCGGGTGCGGCGCAGGATCAGCACGCCCGCTGAGACGAGGACGAACGCGAAGAGCGTGCCGATGCTGACGAGGTGACTGAGCTCGGCCAGCGGCACGAAGCCCGCGAGGATCGCGACGAAGACCGTGGTGATGATCGTGATCCGGTGCGGGGTGCCGTACTTCGGGTGCACCTTCGCCAGCTGGCGCGGCAGGAGTCCGTCCCGGCACATCGCGAACAGGATGCGCGACTGGCCCAGCAGCAGCACCAGGATCGTCGTGGTCATGCCGGCCACGGCACCCAGCGAGATGAGGTTGGCCGCCCACTCGATCCCGTTCGCCGAGAACGCCTCGGCCAGCGGCGCGCCGGTGTTCATGCGGTCGTCGGAGTAGTTCAGCATGCCGGTGATCACGAACGACACGGCCATGTAGAGCACGGTGCAGATAATCAGCGAGCCGAGGATGCCCCGGGGCACGTCGCGCTGCGGGTTCTTGGTCTCCTCGGCCGTGGTGGCCACGACGTCGAAGCCGATGTAGCTGAAGAACACCACCGAGGCGGCGGCGACGATGCCCATGACGCCGAAGGCCGTCGGCGCCATCCCGAAGACCGCCTGGAGCAGGGGCTGGTCGGCGCCCTTGGCCAGCTCGGCCGGCTCGGCGTCTGGGATGAACGGCCGGTAGTTGGCGGCCTTGACGTAGAACAGGCCGGCGACCACGACGAAGAGCACGACGCTGACCTTGATCAGCACGAACACGCTCGTGACCGAGCTGGAGAGCTTGGTGCCGGCGATGACGAGGAAGGACAGCAGCACCACGATCGCGATCGCCGCGACGTCGACGACCGCCTGGTCGCCCGCCACCTGGGTGGGCAGCTCCAGCAGCTCCTGCAGGTAGCCCGACCACCCCCGTGCCACGACCGCCGCGCCGAGCGCCAGCTCGAGCAGCAGGTCCCAGCCGATGATCCACGCGACGAACTCGCCGAGGGTCGCGTAGCTGAAGGTGTAGGCGCTGCCGGCGACGGGCACGGTGGCGGCGAACTCGGCGTAGCAGAGCGCCGCCAGCGCGCAGACCGCGCCGGCGATGAGGAAGCTGATGACGATCGCGGGGCCCGCGTGTTGGTGCGCCTCCTGGCCGGTCAGGACGAAGATGCCGGTGCCGATGATGACGCCGACGCCGAAGACCATGAGGTCCCGGGCGGAGAGCTCGCGCTTCAGCTGGTGCTCCGGCTCCTCGGTCTCGGCGATCGACTGTTCGATGCTCTTCGTCCGGAACAGGCTCATGGCCCCGATGCTGGACCCGCCGGGACGGGGCCGCAACCGCGTCCCGTCCCGGCCGTGGATCACCGGGTCGTCCGGCCCCTCTCGTGGAGGCGCGGGATCGCATGGTTGGCGACGAACACGCCGTCGGGGTCGACCGCCGAGCGGATCGCGGCCAGCCGGTCCCACGCGCCGTCCGCAAAGGCCGTGCGCGCGTCGGTGGGCTCCTCGGCGAAGTTGAGGTACGTCCGCCCGTTCGACCACGGTCCGAGCGCCGCGACCGCCTGGTCGGCGACGGCGGCGATCGCCGCACCGAGCTCCGGTGTCGGCGCCATGCCGCCGCACACGAAGGCGAACTCGCCCTCGAGGTGGGTCAGCGCGCCCGCGCCGTCCTGCGGTCGGCCGACGGCTCCGCCCAGCTGGCGCAGCTCGGCCACCATGACCGGCGTCTCGACGCCGGGGCCGAAGAGGGCCAGGAAGGCGTCCGCGCCCGCGTCGTCGAGCTCACGCAGCAAGGTCGAGCGCATGACGCCCGGCGCCGGCTCCTCCGGGTCCATGTGCAGGTGCACGAGGGTCTCGCTGGGCACCCGGCCGAACGTGTCGAGCTCGGGCTCGAGCGCCCGCAGCGGCGCCAGGATGTCGCAGGCGCGCTCGTCGTCGGCCAGGACGGCGCCGTCGATCACGACGATCGTGCGGCCGCGGACGAAGTCGGGCACCTCGGGGACGGGGGGAACCCGCAGGACGCGCAGCGACGTCGTGACGTCGTCGGGCGCGACGGGAGCCCAGGCGCGCCACATGTCGAGCACGCGCGGCGCCATCTCGACGTCCCAGATCATCATCCCGGCGTAGGCGGTGCTGACGTCGAACGCCCGGAACTCCAGCGCCGTGACGATGCCGAAGTTGCCGCCGCCGCCACGGACGGCCCAGAACAGGTCGGCGTGGTGCTGGTCGTCGGCCCGGACGAGGTCGCCGTCGGCGAGAACGATCTCGACCGCCGTGAGGCTGTTCGTCGCCAGCCCGAGCTTGCGGGCGTACCAGCCCAGGCCCCCGCCGAGGCTGTACCCCGCGATGCCGACGTCGACGGACGAGCCGTGCAGGACGGTGAGGCCGTGTGCGGCCGCGGCCTCCACGGCGGGCAGCCACACGGTGCCGCCGCCGACACGGACGATCCGCCGCTCGGTGTCGACGCTGACGTCGGTCAGCTCGCTCGTCCGGACGATCACGACGTCGTCGAGGCCGCCGGCCACGAGGGGCCCGGCGTTGTGGCCGGTGCTCTGCGGCGCGACCCGCAGGCCCGCGGCGTGCGCGGCGCGGACGATCCGGCTGACCTCGTCGGCGTCGCGCGGCACGGCGACCGCGGCAGGTCGCTGGTCGACGGCGAGGTTCCAGGCGGCTCGCGCGGTGTCGTACCTGGGGTCGCCGGGCAGGTGGACGGCTCCGTCGATCAGTCCGCGCAGGCGGTCGGCCGGGCGGTCGAGCTGGTCGAGGGTCTCAGAGATGGACACGCTGGTGCTCCTTGGTGGGGGGATGGCTTCCGGTCCCCGAGAGCGCGCCCGGGGACCGCTGATACGAGCCGGGATCGACAGATCCCGCCGGCCGCGCGGGGGCGCGACCAGCGGGATCCGGGGAGGGTGACGGGGTGTCAGCGGGACGGGACGAGGCTGGGCTCGCCGCCCTCGACGTCCACCTGCGGCAGGGCGCGGTCGAGCCACGCCGGGAGCCACCAGTTCCATCGCCCGAGGAGGGTCATCGTGGCGGGCACGAGGATCATCCGCACGATCGTGGCGTCGAGGAACACGGCCGTGGCCATGCCGACGCCGAGCATCTTGACGACCAGGTCGCCCTCGGAGGCGAACCCGAGGAACACGACGACCATGATGGCCGCGGCGGCCGTGATGACCTTGCCCGAGGCCGACAGGCCGTGCACGACGCTGCCGGTGGGGTCGCCGGTGTCGAGCCACTTCTCACGGATGCGGCTCAGCAGGAACACCTCGTAGTCCATCGAGAGGCCGAACAGGATCGCGAAGATCAGGATCGGCACCCAGCTGGACACCGGTGCCGCGTGGTCGATCCCGAGCAGGCTCGCGCCCCAGCCCCACTGGAACACCGCCGTCATGACGCCGTACGCGGCGCCGATCGACAGCAGGTTCATGGCGGCCGCCTTCAGCGGGATCACCACGGACCGGAACACCAGCATCAGCAGCACGACCGACACCGCCACGACGAACCCGATCACGAGCCACAGCCGGTGCGACAGCATCTCGGCGATGTCGGCGAACAGCGGGGTCTGTCCGGTGACCTCGACCCCGGCGGGCAGGTCGGCACGCAGGTCCTCGACGAGGTCGGAGGTGCGGGCGTCGGCCGGCCCGAACGCCGGCTCGGCCGTCAGCACGGACACCGCGCCGTCGGGCGAGGTGACAGCCGGCGAGACGGACACCAGGTCGTCGTTGCCGATGAGCGTGCCGCTGATCGCGGTCACCCGGGACGGGGAGACCGTGGCGTGGTCGACGACCACGGTGATCGGCCCGTTGGCTCCCGGCCCGAACGCTTCGGCCGTCAGGTCGTACGCGCGCCGCGTGGTGGCCTCGGTGGTCTGGCTGCCGTCGTCCTGGGGCCACGTGCGCATGTCGAGCACGGGAGCGGCCAGGGCAATCATCACCGTCGTGCCGAGCAGCGCCCACAGCACCGGGCGTCGCGTGACGCGCTCGGCCCAGCGGGCCGTCAGCGGCCGCGCGGTGGGTGCCTGCCCGCGGCGCAGTCCGCGGGCCAGCACCCTGCGCCCGGCGAACCGGCACAGCACGGGCACGAGCGTCAGGGCCGTGAGCATGACGGCGACGACCGCGATCGCGGTGGCCCAGCCGAACGTCGAGAACGTCGGCAGACCCGCCAGGCCGAGGCCCAGCAACGAGATCAGCACGGTCAGCGACGCGAACACGACCGACCGGCCGGCGGTCGCCAGGCTGCGCCCCGCGGCCTCCTCGACGGCGTGACCCTGGGCGAGGAACTCGGCGTGCCGGCTCACCAGCAGCAGGGCGTAGTCGATGCCCACGCCGAGGCCCACCATCGACGCGACCATGGGGGCCGAGGTCGAGACGTCCGTCGTGGCGGCCAGCAGGGTGATGCCGGCCGATCCGGCCGCGAGTCCGGCGACCGCCACCAGCACGGGCAGGCCCGCGACGACGGCGGAGCCGAACGCGATCAGCAGGATCAGCAGGGCCGCGCCGACGCCGATGAGTTCGCCGTAGCCCTTGATGGGGGCGCTGGCGGTCGACGGCTGGTCGCCGCCGAGCTCGACCTGGTACCCGGCGTCGCGGGTGGCCTCGACGGCCTGTTCGAGGGGCTCGACGTCGCCCATCAGGTCGGGGTGGGTGACCTCGGCGTCGTAGGCCAGGTGCACCACGGCGGTGTGGCCGTCGTCGCTGACCCGGGGCGGGCTCACCCGAGCGACGTGCGCCACGTCCTGCAGCCGCTCGCCGAGCGAGGCCAGGACGGGCTCCGCGAGGGGGCGATCGTCGTGCACGACGATGTTCGCCGATGCGTTGCCGGCGTCGGGGAGGTGGTCGCGCAGCAGCTCGATCCCGCGCTGGGACTCGGCGCCGGGCACGTTCCAGTCGTCCTGGGTGGAGCCGCCGAACGTGGCGGCGGCGGCGAACACGCAGGCCGCGACGACCAGCCAGCCGGCGAGGGTGCGCCACGGGTGCAGGGCCGTCGTGCGGCCCCATCGGTACAAGAGGGGGGACATGCTGTCTCGGTTCCTTCGGGCAGACGTTCCGTCCCACCGGAGCCGGTCCGAGACCTTGCGCCCGACGCGGTGGTGACGTGGTGCCCGTGCGGGCACGCCCTCCCCATGAACCGCTGGTGCTCGTCCTGATACCCCGCCGCTCAGGCGCGTGCCTCGGCCGCCTTCGCCACGTTCTTCTGCATGCCGCCGAAGATGATGCCGTGGAACGGCGCCACCGCCCACCAGTAGAGGTGTCCCAGCAGCCCGCGTGGGTGGAACAGCGCGCGCTGGTGGAACGACGTCGTGCCCGAGTCGTCGGAGCCGACCTGCAGCTCGAGCCAGGCCAGCCCGGGCACCTTCATCTCGGCGCGCAGGCGCAGGAAGCGGGCGTCGTCGGTGTCCTCGACGCGCCAGAAGTCGACGGCGTCGCCGACGAAGAGCTGGCTGTGGTCGCGGCGTCCCCGGCGGAGACCGGGTCCGCCGAAGAGCGTGTCGATGAAGCCACGGACCTCCCACGCGAAGGGCCACGAGTACCAGCCGTGGTCGCCGCCGATGCCCTCGATGACGGCCCAGAGGTCCTCGGGGGTGGCATCGACCTCGCGCGTGCGCTCGTCGACGTAGAGCGAGCCGCCGGCCCAGTCCGGGTCGGCCGGCAGCGGCTCGGAGGGGGCGCCGCTCGTCGCCGCGGACGACCAGCGCGTCGGCACGTCGAGGTTCCTGATCTTCGTCAGCGCCAGCTCGACGGCCCGCTCGAAGCCGGTCCAGCCGCCCGGGGGCAGGTGGACGTACCGCGTGATGTCGTCCTCCTGCGCCACCACGGTGTTGCGCAGGCTCTCGACCAGCGGACGGGCCAGGCCGGACGGGACGGGCGTGACCAAGCCGACCCAGAGGCTGGAGATCCGCGGCGACAGGATCGGCACGCGCAGGATGCGCCGCTTCGGCAGCCCGGCGACCCGCGCGTACCGCTGCATCATCTCGAGGTACGTCAGGACGTCGGGGCCGCCGATGTCGAACCGGCGGTTCACGTCGGGCGGCAGGTCGGCGCAGGCCACGAGGATGTGCAGCACGTCGCGGATCGCGATCGGCTGGATGCACGAGTCGACCCATTTGGGAGCGACCATCGCCGGCAGGCGCTCGGTCAGGTACCGCAGCATCTCGAACGACGCCGACCCCGAGCCGATGACGATGCCCGCCTGCAGGACGGCGGTGGGCACGCCCGAGTCGAGCAGCACCCGGGCGACCTCGTCGCGCGAGCGCAGGTGCTCGGACAGCTCCTCGCCCTCGGGCACCATGCCGGACAGGTAGACGATGCGGCTTACGCCGGCGTCCTTCGCCGCCCCGGCGATCGTGGCGGCCATGTCGTGCTCGGTGCGCACGAGGTCGCCGCCGGACGCGATGGAGTGCAGCAGGTAGTAGAAGACGTCAACGCCCTCGCACGCGCGCCGGACGTCGGACTCGTCGGTGGCGTCGCCGACCACGATCTCGACCCGGTCGGCCCACGGGTGGGCCCGGGCCTTCCGCTCGTCGCGGACCAGGACCCGCACCTCGTGCCCGGCGTCGAGCAGTTGCGGGACGAGGCGGCCCCCGACGTAGCCGGTCGAACCGGTGACGAGACAGCGCATGCTCCCCAGTGTTTGGCCCCGGCCCGAGGACCGCGACTTTTGCGCCACCTCGACCCGCCGAGTGGCGGGCGGGACTGCGGCTACGCGGGCGGCTGCTGCAGCGCGGCCTGGGCCGCCTGGGCGGCGGTGATGTTGTCGGAGGCGGCGAGGGCGGCCTCCGCGGCGGCCTGGCACTGCTCGAGGGTGACCTGCGAGAGGCGCGACCCGACGGCGCGCACGGCCGACGCGGCGCACGACAGCGACGTGACGCCCAGGCCGGTCAGCACGATCGCGAGCAGGGGATGGGCGGCCGCCTCGCCGCACACGCCGACGGGCTTCCCGGCCCGCTGGCCGGCCTGCGCCACCAGCTTGATCGAGGCCAGCAGGGCCGGCTGCCACGGGTCGGTGAGATCGCTCAGCGTGGGCGCCATCCGGTCGGCGGCGAACGTGTACTGCGACAGGTCGTTGGTGCCGATCGAGACGAAGTCGAGGTGGCGGAACAGGCGGTCCGCCAGCAGCACCGTGGACGGGGTCTCGATCATGATCCCGGCCTGCAGGCCCCGCGCCCGCACGCGCTCGGCGAACCACTGCGCCTCGGCCTCGGTGGTGACCATCGGCGCCATGACCCGCACGTCGGCGCCCGTCCGCTCGCTCGCCGCGGCGATGCCGTCGAGCTGGCGGTCGAGCATCCCCGGGTCGGCCAGGCCGATGCGCAGGCCGCGCACGCCGAGCGCCGGGTTGGGCTCGTCGGGCTGGGTCGCGAACGCCAGTGGCTTGTCCGAGCCGGCGTCGAGGGTGCGGACGATGACCTTCTTGTCGCCCATCGCCTCGAAGACGGCCGCGTAGAGGTCGGCCTGCTCGTCGACGGAGGGCTCGGTGGTGCGCTCGAGGAACAGCAGCTCGGTGCGGAACAGGCCCACACCCTCGATCGGCTGCTCGGCGGCGACACGCGCGCCGGCTCCGTCCTGGACGTTCGCCAGGATCTGGACCGGGTGCCCGTCGGCCGTGCGGCCGGGGCCGGTCCATCCGGCGGCGGCCTCGCGGGTGCGGCGGTCCTCCTCGACGAGTGCGGCCACCTGGGCCTCGTCGGGATCGACGGTGACCGTCCCGGCCGTGCCGTCGACGGCGACCTTCTCGCCCGCGGGCACGTCCTTCAGGTCCGTCACGGCGACGACGCACGGGATGCCCAGCTGCCGCGCGATGATCGCCGTGTGGCTGGTCGAGCCGCCCAGCTCGGTGGCGATGGCGACGATGCGGGTCGGGTCGAGGCCGGCGGTGTCGGCGGGGGCCAGGTCGTCGGCCAGCAGCACCGACGGCTCGTCCGGTTCGGGGATGCCCGGCTCTGGCAGGCGCAGCAGCTCGGCGACGATGCGGTCGCGCACGTCGTAGAGGTCGGTGACGCGCTCGGCCATGAGCCCGCCCGCCGCGGTGAACATCGTGGCGAGCTCCTCGATGGCCTTCGTCGTGGCCGTCGCCGGCCCGGAGCCCGCGGTCGCGTGCTTGGTGACGAACGTGGCCAGGCCTCGGTCCTCGGCCAGGGAGGCGGTGGTGGCCAGCACCTCGGACGCGGCACCGCCGGCGGACTCGGCCCGCGCGCGGAGCCGGCGGGCCACCTCGGCGGCGGCGCTGCCGAACGCGACGGTGGTGGCCGAGGGATCACCGGCCGTCTCGTCCTCGGGTGCGGTGGGACGGGGCGCGGGGCGGACGGCCGGGCCGACCCCGATGCCCGGGACGACGGCGGTTCCGGAGTAGACGCTGGTCACCCCTCGACGGTATCCCCGCTGGCGCGTGCGGGCACCGCGCCCCTTGACATAGTCCCACGATGTGACATAAAACAACTCAAGACAACATTGACTTCCACAACAAACCACATCGCGCGACCAGCGCGGGCGTGTGACGGTGGAACCAGGTCATCGGAAGGAGCCCGCATGATCGTCACCGTCACCGCCAACCCGGCGACCGACCGGCTGGTCGGGCTGCTGGAGCGCCTCGAACGGGGTGCCGTCGTACGCGCCGAGGCCGCTCGGGACGATCCCGGGGGCAAGGGCGTCAACGTCGCCCGGGTGCTCCACGCCGCGGGCGTTCCGGTGACGGCCGTGCTGCCCGGGGCTGCCGACGAGCCCCTGCTCGCCGCCCTCGACCTCCGGGACGTCCCGTACCGCGCCGTCCCCGTGCGGGGGCGGCTGCGCGTCAACCTCACGCTCGCGGAGCCCGAGGGCACGACGACCAAGATCAACTCGCCCGGCCCGCGGCTGGACGAGGCCGAGCTGGCCCACCTGACCGAGGTCCTGATCGAGACGGCCACCCCGGGCGACTGGGCCGTGCTCAGCGGCTCGCTGCCGCCCGGCGTGCCGTTCGACTGGTACGCCTCGACCACGACGCGGCTCCAGGGCGCGGGCGTCCGCGTCGCGGTCGACGCCTCCGGCGCGGCCCTGAGCCTCGCCGTCGAGCAGTCGGCTCCCGATCTCATCAAGCCCAACTCCGACGAGCTGGCCGAGCTGCTCGACTGCGACCCCGACGAGATCGAGCGCGATCACCGCCAGGCCGCGGCGCGCGCTCAACAGCTGCGCGACTCCCACGGCATCGGCGCCGTCCTGCTGACGCTCGGCGGAGCCGGTGCCGTCCTCGCCACCTCCGAGGGCTCGTGGTCGTGCCCGCCCGTGCCGATCACCGTGCGGAGCACCGTGGGCGCCGGCGACTCGTCCCTCGCCGGCTACCTCGTCGCGGAGGCTGCCGGGCGCGCCCCGGCCGAGTGCCTCGCCAGTGCCGCCGCGCACGGAGCGGCCGCCGCCGCCCTCTCGGGATCGGCCCTGCCCACACCCTCAGATCTCCCGCCACTGCCGACCGCCGTGGCCGTCGAACCAGCCTGATGGAGGCCGACATGGAACAACTGATCACGGCGGACCTGGTCCAGCTCGACGTGGACCTGGGCACCGACGCCTCGGACGTCATCGACGCCCTGGCCGCACGCGTCGCCTCGGTCGGCCGCGCCGACTCGGCCGACGACCTCGCGGCGGCCGCCAAGGCGCGCGAGTCGCAGGCCGGCACGGGCGTGCCCGGCGGCATCGCCATCCCGCACTGCCGGGCCGCGACCGTCACCGCGCCGACGCTGGCGTTCGCACGCCTGTCGAACGGCGCCGACTTCGGCGCCCCGGACGGTGCGGCCGACATCGTCTTCATGATCGCCGCGCCCGAGGGTGCGGGGAACGCGCACCTCAAGCTGCTGTCGTCGCTCGCCCGGGCCCTCGTCCGGTCCGACTTCACGCAGGCGCTGCGCGACGCGCGGACGCCGGACGAGATCGTGGCGCTCGTCGAGGAGGTGACGTCCGGGGTCGAGATCGCCCCCGCACCCGCCGCGACCGCCGCCCCGGTCGAGACCTCGGGCGAGACGCCGCGGCGCATCGTCGCCGTCACGGCCTGCACGACGGGCATCGCGCACACCTACATGGCCGCCGACGCGCTCGCCCAGGCGGCGCGCGACGCGGGCGTCGACTTCTCCGTCGAGCCGCAGGGCTCCTCGGGCAGCACGCCCCTGACCGCCGACCAGATCTCCTCCGCCGACGCCGTCATCTTCGCGACGGACGTGGGTGTCAAGGACCAGGCCCGGTTCGCCGGCAAGCCGGTCGTGCGCAGCGGCGTCAAGCGCGCCATCAATGAGCCGCGCGTGATGATCGACGCCGCGCTCGCGGCCGCCGCGGACCCCTCCGCCCGCCGGGTCGAGGGAGACGCCGACGGACCCGCCGCGGATGCGGGTGAGGACGAGAACGCCGGCAGGAAGCTGCAGCGCTGGCTGCTCACCGGCGTCAGCTACATGATCCCGTTCGTCGCCGCGGGCGGCCTGCTGATCGCCCTCGGCTTCCTGCTGGCCGGGTACGACGTCACCGACACGGCCGGCGACGTGCTGGCGAGCAACTCGCTGGCCAACCTGCCCGCGGCCGGCGAGCACGCCCTGTTCGACAGCGGCCTCCTGTACTACCTCGGCGCGCTGATCTTCCTGCTCGGCTCGTGGGCGTTCAGCTTCCTCGTGCCGGCGCTGGCGGGCTACATCGCCTACGCGATCGCCGACCGTCCGGGCATCGCGCCGGGCTTCGTCATGGGCTACGCCGCGACGCAGATCGGCGTCACCGACACCAACCCAAACGGCGCCGGATTCATCGGCGGCATCGTCGGCGGCCTGCTGGCCGGGCTCGTGGCCGCCTGGTTCACCCGCCGTGGCGTGCCGCGATGGCTGGCCGGCCTCATGCCCGTCGTGGTGATCCCGCTCGTGACCACGCTCGTCGTGGGCATGGCGCTGATCCTCGTGCTGGCCAAGCCGCTGGCCTGGCTGAACGAGACGCTCGTGGACGGGTTGAACTCCATGACCGGCAACTCGGCGATCCTGCTCGGTGCCGTGCTCGGCCTGATGATGTGCTTCGACCTCGGCGGCCCGGTCAACAAGGCCGCGTACGTCTTCGCGGTGACCGGGCTGTCCACGACCGGTGCGCTGGAGGCGGGCTCCTCGCAGGCGAAGATCATGGCCGCGGTCATGCTGGCCGGCATGGTGCCGCCGTTGGCGATGGCGCTGTCGACGGCGCTGCGCCCGAAGCTCTACACGCCCGCCGAGCGCGAGAACGGCAAGGCCGCCTGGCTGCTCGGCGCCTCCTTCATCTCGGAGGGCGCGATCCCGTTCGCCGCCGCCGACCCGCTGCGCGTCCTCCCGGCGATGATGGCCGGCGGCGTGGTCACCGGCGCGCTCTCGATGGCCACCGGCGTCACGATGATGGCGCCGCACGGCGGCGTCTTCGTCTTCTTCGCGGTCGACAAGGTGCTGTGGTTCTTCGTCTCGCTGGTCATCGGGACACTGGTGGCAGGATTCCTCGTGACCGCCCTCAAGCAGGTCGGACACTCCAAGCAGGCGGCGACCGCCGCCGACGACCCCGTCACCGTCTGAGAGGACCTCACATGCCCAGCAAGACCGTCACCGTCGGATCCGCCGTGGGACTGCACGCGCGTCCGGCCGCCACGATCGCCGCCGCCGTCAGCGAGTCGGGCGTGCCCGTCACCCTCGCGACCGCGGGCGGCGAGCCCGTCGACGCCGGCTCCGCGCTCATGATCATGACGCTCGGCGCCGACCAGGGTGCCGAGATCACCGTCGAGAGCGACGACGAGGCCACCCTCGAGAAGATCGCCGCCCTCGTCGAGGCCGACCTCGACGCCTGATCTCCGCCGCCACCAGTCCCGCCGCCACCCCTTCGCGAGTGGCGCAGAATCGCCCGCCACTCGCCGAGTGGCGGGCGTTCTTGCGCCA
>NZ_BJZQ01000023.1 GCF_007992115.1 Aeromicrobium flavum
CCCACCATCGATCCGCCGGTCGACGTCCTGTTCAACCTCAAGGGCAGCACCACGATCAAGGCGGGCAACGGCACCGCGCCGCTGTCGGGCAAGATCGACGCTGACTTCGATCTGGCCAGCAGCACCTTCACGGCTGACCTCACCCTGGACAAGACCAAGGCCAAGCTGAAGGCTCTGGGCTTCCTGCCGGTCGACGCCGACCTGGCGTTCAAGTCGGTCGGCAAGACCACCGGCGCCATCGACAAGTCGACGGGCATCCTGTCGGCCACGTCCAAGACCGACATCTTCATCACGTCGGTCAAGTCCTTCGGCCTGAAGATCGGTGGCGGGCCGACGTGCAAGGCGTCGAGCCCCTCGACGATCCCGCTCAAGTCGGTCGGTCGCTTCAACCCCCTGAAGGGCGGCACGGTGGAGGGTACCTACTCCGTCGCCAAGCTCCAGGACTGTGGCGCGCTGACGCCGGTGCTGTCGCTCTTCGCGTCCGGTTCGGGCAACAAGATCACGGCCACGCTGGCGACGCCCGCGTCGTGACGCACGGCATCATCCACAACTGAACACCGGGGAGGGTCCCGCCGCTCTTGCGGCGGGACCCTCCTCCGTTCCGAACCCACCGAAAGGCACACCATGAACAGGACGACCCGGGCGACGATGGCCCTGGCGGCCCTCGGCCTGGCCCTCAGCGGGTGCACCGGCAGCTCCGAGGAGGACCCGGAGGCGAAGGCCACGCCCCAGGAGAAGTGGGCCCAGTCGCTGTGCAAGGCGCTCGAGCCCACGACGGCCGCCGTCTCGCCCCCCGCCAGCGACGCCGCCGCGAACGCGGCCGAGTCCAAGAAGGACATCGTCGAGTTCCTGCGGACGCTGCGTGAGCGTCTCGACTCGCAGGCGAAGGTGCTCGCCGACGCCGGCGCTCCTCCGGAGATCGACCCGGCGGCCTACGACCAGGCCAAGAAGTCGGTCGTCGACGGCTCGAAGACCCTCCAGGGCGTCATCAAGCGACTGAAGGACGCCGACCCGAAGAACTCCGAGCAGATGCAGGCCACCCTGTTGCAGGTCGGCGAGTCCCTCGCCGAGTCCTCGAGCTACCAGGGCCCGTTGGCCGAGCTCAGCGCCAGCGACGAGAACCTCAAGAAGGCGTTCGAGAGCGACGAGACCTGCGTCTCGATCATGAGCAGCTGACCTCGTCGACGCGCGTGCGTGCCCCGGTGCCCTAGCGGTACCGGGGCACGTTGCGTTCGGACGGCTTGGGCCACGGGTTGAAGGTGCATCCGTTGCGTCCCTTGGACTGCTGCATCATCACAGGCGCCTTCTGGCCCTTGCCGCCACAGGACGCGTGGTGCCAGCCGAGCCAGTGGCCGACCTCGTGGTTCACGACCATGTGCCGGTACCCCAGCAGCGTCGTGCCCTTGGCCCGGTTCCACGCCGGGGAGGCGTGCTTCCAGCGCTCTTGGTTGATGATGACGTGGCGCCCCACCCGGCAGCTCCACGTCGACGAGCACGCGCTGGAGTAGCTGGGCACCTGGGAGGCCTGGGCCAGCACGATCGTCATGGACCCGCCGGACTTCACGCGCGTGAACCTGATGCCGCCGGCCCGCCAGCCACGGGGGTCGTCGAGGATCTGCTGGACCTGGCGGCGGAACGTCGCGACGCTCGTCGTCATCCTCCCCTTCGTCGCGATCGAGTACTTCACGGTGCGGCGGGTGTCCCGGACGTGCTTGATCCTGCGCCAGGACGACCGGGGCGCGATCGAGCGGTGGCCGGCGCGGCTCACGGTGACGCGGACGCGGATGGTGTGCCCGACGTCGCGGACCCGGGGCTTGTACTTCCACCGGGTGGCGCCCGTGATCGGCTTGCCGTCGCGCAGCCACTGGGTGCGGAAGGTCAGCCCGCCGACCGAGTACCGGCCCACCGTGCGCGTCAGGGTCTTGCCGAAGCGTGCCGTTCCCTTCATGCGCGGGCGCTCGCGCACGACGATCGGCTGCAGGGCGGGCGCCGACGTCGGAGCGACCGTCGGCTCCGCCGCGGAGGCGTCGGCGGTGGCACCCGCGGGGGCCGCCGAGAGCAGGCCGAGCGCGAGGACCAGGGGCAGGATCCGGGAGAGCATGGCTTCAGGCTAACCCGGTACGGCACGCTCCCCGCCGCGCCGGAGGTCACTCGTAGAAGACGCGCTCCACGACCTTGCGGGCCCGCCGGGTGATCCGCATGTAGTCGTTCACCATCTCCTCGGTGTGGTCCTGGCCGATGCCGAGCAGGTGGGCCAGTCCCGTGCGGTCGGCGGCGGTCTCGACCATCGACTCGGCGGCCTTGGCGCGCCACAGGACCACGCCGTTGCGGATCCGGGTGACGAATCGCCAGGACTCGATGAGGGCGTGCGCGTCGTCGGCCGACAGCAGGTCGGCCTCGGCCGCCGCCTCCAGGGCCTCGACCGTGCGAGTCGTGCGCAGGCCCGGCACGTGGTGCGCGTGCTGCAACTGCAGCAGCTGGATCGTCCACTCGACGTCCGCCAGTCCCCCGCGCCCCAGCTTCAGGTGCGTGTTCGGGTTGGCGCCGCGCGGGAGGCGCTCGGAGTCGACGCGTGCCTTGATGCGACGGATCTCGCGCTCCTGGGTCGCCGACAGCCCGCCCTCCGGGTAGCGCAAGGGGTCGATCAGCGCCCTGAAGCGCGCGCAGAGCTCGGGGTCGCCGACGACGGGCTCGGCTCGCAGGAGCGCCTGCGCCTCCCACGTGTCGGACCACTTCTCGTAGTAGGCCGCGTAGGCGTCGAAGGTGCGCACCAGCGGGCCGTTCTTGCCCTCGGGACGGAGCCCGGCGTCGATCTCGAGCGCCGGATCGGCCCCCGCGGCACCGAGCATCTTGCGGATCAGCTGGGCGATCCACAACGCGCAGGCCTTGGCCTCGTCGAGGTCGGCGCCCTCGAGCGGCTGGTGGACGAACATGACGTCGGCGTCCGACCCGTACCCGGCCTCGTGGCCGCCCAGTCGGCCCATCAGCACGATCGCGTTGCGGGTGGGCAGGGCGCGATCGTCGTGCTCGAGGGACCACGTCGCCTCGGCGGTGCGCAGGGTCGCGGCGATCGTGGCGGTGTTGATCGCACTGAGCGCCTCGCCGACCTCGGCCACGTCGACCCGGCCCAGGACGTCGGCCATCGCGACCCGGCACAGCTCACGGCGTCGGATCCGCCGGACCGCGCGCACCGCACCCTCGGGCACCTGGTGACGCCGCGCGGCGGCCGTCATCTCGGTGTCGAGCCGCTCGAGGTCGCGAGGCACGAGGGCCTCGTCGTCGCCGAGCATCGCCACGGCGTCGGGAGCCCGGCGGATCAGGTCGGTGACGTACGTGCTGGACGACAGCATCTGGGCGAACTGCTGGGCACCGGTGCCCTCGTCGCGCAGCTTGCGCAGGTACCAGGGCGAGTCGCCGAGCTCCTCGGAGATCTGGCGGAACGCCAGCAACGCGGCGTCGGGCTGCGGCGACTCGGCGAACCACGCCAGCATCGCCGGCAGCAGCGACCGCTGGATCGTCGCGCGCCGCCGGACGCCGGACGAGAGCGCGCTGATGTGCGCCATCGCGCCCTTCGGGTCGCTGAACCCGAGGGCCGCGAGTCGGTCCTCGGCCGCCTTGGTGCTGAGCCGCAGACCGTCCTCCGGCAGCGACGCCACGGCCTCGAGCAGTGGCCGGTAGAAGATCTTCTCGTGCAGGCGGCTGACGATGCGCCGGTGCGCCTGCCACTCCTTGACCAGGTTGTCGGCCGGGTTGGTCGTGTAGCCCATGCTGCGACCGATCCGGCGCAGGTCCTCGGGGTCCTCGGGCACGAGGTGCGTGCGCCGGAGCCGGAACAGCTGCAGCCGGTGCTCGAGCGCGCGGAGGAACTCGTACGCCTCCTCGAGCGCTGAGCCGTCGCGGCGTCCGACGTACCCGCGATCGGTCAGGGCCCGCAGCGCCTCGAGCGTGTTGGGGCTGCGGATGTGCTCGTCGACCCGGCCGTGCACCAGCTGCAGCAGCTGGACCGCGAACTCGACGTCACGCAGGCCGCCGCTGCCGAGCTTGAGCTGGCGGTCGCGGTGCGCCGCCGGGATGTTCTCGATGACCCGTCGGCGCATCCGGCGCACCTCGGGCACGAAGTCCTCGCGCTCGGCAGCCTTCCAGACCTGCGGCTGCAGCGAGGCGAGGTACTGCTCGGCCAGCTCGCGATCGCCCGCGGCGTACCGCGCCTTGAGCAGGGCCTGGAACTCCCAGGTGACCGCCCAGCGGTCGTAGTAGGCGACGTGGCTGGCGAGTGTCCGGGTCAGGGGCCCGTGCTTGCCCTCGGGCCGCAGGTTGGGGTCGACCTCCCAGATCGTGCCCTCGGCGGTGTGGTCGCCGCAGATCCGGATGATCGCGCCCGACATGCGGGTCGCGGCGGCGGACGCCCGCTGCTCGTCCGCCCCCTCCACGGGCTCGTGGACGAAGATGACGTCGACGTCGCTGACGTAGTTGAGCTCGTGCCCGCCGGTCTTGCCCATGGCGATGACGGCGAGGCGCACCAGGTCGGCGTCGGCCTCCTCGGCTGCCGCGATCCGCAGCGCTGCGTCCAGCGTGGCGACCGCCAGGTCGGAGAGCTCGGCCGACGACTGCGCGAACGTGGTGTGGGCGTTGAGGTCGCGGGCCGCGATGGCCGCCAGCTCGCGGTGGTACCGCACGCGCAGCGCATCGGGGTCGGCCACGTCGGCGAGCCACTCGCGGTACTCCGGCTCGGTGGCCGGGCGATCCAGCAGCCTCTCGCCGACGAGGTCCATCACGTACTCGGGGTGCCGTCGCCAGAACTCGCCGATGGCCCGGCTCGTCCCCAGCACGATCATGACCCGCTGCCGCAGGACGGGGTCGGCCTCGAGCGCCTCGATGACCTGCGGACCGTCGGCCGTCTCGGCGATCGACACCAGGGACGTGAGCGCCGTGTCTGGGTCGGCCACGGCCGCGATCTGCTCGACGAAGCCCGCCGAGAGGTCACCCAGCCGCGCCAGGTTCGCCGTGGCGGTCTCCGGGTCGGAGAACCGGGTTCGGGTCACGAGGGGCCTACAGGACCGGCATGAGGCGGTCGATCTCGAACTGCGTCACCTGCGAGCGGTAGTCCTGCCACTCGGCTCGCTTGTTGCGCAGGAAGAAGTCGAACACGTGCTCACCCAGGGTCTCGGCGACCAGCTCGCTGGTCTCCATCGTGCGGATGGCCTCGTCGAGGTTGCGCGGCAGCGGGGCGATGCCCATCGCACGGCGCTCGTTCTCGCTCAGCGACCAGACGTCGTCCTCGGCCTCCGGCGGAAGCTGGTACTCGTTCTCGATGCCCTTGAGGCCGGCGGCCAGGATCAGCGCGTACGCCAGGTAGGGGTTGCAGGCCGAGTCGGGCGCGCGCAGCTCGACGCGGGCCGACCCGGACTTGTGCGGCTTGTACATCGGCACGCGCACGAGCGCGGAGCGGTTGTTGTGCCCCCAGCAGACGTAGTTCGGGGCCTCGCCGCCCCAGGCCAGGCGCTTGTAGGAGTTGACCCACTGGTTCGTGACCGCGGTGATCTCCGGGGTGTGCTGCAGGATGCCGGCGATGAACGCGCGGCCGGTCTTGCTGAGCTGGTACTCGGCGCCGGCCTCGTAGAAGACGTTCTCGTCGCCCTCGAACAGCGAGACGTGCGTGTGCATGCCCGAGCCGGGGTGGTCGGTGAACGGCTTGGGCATGAACGAGGCCCACTTGCCCTGGCTCAGTGCGACCTCGCGCACGATCGTGCGGAACGTCATGATGTTGTCGGCCATCGACAGCGCGTCGGCGTACCGCAGGTCGATCTCCTGCTGGCCCGGGCCGCCCTCGTGGTGGCTGAACTCGACCGAGATGCCCATCGCCTCGAGCATCGTGATGACCTCGCGGCGGAAGTCCTGGCTGGCGCCCTGCGCGGTGTGGTCGAAGTAGCCGCTGTCGTCGACGGCGACGGGTCGCGTGCCGGGGTCGGGCTTGTTCTTGAAGACGAAGAACTCGATCTCGGGGTGCGTGTAGAAGGTGAAGCCGGCGTCGGCGGCCTTCGCCAGCGCGCGCTTGAGCACGTACCGCGGGTCGGCGTACGACGGGCTGCCGTCGGGCATCGCGATGTCGCAGAACATGCGCGCCGTCGCGGGGGTCTCGCCGCGCCACGGCAGGATCTGGAACGACGAGGGATCCGGCTTGGCGAGCATGTCGGCCTCGTGCACGCGGGCGAAGCCCTCGATGGCCGACCCGTCGAAGCCAATGCCCTCCTCGAACGCGCCCTCGAGCTCGGTCGGGGCGATGGCCACCGACTTCAACGAGCCGAGCACGTCGGTGAACCAGAGCCGGACGAAGCGGACGTCCCGCTCCTCGATCGCGCGTAGGACGAAGTCCTCCTGCTTACCCATGCGGTCAGTGTAGGGGTCGACTCGGGGCGAACCGCGGCGCGGTTTGCCGTCACCCGGCCGGCGTCCGACGGACGTCCTACGCTGGGAGTCGTGCCACAACTTCGCCTTGCCCTCGCCCAGGTCAACCCCGTCGTCGGTGACATCGACGGCAACCTCGAGCTCGTGATGGAGCAGGCCCACGCGGCGCACGCCGCGGGCGCCCATGTGTTCGTCACTCCCGAGATGGTCCTCAACGGCTACCCGATCGAGGACCTGGCGTACCGCCGCTCGTTCATCGAGCGCTCGCAGGCCGCCGTGCGGATCCTCGGCGAGCGGCTTCAGAAGGAGGGTCTGGGCGACCTCGTCGTCATCGTGGGTCACCTCGACCGCGCTCGCGACGTGCCGGACCGGCTCGGCGTTCCCAAGAACGCGCCCGTCAACGCGGCCTCGGTGATCACCGGCGGCGAGGTCGTGACGCGGTACGACAAGCACCACCTGCCGAACTACGGCGTGTTCGACGAGTTCCGCCACTTCGTCGCCGGCGACCGCACCCAGATCATCCAGGTCCACGGCGTCGACATCGCGATCGCCATCTGTGAGGACATCTGGCAGGAGGGCCCGTCGCGCGCCGCCAAGGAGGCCGAGGCCGGTCTGCTCGTCGTGCTGAACGGCTCGCCGTACGAGGCGGCCAAGGACGACGACCGCTTCGACCTGTGCGCCCGTCGCGCCGTCGAGGGCGAGTGCGCCGTCGCGTACGCCAACCTGGTGGGCGGTCAGGACGAGCTGGTGTTCGACGGCGACTCCGTCATCGTCGACGCGAAGGGCGAGGTCGTCGCCCGTGCCAAGCAGTTCGAGACCGAGCTGCTGGTGGCCGACCTCGACCTCCAGGCCGCCACGGCACAGATGCCCGAGCCCGGCAGCCGCTTCGAGGGGCTGCTCGTCGAGCGCACCGTCATCAGCAGCGACCCCCTGCCCGCGTACGAGCCCGTCGCGGGCAGCGTCGCCGAGCGCTGGGACGACCTGGGCGAGCGCTGGCAGGCGATCGTCCTGGGCCTGCGCGACTACGTCGAGAAGAACGGCTTCACGTCGGTCCTGCTCGGCATGTCGGGCGGCATCGACTCCACCCTCGTCGCCTCCATCGCCTGCGACGCGCTCGGCCCCGACCGCGTGTTCGGCGTCTCCAACCCCAGCGAGTGGTCGACCGAGCACTCGCGCTCGGACGCCGCCGACCAGGCCGAGCGCACCGGACTCGACCTGCGCACGATCCCGATCGCCCCGATCTTCGACGCCTACCAGGACGTCCTGCACCTCGACGGCATCGCCGAGGAGAACCTGCAGGCCCGGGTCCGTGCCGTCATCTGGATGGGCCTGTCCAACCAGGAGAACCACCTCGTCCTGGCGTGCGGCAACAAGTCCGAGCTGGCCACCGGCTACTCGACCATCTACGGCGACGCCGTGGGCGGCTACGCCCCCATCAAGGACGTGCCCAAGACCGTGGTCTGGGAGCTGGCGAAGTGGCGCAATGCCTGGGCCGAGTCCCGCGGCGAGACCCCGCCCATCCCGCCGAACACGATCTCCAAGGAGCCGTCGGCCGAGCTGCGCCCGGGCCAGCGCGACTCCGACAGCCTGCCGCCGTACCCGATCCTGGACGGGATCCTCGACGCCTACGTCGAGCGCGACCTCGGCTCGGCCGACGTCGTGGCCGAGGGCTTCGACGCCGCCTTGGTCGAGAAGGTCGTGACGCTCGTCGACCGCGCGGAGTACAAGCGTCGGCAGTACCCGCCGGGACCGAAGATCAGCAAGCGCAACTTCGGTCGCGACCGTCGCGTGCCGATCACCAGCCGCTGGCGCGAGAAGCTCTGAGGGGCCGGCGGCTCACTCGCCGCGGACCGAGACCTGCACGCGGATCTCGCCGTCCCCGTCGTCCGTCAGCAGCGGGTACGTGAACGTCTCGTCGACCGGCTCCTTGGGCTCGTCCCAGGCGGCACCCGCCGCCCGCTCCTCGAGCCGGACCACGACGCGCTCGCCCTCGATGTCGCGCGGGCGCCGGTGGTCGTCGTCCGCCGACTTCGGCCACCAGGACTCGTAGAACACGGAGCGTCCCTCGACGACCAGGCGCTGCGAGACGGCCGGACCGACGCTCCCCCACGCCGTGAGACCGACGCCCTCGACCTCGACGGGCAGGTCGGCGTAGGGCCACTTCTGCAGGGCCGGGACCAGGTCGTCCAGGACGAGGCGCGCCTGCTTGACGTCGATGCGGTTGCCCGGCTCGACGAAGGTGCGGACCGAGGACCAGCCGGCCATCGCGCCCGCGAGCGGCAGCAGCAGCGCCGCGGCGAGCCCGAGGCGTGCCACGCCCAGCATGCGCTGGGGGCCGTCGTCGCGCGCGAGCACGGCCAGCCGGGCGCGCTGGTAGGCCCACAGGGCGACCGCGGCGGTGAAGAAGATCGGACCGGCCATCGTGAAGTCGAGGTAGACGATCCGCAGGTCGCCGCCGGTGCGCGTGCCCGCCCAGAACGAGGCGGCGACGGCGAACAGCCCGACGACCACGGCGGTCGTGGCCACGTCGACGGACTCGTCGACGGGTCGGCGGCGTCGGCGGTCGCGGGCGCGCCACACGACGGCCACGACCCCCACGACCACGATGGCGAGCCCGGGCAGGGTGACGTCGCCGGCGTCGCGCCACGTGCGGATCCAGGGGAAGACCATGTGGGTGACGTGCACCCACGCCTGGCCGGTCGGGGTGTCCTGGGTCTTCTCGGCCGTGGTGAGCGCCAGGATCTCTCCGACGTTGTTCGGCGAGTACGTGAACACCTCCACGATCGGCCCGAGCCAGCACACCAGCGCCACGAGCAGTGTGCGCTTCACGGCGCCGCGCTCGCTGCGGTGACCGCGCCACCACCGGAGCACCGCCACGGCGAGCATCCACGCACCGAGCAGTCCCACGATCGGGGTCACGCCGAGGTGGGCCTGACCCGTCCAGCTGACGCACACGATGAACAGGGGCCACAGGCCCCGATGTCCCAGCAGCATCCGCCAGGCGACCGCGAGGCTCGCGAGCAGGCCGAAGATCGTCGGCCACGGGTTCCACGGCAGCACGAGCACCGATCCGAACAGGCCGTAGAGCGCGATCGTGGCCCCCACCATGACGAGCAGCCCGGGACGGCCGGCCGCCCGGTAGCCCGACCACAGCGACACGCCGACGAACCCGGCGAGGACGATCGCGCACCCCAGCAGCAGGCCCCAGACGTGCCAGCCCGACACCAGGTACGGCAGGCCGATCACGTAGAACTCGAGCGGTCCGGGGTGGTAGGCGAAGACGTTCTCGACGGTCTGGTCGCTGGTCGACCGCATGCCGACGAGGGGCCAGTGCCCCGTCCAGGCGTCGTGGGCGCGGATCGCGATCATCGCGTCGTCGCCCTGGGGCAGCCAGCCGTCGCTCAGTCGGGCGACGAACCACCAGACGATCGGCAGCAGCAGCAGGGCGAAGGAGATCCAGAACCACGGGTGTTCGCGCACCGCGAGGCGACGGCCGATCCGGGACTGGATCGAGGCGGGCGAGGTCGGCACGGGTTCCTTGGCGGGGTCGGGTCGTGGACTCGAGCAGTCTACGGGCCGGGACCGCCGGCTGCCGGGGACTACCCTGAGCACCATGACTGAAGAGCCCGCACCGTACGGATCCCGTCCCACGACGACGCCCGACGTGCGCAAGGTCCGCACCCATCACCTCGCGAAGTGGAAGGCCGAGGGCCACAAGTGGGTCATGCTGACCAGCTACGACCAGTACACGGCGCAGATCTTCGACGAGGCCGGCGTCCCGGTCGTGTTCATCGGTGACTCGGCGGCCAACAACGTCTACGGCTACGAGTCGTCGCTGCCGATCACGGTCGACGAGATGCTCGCCCTCACGAAGGCCGTCACGCGCTCGGTGCGCCGCGCACTGGTCGTGGCCGACCTCCCCTTCGGCTCGTACCAGCGCTCGCCCGAGCAGGCCTACGACACCAGCGTCCGGTTCATGAAGGAGGGCCTGGCGCACGCGGTCAAGCTCGAGGGCGGCGCCGAGATGGCCCCCCAGATCAAGAAGCTCACCGAGGGCGGCATCCCCGTGATGGCCCACATCGGCTTCACGCCGCAGTCCGAGCACAACCTCGGCGGCTACCGCGTCCAGGGTCGCGGCGACGCACGGCAGAAGCTGATCGACGACGCCCTCGCGGTGCAGGACGCCGGCGCCTTCAGCGTCGTGATGGAGATGGTGCCCGCGCCGGTCGCGGCCGAGATCACCAAGACCCTGCACATCCCCACGATCGGCATCGGGGCGGGCGCGGACTGCGACGCCCAGGTGCTGGTCTGGCAGGACATGCTCGGCCTGCGCTCGGGCAAGGCGCCGCGGTTCGTCAAGCAGTACGCCGACCTGCGCGGCATCATCGCCGGGGCGGTCGACCAGTTCCAGAGCGAGGTCGCTGACGGCACCTTCCCCGGCCCCGAGCACGTCTTCGAGAGCTGAGCGTCGCCGGCCGCGGCGTCACCGTCGGTCGCTGAGCACCAGGTCGACGAAGCGCTCCACCTGCACGGCGGCACCGGGAGTCTCCGGAAGGTCGACCCGCTCGGTGATCGCGCCCTCCGGCGGCGCCTCGGCCTGTCCGGCGTGGCTCTGCACACGGAGCTCGTGGCGGGGTCCACGCAGGTGACGCGGGTGGCGGAAGTCGTCCTCGCGGACGCCGTCGACGCGCGCGTCGAAGTACACGTCGTGCCCGTCGGCCAGCAGGGCCGCGTAGACGGCGGGCCCGATGTCGAGCCACGCAGCGCTGCCGGCCGACGTGACCGCGATCGGGCCCTCGACGTCGCGCGCCATCTCCTTGGCGCGCTCGACGACGGGGGCGGCACGCTCCGCGTCGGCAGCCGCGTTGACCTCCAACGGACGCGGGACGACCAGCAGCCCGAGGGCGACGGCCGCGACGCCGACGAGCGCGACCTGCGGCGCGCGGCGCGACCGACCGATCGCGGACACGAGGGGCCAGGCCAGGAGCAACAGCACGACCGGGTACCCGATCGCGACGTAGCCGACTCGCCCCTCCCCCGCCCGGGTGGCCGAGAGCGCGAGCACCGCCGCGCCGATCGCGAGCCACGGGACGACGGCCCCCGGCGCGCCCGACGCCAGTCCGGAACCGCGGCGGTGGCACCACCACAGCACCGCCCCACCTGCCCCGACGGCGAGCAGCGATGACGCGGGCACTCCGTCACCCGCCCCGGCGACCCGCAGCAGGAGCTCGAGGTTGTGGGGACGACGCGTGGCCACGTCGGCCAGGGGCGCCGTCCAGCACGCCACGCCGAGCACCGTCGTGATCGCCGCGGTGCGTCGGGGCACCGACTCGCGCCCCGAACGCCAGCGGACGACCGACACCGCGAGAACGATCGCGCCCAGGACGACCGCGACAGGCGCGATCGCCACGTGCGACTGGGCAGCCAACGAGAGCGTGACGATGAAGGCAGGCCACCACCGTGGGTTTCCGGCGAGGACCGCCCATCCCGAGGCGACGGCGGCCGTGAGGGCGAAGATGGCGACCCACGGGTTCCACGGCACCACCAGTCCGCCGCCGACGAGCAGGAGCGCGGGGGCCAGCACGACCACGACGGTCGCCCACCCCCGCCGCCCGGCGACGGCACCGGCTGCGGCGAGCGCGACGCCCACCAGCGCGACGAGCAGCAGGAACGACCCCACCACGAGCGCCCACGGGGCGAACCCACTCAGCGCGTACAGCGGTGCCAAGAGCTGGAAATGCAGCGGTCCCGGGTGGTGCGCATGCACGCCCTCGACCACGAGGCCGCTGGTCGAGGGCATCCCCAGCAGCGGCGTGTGAGTCCCGAACACGTCGTGGACGCGCACGGCCGCCACCGCGGTGTCACCGTGGGGCACCCAGCCGCCGGCGAGGTGGACGGTCGTCCACCACGCCAGCGGCGCTGCGAGCAGCAGCCAGGCGACCGGCAACCGCAGGTGCCGGAGCCGGTCGGACGGCGTCACTCAGGCGAGCCGGCAGGCGGGGCGTCGTCGTTCCACTTCGGGTCCTCGTCCCACGCCTTCGACTTCTCGTGAGCCGTCTCGAGCGCGCGTGCCGCGTCGGCCTCCGAGTCGTACGGACCCATCCGGTCGGCGGCCTTGCAGCCCTGGTCGCCCTCGACGGTGTTGTGCTTCAAGCAGTAGTAGTAGGCCATGGGGTCATCGTGCCCGATGCACCGCCCGTCCGCCGGGAGTCAGCCCTCCGGGACCCAGCTCATCGTGTCGGGGTCCGGGCCGATCCGCCGGCCGGCGTCGAGCGCCGAGATGGCCCCCATGTCGGCGGCGGAGAGCTCGAAGTCGAACAGGTCGAAGTTCTCCTTCAGCCGCTCGACGGACGACGCCTTCGGGAACACGATGTCGCCGCGCTGCACGTGCCAGCGCAGGACGACCTGCGACACGGTGCGGCCCGTGCTGCGCGCGATCGCCTCGAGCGCCGAGTCGGAGAAGACCTCGCCCTGGGCGAGCGGCGACCAGGCCTCGGTGGCGATGCCGAGCTCGGAGTTCACCGCGCGCAGCTCGTCCTGGGTGAAGTACGGGTGGATCTCCACCTGGTTCACGGCGGGCACCACGGTGCCCTCCTGGACCACGCGACGCAGGTGCGACGGCTGGAAGTTGGAGACGCCGATCGCCCGGGCCTTGCCCGCGGCGTAGACCTCCTCCAGCGCGCGCCAGGTGTCGACGAAGTCGATGTCGATCATGGGCAGCGGCCAGTGGATCAGCAGCAGGTCGACCCGGTCGAGGCCGAGCTTCTCGAGCGACTCGTCCACCGAGCCGGCGACGACCGCCGGGTCGTGGCGGTTGTTGTTCAGCTTCGTGGTGACGAACACCTCGTCGCGGGCCAGGCCGGAGGCGGCGATCGCGGCGCCGACGCCCTGTTCGTTGCCGTACATCTGGGCCGTGTCGATGTGCCGGTACCCGACGTCGAGCGCCTCGGCCACGCGGTCCTGCGCGGACTCCGGAGGCACCTGCCACGTGCCGTAGCCGAACTGGGGAATCTGGACGCCGTTGTTCAAGGTCAGAGTGGGAACCGTCATGTCTTCCACGCTAACCGCGGCGCCCAGGGCCTGCTTCCCGGGAACTCGCGGACAGGCCCGCCCCCGCGTGGCAGGGTGCCCTCATGCCCCGTCTGGTCCCGTCCGACCCACAGTTCACGACCGCCTCGGAGCGAGAGGTGTGGGCGCGCTTGCGTGACGTGCTCGCCGAGAACGACGTCCTCATCGCGAACCTGCGGCTCACGGACGACGTGAAGGACCATGAGGCGGACCTGTTGGTGCTGATGCCCGAGGTCGGGATCGTGGTCGTCGAGGTCAAGGGCGGCAGCGTCTGGCACGACGGCCACCAGTGGCTCATCCGGCGTGGCGGGGAGCCCACGGTGATCCACCCGGTCGACCAGGCGCGATCCACGAAGTACGCCGTCCGCGAGTACGTCGGTCACGACCAGCGCTGGAGCGGTCGCCACCACGTCGCCTGGGGCCATGCGGTCGTCACCCCGTACTCGGCCTTCCCCGCCGACTTCTCCCTGCCCGACTGCCCGCGCTGGATGCTGCACGACCGCGACGACCAGGCCGACCTCGTGTCCCGCCTGCGCGACAACGCGCTGCGGGACCAGCACGGCAAGGTGCCGCCGTCCCTCGACGACGTCGAGCTCATCGCCGAGATCCTCACCGGGCGCCTGCGCACCTCGTACGACGTCAACGCCGAGTCCGACGAGCGGGCTGCGGCGGCGGACCGGCTCACCCAGGAGCAGTCCGCGATCCTCGGCGTCACCCGTCTGTTGCACCGGGTCGAGGTCCGCGGCGGCGCCGGCAGCGGCAAGACGGTCCTGGCGCTTCAGCAGGCCAAGCAGCTCACGAAGGGGCGCAGCGGAACCAAACCACAACGGGTGGCGATGCTCTGCTACTCCCTCGGTCTGGCCGAGTACCTCAAGCGGGAGGTGCAGACGTGGAACCGCAAGGAGCGGCCGGCGTTCGTCGGGACGTTCCACGAGTTCGGGAGGCAGTGGGGTGCCCCGGACGGCGACCGCACCGACAGCGACTTCTGGGAGACCCGGCTGCCCGCGATGATGTCCGACCTCGCTGACGACCTCGCTGACGGCAAGAAGTACGACGCCGTCATCGTCGACGAGGCGCAGGACTTCGCCGACGACTGGTGGCAGCCCGTGCTCAAGTCGCTGCGCGACGAGAACTCGGGCGGGTTGTACGTCTACTCGGACGAGAACCAGCGGATCTTCGCCCGGTTCGGCCGTCCGCCGGTGCACCTGGTGCCGCTCGTGCTCGACCACAACCTGCGCAACACCCGCCAGATCCACGAGACGTTCGGGCCGCTTGCTCCGTCGCGCATGTACGCACGCGGTGGGGACGGTCCCGTCGTGCGGTTCGTCCCGGCCGCTCCGGAGGCTGCCCTGGCCGCGGCCGACGACGCGGTCGACACCCTGCTCGACGACGGATGGAAGCCGGGCCACGTCTGCCTGCTCACGACAGGGCGCCGCCACCCGATCCAGGTCGAGCGCACCGACTTCCACGACCAGGCCGGCTACTGGGAGACGTTCTTCGACGAGGACGACGTCTTCTACGGGCATGTCCTGGGCTGCAAGGGGCTCGAGCGGCGCGCGGTGGTGCTGTGCGTGAACGAGTCCGACGTGAAGGAGCGGGCGCGCGAGCGCATGTACGTGGGGATGTCGCGCGCCACGGACGTCCTCGTCGTGGTCGGCGACCCGGATGTCATCCGCGCGATGGGCGGCGACGAGGTCGCGCGACGCCTCGGCGTCCTCCAGTCCGTCCCGTCCCGGGACTGAGAGGGTGCGAATGAGTCGGCCTGTAAGCCGGATTCTGTCCTGCCGGAGCAGGGACGGCCATCCATCTGGGATGCCCATTGCTGGACACCTCGGTGCGACCCACCTGCCACGTCGGACGAGCAGCCCTGTGGCACGACCCCGTGAGGGGCCAACTTGGTCTTGCTCCCGGTGGGGTTTACCTAGCCACGACGGTCGCCCGCCGTGCTGGTGAGCTCTTACCTCACCGTTTCACCCTTACCCGCACCACCCGAGGGTGGCCGCTGGCGGTCTGTTCTCTGTGGCACTGTCCCGCACGTCACCGTGGGTGGCCGTTAGCCACCACCGCGCTCTGTGGAGTCCGGACTTTCCTCGACGCCCGGAGGCGCCGCGACCGTCCGGCCGACTCATTCGCGCCCCCATCCTATGCCCGCGGGTCCGCGTCGCGATCCGGCCGGTAGACTGGGGGCATCGAAAGGGAGTAGTCCCCAATCGCTGTGTCGACACACTGAGGCCTCGGCCTCCGGTGCAGCGGGCCAGGCAACTGGCGGACGAGACTTTCGACCGGATTCGTGTACACGAGCCCGGTCGAGGCTCGTCGTATCCTGGCTCCTCGTCCGGGCGGACGAGGAGCCTTTCTCATGGAAGCTGTGTTCATCGCAGCCGCGCTGGTGTTCGTCGCCGAGCTCGGCGACAAGAGCCAGCTGATGGCAATGACGTTCGCGACGCGCTACCGCGCCCGCACCGTCGTCATCGGCATGGGCATCGCCTGCGCCGTCATCAACCTCGCCTCGGCCCTGGTCGGCGACGTCCTCGGACGGTTCATCCCCGAGCACGTGCTGGAGGTCGTGGCCGGCGTGGTGTTCCTCGTGTTCGCCGCCGTCACGGCGTGGTCGCTGCGCGGCGACCAGCACGAGGACGAAGTGACGATCGTCCCGCACAGCGGCAAGGCCGTCATCACCGTCGGACTGGCGTTCGCGGCAGCCGAGCTCGGCGACAAGACGATGCTCGCGACGATGACCCTCGCGACGCAGTACTCCTGGTTCTGGGTGTGGATCGGCAGCACGGCCGGCATGCTCGTCTCGATCGTGCTCGCCGTGATCCTGGGCAAGCAGGTGCTCAAGGTCCTGCCGGTCCGGGCGGTGCACGCGGTGGCGGCGATCCTCTTCGCTGCCCTCGGCATCTGGCTCCTCGTCGGCTGACATAGGGTCGCCGACGTGCTGATCGTCCTCCCCCCGTCCGAAGGCAAGACCCGGCCGCAGGCCGGTCCCCCGCTCGACCTCGCGGGCCTCTCCTCGCCGCGGCTCACGAAGACGCGCGAGCAGCTGCTGAACGCGCTCGTCCGGCTCAGCGGGACGAAGCGCGCCGCCGAGATCCTCGGACTCGGGCCGCAGCAGGCGGACGACATCGCCCGCAACGCGGGACTGCGCGACGAGCCCACGGCCGCGGCGATCGACGTGTACACCGGGGTGCTGTACGGCGAGCTGGGCTGGTCCGACCTGGACGCAGCCTCTCAGGAGCGCGGCCGGTCGAGCCTGGCGATCGCGTCGGCGCTGTTCGGGCTGCTCCGGCCGCACGACCTGATCCCCGCCTACCGGATGAGCGGGTCGGTGACCCTCCCCCGGCTGGGTACCGTCGCCTCGCGGTGGAAGCCCGTCGTGCCGGCGGCGTTGGCCGACCTTGCCGACGGCGAGCTGGTCCTCGACCTGCGGTCCGGCACCTACGTCGCCCTGGGGCAGGCTCCCGCCGGCTCGGTGACGATGCGGGTCTTGACGGAGGCCAACGGCAAGCGCTCGATCGTCAGCCACAGCAACAAGGCCACGAAGGGACGCGTCGTGCGTCAGCTGCTCGCCGAGGGCGTCGAGGCCAAGGACGCGGACTCCCTCGCCGACGCCCTGCGCGACCTCGGCTGGACCGTGGAGCCCTCGGGCCCCGCCCGCCTCGACGTCGTCCTGCGCTGACTCATCCCCCCGCCCCTCCCCACTTTTGGAACTCGTTTCACCTCGCGCGGGGCTTCCGACGTAGATCCAGTTCCAAAAGTGGGGAGGGGGCGAGGCGGCCGGGAAGCGATCAGGGCGTGACGGAGAAGTTGCGCAGGCTCGGGGTGCCGTCGGGCCACCAGGCCATGGTGGTGATCGACGCCGGGGACAGCTCCATCCGGTGGATGACGCCCATGTCGGCGCCGAGAGCGAGGCGCACCATCAGCTTGATCGGCGTGACGTGGCTGACCACGACGACCGTGCGGCCGGCGTGGGTCTGCAGCAGTCGGTCGCGGGCGGCCTCGACCCGCTTCGCGACGTCGTCGAAGGACTCGCCGCCGGGCGGCGGCACGGAGGTCGACGACAGCCACGACTCCAGCTCCGTCGGCCAGCGCTTCATGATGTCGCCGAAGGAGAACCCGTCCCAGTCGCCGAAGCCGGCCTCGGCGAAGCCCTCCTCGATCTCGACGGGGAGGCCGAGGCGTTGGGCGACCTGATCGGCGGTCTGCCGGGTGCGCAGCAGCGGTGAGGCCACGATGGCGTCGGCACCGCCGCGCTCGGCGATCCACGCGGCGGCGCGCCGCGCCTGCTCGACGCCCTCGTCGACCAGCGGCGGGTCCTCTCCCCCGGTGCCGCTGAACAGCTTGCGCTGGGTGTGGGCAGTGACGCCGTGGCGCAGCAGGATGACCGTGGTGGGGTCGCCGTGCATCGAGCCGCGCCAGCCCAGCAGCGGGTTCTTGCCCTTCGCGTCCAGCGGGGCTGCGGCGTCACGCGGCTCGGTGAACTCCGCCGGTGCCTCGGGCGGCTCGTCGGCCAGCTGCACCGGCTCGGCACGACGAGCGGTGGACACGACGCCGGGACGTCCGGCCTTCTCCTCGTCGAGCGCGGCGTTGGCCAGCGCGTCGGCGCGCGCGTTCTGCGCACGCGGCACCCACGTCCACGTGACCGGACCGAGGTCGCGCACGATCTCCTGCGCCCGCATCGCCAGCGGGATCATGTCGGGATGCTTGATCTTCCAGCGCCCGGCCATCTGCTCGATGACCAGCTTGGAGTCCATCCGCATCTCGAGCGGCGCGCCACCGGCGTGCTCGCGCGCGAGCTCGAGGGCCGCGATCAGGCCGCGGTACTCCGCGACGTTGTTCGTGGCACGCCCGATCGTCTCGCCGCGATCGGCCACGAGCACGCCGTCGCGCAGCAGCGCGGCTCCGTACGACGCGGGACCGGGGTTGCCGCGGGAGCCCCCGTCGGCCTCGGCGGTCCAGCCCATCAGTCGCTGGACTCGGAGGTGCGCACCAGGATCCGGCTGCACTCCGGGCATCGCAGCACGGCGTCCTCGGGCTCGGCCTGCAGCTCGCGCAGATCGGCGCCGTTGAGCTCGAGGTGACAGCCCTCGCAGCGCCGGGCGCGCAGGGCGGCGGCTCCGAGGCCGTTCTGGGTGGTGGCGACCTTCTTGTACAGGGTGAGCAGGTCCTCGGGCACCTTCGGCAGCACAGCCTCACGGCCCGCGGCGGCCTCGGCGGCCTCCGCGTCGAGCACGGCGATCTTCTCGTCGCGCGCGGCGATGAGAGTGTCGCGGGTGGCGTTCTCGCCCTCGAGCGCCGTGACGAGCTCGCTCAGCTCCCCCTGGGCGACCTCGAGCTGCTCCATGATCTCGATCTCGTCGTCCTCGAGCGTCCCGATGCGCCGGGCCAGCGCCTCGAGCTCGCTCTGCAGGCTCGTGAGGTCCTTGGGGTTCTTGACGGCACCCGAGGACAGGCGCTCCTCGTCGCGCGTGCGACGGGTCTTGACCAGCTCGACCTCGGCGTCGGCCTTCGCGGCGGCGCGCTCGAGGTCGGAGACACGGGTCTGCACCTCGATGCGCCGGCCGTCGAGCTCGCGGATCCGGGCGTCGACCGCCGCGATCTCGGCGTGCTCGGGCAGGGCGCCGCGGCGGTGGGTCAGATGAGCCAGCGCGGAGTCCTTCGCCTGCAGTTCCAACAGGGCCTGCTGGGCGAGCGGTTCAGCCTTCACGTGCAACTCCTCATGACAACGTCCGGCTCCAGGGATCGGTGACGATCGTGGAGACGTGGGTCTTCACCGTATCGCCCAACTCCTCGCGCACCGCCGCCGCCACGGTCGGCAGCCAGGTCCACTCCGCGGCCCAGTGCGGCACGTCGACGACGCCGCACGCGCCGGGGCGCTCCAGGTGCTCGCTGACGGGGTGGTGGCGCAGGTCGGAGGTGACGTAGGCGTCGGCTCCGGCGGCGTCGGCAGTACCCAGCAGGAAGTCGCCCGACCCCCCGCACAGTGCCACCGTCTCGACGATGCGGTCGAGGTCGCCCGCGACGCGGGTGGCGCCCTGGTGCGTCGGCAGCGACGCTCGCACGTGCTCGGCGAAGGCGGCCAGCGTCATCGGCTCGGGCAGGCGCCCGATGCGCCCGGAGCCCCGCTCGCTCGGTCGCGCCGCGAGCGGCCAGAGGTCGTAGGCCACCTCCTCGTACGGGTGGGCGTCGAGCATCGCCGCCCGCACCTGCTCGCGGATCGCGGCGTCGGCCACGACCTCGACGCGCGACTCGTCGACCCACGCGACCTCGCCGACCGAGCCGATCGCGGGGTCGGCTCCGTCGAGGGGCCGGAACGACCCGCGACCGTCGCTGCGGAACTGCGCGCGGTCGTAGTCGCCCATCGCCCCGGCACCGGCGTCGTGCATCGCGGCGGCGACCGCATCGGCGTCCTCGCGCGGCACGTAGACGACCCACTTGTCGACGGGCGACTCCAGGTCGGTCTCGAGGGGACGCAGGTCCGTGAGCCCGAGCGCCATGGCCATCGACTCGCTGACCCCTCGCGGGGCGCAGTCGGCGTTGGTGTGGCAGGTGTGCAGGCCGATCCCCTGCGCGATCAGCGAGTGCACGACGCGGCCCTTGGGCGTCGTCGCCGCGACGGACGTCACGCCCTTCAGGAACAGCGGGTGGTGGGTGACCACCAGTTGGGCACCGAGCGCGACCGCCTCGTCGATGACGGGCTGCACGGGGTCGACGGCGAACAGGATCGACGTCACCTCGGCGTCCGGATCGCCGACGACGGTGCCCACGGCGTCCCAGTCGTCGGCCCAGCGAGGGTCGTACAGGCCGTCCAGGACGGCGATCACGTCACGCAGCGCAGGCATGGGGCGAGTCTGTCACGCCGGCTGCTCAGGCCTCGAAGACCTGGAAGTTGGCCGGCATCCCCGGCTCGATCGCGGTCGCAGGCTCCGTGCGGCTCCACCCACGGTCGACCGTCCCGACGGGCTGGTCGATGCCACGGAACCGCATCGGCAAACCCGCGGCGCGCAATGGCGCCGCCTGGTCCATCAGCTGGAAGTGCAGGTGCGGCTCCGACGTGTTGCCCGAGTTGCCCACCTGACCGATGACGTCACCCTCGGCGATGCGGTCGCCCGCGGTGACGGTTGCGGTGCCGCGCCGGACATGGGCGTACAGGGAGAAGACGTCGTCACCGTGATCGACGACCACGTGGTTGCCCACGACGGCGCCTGGTCCACCGAGGTCGCGGAGCCCGTCGATCACCAGCATGTAGGCGAAAGCGACCCAGGACGTGCGCGTGAGGTGGTCGCGGCGGCCGTCGACGACGGTCACCACCGTCCCGTCGGCCACGGCGTGGATCGGCTCGCCGAAGGACGTGAATCCCTCGGGCTTCTCGAACCCGCCGAACAGCGGGTAGCCGGGCTCGGTGCCCTCGGGTCGTGGATGGATGAGGTCCACGGCGTGGGACTGTGCATAGCCCCGGACGCCGTGACTGGGGACGTCGGAGGCGGGACTGTGCACCACCGTCCAGCGGCCCCGCACCGGGCAGCCGACCTCGACCGGCGACCGGTCGTCCTGGCGAGGCGGCCGGGCCAGGCAGAGCGCGAAGGAGACGAAGACGATCAGGCTGGACACACCGATCGGCAGATCGAGCACCAGTCCCGCCACGACCGCCACGAGGAACAGGCACGCCCACACCGGAAGCAGTCCGCTGATGGTCCGACGCCAGCGCCCGCGTTCGTGTCCAGCCATGCGGCCCATGCTGTCAGCCGACGCTGGCCAGGGCGAAGGGCAACACGCCCGGCGCGCCGGCTCGGCGCAGCTCGCGCGCGGCCACGGTGAGCGTCCAGCGGCTGTCGACGCGGTCGTCCACCAGCAGGACCGGTCCGTCGAGTCCGGCGATGCCGGCCGCCAATTCGTGCCCCACCGAGAAACGGCCCCACACCGAGGCCAGGCGGAAGGCGCTGTTGCCGCCGGTCTCGGCGCGCGGGATGTGCGGGTCCAGGTCGAGCGTGCCCAGCAGCGGCATCCGCCCGAGCCGTGAGATCGCCTCGGCCGTGGAGGTCACGAGTGTGGGCCGCGTGACCGACGGCATGGCGACGACGGCCACCGGCCGCTGCTCCCACGGCCAGTCGCGCAGGGCCCGGACGACGGCGCCCACCAGGGGCTCGGGGATCTCGCGGTCGGGCGCGCCGGCCGCGAACAGCTCACGCAGCGTGCCACCCCACCCGAGGTCGGTGAGGCGTGCGACGACGCGTCCGGTCTCGGCCCGCTCGTCGACGGCGATCCGTCCCTTGACCTCGACGCCCCGACGGTCGGCACCGGTGGGCCACTGGCCGCGCGGCTCGATCGGCACGCCGACCCGGTCGAGCGCCTCGGTGGCCCGGCCGATCGTCGCCTCGGGCACGTCGGAGGGGTACCAGGCAGCGGTGCACACGTCGCAGCGCCCGCACGGCGCGGCCGACGGGTCGTCGAGGTCCTGCTGCAGCAGCTGCATCCGACACGTCTCGCCGCGCTCGTACGTGAGCATCGCCTGCTGCTCGTGCTCGCGCGCGGCGGCGATGCGCTGGTAGCGCTCGGCGTCGTAGGTCCAGGGCAGGCCGGTGGCGACCCAGCCCCCGCGCACCTTGCGGACGGCGCCGTCGACGTCGAGCACCTTGAGCAGCAGCTCGAGCTGGGTGCGCTTGACGTCGACGAGCGCCTCGAGCGCCGGCGTCGAGATCGGTTCGGACCCCAGCTGTGAGATGACCCGATCGGCGCGCTCGGGGTCGGGCATCGAGGCGGTGGCGAAGTAGCGCCAGATGTCGCGGTCCTCCGGACCGGGCAGTAGCAGCACGTCGGCCCGATCCGTGGCGCGGCCGGCACGGCCCACCTGCTGGTAGTAGGCGACGGGGGACGACGGCGCGCCCAGGTGGATGACGAACCCCAGGTCGGGCTTGTCGAAGCCCATCCCCAGGGCGCTGGTGGCGACGAGCGCCTTGACCCGGTTCTCCTTCAGCGACTGCTCGAGCTCCTCGCGCTCGGACGGGTCGGTGCGCCCCGTGTAGGCGCGCACCTCGTGGCCGGCCTCGCGCAGGAGACGGGCGGTGTCCTCGGCGGCCGAGACGGTGAGCGCGTAGATGATGCCGCTGCCGTCGAGGTCGCCCAGGTGCGCGACGAGCCAGCCCAGCCGCTGCTTGGCGGTGGGCAGCGTGAGACAGCCCAACCGCAGGGAGTCGCGCGCGAGCGAGCCTCGCAACGTGAGGACGTCGCCGCCCAGCTGCTCGGCCACGTCGGCGACGACCCGCGCGTTGGCCGTGGCGGTGGTGGCCAGGACCGGCACGTGCGGGCCCAGTGACTCGATGACGTGCGCCAGGCGGCGGTAGTCGGGGCGGAAGTCGTGGCCCCAGTCGGAGATGCAGTGCGCCTCGTCGACGACGAGCAGGCCCATCTGCTGCAGCAGTCGGGGCAGCTGCTGCTCGCGGAACGTCGGGTTGTTCAGCCGCTCGGGCGAGACCAGCAGGACGTCGATCGAGTCGTTCGCCAGCCGGGCCTCGATGTCGTCCCACTCCTCGACCGTGGCCGAGTTGATCGCGGCGGCCCGCACCCCGGCCCGCTCGGCGGCGGCGACCTGGTCGCGCATGAGCGCCAGCAGCGGCGAGACCAGCACCGTCGGCCCGGCGCCGCGGGCCCGCAGCAGCGCCGTGGCGACGAAGTAGACGGCCGACTTCCCCCATCCGGTGCGCTGGACGACGAGGGCACGCCGCTGGTCGTCGACCAGGGCCGAGATCGCCTCGAGCTGTCCCTCGTGGAACGTGGCGTCGGGCCGGCCGGTGAGCGCCCGGAGCCGCTCCAGGGCGGCATCGGCCGTGGTCGCTGCGATCGAAGTCATGTCCCGATCGTGTCAGGCGCCTCCGACAGCCGCCGAGGGCGACGGGTCAGGCGGGCCGGGCGGACTCGCCGACGTCCAGCCAGGACCTCAGGTCGGCATCGGTCGCGAGGCCCTCCGGGCCGACCTGGACCCAGCCCTCGCCCATCAGGCGCCCGTACTTCATGGCAGCGGGCCGGGCGCCCGGCCGCGCGAGCAGCTCGTCACGGCGAGCCGGGTCGATCCGGACGAGCAGGCCACCGTCGCCGCCCACCGAGACCGCCAGGGCGCCGCCGACCATGAAGGCCAGGCCGCCGAACATCCGCACCTCCCGGACGTCCCGCCCGGCCAGCGCGGCGCGGACCCGCTCCACCAGCAGGTCGTGCTCGGCGGTCATGGCGACTCCTCACGTCAGGGCGACGGATGGGAGTGGGCGAAGAGGGTTTCGAACCCCCGACCTTCCGGGTGTAAACCGGATGCTCTGACCAGCTGAGCTATTCGCCCCGGGCGCACGAGAACGGTAGCGCAACCCGTCGGAAGGGTCCCGAAGACGCAAGAGCCGCGCCGCCGGGGTCTCGGGTCCCCGGCGGCGCGGTAGTCATATCAAACCAGATCAGCATGGCCAGCGTGAGTGATTTCCACGCGATCCGACCTGAAAAGTTGCTGTGTTGTCAGTCGAGTGACGCAAGTGCCTCACGGTACGCAGAGAGATCGCGCGCGTCGCCCAGACCGTTCTCGATCTTCCACCGCACGACGCCCTCGCGGTCGATGACGTAGGTGCCGCGCGCGGCCGCCCCGGGGCCCTCCTCGAAGATCCCGTAGGACTTCGCGACCGCCCCGTGGGGCCAGAAGTCGCTCAGCAGGCTGAAGGTGTAGCCGTCCTGGTCGGACCAGGCCCGCAACGAGAACATCGGGTCGCACGATATCGCCAGCACCTCGGCGTCGGCGTCGTTGAAGACCGCGAGGTTGTCGCGGATCTCGCACAGTTCGCCGGTGCAGATGCCGCTGAAGGCGAATGGGTAGAACACGATGACGACGTTGCGTCCGCGCAGGGCGGACAGCGACACGTCCTCGCCGTGCTGGTTCCTGAGCGTGAAGTCCGGCGCCGGCGCACCGACCTCGACCGGCGACGCGCCCCTGCTCACCGCTTGTGCGTGGACAGTTTGGTGGCCACCCAGTTCGGGCCCACGGCCGTCGTGGTGGTGATCGACAGACCCGCGATCGGTGCGGCCTCCCCGATGTCGGCACCGGAGACGTGACCGTCCCGTCCGACCTTGGGGGTGAGGAGCCACACGGAGCCGCCCTCGGCGACGTCCTGCGTCGCATCGACCAGCGCATCGGTCAGGTCACCGTCGTCGCCACGCCACCACAGGATCACACCGTCGACGACCTCGACGACGTCACCGTCGACCAGTTCGTTACCGGTGTGGGACTCGATCGTCGAGCGAAGCTCGTCGTCGACGTCCTCGTCCCAGCCGAGCTCCTGGATGACGGAGTCAGGTTCGAAGCCCAGCTTCCCCGCGTCCACCGCACCTCCTTCTTCCCTACCGATCGGTAGGGCCTATCGGTTGCTTGCCGGACTCACACTAGCGAACTCCGGGTGGTTTGATGGAAGGGTCCATCCCGACACCCCAGGGAGTGCACCATGGCCTCATCCGGCCCCGACCGCCCCATCATCCACGGGGGCATGCCCACGCAGCTGCCCGACGTCGATCCCGACGAGACCCAGGACTGGCTCAGCTCCCTCGACCAGATGGTCGACGAGCGCGGCCGCGACCGCGCCCGGTACGTCATGCTGCGCATGCTCGAGCGTGCGCGCGAACGTGCCGTGGGGATGCCCGCCCTGCGCAGCAGCGACTACATCAACACCATCCCGCCGGAGCGTGAGCCCGAGTTCCCCGGCGACGAGGACGTCGAGCGGCGCATCCGGTCGTACATCCGCTGGAACGCCGCGGTCATGGTGTCGCGCGCGAACCGCCCCGGTCTGGGCGTCGGCGGCCACATCGCCACCTACCAGTCGGCGGCCAGTCTCTACGAGGTCGGCTTCAACCACTTCTTCCGTGGCAAGGAACACCCCGGTGGCGGCGACCATCTGTACTACCAGGGCCACGCGGCCCCCGGCATCTACGCGCGGTCGTTCCTCGAGGGCCGGTTCGACGAGTCCCGGATGAACAACTTCCGCCAGGAGCAGTCCCAGGGCGCCGGGAAGGGACTGCCGTCCTATCCCCACCCGCGCCTGATGAGCGACTACTGGGAGTTCCCCACCGTCTCGATGGGCCTGGCCGCGATCAACTCGATCTACCAGGCCCGGTTCAACCGGTACCTGCAGAACCGCGGCATCCGCGACACCAGCGACCAGCACGTCTGGACCTTCCTGGGCGACGGCGAGATGGGCGAGCCCGAGTCGCTCGGCGCCATCGGCCTCGCCGCCCGCGAGCAGCTCGACAACCTGACCTTCGTGGTCAACTGCAACCTGCAGCAGCTCGACGGCCCAGTCCGCGGCAACGGCAAGGTCATGCAGGAGCTCGAGTCGTTCTTCCTCGGCGCGGGCTGGAACGTCATCAAGGTGGTGTGGGGCCGCGAGTGGGACGACCTGCTCGCCCGCGACACCACCGGCGCCCTGGTCAACCAGATGAACCGCGTCCCCGACGGCGAGTTCCAGACCCTCTCGATCGAGACCGGCGCGTACAACCGCGAGCACTTCTTCGGGCCCGATCCCGAGCTGGCCAAGATCGTCGAGCACCTCTCGGACGAGGACATCGAGCGGCTCCCGCGCGGCGGCCACGACTACCGCAAGGTCTACGCGGCGTTCGACTCCGCTGTGAAGCACAAGGGCCAGCCGACCGTGATCCTGGCCCACACGATCAAGGGCTGGCTGCTGGAGTCCTTCATGGCGCGCAACGCGACGCACCAGATGAAGAAGCTCACGACGGACGACCTCAAGACGTTCCGCGACCGCCTGCGCATCCCGATCACCGACGAGCAGATCGACTCGCCCGAGGGCGCGCCGTACTACCACCCGGGCGCCGACCACGACGACATCAAGTACATGCTCGAGCGCCGGCGCGAGCTGGGCGGCTCGCTGCCCTCGCGCGTCGTGAGGGCCAAGCCCCTCGCGCTGCCGCAGGACGACGCCTACGCCGACCTGCGCAAGGGCTCGGGCAAGCAGCAGATCGCCACGACGATGGCGTTCGTGCGGTTGCTGCGCGAGCTGATGAAGGACAAGCAGATCGGCCAGCGGATCGTCCCGATCGCGCCGGACGAGTACCGCACCTTCGGCATGGACTCGATGTTCCCGTCGGCCAAGATCTACAGCCCGCACGGCCAGACCTACGAGTCCGTCGACCGCAAGCTGCTGCTCGCCTACAAGGAGAGCGAGCAGGGCCAACTGCTGCACGAGGGCATCAGCGAGGCCGGCGCGGCCGCGTCCGCGATCGCCGCGGGCAGCGCGTACGCCACCCACGGCGAGCCGATGATCCCGGTCTACCTCTTCTACTCGATGTTCGGCTTCCAGCGCACGGGCGACTCCTTCTGGGCGATGGCCGACCAGCTGTCGCGCGGCTTCCTCGTGGGAGCCACCGCCGGGCGCACCACCCTGACCGGCGAGGGCCTCCAGCACGCCGACGGCCACTCCCCCCTGATCGCCCGCACGAACCCGGCGGTCGTCCACTACGACCCGGCGTTCTCGTTCGAGATCGCCCACATCGTGCAGGACGGCCTGCGCCGGATGTACGGCGAGTCCGGTGACGGTGGCGAGGGCTTCGGCGAGGACGTCATCTACTACCTGACGGTCTACAACGAGCCGATCGTCCAGCCGGTCGAGCCCGAGGGCGTCGACGTCGACGGGATCCTCAAGGGCGCCCACCGGTACTCCCCCTCCCCCATCGAGGGCGACGCCCCCGCGCGCATCCTCGCGTCGGGCGTGGCGGTGCCGTGGGCCCTGCAGGCGCAGCGCACGCTGGCGGAGGAGCACGGCGTCGCGGCCGAGGTCTGGTCCGTCACCTCGTGGAACGAGCTGGCTCGCGAGGCGGAGGCGACCGAGCGGTGGAACTTCAACCACCTCGGCGAGCAGGCTCGCACCCCGTGGATCGCCGAGCGCCTCGGCGAGGGCGGACCCACCGTGGCCGTCAGCGACTACATGCGCGCCGTCCCCGACCAGATCTCGCGCTGGGTCCCCGGCACGTGGATGTCGCTGGGTGCGGACGGGTTCGGCTTCGCCGACACCCGCGCCGGCGCCCGCCGCTACTTCCAGATCGACGCCGAGTCGATCGTGGTGGCGGTGCTGGCGTCGCTCGGTCGCGAGGGCCGCATCGACCCGGAGGTCGCGCAGCAGGCGTTCGACACGCTCCGGATCGACGATCCGACCGCCGTGGCAGGGGTGAAGCAGGAGGGCAGCCCCGCCTGACCGGGCGGGGCGGGAGCCTCAGGCCGCTCTCAGCAGGCTCCCCTTAGACTGGTCCGCATGGTCGGACGGTGGTGGAGCGTGCTGCGCGCGTGGCCCTACACCTTCGGTGTCGCCCTCGCGGCCGGTGTCGGCATCACGGCGATCGTGCTGTCGACGCACCTGGGCATCGCCCTGAAGGACCCCGACGGCTTCCTCGGACCGGCCTACGTGCGGCTGCCGCTCATCGGCCTGGCCTTCTTCGCCCTGGGCGTGCTGCCCTCGGCGATCCGGAGGGCCGGGTGGCGACACACCGGCCGCGGCATTCGCGACATCGTCCGCGACGAGTGGACGTGGGGCCGCGTCGGCCACATCGCAACCGGCCTGATCACGTTCTACATCTGCTACGTCAGCTACCGGAACATCAAGGGCTTCCTGCCGGTCCTGCGCGAGGGCGTCAACTTCGACACCATGCTCAGCCGCTGGGACTACTGGCTGATGTTCGGCCACCACCCGGCCGACCTGCTGCACGACCTGCTCGGCACGAGCATCTCGGCGCAGGTGCTGGCCACGGTCTACGTCAGCTACCTGATGCTGATCCCGATCACCCTCGGCGCGTTCCTCGTGCTCAACCGCGACTACACGCTGGGCGCCTGGTACGCCACGTCGCTGTCGCTGAACTGGGTGCTCGGGGCCGCCAGCTACTACATCTTCCCGTCGCTGGGCCCGACGTACTCCAACGCCACGCTGTTCGACGAGCTGCCCACCACGGGCGTCACCCAACTGCAGGAGTCGCTGTTCGTCAACGCGGCCCAGAACTACGAGGACCCCACCGCGGCGCCCATCTGGGGCATCGCCGCGTTCGCCTCGCTGCACGTCTCGGTCACCTTCACCGCCGTGCTGTTCTTCCAGCGCACCGACCAGCCGCGGTTCGTCCAGGTCGCCGCGTGGGTCTACTTCGTGCTGACGGTCATCGCCACGATCTACTTCGGCTGGCACTTCATCGCCGACGACGTCGCCGGTGCGTTCATCGGCTGGATCTCGGTCGCCCTGGCCGGCTGGGCGACTGGCAACGGCTTCTGGCACCAGCGGCACCACAAGATTCAGCTGACGGCCGAGGGTGACTCCGAGGCCGCGTCGGGCAGCGACACGCTCGCCAACCCGGCCTGATCCCCTCGGCGCAGCAGCGCGCGCCAGCGGCCCCGGTGGTACTGCGCCGGCGCCTGGATGCGGCAGAAGTCGACGATGAGTCGCGCGAACTCGTCGGGGTGGTCCTTGTGCGGGAAGTGACCCGAGTCCTCGAAGACGTGGACGTGCGAGTTCTCCATCAGCGGGAGGCGCTGGGCGTGCTCCACGGGGATGACGTGGTCGTTGCGCCCCCACACGACCAGCAGCGGCATCAGGCGGGTCAGGTAGGCCCGATCGGCCATCGTCACGAACTGGCCGTCCCAGTCCAGCACCGTGCGGGTCAGCCGCCGGATCGCCAGGGACGTCGCGGGATCGGCGAGGCGCTCGTAGATCTTGGCGACCTCGTCCAGGTCGCGCGTCATCGGCAGGTGCGCCATGGTGCGCATCGAGCCGCTGACGACCCCGCGCCACGGCTTGAGGGTGGCCAGGCGCAGCCCGAGCCCCACGCCGGGCAGGGTCAGCGCCCGGATGAGCGGCGTGACCTCGGGGCCGAGGCCGCCGCTGGCCACGAGCACGACCCGTTCGGTGCGCTCGGGGAACTGGTACGCGAACTGCATGGCGACCCCGCCGCCGAAGCTGTGGCCCGCCACCGTGACCTTGTCGATGCCCAGGATGGTCAGCAGGTCGCGCATGCCGTTGGCGAACCCGCCCAGCGAGTAGTCGGCGTTGGGCTTGTCGGACTCGCCGTGGCCCAGCAGGTCGGGCGCGATGACCGTGAAGTGCTCCGCCAGCTGGTCCATGACCGGGAACCAGGTCGTGGAGTCGCAGGCCATGCCGTGCAGGAGCAGCAGCGGCGGTCCGGAGCCGCGCATCCGGTACGCGCGCCGGTAGCCGTGAACGACCACGTAGTTGACGTCGTCCACTGCTCCGCGCTCCGGGGGCAGCACCATTTCTTGATCCTAGGTCACGTGTGCGGGGGTTTCGCGGTGAAGCGACTAGACTTCCGCGTGTGACGTCTCGACCCGATCTGCGCCATCCCGCCGCGCGTGCCTTCGGCTGGCTCACCCTCATCGGCGTGGCGCTGGGCATCGCGGTCGGACTGTTCTTCTCCGGCGCCCTCACGGCCACCGGCGTCACCTCCGCCGATCTGCCGCCGCTCGCCGCGCCCACGAGCGCCCCCACGACCACCGCCACCCCGAAGGCCGCCCCCACGACCGAGGCGCCCGAGAAGGACGAGGGCCCGAAGCCCAAGCTCTCCCCCGTGCCGGGCGACCGCGTCGCCCCCGGCGAGCGCTTCCCGATCGTCGGCGTGCTCCCCACGGTCGACAAGGGCACCGTCCTGCAGGTCCAGGTCAAGGACAGCGACGGGCCCTGGGACGACTTCCCGGTCACCGTCGCGGCCACCGAGGGCGGACGGTTCGAGACCAAGATCTACACGTCGCGCACCGGCGAGCGGAAGTTCCGCGTCACGGACAAGGCCTCGGGCGACTCGACGCCCGACATCACCGTGACGATCGGCTGACGCAGCCTCAGATCACCTGGTGCAACCAGCGCACCGGCGCGCCCTCGCCCGCCTGGCGGAAGGGCTCGAGCTCGGCGTCCCACTTCACGCCCAGCAGCCCGTCGAGGGCCTCGTCCATCGAGATGTCGCCCTGGGCGGCCTTCACCCGGAACGCGCGGATACGGTCCTCCGGGATCAGCACGTCGCCGTGCAGCCCGGTCATGGCGTGGAAGATGCCCAGCCGCGGCGTGAAGGAGTAGCGCGCGCCCTCACTCGTGGCCGTGGGCTCCTCGGTGATCTCGAAGCGCAGCAGGTCCCAGCCGCGCAGCACGGACGTCAGCGCTGCGGCCGTGCCGGCCTTGGCCTGCCACGACAGCTCGGCGCGGTGGGTGCCGGGCTCGGCGGGCTGCGGGGTCCACGCGAGGTCGACCTTGCCACCCAGCACGCCGGCCGCCGCCCACTCGATGTGGGCACACAGAGCCGACGGTGCGGAGTGCACGAAAAGGACACCCCGGGTCATCGGGGTGCCGGTCCGGACCGTATTCACCGTGTTCATCGGTACCTCCCTAGGTGCGCCTTCCCCAGCGATCTCGGGTGATACCTGGTCCCATCATGGCCCATGGCGGGGTTCGCGACAAGACTGAGCGCCCGAAACGCCTCAGGATCCCACCGCGGCGACCTCGTGGACGTCCGCCACGCCGGCCGTGCGGAGCAGCGCGACGATCTCCTGGTCGTCCTCCCACGCCTCCACGACGCGGAGTCCGTCGTCGGCGACGTCTTTCAGCAGCTCGGCCTTCACCTTCGTGGCGGGGCGGTAGTCGGCCGCCAGGCGCATGTACAGCCCGTCGTGGGAGATCCGGTGGGCGGCGAGCCAGTCGAGCGTCAGATCGCGCCACAGGAACTCTCGTCCGGTCCAGAGCACGATCGCCACCCCCCGCTCGCGCGCGGCCTCGAGCCCGGCGAGCACGTCCGCCCGCGGCGGGCAGTCGGCCGAGGCGGCGTGGAACGCGGCGTAGTCCCTCTCGGGCCCCCGCGTCAGGTGCTCGATCGTGGACGTGTCGCACAGCGTGCCGTCCAGGTCGAACAGTGCTGCGTCGCGCATCGTCGCTCCGTCTCGCTCGGTAGGGAGGGTGGGGCTCGAACCCACGACCCAAGGATTATGAGTCCTCTGCTCTGACCGGCTGAGCTACCTCCCCGTCGCCGTCCGAGCGTACAAGTCCCGGACGGGCACCCATGAAGAAGGCCCGGTTCTCGCTCGTATCCGAACGAAAACCGGGCCTGTCCCGCTCCCCCGATTGGACTCGAACCAATAACCCTTCGATTAACAGTCGAATGCTCTGCCAATTGAGCTACGGGGGATCGGCTCCTCAAGAGGAGCACGGCGACCAACATTAGCAAGTCGCTCGCGCAGATGCGAAAGGGCCCTCCCCTCCCGGTCGCGCACCTGCCAACGCGTGAGCCCCAGCAGGCTCGCCACCTCGTCGATCGTCAGGCCGCAACCGTCCTCGCACAGCAGGCCGAACCGCAGGCCGACGACCGTCGCGAGGTCACCCGGGAGCTCGTCGAGCAGGTCGGAGTCCGCCGTCGGGCGCACCTCCGGCTCGACGTGCGGCGCTGCCGGCGGGGGTGTCATCGCGCGCGCGATCCACGACCAGGCGTACGTCGCGAGGCGCGTTCCGCGATCGGGGTCGAAGCGGTCGATCGCCGCGATGAGGCCCTCGATGCCGTTGGCCACGGCCTCGTCCAGATCGTCGCCGCGATGGCCCAGCCTCAGGGCGTGCAGCGCGACGTTGCGCAGGCCGGAGCAGATGAGCTCCTCGCGAGCCTCCCGGTCGCCACCGGCGGCGGCCCGGGCCAGCAGGCGCTCGGCATCGGGCGGGATCGGGGCTTGGGCGAGGGCACGGCTGACGAAGGGCGACACGTCATCCACCCTCGGGCGGGGGACGCGACAGCGACAGGGTCGGCGAGGGGGTTGTGGACGGCGGTCGGGCCCGCCCACAGGTCGCTCCCTCCCCCACTCTGCTCGCACCGAGTGGCGCAAAACGGGTCC
>NZ_BJZQ01000024.1 GCF_007992115.1 Aeromicrobium flavum
GCCGACCACGGCGCCCACCCCGGAGCCCACGGTCGAGCCGACCACGGCGCCGACGACGGAGCCCACGGTCGAGCCGACCACGGAGCCCACGGTCGAGCCCACCACGGAGCCGACGACCGAGCCCACCGAGCCGCCGCCCGCCGAGCCGGTCGATCTGTCCAAGGCCTTCGACTACGAGTGCAAGGTCACGGCAGGCGGCCTCAACCTGGGCCTACACCAGGTCGGCGTCCTCGCCGAGACCACGGTGCCCGGCTCGGTCCGTCCCGGCGAGGTCATCGCCCCGACTCCGGTCGACATCACGCTGACGATGCCCGAGAAGCTGCGGGCGTCGACCGTCGACCTGCTCGGTGGTCAGGCGGCCGACGGCGCCTCGCAGGACTCCTCCATCACGCTCACCACGGGAGGCCAGACGACGAACGTGGCCATCCCGAGCCTCGCCGCACCGCGCACCGACATCCCGCAGACGACCGCTCCGTGGCTGATCCCCGCGACCGGAACCGTCCCGGCGATCACGACGCCCGCCTACGCGGTCGGGACGGTCGACCTGGGCATGCCCGCGGGCTTCACGATCAAGGCGAGCATCTATCCCGCCGAGGGTGACACGATCCCGTCCGACCTGACGTGCACCGGCCCGGCCGAGCGCGGCCTGGGCAGCATCCCGGTCGACGACAGGCCGATCACCGAGCCGACCTCGCAGCCCACCTCGGAGCCCACGGTCGAGCCGACCACGGAGCCGACGGTCGAGCCGACCACGGAGCCGACGGTCGAGCCGACCACGGAGCCCACGGCTGAGCCGACCACGGAGCCCACGGCCGAGCCGACCGACGAGCCGACCGACGAGCCGACCGACGGCGCCGGTGACGAGGGACCCGAGCTGATCACGTCCGACATCGTGTCGCCCGGTGACGTGCTCACCTTCGCCTTCGGGCAGGACTGGGTCGGCCGGAAGGTGTCGTTCGTGCTGCGCTCCGATCCGATCGCCCTCGGCACCCGGACGGTCGACGTCTCGGGCCACGCCTCGGTGCGGATCCCGAAGAACGCGCCGCTCGGTGAGCACACCGTCCAGGTGCTGAGCAACAACCGGGTCATCGCCTCCGTGCCGGTCGAGATCGTCGCCGCCGACGTGGATGACGACGACGGCTGGACGGATGGCGACGGCGACGGCTACGACGACTCCGGGTGGCTCGCGTCCACCGGCGGTCCGAGTGCCGGCCTCGCCGCTCTGGGTGGCGCGCTGGTCCTCGGTGGTGCGGCCGTGATCACGCTGCGCCGCAGGACCCGCCGGGCCTGACGCGGCACGAGTGAGGCGGGGGCGGACCTTCGGGTCCGCCCCCGCTGCCGTGTGGACGCCGAGCGGCTAGGCTGGCCGGACACGACAGGGGAGCGCCATGCAGAGGGCGCTGAGAGTGCGGATCAGCCGCAGACCCTTGAACCTGCTCCGGTTAGCACCGGCGAAGGGAGTCACGATGAATTCTGCTCTGACGTCCACCACCCGTTACCGCACGATCGACCTGGTGACGATCGCGATGCTCGGCGTCGCGTTCGGGGTCATCTTCTGGGGTTGGGGGAAGCTCTACGACGTGATCGACCTCGGCGCCGCGGTCGGGTTCAAGCCCGCGGCCGCGCTGCTCGCCGGGATGTGGCTGATCGCCGGCGTGGTCGGCGGGCTCGTCGTCCGCCGCCCGGGCGCCGCGCTCGCCACCGAGCTGATCGCCGCCCTGGTGTCGATGATCGTGCTCGGCGGCACCTCCTGGGGCGCCTCGGTCCTGCTCTCCGGCCTCGTCCAGGGCCTCGGCGCCGAGCTGGTCTTCGCGGTGTTCCTCTATCGCCGGTACGACCTGCCCACGGCGATGCTCAGCGGCGCCCTCGCGGCCGTGTTCGCCGCCTTCTACGAGTGGAAGTACTACTTCGTGGACTGGGACCTCACGTGGCGCCTGGCCCACCTGGGCTTCTTCACCGTCTCGGGTCTGCTCATCGCCGGTGCCGGCGGGTGGCTGCTGGTGCGCTCGCTCGCCCGGGCGGGAGCCCTGGACTCGTTCCCGGCCCGGAGGTCGTGACGGCGTGACGATCGCGTTCCGCGACTTCTCCTGGACTCCGGTCCACGGCAGCAGGCCGGTGCTCGATCGACTCGACCTCACGGTCGCGCCCGGCGAGCGGCTGCTGCTCGTCGGGCCCAGCGGCAGCGGCAAGTCCACCGCCCTCCACGCGGTGGCCGGTGCGCTGGGCACGACGCTGGTGGGGGAGGCCTCGGGATCGGTCGAGGTCGAGGGACGCATCGGCATGGTCACGCAGAACCCGTCGTCGTCCATCGTGGCCGACCGGGTCGGGCGCGACGTCGCGTTCGGTCCGGAGAACCTCGGCCTGCCCCGCGACGAGATCTGGCGCCGGGTCGACGAGGCGCTCGCGGCGGTCGGCCTGCCGCACGACCGCGACCGCTTCACGAGCGCGCTGTCGGGGGGCGAGCGGCACCGGCTCGCGCTCGCGGGCGCCTTGGCGACCCGGCCTGACGTGCTGCTGCTCGACGAGCCCACCTCGATGCTCGATCCCGTCCTGGCGGAGGCGACGCGCGATGCGGTGCTGCGGGTCGTCGGCGGACGATCGCTCGTCGTCGTCGAGCACCGGTTCGACCTCTGGCTCGAGCACGTCGACCGGGTGGTGGTGCTCGACGCCGGCCGCGTCGTCTTCGACGGCTCGGTGCGCGACTTCCGGGTGGCCGCGGTGCCCGAGGCCCTCTGGATGCCGGGCCGGCCGGTGCCGGTCCCCGTCGAGGTGCCGGCCGACCTCGTCCGCCCGGTCGAGCCGATCACGGTCTCGGCGACGGATCTGGTGGTCGACCAGGTCACGCGCGGACTGCGCGGCACCGAGCGCACCCGCGCGGTGCGCGGGCTGACGGTCGAGCTGCACCCAGAGACGCTGACGGCGTTCGTCGGGCCCAGTGGCGCCGGCAAGTCCACGGCGCTGCTCGCGCTCGGGGGGCTGATCCGGCCGGTGTCCGGCCGGGTGGACCCGCCCTCGGAGATCGGGTGGTGCCCCCAGGACCCCGAGCTTGGCTTCGTCGCCACGTCGGTGCGCCGCGAGATCGAGGCCACGCCCCACGCGCTGGACCGCGCGGTCGACGTCGACGCACTGCTCGAGGCGGTCGGACTGGCCGGTCGCGGCGACGACCACCCCTACCGGCTCTCGGGCGGCGAGCAGCGACGCCTCGCGCTGGCGGCGTCGGCCGCCCATCGGCCGGGGCTCCTGCTGGCCGACGAGCCGACGGTCGGACAGGACCGCGGCACCTGGGCGCTCGTCGCGGGATGGCTCGGTTCGGCGGCACGCCATGGCGCGACCGTCGCCGTGGCCACGCACGACCCCGACCTGCCCCGTGACCGCGACGTGCTCCTGCAGGCGGGGGAGGCGGTGTCGTGACCGGGCTGCTGACGCGACTCAACCCGCTCGTCCTGCTGGCGATCGGGCTCACGGCCGCGCTCGGCTCGCCGGCCGTCCGGACCCTGCCGATCGCCCTGGCGGCAGTCACGACGTACGTGGTGTTCGTCGTCCTCACCGTTCCCTCGTGGCGCTACCCGGCCCTGTGCCTCGCGGTCGTGCTCCTGCCGATGGCCAGCGTCGCGTGGTCGACCTGGCTGCTGGGTGGCCGCGACGCGGAGGTCGCGGCCGTGGCGGGCCTGCGCACGTTCGTCCTGGCGTGGCCGGGTGCGGTGGCGGCCGGGTACATCGACGTGGCCCGGCTCGGTGACTACCTCGCCCAGTCGCTGCGCGTCCCCGGGCGCTTCGCCGCAGCGTTGTCGGCGGCGCTGCAGCGGGTCGCCGGGGCGTGGCGGACGTGGCACGACCTCGAGCGCAGCCGCCGCGCCCGGGCCCTGCCGCGGCGCCCGTGGTCGATGGCCTTCGCCCTCCTGGTCCACACGATCCGCGATGCCACCCGGACCTCGATCGCGATGGACGCGCGGGGCTTCGCCTCGGCCGGACGGCGCACGTGGGCGGAGCCCGCGACCTGGACGCGCAGCGACGTGTCGGTGCTCGTGACGGCCGTTCTCCTGGCCCTCCTGCCGACCGCTCTTCACCTCATCAGTCACTGACGCCACAGGCCGAGAAAGTGGCTTGCGTCACAGTGCAACTAGAGGTTACAGTCGTCGACATTGCCCGGGTCGCAGTCGAGATCACCGGGTGACGAGCAGGCCCCGAAGCGAGGAGAACCGATGCGCCAGAGCGCCTCAGCAGGACGTCGAGGACTTCGGTTCGCCATCGCCACCGGAGTGGTCGCGGCGGGCATGGTGCAGCTCTCCCCCGCCGCCAATGCGGCCGACGCGAAGGTCGAGCGGGTCGGGTACACGTGCAAGGCCACGAACTCCGTCATCAACCAGTCGCTCCAGGGCCCCCAGCAGTTCTACGTCACGGCCGAGACCACCCTGCCCGATCGCGTGCAGCCCGGCGAGACCGTCCCCGCGACGAAGGCCAAGCTGACGCTCGTCCTGCCGCCCAAGCTGGTCAACCGCCTGTACGGGCCGATGAAGGTCCGCCAGGTCAAGGGCGGCTCCGTCTCCGACACGATCCTGCAGGCGGTCTCGCCCGAGGGCGTGCTCGACACGCGCGCCGTGCCGGTCCGCAACCTGCTCGTCAAGAACTGGGTCGACCTCACGCCGGACCAGGAGGTGTCGATCGTCGCCGAGGGCGACGTCAACGCCGTCCCCGTGCCGTCGGACGTTCCCGGCGGCAACGGCCTGATCTACGTCCAGATGCCCCCGAAGTTCGTCCTCAACTCGGAGATGAACCCGCCCGTCATCGACGCGATCGACAAGGCCGACCTCAATTGCGTGCGTGACGCGAACGACGCGGCCTCCCGAGTCATCGGCACGATCCCGATCGGCGCCGGCTGCTCGGAGTCCGAGTGCCCCCTGCCTGCCGAGAACGCGACACCCTCCGATCCCGATGACGGCGACGATGACGGCCCCAACGACGGCAGCGGCACCGATCCCGACGTGATCGAGCCCGGTGACCCGGCGCCCATCACGCCGGTCGACGGCTACAACGACGACGACTACGGCGTCAGCCCGGCCGACGCGGACGACGGCGGGTCCACCGACTCGGCGAACTACACCACCACGGAGCTCCCGGCGACCGGCTCGCCGTTCGGTCCGGCGCTGATTGGAGTGCTCGGCGCACTCGCCCTGGCGCGCATCGCGCTGGTCGTGCGCTCGCGTCGCCGCAGCGCCTGACCGATCCACTCGCGATGCCCGCCGGAGACGGCGGGTCCGTACCCCCCTGTAAGGAGCCCTGATGGGTGTCGAAGTTCGGGTCGAAGGACTGACGAAGGCCTTCGGCAAGCAGACGATCTGGCGCGACGTGTCCTTGACGCTCCCGGCCGGCCAGATCAGCGTCATGCTCGGCCCGTCCGGCACCGGCAAGTCGGTGTTCCTCAAGACCCTGATCGGCCTCATCAAGCCCGATGAGGGCCACATCTTCATCGAGGGCGTCGACATCGCCACCTGCAGCGAGAAGGACCTCTACGAGATCCGCAAGTTGTTCGGGGTGCTGTTCCAGGACGGCGCGATGTTCGGCTCGATGACCCTGTTCGACAACGTCGCCTTCCCGCTGCGCGAGCACACCCGCAAGACCGAGTCCGAGATCAGCGACATCGTCATGGAGAAGATGACGATGGTCGGCCTCGTCGGCGCCGAGGACAAGCTCCCCGGCGAGATCTCCGGCGGCATGCGCAAGCGCGCCGGCCTGGCGCGCGCCCTCGTGCTCGAGCCCGAGATCATCCTGTTCGACGAGCCCGACTCGGGCCTCGACCCGGTGCGCACCGCGTTCATCAACCAGCTGATGGTCGACCTGAACCAGCAGACCGAGGCCACGTTCCTCATCGTCACGCACGACATCAACACGGCGCGCACCGTGCCCGACAACATCGGGCTGCTCTACCACCGGCACCTGTCGATGTTCGGCCCGCGCGAGATGCTCCTGTCCAGCGAGGAGCCCGCGGTCCGCCAGTTCCTCAACGCGCAGACCGTCGGCCCCATCGGCATGAGCGAGGAGAAGGACGCCGACGAGCTGGCGGCCGAGGACCACAGCACGCTCCCGCCGCTCCCGCCGATCCCGCTGCAGCTCTTCCCGTCCGACGGCCGGCCGCGCGCGACGCAGCCCGAGCCCGGCGCGTGGTGCGCGGCCAACGGGGTCGTGCCGCCGCCCGGCTCGTTCCTCGACGACGGCTCCAGCTTCACCGTGCCCCCGCAGACCTCCGTCGCCGGCGGTGCCCGGTGAGCATGCTCGGCGTCGTCACCGGTCCGCTGGCGACCGCGGGCAAGCTCTTCGCGTTCGGCGCCGACGTGCTGCTCGCGGTGTTCAAGCGCCCGTTCCAGTTCCGCGAGTTCGTCCAGCAGGCGTGGTTCATCGCGTCCGTCACGATCATCCCGATCGCCCTGGTGGCCATCCCCTTCGGCGCGGTCGTGGCCCTGCAGACCGGCAGCCTCGTCCAGCAGTTCGGCGCCCAGTCGTTCGTCGGCTCCGCCGCGGTGCTCGCCGTGCTGCGCGAGGCCGCGCCCATCGCGACCGCCCTGCTCGTGGCCGGCGCCGGCGGATCGGCCATCGCGGCCGACCTCGGCGCGCGCAAGATCCGCGAGGAGCTCGACGCGATGATGGTGCTCGGCATCGACCCCATCCAGCGGCTGGTCGTGCCCCGCGTGCTGGCCTGCATGCTGGTGGCCGTCTTCCTCAACGGACTCGTCAGCGTCGTCGGCGTGCTGGGCGGCTACATCTTCAACGTCGTCCTCCAGGGCGGCACGCCCGGTGCCTACCTGGCGTCCTTCACCGCGCTGGCGCAGACCCCCGACCTCTACCAGGGCATGGCCAAGGCGCTCGTGTTCGGCCTGATCGCCGCGATCGTCTCCACCTACATGGGCATGCACGCCGACGGCGGCCCCCAGGGCGTGGGCCAGGCCGTCATGGAGTCGGTCGTCATCACCTTCCTGCTGCTGTTCATGGCCAACTTCGTCATGAGCGCCCTGTACTTCCAGCTCATCCCGGCGAAGGCGTTGTGACGTGGCGAGTGTGAGGACCGCGTACCGCCGCCCGCTGACGGTCCTGGACGACCTGGGCCTGCAGCTGGCCTTCTACCTGCGGGTGATCGCGTGGATGCCCCGCGTCGTCACGCGCTACCCGCGCGAGATCATGCGCCTGCTGTCCGAGGTCACCTTCGGTCGCGGCTCGCTCGCCGTCATCGGCGGCACGGTGGGCGTCATCACGGCGATGTCGTTCTTCACCGGCGTCGAGGTCGGCATGCAGGGCCACAGCGCCCTCGAGCAGCTCGGCACGAGCGCCTTCGCGGGCTTCTTCTCGGCGTACTTCAACACGCGTGAGATCGCCCCGCTCGTGGCGGGCATCGCCCTGGCGGCCACCGTGGGCTGCGGCTTCACGGCCCAGCTCGGCGCCATGCGGATCTCCGAGGAGGTCGACGCGCTCGAGACGATGGCGATCCCCTCGCTGCCGTACCTCGTCAGCACGCGCGTGATCGCCGGCATGATCGCGATCGTCCCGCTGTACATGCTCGGGCTGATGTCATCCTACTTCGCCACGAGAATCACGATCACCGCGATCTACGGGCAGAGCTCTGGCACGTACGACCACTACTTCAGCCTGTTCCTGCCACCGGAGGACGTGCTCTGGTCCTTCTTCAAGGTGCTGGTGTTCGCCGCGTTGGTCATCCTGATCCACTGCTACTACGGCTACTACGCCAGCGGCGGACCCGTCGGCGTCGGCGTGGCCGTGGGCCGCGCCGTCCGCACGTCGATCGTCGTCATCAACGTGGCCGACCTGCTGATGTCGATGGCGATCTGGGGCACCACCACGACCGTGAGGCTGGCCGGCTGATGGCACGCGTCCCCACCCTCGAGAAGCCGGCCGTCGTCCGCGGCCTGGGCGTCGTCATGGTCGGCCTGATCGTCGCGTGCCTGTTCCTGACGTACGCCATGTTCACGAAGCTGTTCTCCGACGACCTCCCGGTCACGATCCGCAGCAACGGCGTCGGCCTGCAGCTCAACCGCAACGCCGACGTCAAGCTGCGTGGTGTGATCGTGGGCCGCGTCGAGCGCATCACCTCCGAGAAGGGCGAGGCGGTGATCCACCTCAAGCTCGATCCCGACCAGCAGGGCGTGATCCCGTCCGACGTCCAGGCGTTCGTCACCCCGAAGACGCTGTTCGGTGAGAAGTTCATCGACCTGCAGCCCGTCGCGCAGTCGTCCGGCACCCCGATCCGCGCCGGCGACGAGATCGTCCAGGCGGCCCTGCCCACCGAGGTCGAGAAGCTCCTCGCCGACCTCGACCCGCTGCTCACGGCGCTCAACCCCACCGACCTGTCGTTCGTGCTCACCGCGCTGTCCGACGCGCTGTCCGGGGAGGGCGAGTCGGTGGGCGAGACCCTCGAGACCCTGTCGACCTACATGCAGAAGATGACCCCGCTGGCCGACGACATCGTCAAGGACATCACCCTGCTGGGCGAGACGGCCGACACCTACGCCGACGCGATGCCCGAGATCGGCCAGACACTGCGCAACGCGGTCGTCACGGGCAACACCCTGACCGCGCGCCGGGCCCAGCTGCAGACGCTCTTCACCGAGACCGCCGCCTTCGCGACGTCCGCCGAGAAGCTCGTCGACCGCTCGGGCGAGGACTTCATCACGCTCTCGCGCGACTCCCAGCCCACGCTCGACCTGCTGGCGAACTACTCGCCGACCCTCGAGTGCGTCCTCAAGGGCATCGACCGCCTCAAGCCGGCCATCGACAACACCTTCCGCGACCAGCGGGCGCACGTCTCGATCGAGTTCGCGGCCCGCTCGCCGCGCGAGTACGGCGGCGGCGACGCGCCCCGCGTGCCGGCGGCCACGGGTGGCCCCGAGGCCGTCATGCCGAGCTGCGCGACGCTGCCGAAGACCCCCTACACCGGCAAGCGACCCTCGCCGGGCATGAGCGACGACCTGATGGGCCAGCTGGGCATCGGCGGCGACCTGGGCAAGCGCTCGCCCCTGTCCGACCCGTCGGCCGCCGGCCCCGCGGGCAGCGAGGCCGAGCAGCAGCAGATCCAGGCCATCGTGGCCTCGGCGATGGGCGTCGCCCCCGGCGACGTCCCCGACATCGCCCAGCCGCTCTTCGGCCCGGTGCTGCGTGGCGCGGAGGTGACCCTCGGATGAGCAGGACCGGATTCGACCGCCGCACGGCCGTCGCCTTCACGAAGCTGATGGCGTTCCTCGTCATCACGGGGCTCATGACGGCCCTGCTGGCTGCGGTCATCGGCAACGCCACCTTCGACCGGACCCACGAGTACAAGGCGGTCTTCACCGACGTGACGAGCCTCGTCGAGGGCGACGACGTCCGCATCGCGGGCGTCCGCGTCGGCAACGTGGCCGACGTCCGGGTGCGGTCGGGATCGACCGCGGAGGTGACGTTCCGCGTCGACTCCGACATCACGCTGACCGAGAGCACCGAGGCCACCTTGCGCTACCGCAACATGATCGGTCAGCGCTACCTCGCGCTCAGCGAGGGCACGGACGGCCCCGCGGGTCGCCTCCGGCCCGGCCAGACCGTCGACCTCGACCGCACGACTCCGGCCCTGGACCTGACCGACCTGTTCGGCGGCTTCCAGCCGTTGTTCGAGGCGCTGTCGCCCGAGGACACCAACCAGCTGGCCTACGAGCTGATCCAGGTCTTCCAGGGTGAGAGCGGCACCGTCGAGAGCCTGCTGTCGCACACCGCGTCGCTGACCGGCACGCTCGCCGAGCGCGACGAGCTCATCGGCTCGGTGATCGACAACCTCACCGTCGTGCTCACCTCGTTCAACGAGCGTGACGACGAGCTGTCCTCGGCGATCTCCACCCTGCAGCAGCTCATCACCGGACTGAAGGACGACCGCGGCGTGCTGACCGACTCCCTCGACGACATCGCGACCCTCACCGGCGAGACCGCCGGCCTGCTGGAGGAGTCGCGACCGGCCCTCACGGCCGACATCAAGAACCTGCGCCGGTTCGCCGACAAGGTCGGCACGAAGAAGGCGCGTCAGGACCTCGACAACACGCTGGGCATCCTGCCGATCAAGATCGACCGGATCGGACGCACCGGCGAGTACGGCTCCTTCTTCAACTTCTTCATCTGCGACGTGGGCGTGAACGGCCAGGTGCCGTCGCTGAGCGGCGTCCCCGGCTGGGAGAAGAACCGCCCCTTCAAGACGACCAAGCGCGTCACCGTGACCGGGTCGGGGGTGAGTCGATGCCGCTGACCATGAAGCCGTTCCGCGACCGCAACGCGGCCGCCGTCGGCGCCGTCGCGCTGCTGATCATCGCGCTGGTGCTCGCCGTGGCCACCCAGGCCTCGAGCCTGCCGGTCATCGGCGGCGGCGCGAAGTACGCCGCCGAGTTCACCGAGGTCGGCGGGCTCAAGAAGGGCGACGACGTCCGGCTGGCCGGCGTCCGTGTCGGCGAGGTCGCGAGCCTCGACCTGCGCGGCGACAAGGTGCGCGTGACGTTCCGGATGAAGAAGGACCGCGACCGGCTCGGCAGCCAGACCGGCGCCTCCGTCCGGATCAAGTCCCTGCTCGGCACGATGTACGTCGCGCTCGAGCCCGACGGTCCCGGCACGCTGGAGAAGGGCGCGGTCATCCCCGCCTCCCGCACCAAGGCCCCGTACGACATCGTCCAGGCGTTCTCCGGCCTCACCGAGACCACCCAGGAGATCGACCAGGACCAGCTCGCGCAGGCGCTCCGGACGGTCAGCGACGTCGCCGCCAAGACGCCCGAGGAGTTCCGCGAGGCGGTCACCAACGTCACGGCGCTGTCCAACAACCTCGCCGAGCGCGACGAGGAGATCGAGGCGCTGCTCAAGAACATCGACGGCATCTCCGGCGTGCTGGCCGACCGCAACACCGAGTTCGTCAAGCTCTTCGAGGACGGGTCGGTGCTGTTCGACGCGCTGACCGCGCGCCGCGACGCGATCCATCAGGTGCTGGTCAGCGTCACCGCGATGTCGGACGAGATCGACAAGCTCGTCGTCGACACCCGCGACGACCTGAAGCCGGCGCTCAACCGCCTGGCCGGCGTCGTCAAGGTCCTGCGTCAGAACGAGGCCAACATCGAGGCCGCGATCCAGCAGCTGCCCGCGTACTACGCGATGGTCGCCAACAACGGCGCCAACGGGCCGTGGCTCGACTCCTACGTCTACAACCTGCTGAGCATCCTCGGCGTCGAGGGAGGTCTGTGATGCACCAGCTCTCCCGCGGATTCGTGGCCATCGCGGCCGCCGTGCTGTGCCTGGTGGTGGTCGCCGCCCTCGCGTTGGTCGTGCTCCCGCGCTCGGACGAGAACGTGATCACCGTCGACTTCGACCGCACCGTCTCCCTGTATGAGGGCTCCAGCGTCCGCATCCTGGGGGTCACCGTCGGCACCGTCGAGAAGATCACGCCGCGTGGCCAGAACGTCCGGGCGCGCATCGCGTGGGACTCCGAGTACGAGGTGCCGGCCGACGTGCGGGCCGTCATCGTGTCGCCCTCGGTTGTCGGCGACCGCTTCGTCCAGCTGACGCCCGCCTACACCGGCGGCGCCAAGCTCAAGGACGGCACGCACCTCGACCAGTCGCGGACGGCCACCCCCACCGAGCTCGACGACACGTACGCCGCGCTCGACCGGGTCGCCACGACGCTGGGCCCGAAGGGGATCAACGAGGACGGCACGCTCAGCGACCTGGTGGCCAACTCGGCCGACAACCTCGACGGCAAGGGGGCCGAGATCCGCGAGAGCATCGCGGCATTGGCCAAACTGACCAGGACGGTCGACGGCAATAAGACCGAGCTCTTCACCTCGGTCGAGAAGATCGAGCGCTTCGTGACGGCGATGGAGACCAACGACGCGAGCGTCCGGCAGTTCAACTCCAGCCTCGCCGACGTCTCGGGCGTGCTGGCCGACGAGGGTGACGACCTGCAGCTCGCGGTCTCCGAGCTCGCGACAGCGCTGCAACAGGTCCAGTCCTACGTGTCCGAGAACCGCACGGCACTGCGCACGAACGTCCGGGGGCTCTCCCGCGTGACCGACTCCCTGGCCCAGCAGCGCAAGGACCTGGAGAAGATCCTCGACCAGGGCCCGAAGGCGCTGTCCAACCTCGCGCTGGCCTACAACCCCACGACCGGCACCCTCGACGCCCGCGCCTCGACGAAGGGCTCGAAGAGCGGCAAGTTCTCGGTGCTGACCGAGGCCGAGATCATCAGCGGCTACTGCGGCATCGCGAGCAAGCAGAACGAGAAGTACGAGTCGGCCTGCTACGCGCTGCAGAGCGTCCTGGCCTGGCTCGCCGCCCACGCGCCGGGCGCCGAGCCCGCCGCCGGAGCCGCGGGCGGGACGCCCGAGGCGCCGGCAGAGCCGACGTCGTCCGACGATGCCCTGGCCGATGTGATGGGGGTGTCGTGATGATCCGCAGGCTGCGACCCCGGCATGCCCTGGTGGCCGTCGTCGCACCCCTCGCGCTGGTCTCGGGCTGTGTCTCCAGCGTCGGCGACCTACCGCTGCCCGGTGGTGCCGACCTCGGCGACGACCCCTACACCGTCGTGATCGAGTTCCAGGACGTGCTCGACCTCGTGCCGCAGAGCGCGGTCAAGGTCAACGACGTCTCGGTCGGCCGGGTCACCAAGGTCGAGCTCGACGGCTGGCGGGCCAAGGTCACCGTCAAGCTCAACGGCGACGTCGACCTGCCCGACCAGGCCGTCGCCTCGATCCGCCAGACCTCGATCCTGGGCGAGAAGTTCGTCTCGCTCGCCCCTCCCGAGGAGGGCGGCGGCAAGGTCGGCCGACTCGATGACGGCGACGTCATCCCGCTGGCCCGCTCGGGCAACGCGCCGGAGATCGAGCAGGTCCTGGCCGCGATGTCGCTCGTGCTGAACGGCGGCGCCCTCGGCAAGGCGCAGGTCATCAGCCGCGAGCTCAACACGGCGCTGTCGGGCCGCGAGGCCGACGTGCGCCGGCTGGTGCGCCGTCTCGACGAGTTCGTGGGCGTCGCCGACGACTCCAAGGGCGACATCGTCGCGGCGATCGAGCAGATCGACCGGCTGGCCCAGAACACCAACGACCAGAAGCAGGCCATCGACGCCGCCCTCGACGACCTGCCGGCCGCGCTGCGCACGGTCAACGAGCAGCGCGCCAACCTGGTCAAGATGCTCGACGCCCTGTCCGAGCTGGGCAGCGTCGGGTCCGAGGTCATCGTCAAGAGCAAGGAAGCCGTCGTGGCCGACCTCAAGGCCCTCGCGCCCGTCCTGGACGCCCTCGGCTCGGCCGGCGACGCGCTGGTGACCTCCCTCGAGGTGCTGCCCACGTTCCCGTTCCCGGACTCGCTGGTCGGCAGGACGCCCGCGGAGGCGAACGCCTACCAGATGGGCGACTACCTGAACGTGTCGATGGACTTCAACACCGACATGGCCACGACCATCGGGCTCATGACCGAGGCCGAGCGGGCGTCCCTCAAGGAGGCGCTCCGGGAGAAATCCGTCTCGGGAGTGCTCGCGAAGTCGGTGGTCGCGCCGTGATCACGCAGCGCGTCAAGGTCCAGCTCGCGATCTTCCTCGTCGGCACGCTCGTGGCGATGACGTACATCGGGGCGAACTACGCTCACGTCGACCGCCTCTTCGGCAGCGGCTACACCGTCACCGTCCAGATGGCCGAGTCCGGCGGCATCTTCACCACCGCCGACGTCACCTACCGCGGCGTCAGCGTCGGCCGCGTCACCGACATGTGGCTCGACGGCGACGGCGTCAAGGTCGAGGTCCGGGTCGAGCCTGGGGCCCCCGACATCCCCGCCGACACCGACGTCGTCATCGCGAGCCGCTCGGCGGTCGGCGAGCAGTTCCTCGACTTCCAGCCGCGCACCGACAAGGGCCCATTCCTCGACGACGACTCGGTCATCGCTCGCGAGCGCACCCAGGTGCCGGTCGACACCCGCACGCTGCTGTCGAACGTCAGCGACCTGCTGGGATCGGTCGACAACGAGGACCTCAGCACGGTGATCACCGAGCTGGGCGCGGCGTTCGAGGGCTCGTCGCAGGACCTCCGCACGATCATCGACTCGTCGAACTCGTTCATCACCGAGGCCGACCAGAAGTACGAGGTCACGGCCGCGCTGATCAAGAACTCGACCACCGTCCTGCAGACGCAGGTCGACTCGCAGAACGACATCCGCGCGTTCGCGAAGAACCTGCGCGCGCTGTCGACCGCGGTGCGCTCGTCCGACCAGGACCTGCGCCAGGTGATCGACTCCGGTGCGCCCACGGCGAAGACGATGCGCGCGCTCATCGACGAGAACGCCGACGACATCGCGTCCCTGCTCGACGACGCGATCACGCTCAACTCGGTCGTGCGCGCCAACCTCGGCGGTGTGCGCGGCGTGCTGGTCATCGCGCCGTACGGCGTCGAGAGCGCCTTCTCGATCATCGCCCGCGACTCGCGCACGGGGCAGTTCGCAGCCCGCATGAGCCTGTCGCTGCAGCCGGAGAACTCGCCCTGCCTGAAGGGCTACCAGCCCGAGTCCGAGCAGCGCACGCCCTACGACCGCACGGTCGAGAAGTGGGACCGCTCGTTCACGTGCGCCGAGAAGCTGGCGCGGGGGTCCAAGCGGTCTGGCGCGACCGGTGCGTCGGCGTCGGGCGAGGCGGACGGTGGCGTCGTCCTGGGCACGTACGATGTGGCGACGAAGCAGCTGGTGGAGGGCGACGAGACCTCGACGATCCCCCCGGCGCTCGATCTCGGCGAGGAGTCGTGGAAGTGGATGATGCTCGGGCCCGCGGTGGCACGGTGAATCGCGGTCGATCGATCGTCGCAGGGCTCGTGGTGGTCACGCTGGTCGCGCTCGCGGCCGGCACGGCGCTGCTGGTCCGCGGTCCGCAGATCCCCGCCTACGCCGACTCCTCGAGCCGCCAGGACGTCCGCGCGGCGACCGAGCGGTTCGCGACGGCGATCAACACCTACGACGTCACCGACCTCGACGAGTACACGAAGCGGGTCGAGCCGTTGCTGACCGATGAGCTCGCCGAGCAGTTCCAGGCGTCCACGCGCGACCTGCTGGCCAAGTTCGAGGCCGCCAAGATCGTCTCGAGGGGCAAGGTCGGCCAGGTCGCCGTCGACAGCATCGACCGCGACAGCGCCGAGGCGATCGCCGCGATCACCATCAGCACCGAGCCCGAGAACGTCCAGTACGGCCAGCCCCGGTTGAGGTGGCGGGTCTCTCTGGTGAAGGACGACGGACAGTGGCTCGTCGAGAACTTCTCCAACGTCACGGTCGAGACCGAGGCCGCCGCCGGGGGTGAGGACAAGTGAGCCTCCGTCGCCCCCGCGCCCGCACGGCCCTGGCGGTCCTCGCCGCCTGCGCCGTCGTGTTCGCGCTCGTGTCCCTGCTGGTGGTCCAGCGTGCCGAGGCCGCAGCGCAGGACCAGGCCGACGCCCAGGACGCCGCCGTCGCCGCGGCATCCAAGGCGCTGCCCGAGATGCTCGGCTACGAGCACGCGTCGATCGCCGACGACCTCGAGGCCGCCACCGAGGTCATGACGAAGAAGTTCGCGAAGAAGTACTCCGAGCTGGCGCCCCAGCTCATCGCCACGGCCGACCAGCGTCAGATCGACGTCGTGGCCACCGTCCGCACCATCGCGGCGCTCGAGTGCGGTCAGGAGTGCTCGACCTCGCAGGTGCGTGTCCTGGCGTTCGTCGACCAGAACCGCACGATCGCGGCCAAGCCGGGCTCGCCCGCGGCGCTCTCAGTGGTGCTGGAGATGAAAAAGGTCGACGGCGACTGGCTCGTCAACGACCTGACGACCAGCTGACGGCGTCAGACGTGGCGTGAGTCGACGAGCCGGCCGAACACGGCCGAGCGGTTGTCGGTGTGGAAGATCTCCGAGCACGTCGTCAGGGTCAGCAGGGCCTGCTTCGGCTTCGCCTTCGTGCGCTGGTCCTTCGCGCCCCTGGCCTTCTCGGGGACCGGCTGCACGACCCAGATGTCGGTGAAGTCGACGATGGTGTCGGTGCCGGAGTTCTGCAGCTCGTACGTGTAGACGTGCGTCCGCGTCTCGACCTCGACCCGGTCGCCCGCGCGCAGGCTGGGGAAGTCCTTGAAGGGCTGGCCGTTGGTGATGCGGTGGCCCGCCACGGCGAAGTTGCCCTTCTGCCCGGGGCGCTGGGTGTCGGGGAACCAGCCCACGCCCGAGGTCAGCGCGGTGTCGTCGATCCCCGCGACGACCGGCACCTCGAAGTCGTCCCCGAATCGGGGGACGCGCAACACCGCGAACACCTGTCCCATGCGGAGCTCGTCGGCCGAGGCGTCGCCCGCGCGGTTGCCCTTCCAGTCGTCGGCCAGGGCCACGGCCATCTCGCCCTGACGGTGCTTGGCCACGACGTTGGTGCCGATGTAGTTCCAGCCGGCCCAGCCGAGCCCGGCCAGCAGGGCGACGGTCAGCAGGCTCGCCAGCAGACGCGCGGGACGCAGCTGCGGGGTCGGCTTCAGCTCCGGTCGCTCGCGGCGCGGGGGGCCGACGTCAGGGTTCACGGAACGAGTGTCACACCTGCGTCCCGGTGGGACAATCGACCCGCGCGTCGCGACGGTCCGGTCGTTGCCCGTGACCGGCCTCACGCGGTACGGTGCTGGCTAAGCAAGCGCTTAGTCAGGAGACCCGCGACATGACCCGTGAATTCGAGACCCTCGCCGACCTCAAGGCCGCCGTCGGCCAGGAGCTGGGCACCAGCGACTGGGTGACCGTGACCCAGGAGAAGATCAACCTCTTCGCCGACGCCACCGGCGACCACCAGTGGATCCACGTCGACCCCGACGCCGCCGCGAAGGGCCCCTTCGGCAAGACGATCGCCCACGGCTACCTCACCCTGAGCCTGCTGCCGGTCTTCACCGAGCAGATCTACGGCGTGAAGAGCGCGGTCATGGGCGTCAACTACGGAGCCAACAAGGTGCGCTTCCCGCACCCGGTGCCGGTCGACTCGCGCGTGCGCGCCACCGCGACGCTCAAGGAGACGCAGGACATCTCGATCGGCACGCAGGTCATCATCTCCGTCGTCGTCGAGATCGACGGCGTCGAGAAGCCCGCCTGCATCGCCGAGGTCGTCTACGTCATCGCCGAGGGCTGAGCCGTGCACTTCGCCTTCGACGACAGGACGCAGGACCTCATCGCGCGGATGACCGCGTTCATGGACGAGGTCGTCCATCCGGCCGAGCCGCTCGCCCACGAGCAGATCCAGGCCAACTACTCCAGCGACGGATGGACGCCCCCGGCCGTCATCGAGGACCTGAAGGTCGAGGCGAAGAAGCGCGGGCTGTGGAACCTGTTCCTGCCCGGCGAGGGCGGAGCCGGTCTCACCAACCTGCAGTACGCGCCGCTGGCCGAGATCCAGGGCCGCAGCATCCAGTTGGCTCCGCCGGCCACGAACTGCGCGGCGCCGGACACCGGCAACATGGAGGTGCTGAACGAGTTCGGCACCGACGAGCAGAAGAAGCAGTGGCTCGAGCCGCTGCTCGCCGGTGAGATCCGCTCGGCGTTCGCCATGACCGAGCCCGACGTGGCGTCGAGCGACGCCACCAACATCGAGACCTCGATCGTGCGCGACGGCGACGAGTACGTCGTCAACGGGCGCAAGTGGTGGATCACCGGCGCGATGAACCCGAACGCCAAGGTGTTCATCGTCATGGGCAAGACCGATCCCACGGCGGCCCGGCACCGCCAGCAGTCGCAGATCCTGGTGCCCCGTGACACCCCCGGCCTGGAGATCGTCCGCGGCATGCACGTCTTCGGGTACCACGACCGCGACCACGGCGGCCACGCCGAGCTGCGGTTCACCGACGTGCGCGTCCCGGTCTCGAACCTGATCGCCGGCGAGGGTGACGGCTTCGCCATCGCGCAGGCCCGTCTCGGACCCGGCCGCATCCACCACTGCATGCGGTCGATCGGCATCGCCGAGCGTGCCATCGAGCTGATGTGCCAGCGCGCCCAGGAGCGGGTCGCGTTCGGCAAGCCGCTGGCCGACCAGGGCGTCGTCCGCGATTGGATCGCCGAGTCCCGCGTCCGGATCGAGCAGCTGCGCCTGCTGGTGCTCAAGACCGCGTGGCTGATGGACACCGTCGGCAACCGCGGCGCCCACACCGAGATCCAGGCCATCAAGATCGCCACCCCGCGCACCGTGCAGTGGATCCTCGACAAGGCGATCCAGACCCACGGCGGCGGAGGCCTGAGCCAGGACTTCCCGCTGGCCGAGATGTACGCCGGCATCCGCACGCTGCGGTTCGCCGACGGCCCGGACGAGGTGCACAAGAACTCGTTGGCCAAGGCCGAGCTGAAGCGGCAGGGCCTGCGATGAGCGCGCTGTCGACCGGCCGCCGCGCGGTCGTCACGGGTGCCGCGGGCGGCATCGGGCTGGCGATCGCCGAGGCGCTCGTCGAGCGGGGCGACCGCGTCCTGCTGGCCGACCTCGACGAGCAGCGGCTCGCCGAGGCGGGGGAGCGACTGGGCCAGCCGTGGCTGGCCGGTGACGTCGCCGCCGAGCCCGGCATCGCGGCGCTGCTCGAGAAGGCGGACGCCGAGCTCGGCGGGATCGACCTCTACGTCGCCAACGCGGGCATCTTCCGCGGCTTCGGCCTCGATGCCGACGAGTTCGACTGGTCGCTGTCGTGGGACGTCAACGTCATGGCGCACGTCCGTGCGGCCCGCGCGCTGGTGCCGCGCTGGAGCGTCGAGAACCCGGGCGTGTTCGCCGTCACCGCCTCCGCGGCCGGTCTGCTGACCCAGCTGGGCTCGCCCACCTACGCCGTGACCAAGCGCGCCGCCGTCGGCTTCGCCGAGTGGCTCGCCGCGACGTACGGCGACCGTGGCGTGCAGGTCTGCGCGCTGTGCCCGATGGGCGTCGCGACGCCGATGGCCGAGGCCGGCGAGACGATCACCGACCCCGAGGGCCGACTGGCGCACGCCTCGGTCAGCGCCGCCGGTGAGACGCTCGCGCCGCAGGAGGCCGCCCGGGTGCTGCTCGAGGCGATCGACGCGGGGCGGCTGCTCGCGCTGCCGCACGAGTCCGTCGGCACGATGTACGCGCGCAAGGCGCAGGACACCGACCACTGGGTCACCGGCATGCAGCGATTCAGGACGTCCCTGACCCCGTGACGGCGATCTCCCCCGGGTGCACCGCCGAGCCGATACGATCACCCGACTCATGACGATCACCCGGGGGTAAGTGATGCACCGATCGACCTTGCGCTGGCTCGCCAGCGCCGCCATCGCGGGCGTGGCCGCGACCGCACTGGCGGCACCGACCGCGCAGGCAGCGCCGGACACCTCGTTCTGCACCGACGGCAGCCAGCCGATGGTGCCGCAGTCCGAGGCCGTCGACACGTTCGACGAGTCCACGGCGGTCACGGGCCTCACCGTGGTCAAGGGCACTACGCCCACCGAGTTCACCGGCCGCTACACCGGCTACCTCGAGAACGCCCTCGGCCAGGGCGTCGACATGCTGCTGTTCACGCTCAGCGGCGCGGGCATCGACTCGGGCGAGACGCCCGCCGGCATCTGGGCCGGCATGTCCGGCTCGCCGGTCTACACGGAGGACGGACGCCTGATCGGCGCGGTCGCCTACGGCCTGAGCCCGGACAACATCCCGGTCGCCGGTGTCACCCCGGCCGACTACATGAAGCGGGTCGGCTCCGACCGCCTCGCGTCCCCGGCGAAGGTCACGATCACGAAGGCCAACCTCGAGGGTGCCTCGCGGAAGGCGGAGTCCCGGCTGGTCGGTCAGTCGCCGCAGCGGCTGAAGACCGTCAAGGTCGCGGCGGGCCGCAAGGACCTGGCCAACCGCACCCTCGCCCGGATGCCCCGTGTCTCCGCGTCGACGCGGGCCGTCCGAGCCGGTGGCTTCGCTCAGGTCGCGACCCCGTCGGCCATCCCCGAGCCGCTCGTCCCGGGTGGCAACATCGCCGTCGGCTACACCACCGGCGACCTGTTCACCGGCGGCATCGGCACGGTCACCGCCATCTGCGGGTCCACCGTGTGGGCGTTCGGCCACCCGATGGACTTCCAGGGCGAGACCTCGCTGTCGATGCACAACGCCTCCACAGCCCTGGTCGTCCCCGACACGACCGGCTGGTCCGGCTCGTACAAGCAGGTCTCCCGGATCGGCCAGCAGGTCGGCACCATCACGGTCGACGGGTACGCCGCCATCCGCGGGCAGCTCGGCCTCATCCGTGGCTTCCCGGTGGTCACCTCGGTGCGGAACGCGTCCGGGGACCTCATCACCAGCTACCGCGGCACCGTCGTCGACCCGTACATGGCGGCGTACGGCCCCAGCTACGGCGCCGCGTTCGCGGTGCAGGACGTGCTCGACAACCTGGGCATCGGCACGGCCAGGCTCTCGTGGAAGATCGACTACCGCCTCCGCAGCGGCCGGACGGGCAGCCTGACGAACTCGCAGGTCTACGCCAGCGTGGGCATGCTCGCCGATCAGGCCGCCACGGACATCGGCAACGACGTCTCCGCGATCGCGTACACCGACCTCGCCGACGCGTCGATCACGCGGGTGACGTCCACCCTGACGCTGCTCGGCAACCAGGCGGTCGAGTACCGGCCGGCCGGGGTGCAGCGCTGGAACGGCAAGGCCTGGGTCAAGCTCCGCGGCGCCATCGTGAAGCCCCACCGCACCCTGAAGGTGCGGCCGGTCTACCGCCAGTACGTCAACGACCGTCCTCGCGCGACGTCGACCGGGCCGGTCCAGTCCTTCAGGATCGGGAAGAACGCGAAGGGCCGCGCGTCGATCACGCTCACGTCGCTCGCCGACGGCCCCGAGTGCTTCGAGGACGAGGACGGCGAGATGGTCTGCCCCGAGTTCGAGGAGGAGGCGGCCACCAGCTTCTCCGCCCTGCTCGGGAAGCTCGACGCCCTCATCCGTGCCGACCGCGTGAAGGCCACGGCGACGTACGCGTGGAAGGTCGGCAAGCAGAAGGGCGTGTCCGAGCGCCGCGCCTCGGTGAAGGCGCCGGGCAAGGTCACCGGTTCGCACACGACGACCTTCCGGGTCCGTCGCTGACGAGACTCCGTAGGCTGGCCGCATGGCGATCGAGCTGCTGAACCCTGCACAACTCGACGACATGCGGCCGGCCGGCCGCTTCGTCGCCGACGTCCTCACGACCCTGGTCGAGACGGCGGACGTCGGCTTCGACCTGCTCGAGCTGGACGCCCTGGCCCACCGGATGATCAAGGACCGCGGCGCCGAGTCCTGCTACATCGACTACGCGCCGTCGTTCGGCCGGGGCCCGTTCGGCTACGTCCTGTGCACGAGCGTCAATGACGCCGTCCTGCACGGGCTGCCGCACCGGTACAAGCTGCGCGACGGCGACCTGGTGAGCTTCGACTTCGCGGTCAGCGTCGACGGCTGGGTCTGCGACTCGGCGGTCACCGTCCCGGTGGGCACCCCGCGGGACGAGGACCTGCGCCTGATCGAGGCCACCGAGGTGGCCTTGGCCCGGGCGATCGAGGTCGCCCGTCCCGGTCAGAAGGTCGGCGACATCGGGGCGGTCATCGGCGAGACCGCCCGCGAGTACGGCTACTCGGTCAACACGCAGTTCGGCGGCCACGGCGTCGGGCGCACGATGCACGGCGACCCCCACATCCCGAACGACGCGAAGGCCGGCCGCGGCTTCCCGCTGAAGCCGGGCCTGGTCATCGCGATCGAGCCGTGGCTGTTGGCCTCCACCGACGAGATCCGCATGGACGACGACGGCTGGACGATCCGCAGCGCCGACGGCTCGCGCGGCGCCCACAGCGAGCACACGATCGCGATCACCGAGGGTGACCCGATCGTCATGACCGCCCGCGGCTGACCAGCTGCTCGGCGACCTGCAGGACGAGCGCGTCGGCCCCCACGTGGCCGGCGAGCATGACCCCCACCGGCAGTCCTTGGTGGACGTGCCCGGGCACGCTGACGGCCGGCTGTCCGCTCATGTTCATCAGCGCCGTGTACGGCGTGAAGAGCAGCTCGCGACGGTGGTCCTCGGCCGGGTCGCCCGACTCGGTGAACCAGGCGTGCGGCTGCGGCGGCAGGGCCAGCGTGGGCGTCAGGAACAGGTCGAAGGACGCCAGTGACGCGTTGACGGCGCCGGTCGTCAGCTCGAGGAACGTCATCGCCGCCGCCAGCTCGGGCGCCGTCGCGCGGCCGCCGCGCTCGTACCAGTAGCGGGTCGTCGGCCTCAGCACGTCGACCGCACCCGCGGGCAGGGGCACCGACGCCATGCCGGCCGACCAGACGACGTTGAACTGCGGTTCGAGCTCGGCGGGCCAGGGGTCCGCGATCTCGACGATCTCGTGCCCCTGCGCGCTGAGCGCCTCGCGGGCGGCGGCGACGGCCGCGACCGAGCCGGGGGAGGCGCCGGCGAAGTCGAGGTAGGGGTCCGTCCAGCTGGCGATGCGCAGGCGGCCCGGCTCCCGGCGGACGGACTCCGCGAAGGGCGTCGCCGGTGCGGGCCAGACGCGGGACGAGCCGGGGACCGGGCGGGCGAGCAGGTCGAGCACGGCGGCGACGTCCCGCACCGACCGGGCCAGCACGCCGTCGGTCGCCAGCCCGTTCCACGTCGGGGAGTCGGGCCCGGCTCCGATGCGCCCGCGCGACGGCTTGAACCCGATCACGCCGCAGCACGAGGCCGGGATGCGGATGGAGCCGCCGCCGTCGCTGCCGGGCGCCCACGGCAGCAGGTGCGCGCCGACGGCGGCCGCCGCGCCGCCGCTCGACCCCCCGGCGTTGCGGTCGGGGTCGGCGGGGCACCGCGCCGGACCCACCACGTCGTTGTCGGTGTACGAGCTGAGCCCGAACTCCGGCGTGTTCGTCTTGCCCAGGCTGACGAAGCCGGCGTCCTCGACGAGGTCGACGAGGTGGGCGTTGTGGTCGGGCACCGTGCCGGCCATCAGCCGCGAGCCCATGGACGTCGGGACCCCCTCGGTCGGGGTCAGGTCCTTGAAGGCCGTGGGCACGCCGGCGAACGCCGGCCGGTCGGTCATGGCATCGAGAGCCGCGGCTCGGGCCAGGGCGCGCTCGGGGGTGACGGTGACGAACGCCCCCAGCTCGTCCGCCGCCACCCGGTCGAGGAAGTGGTGTGTCACCTCGACACACGACACCTCACCACCGGCGATCGTCGCGGCCAGGTCGTGCGCGTCCAGGTCGTGGAGTTCGGTCACGTCGCCCACCGTCTCGCGTGCCGGCTGCTCGGACAAGCGCGGCCCGTGCCCTTGACGTCTGCACGGGCGGACGGTCGACTGGTCACCCACCCGATCCAGGAGCACGCCGATGCCCGAACCGCAGGACGCGCCGCCGTCCGAGCCCCTGGCCGACCGACACCGACGCCTCGTTTGGGGCTTCGACGCCGTGGTCGACCAGGTGCGCGACTGGGACGCCCCGACACCCGTCGCCGCATGGCGCGCCCGGGACGTCGTGCTCCACCTCGTCACCTGGTCGCAGGGTTTCCTCGCCGCCGGGGGAGTGGACCTCGTCCGCCAGGTCGACCCAGAGGACCCGGCGACGACGTGGCGCGACCACGCCGCGGAGATCCAGTCGCTGCTGGAGTCCGACGCCGCCGGCGAGCCGTTCGCCCACCCGTACGCGGGTTCCGGTCCGCTCGCCGAGGTGATCGACCGGTTCTACACGACCGACGTGCTCATGCACACGTGGGACCTCGCCGAGTCCGCCGGCGTCGCGTCCGGGCTGGACCCCGTCGAGTGCGAGCACCTGCTGGCGGGCATGAGCCTGAGCGAGCAGCTGCTGCGCGACTCCGGGCAGTACGGACCGGCCGTGCCGGTGCCCGCCGACAGCGACGGCGTCACCCGCCTGATGGGCTTCATCGGCCGCGACCCGCAGTGGGCGGCCGACGCATGAACGGTCGCTCCGACCTGGTGCTCTACCTCCGGCGCTCGCGCGAGGCGGTGTGGCGTGCCGTGGACGGCGTCGACGAGTACGACGCGCGGCGGCCGCTGACCCCGAGCGGCACGAACCTGCTCGGTCTGGTCAAGCACCTCGCGACCGTCGAGTACGGGTACGTCGCCCGGTGCTCGGGATTCGCGGGCGACCTCGACCTCCCCTGGGACGACGAGGACGACGAGGTCAACGCCGACCTGTGGCTGACGCCCGACCAGAGCGCCCGGTCGATCATCAACCTCCACGTCGCCGTCGCGGCCCACACCGAGCGGGCGGCGGCGGCACTGCCGCCCGACGCGCCGGCCACGGTGCCGTGGTGGCGGGAGCCGGAGACGACCTTCGACCGACTCCTCGTGCACCTGGTCGCCGAGACGGCGCAGCACGCCGGCCACCTCGAGATCCTGCGCGAGCAGCTCGACGGGCAGGGCGACGCGTGGGATGCGGACCGGTCCGAGCGCGACGCGTCCTGGTGGGCGGCGCAGGTGGGCCGGATCGAGGCGGCGGCCGAGCCGTTCCGCGGGTCCGGCGCCACCGTCGCGGCCGTCAGGGCTTGATCGAGATGATCTCGACGACGAACAGCAGCGTCTTGCCGGCGAGCTCGTCGTCCTCGGACGGCTCCGTGCCGAAGCCGTACTCCGCCGGGATGTTGATCAGCACGGTCGAGCCGACCTTCTGGCCCACGAGGCCGGCCTGGAATCCCTGGACGACCTGGCCGGTCGCGATCTTGGCGGGCCGACCGTCCTTGCCGTACGTCTGCTGGAAGACCTTCCCGTCCTCCTCCCAAGTGCGTCCTTGGTAGTTCACGTCGAGGACGTCGCCGGCCTTCACCTTCGCCCCGTCGCCCTCCTTCAGCACCTTCACCAGCACGTCGCCGGGAGCCTTGGTCTTCGGGAGGGCCACATCGGGCTCGCCGCCCGTGAGCGAGACCTTCGGGACGTCCGTCTTCCACGGCTTGGCCTTGACCGGCTTGCGCGTGTCGACGACGTCGGTGACGATCACCAGCGAGTCGCTGGCCTTGATGTCGAGGTCGGCGTAGCCCTTGTCGCCGTACACGTCGGAGGCCGCGACCGCGGTGACGACCCGGGAGCCGGTGGGCACGCACTCGATCGCGGCGCGGAACGCCTCGAAGGTCTTGGCGTCGCCCGCGGTCAGCGTGGCCTCCTCGCTGAGGGCCTGCTGGCCCGTGCGGCCGTTGAAGACGCTGATGACGGTCTCGACCTGGTCGCCCTTCGCGGTGTCGTCGCCCTTGCCGTCGTCGAGGACCGTGCGCTGCAGGTCGTCGGCCTTGACGGTGAGGGGCGCCGTGAAGGCGGCCTTCGGTCCGGTCTTGCCGAACTCACCGCTGACCTTGACCGCGTCGCTCGCCGTGCCGGACGGGTAGTCGTCACAGGTCGCCTTCGTGGCGTCGTCACCGGAGCCGCACGCCGCCAGGGGTGCCGCGGCGAGCAGCAGGACGACGGGGAGGGTCTTCAGGTTCCGCATGGGTGAGGTCTCGTTTCGTCGGGGTGAGCCGGACAGCCCGGCGAGCCTACCCGCGGCGCTCGCGTGGGATTCCCCAGAACCGGTCGAGAGCCCCCTGCGGTGCGTCATTGCAGGCTTTGGCAGGATGTCGGAACGTGCTGACTTCCCTCGATCGATACTTCAAGATCTCCCAGCGTGGCTCGTCCGTAGGACAGGAGGTCCGCGGCGGTGTCGTGACCTTCCTGACGATGGCCTACATCATCGTGCTGAACCCGATCATCCTCAGCAATGTGGCTGACGCGGACGGCAACTACCTCGGCGGCGGCTCCGAGCCCGGCTCGGGCTTCGCGACCATCGCGGCCTGCACGGCGCTGGTCGCCGGCCTGCTGACGATCCTCATGGGAGTCGTCGCGAACTTCCCGATCGCCCTCGCGACGGGCCTGGGCCTCAACGCCTTCGTCGCCTTCGCCGTGGCGAGCCAGATGTCGTGGGCCGACGCGATGGGCCTGGTCCTGCTCGAGGGCCTCGTGATCCTCGTGCTCGTGCTGACCGGCTTCCGGAAGGCGGTGTTCGACGCGGTGCCGTCCCAGCTGAAGACCGCGATCGCCGTGGGCATCGGGCTCTTCCTGACCCTGATCGGGCTGATCGACGCCGGTTTCGTCCGTGCCACCGGCAACGCCGCCCCGCCCATCGGGATGGGCATCGGCGGCGAGCTCTCCGGCTGGCCGGTCCTGGTGTTCTGCTTCGGCCTGCTGCTGATGATCAGCCTGCACACGCGCGGCGTGCCCGGCGCGATCCTCATCGGCATCGCGGTCACGACGGTCGTCGCGATCGTCGTGCAGGCGTTCACCGACACCCCCGGCTCGAACGGCGATCCGACGTCGAAGGGCTGGAACCTCAACGTGCCGGCGCTGCCGGACTCGCTGGACGAGCTGGTCTCCACCCCGGATCTGTCGCTGCTGGGCGACTTCAACCTGCTCGGCTCCTTCGAGCGCGTGGGTGCGGTGGCTGCGGTCCTGCTGGTCTTCACCCTGATGCTCGCCGACTTCTTCGACACCATGGGCACGATGACCGCGGTGGGTGCCGAGGCGGGCCTGAACGACGAGGACGGGGCCCCGGAGGGTTCCCAGCGCATCCTGATCGTCGACTCCGTCGCGGCGGCCGCCGGCGGCGCTGCCGGCATCTCGAGCAACACCTCCTACGTGGAGTCGACGGCCGGCGTGGCCGACGGCGCCCGGACCGGACTGGCCAGCGTCGTCACGGGCCTGTGCTTCCTGCTGGCCACGGTCTTCACGCCGATCGTTCAGGTCATCCCCAACGAGGCCGCCGTGGCAGCCCTCGTGCTGGTGGGCTTCCTGATGATGACCCAGGTGACCGAGATCGACTGGAAGGACCCAGAGATCGCCATTCCGGCCTTCCTGACCATCGCCTTCATGCCGTTCACGTACTCCATCACTGCGGGCATCGGCGCCGGCTTCCTCGCCTACGTGGTGCTGAAGGTCGTGATGGGCAAGATGGGCCAGGTTCACGTCCTGCTGTGGGTCATCGCTGCCCTGTTCGCAGTGTATTTCGCCATCGACCCGATCACGCGACTGCTCACGTGACCCACGTCGCACGGAACCGGTTTGCCAAGGACGGAAACGTCTGTGTAATGTTCTTCTTGTTGCGCCGAACAGCGCAGCGGAGCGCAGACCGAAGCGGTTAACGCCAGGAG
>NZ_BJZQ01000025.1 GCF_007992115.1 Aeromicrobium flavum
CGGGCACTTCTGCGCCACTCGGCGACGACGGGCCGGCCTACGGGACCAGCAGGCTCTCGATGTTGTCGAAGGCCTGCCGCGCGTTGCCGCGCCACATCCGGCCGAAGACCGGCATCGCGACCCGGCCGAGGCGCCCAGCCGGGTGCACCCGCCAGGTCCAGCCGATCCGGACGCCGGTGCCCGCCGGCTCGAACGTCCACGCGCCCTCGAGCGACGAGATCAGCTGCTTCATCGGGCCGGTGATGCCCGAGATCCGGTAGGTGAACCGCGTCGGGCTCTCGACCGCCGTCAGCTCCTCGCGCAGGGTGCCACCATCGGCGAGGACGATCGTGCGGGTCTGGCCGGGCGTGCGCCACGGCCCGTCCTGGTCGCGCACCTCGGTGATGGGTGGGATCGCGCCGTACCGGCGGTCGAACAGCACCGGGAGTTCGAGGGCGAGCAGCCGCTCGAAGCCGTCGCGCACCTCCAGCGGGTAGGTCCGGGTGTAGCGCAGGACCACGTCGTCGGTCATGCCACCGACCGTAGGCCGCGAGCGCCTACGATGACCAGCGATGGACTTCAGGGAGCTCGCCGATCTCGTCCTCGCCCGGCGCGCCGCCGCCGATCGCCCGATCGTCGTGGGGATCTCCGGCTACGGCGGCTCGGGCAAGTCGACGCTGGCGCGTGCGCTGGTCGAGGCGCTGCCCGACGCGGTGCGGATGCGCGGCGACGACTTCCTCGACCCGTACCGGTCGCACCGTCACTCGCCGGACTGGGACGGCGTCGAGCGCGAGCGGCTGGTGGCCGAGGTGCTGCTCCCGTTCCGCGAGGAGCGCCCGAGCGAGTTCCGCCGGTTCGACTGGGACGCCGGAGCCCTCGCCGACCCCAAGCCGGTGCCGCGGGCCGACGTGATGGTGGTCGACCTCGTCGGCCTGTTCCACCCCGACGCCCTCCCCGCGCTGGACCTGACGGTCTGGTGCGACGTCGATCTGGAGACCGCCACCGGTCGCGGGCGCGAGCGGGACCGGGCGGCCGGCCGCGACCACGACCAGTTGTGGGCCGAGGTCTGGGAGCCGAACGAGCGGGCCTTCGACACCGCGTTCGCGCCGCGCGAGGTCGCCGAGGTGCGGTTCCCGACCGCCTGATCGGCCGCGTCGGCGCCATGCGGGCCCGGTCCGGCGCACCTAGCGTGGAGGCATGACCTCGACGAACGTCCACACCGACCGGCGGCTCGGCTGGGTACTGCTCGCCGCGGCCATCGCCCAGATCGTCGCCCCCATCGTCCAGACCGTGGCCGACGTGTCGCAGCCCGGCGACGACAGCGAGTCGCTGCTCATCACGCCGGCCGGCTGGGCGTTCTCGATCTGGAGCCTGATCTACCTCCTCGCGCTGGCCCACGCCGTCGTGACGCTCTGGCGTGGCGACGGCGTCGGCAGTCGCCGGTTCCTCATCGACCTGATCGCCCTGTACGTCGGCGCCACCGTGTGGATCGCGGTGTCGGCGGTGGCCATCAGCTGGCTGACGTTCCTCGTGCTGGCGGTGATGACCTGCTTCGCGATCGACGCGGCCAGGATCGCGGCGAGTGCCCGTCTGCGGGACCCGGCCTGGATCACCTGGCTCGCGCGCGCCGCCTCCGGTGTCTACGCCGGCTGGGTCAGCGCCGCGGTGTTCCTCAATCTGGGCACCGGCGCGATCGAGCTCGACATCGCCGACCCGGACATCCGCGGCTGGCAGTTCGCCCTGCTGGTCGGCGCCGTGGTCTTCGCGCTCGGCGCCAACCTGCTGATGCCGCGCAGCCCCGGGTATGCCGCGGCCGTGGTGTGGGCGCTCATCGGGATCATCGCCGCCGTGGCGGGCGAGTCGACGACGGCCCTGGTCATCGCGATCGTGGCCATCGTGCTGCTCGTCGCGCAGACCGCGTGGCAGTCGACGCGCGCCCTGACCGACTGACGGCGTTCAACGGCGCGTGATGGACTGGGCGCGTGTTCGACCTCGGTGACGACGCCCTCCGCGCCCGCGACAGCCTCAAGTGGACGACCACGCCGTCCGACGTCCTGCCCGCATGGGTGGCCGACATGGACGTGCGCGTGCCCGAGGTGGTGACCCGGGCGGTGCACGACCGGCTGGCCCGTGGTGAGGTCGGCTACCCCGACTTCGAGGCGCTCGACCCGCTCGTCGCCGCCTTCGAGCGCCGCATGGCCGATCGGTGCGGCTGGACGCCCGCACCGGGCCGGGGTCGGCTCTTCACCGACGTCATCCAGGCGTTCCAGGTCGTGGCCGAACTCGTCACGGGGGAGGGTGACGGGATCGCGCTGCACGTCCCGAGCTACCCGGTGTTCCTGAACTCGATCGCGGAGGCCGGCCGCCGCATCGTGCCGATGCCGTTCGGCGCCACGGCCGCCGAACTGAGCGACCTGTGGCGGCGCGAGCGTGTCTCCCTCGTCGTGGTCGTCAACCCCCACAATCCGCTCGGACGGATGCTCGGCGAGGAGGAGCTGCGCGTGATCGCCGACGCCGCGGCCGAGCTCGACCTCGTGGTCCTGGCCGACGAGATCCACGCCGACCTCGCCCTCGACGATGGTCGGCATGTCCCGTTCGCGTCCCTCGGCCCGGACGTCGAGGACCGCACGGTGACGGTCACGTCCGCGTCGAAGGCGTTCAACCTGGCCGGCCTGCACTGCGCCGTCGCACACCTCGGTGCCGCCCGGGTGCGCGAGCCGCTGGCGGCGCTGCCGTTCGCCTACCTCGGCGGGGTGAGCACGATCTCGCGGGCGGCCGCGGTGGCCGCCTGGACCGAGGGCGACGCGTGGCTGGCCGACCTGCTGGCGGTGCTGCGGCGCAACCGCGACACCGTCAGTGCCTGGGCCGCCGAGGTCGGTGTGGGGGTGCGGCCTGCCGAGGCGACCTACCTCGCGTGGCTGGACTTCGCCGGCACGCCGGTCGCGGCCGACCCGGCCGGGGCGATCCTCGAGCGCGGGCGGGTGCGGCTCGCGCCGGGCCTCGACTTCACCGCGCACACGCCGGTGGAGTCCGGCACGTTCGCACGACTGAACTTCGGCACCAGTCCCGAGCGGCTGGAGCGGATCCTGGAGCGGATGACCGCCGCCGTCACTGGTAGGTGATCAGCGCCGGACGCGGGCGCACCTGACGCCAGGTCTGGGCCACCGTCAGCATCGGCTCGTCCTCGTCGACGAAGTTCTTCCATCCCCAGGCGACTCCGCGCGGCGCGTCCTTGCGGATGACGCCCCAGGTGCTGAACTTCGCGCCGGGCGGGCCCTGGCCGTCGACGTGGATGACCGTCGAGAGCTCGGGATGCGTCCGCAAGCGCTCGCGGCCGCGGATCATCTGCGTCTGGAACTGGTGCAGCACGAACACCTTCTGCGGGAGCGTGTGCCGGCGCGTCAGCGCGGCGAGCCACGCCGAGACGCGGTTCACCTCGCGGACGTCGACGTGACCGATCCGCTGCAGGGGCCTGCCCTTCGGGCCCAGCTTCCACTCCGGGTCGAGCGCCAGGCCCACGTGCGGGCGGCGCAGCAGCGAGCGGTACTCCTTGGCCTGCGACAGGAAGTCGGAGCGACCGGGCTGCAGGTCGAGGATCACCACGGCGCCCGCCCGCTCGGCGGCGTCCACGAGCGGCTCGAGGTCCTCGACCTTCGTGCGCGCGGAGTAGTCGCCGCGGGGTCCCTCGGCCGAGTTGGCGACCGTCGTGATGATCTCGAGCGTAGGCACGAACGTCGCGTCCGGCGCGACCTTCCGGTACGAGCGCACGAGCCGGCGCACCCGCTGGACGGAGGCCTTCGTGCCCTGCTCGCCGAGCACGCCGAGCGCGGGTCCGGACGGGTGCCCGTACAGCGCGAGCAGGTGTTTGTCACGCGTCGCGAACCAGCCGCCGCCGACGGCCTGCGCGTTCGCGCGCACCACGTGCGTGGCGTAGTCGTTCGCGCCGAGGGCGAGCAGCGGGCCCTCCGGATCGCGGCGGAGGCGCTTGACCGATGTCCTGTCCCGGCGCGGATCGACGGCGATCCTCGTCAGATTCGAGTCGCCGAGGTCCGCCAGGTGCAGCAGCGTCGACGACGGGTTGCCCGTGGTGGCGATCGTCGTCGAGGCCCGGCGCTCGATCTCCTCGGCGGGCTCGCCGGCCTCGTCGTCCTTCGTGAGGATGCGTGCGCCGAGCCGCTTCGCCTCCGCGCGTCCTGCCTCGGTGTCAGGGAGGGCGGGCACGCGCAGATCGATGGCCCGGGCGAGGTCGGTCTGCCGGGCGTTCTCCGGCACCAGCACCACGGCCGAGGCGGACTCGAACAGGAACCGTGAGACCGCGACGGCGTCGTCGCGCGCGGCGACCGTCAGCCCTTTCGACTCGGCAGGCTCGACCGACTCGGCGTCCGGCGTCGGGTCGTCGCCCTCGCACGCCGTCACGAGGGTCGTCAGCAGCACAGCCACGCCGGCGGCCGTGAGGACCTTCCGCCATCGATGCACCTGCGCGACGGTACCCGCCCCCTGGGATCGACGACAGGTCGCGCGCCCCTCGTTATGCTCTGCCGGGTGATGACACAGGCTGGCGACCAGCAGATCGACGGCCTCGCGGGGTTCATGGTCGACCTGATGGACAAGATGGGCCTCTTCGGGGCCGCTCTCGCCGTCGGCCTGGACAACCTCTTCCCCCCGATCCCCAGCGAGATCGTGCTGCCGATGGCGGGCCTCGCGGCCAGTCAGGGCCGCTTCTCGCTCGCCGGGGCGATGTTCGCGACCACCGCCGGATCGGTCATCGGCGCCTGCATCATGTACTGGCTCGGCCGGCTCTTCGGTCGCGACCGCACCGAGTGGGTCTTCGCCAAGACGCCGCTGCTGAAGATCCGCGACCTCGAGGTCACCGAGGCCTGGTTCGCCAGGCACGGCACCAAGGCGGTGTTCTTCGGTCGCATGGTGCCGATCTTCCGCAGCCTCATCTCGATCCCGGCGGGCGTCGAGCGGATGAACTTCGCCGTGTTCCTGGCGCTCACCACGGCCGGCAGCCTGGTCTGGAACTCGATCTTCGTCGGCGCCGGCTTCACCCTGGGCGAGAACTGGCACGTCATCGAGCCGTACGCCGACTGGTTCCAGCGCCTGGTGATCCTCGCCGTCGTGGTGGTCTGCGGCTGGTTCGTCGTCACTCGCGTCCGCGAGCTCCGCGATCCGCGGGAGCGCTGACGGTTTCAGTCGTCCTGCAGTGACGGGGGCACCCCGTCGTTGGCGGCGTTCGCGTCGAGCAGCTGCTGCTGCAGCCGCCTGAGGTCCGCCTTCGTCCAGCCCGCGGGCTCGAGCACGGCGGCCCAGCCCGCCACGTGCTCGCCGACGAAGTCGTGGCCGTGCCCGGACGGCACCGCCATCGCGACCGCCATGTCGGCCGAGGTCTGCCAGAACGTGACGATCGGGTACCACCGCATCGCGTCGGCGACGTCCCTGCCGCGCCGCTCCTCGAGCCAGTCCGGCCGGTTCCAGACCAGGTCGGGACTCCACCACGTGATCGGGTCGGAGGCGTGCACGAGGTAGAGCAGGTGCGGCCCGTCCCACGGCTCGGACGTGGGGATCGTCGGCCGCCACGGATCGGTGGTGAAGCGGACGGTGCGGCCCTGGCGGAAGACCGGCTCGATCTCGCGACTGCCCGCGTCCCGCAGCTCGCGGAACTCGGTGAACAGGCTGTTGAAGCTCGGCGGGCCCACGAACAGCCCGCCCGAGGTCCGATTGCGCAGGTCGGCCTCGCCGCTGAACGCGGTCTCGAGCGCGAACGACCCGAGGCTCTCGCCGAAGAGGTACAGCCGGGGTCGGTCGCCGGGCGGCAGGGCCGACCACCGCTGGTAGACGGCGTCGAACAGCGCGCGGCCGGCATGGCGGGCGGCGCGCTGGTCGACGAGGAACGAGACCCAGGACGGCAGGTGCGAGTACTGCATCGAGACGATCGCCGAGTCGCCGCCGGTGAGGTACTCGAAGGAGTTCGCGGCGCTGGGCTCGATGAAGCCCGAGCCGGTGGTCCCGGCGACCAGGAGATTCGCCCGCTCGAACCCGCCGGCCCGCTCGAGGTCCTCGACGACCAGGCGGGCGCGCTCCTCGACGTCCTCGGCGTTGGCCGTCCCGGCGTACGCGCGAACGGGGTCGAGGGCGGGCCGGCCGGTGAACTCGGCGATCTCGGCACCGCTGGGTCCGCGCGCGACGAAGCGGCGGCCCTGGCGGCCGAGGTCGTCCCACTCCAGGGCCGAGTCCGGACTGCCCGATCGCAGCGTGCTGGTGGGCGGATCGAGGCGAGCGGAGACCTGGCGGTCGCCGAGGGCGAACGACGCGTCGACCGCCTCGATGGCGTTGTCGTAGACCAGGCCGCTCAGGGTGAAGAAGGTCAGGGCCGCGACGGAGAGGAACCCCACCGCCCGCGCCGCCTGCGGCCCGATGTGCCGGCCGAGGAACGCGGACAGGGATCGAGCGGCCCGGCGCAGCCCGCGGGAGGCGGCCACGAGCAGGCAGAACACGAGCACCGCCACCAGCGGCACGGTGACGAAGCGCCACCAGCTCGCGTCCCCCAGGCCCATCAGGGCGCGGATCCGGTCCTGGTGCCGGACGCTGAGCACGTCCGCGACGAGCAGGACGACGGCGAAGACCGCGAGGGACCGCCACCAGGTGCGCGCCGACGGCTGTCGCGCCTCCCGGTCGGCGAACGCCCGCCACACCCACGCCAGGGCGACGCCGAGGCCGTAGCCGATCGCCGCGGTGACGCCGGTGACCAGTCCCTGGAACAGTGCGGGGCGCGGGAGCAGGGAGGGAGTCAGCGACAGCAGCGCCAGGACGAAGGCGCCCGACAGCCCGGGCCACGTGGGACGGAACCATGCGCGCAGGGTTCGGACCATGTCGCAGCGTCTCACCTTTCGAGTGCCACGGACAGGGGTAGTAGCGTCATCGCCATGGCGAACCAGCTCTTCATCGCAGGTCAGTGGCGCGACGCCGAGGGTGGCGCGACGTTCGAGGTCGAGAACCCGGCGACGGGCGAGACCCTCGCGACGGTGGCCGACGCCTCCGTGGCCGACGGCAAGGCCGCGCTCGACGCGGCGGTCGCCGTGCAGGCCGAGTGGGCGGCCACCGCGCCGCGCGACCGAGGCGAGATCCTGCGCCGCGCGTTCGAGATCATCACCGACCGCACCGACGAGCTGGCCGAGCAGATGACCGCCGAGATGGGCAAGCCCATCGCTGAGTCCAAGACCGAGATCGCCTACGGCGCCGAGTTCTTCCGCTGGTTCGCCGAGGAGGCCGTGCGCATCTCGGGTCGTCACGCCGTCGCGCCCAACGGCGCCACGCGCCTGCTGACGCTCAAGCAGCCGGTCGGTCCGTGCCTGATGATCACGCCGTGGAACTTCCCGCTCGCGATGGGCACCCGCAAGATCGGCCCGGCCGTCGCGGCGGGCTGCACGATGGTGGTCAAGCCGGCGGCGCTCACGCCGCTGACGATGCTGAGCCTGGGCGAGATCATGGCTGAGGCCGGCCTGCCCGACGGCGTGCTGAACATCGTCACGACGACGCACACCGGCGACGTCATGGAGCCGCTCATCCGCGACCCGCGCCTGCGCAAGCTGACGTTCACCGGCTCCACCGAGGTCGGCCGCTCGCTCATCGAGCAGTCGGCCGAGGGCGTGCTGCGCGTGTCGATGGAGCTCGGCGGCAACGCCCCGTTCCTGGTCTTCGAGGACGCCGACCTCGACAAGGCGGTCGAGGGCGCGATGCTCGCCAAGATGCGCAACATCGGCGAGGCCTGCACGGCCGCCAACCGGTTCATCGTCCACGAGTCGCTGGCCGAGGAGTTCTCGACCCGCTTCGCCCAGAAGATGGCTGACGCGCCGATCGGCCCGTTGGTCGAGGCCAAGCAGCGCGACAAGGTGGCCGAGCTCGTCGACGACGCCAAGGAGCGCGGCGCGACCGTCCTCACCGGTGGCGAGGTGCCCGAGGGTCCCGGCTACTTCTACCCGCCCACCGTCCTGACCGGCGTCCCCGCCGGGGCCCGGATGTGGCGCGAGGAGATCTTCGGCCCCGTCGCCCCGATCTTCACCTTCTCCGACGACGACGAGGCGCTGGCGATGGCCAACGACACCGAGTTCGGCCTCGTCGCGTACGCGTTCACGCAGAGCTACTCGCGCGCCATCAAGGTGTACGAGGGCCTCGAGACCGGGATGGTCGGCATCAACCAGGGCGTCGTGTCCAACCCGGCCGCGCCGTTCGGCGGCCTCAAGGCGTCGGGCTTCGGTCGCGAGGGCGGCGACGAGGGCATCGAGGAGTACCTCGAGACGAAGTACGTGGGCCTGGCGCTCTAGCCGTCGGGCCGCCCGGCGGCCGCCTGAGGCCGCTGGGGCGCACCGCGCCTCAGGTGCCTCGTGTGGCGTCCGTCATGACACCTTGGTCCAGTTCGGGTAGTCATTCCGGACGGTTTTCTCCGCTCTTGGACATTTGTCGTGCTTCACCTCCCACGATGAGGCGAGACCACCCGTTCCCGCGGTGGTCCCCCGTCTCGGGATCTGCGCTGCGAAGCGCACGGAGGAGCACCCCATGTCGACGCCCTCGCGTCCTCGCCGCGCCCTGCTCGCGCTGGCCCTGATCGCCGTTCTCGGCACCGCCGCCTGCGGTGGCGACGGCTCGAAGGACGCGGCGACCACGCCGCCGGAGGCGACCTCCACCGTCCCCAGCGGCATCGAGGACTCCGAGCTCGAGCAGCCGGTCGGTGCCGTCGACATGCTGAGCCGCTTCCGCTGCCGTCCGAAGGACGGCGTCTGGCGGGGCACCGCGAAGCTCACCAACACCACCGACGCGAAGGCGACCTTCGAGGTGACGTTCACCGTCATCGAGACGAAGGGCAACGCCGTCGTCGGCGAGAAGACCCAGACCTACGACCTGGCCGCCGGCGACTCCGCCGACGTCGAGCTCACCGACCTCCACGACGGGGACGAGGACGGCCTGCAGTGCGTCCGTCGCGTCCTGAAGAGCTCGTGAACTCCCTCCCCCGAAAGTCCGCCGTGACCCCCTCGCTTCCCCGCCGGCTGTTCTCCTTCCTCTTCGCGGGGCTGATGGTCGCGGCGCTGCTGGCCGTGCTGCCTGCCGTCACGAAGGCCGCGCCGGCGACCGCCGCGGCGGGCGACTACGCCTGCTCCACCGCGCTCTACGGCACGGTCGACGACGAGCTCCACAAGATCGTCCCGGGGGCGACGAGCACCACGCGGACACTGGTCGGCGTCTTCTCCGCCAACGTCAACGCGGTGGCCGTGGCACCGGGTGGCGACGCCGTCTACGCGATGGGGACGATCAACGCGGAGGGACGCGCGAACCTCTACAAGTACGGCACGGCCGGCGTCTTCAAGGAGATCCGCGGCCTTGTCAGCGGCGACACGATCGTCGGCGGCGCGTTCAACCCGCTCACGGGTCGCTACTGGTTCGAGACGGTGTCCGGCGGGACGCTGCGGTACTACAACGTCGACCTCACGGCGACGAGCCCGGTGACCGTCGAGTCGGCGATGACGTCGACCACCGGCATCGCCGACGGCACCGGATCCGACCTCGCCTTCGACTCGCGCGGCAACGCCTACGTCGTCTACACCACGTCCGGGACCGGCTACACGAACAAGCTCGTGCGCTTCACCGCGGCGCAGCTGTCGACCGGCGGCGCCCAGACCGGCAAGCAGATCACGGAACTGGACCCGAACGGCACCCAGTACCCGGGGATCGGGTTCGGCTCGGACGGGTACATCTACGTGACGTACGGGACGACCATGTACCGGTTGAGTCCGACGGACGGCTCGGTCAAGGCCACGTTGAGCACCGGCACGACCACCTTCAACGACCTGGGATCGTGCGCCACCCCGGGCGTCATGGACAACGTCGTCAAGGAGATCGTCGCGCGGAAGAAGTCGACCGACCAGTTCACGGTGAGCCTCAGTGGCAGCGACATGACGACGCTCAGCGGAACCACGACCGGGACCGACGTCGGCCTGCAGACGGGCGCGTCCGAGATCGCCGGACCGACCCTCGTGCTGCCGGGTGTCACCTACACGATCACCGAGACGGCGTCAGCGGGCGCTGTCCTGGCGGACTACGTCTCCACCTACAAGTGCGTCAACGTCGACACCGGAGCGGTGATCGCGTCCGGAGCGGGAACGACGGGAACCATGACCGTCCCGGCGGCCAACACCCAGGGCATCAACGCGAACATCACCTGCACGTTCACGAACACGCCCAAGGCCGACCCGAGGATCAGCCTGACGAAGACCACGACCAGCCAGCCGGCCCACCTCGGCGACCAGGTGGCCTACACCTACACGATCTCGAACACCGGCAACACGGACCTGACGGCCGTCACGCTGACCGACCAGCAGTTCCCGGGCCAGACCTTCACCTGCGCGAAGACGCTCGCCGTGGGAGCCACGACGACGTGCACCGCGACCTGGACCATCGACGAGGCCGACCTGATCTACCGCGACTACGGCGGCACCGCCACGGTCAACGCCACGTACGGCAGCACCCGGGTCACGGCCACGGCGGGCGGCTTCGTCAACCTTCCCGATCGCGCCCAGCTCAAGCTCGAGAAGACCGCGACCGGATCGCCCGCCCGGGCCGGCGAGACGATCACCTACGCGTTCAAGGTCACCAACACCGCGACGACCACGGTCAGCGGCATCAGGCTCACCGATCCGCTGCTCGGCGCGAACGCCGTGACCTGCGTGGCGACGTCGCTGGGCGGCGGCCGGAGCACCACCTGCACCGCCCCCGCGTACACCGTCACCCAGGCCGACGCCGACGCCGGAACGGTGCGCAATGTCGCGGGGGTGTCCGGCACGCCCCAGACCGGCCTCACGCTGACGACCGCACCCACGTCGGTCCTGTCGACGGTCACCCCGATCGCGCGCGACGCGCAGCTGAAGCTCGTGAAGTCGGCGTCGGGCACCCCGACGAAGGCGGGCGACAGGATCACCTACGCGTTCGTCGTGACCAACACCGGGAACACGACCGTCTCCGGGGTCGGCGTGAACGACCCGCTGGTCACGGGGGAGTCCTGCTCGCCGACGACCCTGAAGCCGGGCGCCTCCGCGACCTGCACGTCGACCCCGTACGTCGTGACCCAGGGCGACGTGAACGCCGGCACGGTGCGCAACACCGCGACCGTGGTGGGCACGCCGCTCACGGGCCTCACGCTGACGACGGACGTGACGTCGTCGAGGTCGACGGTCACCCCGATCACCCGCGACGCGATGCTCAAGATCGTGAAGTCGGCGTCGGGTGCGCCGGCGAAGGCGGGCGACCGGATCACCTACGGCTTCTCGGTGTCCAACACGGGCAACACGACCGTCTCCGGGGTCGGCGTGAACGACCCGCTGGTGACGGGGGAGTCGTGCTCGCCGACGACGCTGGCGCCGGGAGCGACGGCGGCCTGCACGGCGACCCCGTACGTCGTGACCCAGGGTGACGTCGACGCCGGCACGGTGCGCAACACCGCCGCCGTGGTCGGGACGCCGCTGTCGGGTCTCACGCTGGTGACGGACGCGACCTCGTCCACGTCGACGGTCACCCCGATCGCGCGTGCGCCGAGGCTGAAGATCGTGAACTCCGCCTCGGGTGCCCCGGCGAAGGCGGGCGACAAGATCTCGTACTCGTTCGCCGTGACCAACACGGGCAACACGACCGTCACGGGTGTCGGCGTGGACGATCCGCAGGTGGCGGGTGCGGCCTGCTCGCCCACGACCCTGGCGCCGGGCGCCTCCGCGACGTGCTCGGCCGACCAGTACACGGTCACGCAGGGCGACGTTGACGCCGGCACGGTCGTCAACACCGCTGCGCCCACCGGCACGGGTCCGGGCGCCGTCGCGATCACCGTCGACCCCACCTCGACCCGGCAGGTGACCACCCCGATCGCAGCCGCGGGCCAGCTCGACGTCGCCCTCACCCAGAGTGCGGGAGCGATCACGGCTGCGGGTCAGACGATCACCTACACCCATGCGGTCCAGAACCTCGGCAACGTGTCACTGGCCGACCTCGCGGTGACGGACTCGCTGGGCACCACCGTGAGTTGCCCGACCGCCACGCTCGCGCCCGGCGCAAGCACGACGTGCACGTCCTCCTACGCGGTGACGCAGGCCGACGTGGACGCCGGGCGGGTCGTCAACACGGCCTCGGGCGCGGCCCGCACGCCTGCGGGTGTGGCGGTGGCGGACACGTCGACGCAGGTCGAGAAGACGATCGCGCCGAACGCCGCCCTGACGACGACCCTGACCCTGTCCTCGGGTGCGGTGGTCGCGGTCGGCGACGTGTTCACCTACAGCTACGCCGTCCAGAACACGGGCAATGTCACGGTCGACACGATCCGGGTCACCGACACGCTGGGCACCACGATCACGTGTGGCGCCGCCGCGGTGGCACCGGGACGGTCGGCCACCTGCACGTCGTCGTACGCGGTGACCCAGGCCGACGTGGATGCCGGCACGGTCGTCAACACGGCGACGGCCACGGGCCTGGACCCGCGCGACACGGCGGTCGAGGACGACTCCGCGGAGGTGGAGAAGACGATCGCGGCGGCCCCCGTGCTGGACGTGACGCTCGCCCACGGCCCGGCCGCCATCACGGCCGCGGGTCAGGTGATCGCCTACACGTACGCGGTGCGGAACGCCGGCAACGTGTCGCTGACGAAACTCGCCGTCACGGACGCCCTCGGCACCACGGTGAGCTGCCCGTCCGCGTCCCTCGCGCCCGGCGCGACCACGACGTGCACGTCCTCCCACGTGGTGACGCAGGCCGACGTGGACGCCGGCAAGGTCGTCAACACGGCCACCGGCGCCGCTCGCGACCCGCGGGACGCGGCGGTCGAGGACGACTCCGCGGAGGTGGAGAAGGCGATCGCCGCCTCGGCCTCGGTCGTGATCGAGCTGTCCCAGTCCGCCGCCGCGGTGACGAAGGCCGGCGACGGGATCCTCTACCTCTACTCCGTCCAGAACTCGGGCAACCTCACGCTGGACGACGTCGAGGTCACGGACACGCTGGGCACCACGATCACGTGTGCCACGACCATCGCCCCGGGCGCGACGATCCTCTGCTCGTCGACCCGCGCGCTGACGCAGGCCGACGTCGACAGGGGCCGCGTGGACAACACGGCCTCCGTGACCGCGAAGCCGGCGCGTGGCGCGGACGTCGACGACGACTCGCGCCCGGTCGTCAAGACGATCGCGGCCGATCCCGAGCTGACGACCGTCGTCGTCGCCGCGGGCTCGCCGACGAAGCAGGGTGACGAGATCGCCTACACGGCCACGGTCGAGAACACGGGCAACGTCACGGTCGACCACCTCGTCGCGACCGACGACCTGGGCACCACCTACGCGTGCGACGTGACCGTGCTGGAGCCCGGCGAGAAGGCGACGTGCACCGCGATCCACCGCGTCTCCCAAGCCGACGTGGACGCCGGCGAGGTCGTCAACATCGCCGCCGGAGCGGGCGAGGACCCGTCCGGTGACGCCGTCTCCGATCGCAGTGCCCAGGTCACGACGTCGATCACCTCGCGCGCCGGGTTGAGCGCGACGCTGCTCGACTCCGGTACGCCCACGAGGGCCGGCGACCCGATCGCCTACGCGATGACCGTCGAGAACGTGGGGAACGTGACGGTCGACGGCCTGGTCGTCACCGACGACCTCGGCCTGGCCTACGCCTGCGACGTCAGCACGGTGGCGCCGGGCGAGCGCGCCACCTGCGCGGCGACCTACCCGGTCACGCAGGCCGACGTGGACGCGGGCGCCGTCGAGAACGGCGGCTCGGTGCGCGGCGATGACCCCGCGGGCGATCCCGTGGTCGTCAGCGCGGCCGACGTGGACACGACGATCCCGGCGGCTGCCGAGCTCGAGACCACGCTCGTCCCCTCAGGCTCGCCCACGAAGGCCGGCGACGTCATCACCTGGACCGCGACGGTCGAGAACACGGGCAACGTCACGGTCGAGCGGGTCGTCGTCACGGACGTCCTGGGCAACGCCTACACGTGCACCGCCGCGAAGCTCGCGCCCGGCGACCTGGCGACCTGCACCGCCGCCGACCGCGTCACCCAGGCCGAGGTCAACGCCGGCGAGGTCGACAACCGCGCCACCGGCGCCGGCGTGGACCCGTCCGGCGACCCCGTCGGCGACAACGCGCCGGCGGCGACGGTGGCGATCGTCGCCGGCGCCGCCCTCACGGTGACGCTCGATCAGTCGACGACCGCCGTCACGCGGGCGGGGGACACGATCACCTACGCGTACACGGTGGGGAACACCGGCAACGTCACGGTGGACGACCTGACCGTCACCGACGACCTGGACGACACCCTGAGCTGTGACGCCACCGAGCTGGCGCCGGGAGAGACCGTGCGCTGCACGGCGACCTACACGGTCACGCAGGGCGACGTCGACGCCACCGAGGTCCTGAACCGTGCGGCCGCGGCCGCACGCACGCCCGCGGGCGCACCGGTCGCGGGGCGCTCCAACTCCGTCCGCGCCCCGATCCTCACCGCAGCCGCCGTGGCGACGACGCTCGCGTCGTCGGGCACGCCGAGGAAGGCCGGCGACGAGATCGCCTACACGGCGACCGTGGAGAACACGGGTCACGTGACGGTCGGCCGTGTGGTCGTGACCGATGAGCTCGGTCTGACCTACGTGTGCGACGTCGCGCGGCTGGCTCCGGGCGAGAAGGCGACGTGTGCGGCGACGGTGCGGGTGTCCCAGGCCGACGTGGATGCCGGCGAGGTCGCGAACACGGCCACCGGTCACGGCGTCGACCCGTCGGGCGATCCGGTCTCCGACGTGTCCGGCCCCGACACCACCGCGATCCCGGCCGATGCCGAGCTGACCACCACCGTCGTGGCCTCCGGGGCGCCGGAGAAGGTGGGCGACGAGATCGCCTACACGGCGACCGTGGAGAACACGGGTCACGTGACGGTCGACCGTGTGGTCGTGTTCGACGGGCTCGGTCTGACCTACGTGTGCGACGTCGTGCGACTGGCTCCGGGCGAGCAGGCGATCTGCACGGCGACCGTGCGGGTGTCCCAGGCCGACGTGGACGCCGGCGAGGTCGCGAACACGGCCACCGGGCACGGCGTCGACCCGGCAGGCGACGCAATCACGGACGCCGCGCCCGAGACGGTCGTCACGATCACGGCACGGCCGCGCGTGACCCTGGTCGACGCCGCGGTCTCGACCCTGGTCGATGCCGACCGCGACGGCCGCGACAGCGCCGGCGACACCGTCACCTACCGCTACGACGTGAGGAACACGGGCAACGTGTCCCTCCGCGACGTGGAGGTCGCCGACGCCCTCGGCGCCGTACTCGCCTGCGCTCCGGCCGTCCTGTCGCCGGGTGCCTCGGCCACCTGCGTCTCGGGCCCCGTGCCGGTCACCCAGTCGCAGGTGGAGGTCGGCCGTGCCGTCATGCGCGCCTCGGCCTCGGCCCTCGCGCCGACGGGCTCGCCGGTCCGGTCCGCCCCCTCGGCCGAGTTGGTCACCCCGTTGGCGCCGACTCCCGCGCTGGGCGTCGTCACGCGGATCGCGTCCTGGGAGGACGTGAACGGTGACGACCGGCTGAACGCCGGCGACGTGGTGTTCTACGCGTTCGACGTCGCCAACGCGGGCACCGTCGCGATCGACGGGGTCACCGTCGAGGACCGGCGGCTCGCCGCGCAGGGCGTCGCGATCGACTGCCCGGTGCCGATGAGCCGGGTGGGTGTCGTGGCGTCAGCCCTGAGCGTCGGCGGACCGACGCTCGCACCGGGCCAGTCCACCACCTGCCTGAGCACCAGGGGCTACGTCGTGACCGCCGGTGACGTGCAGGCGCGCGTCATCGAGAACAGCGCCCACAGTGGCGGCGTCGTGCGCAGGACGGGGACTCCCATCACCGCGAGGTCCAACGTCGTGACGTCGGTGCCCGTCGCCCGGCCGAAGCTGGAGCTGGTGACGCGGACCGAGGTCGAGGACACGAACGGCAACGGCCGGATCGACGCCGGCGACGAGGTCACGTACACCTACGAGGTGACCAACGAGGGCGACGTGACGCTCAAGGACGTGACGGTCACGGACCGCAACCTGGCCGGGCAGGGGATCACCGTCACCTGCCGTCCGGCGACGCTGGCCCCGGGCGAGACCGCCACGTGCACGGCGTCGGCGCCGTACGTCGTCACCGACGCGGACACGGAGCGAGGCACCATCGTCTCCGACGCGACCGCGCGCGGTGAGGACCCGGTCGCTGGGGTCTCGACCGGTGTCGAGTCCGGAGCGGTCGGGTCCGTCGTGACGACCGAGCCCGCGCCGGAGGTCACGCCGACTCCGCCCACCGAGCCGACGGAGCCCGCTCCGTCCACCGAGCCGACCGTGCCGACCGAGCCCGCTCCGTCCACCGAGCCGACCGTGCCGACCGACCCCACGGTGCCGGCGGAGCCTGTCGAGCCTGTCGAGCCCGAGCAGACCGCCGATGTCGACCGGTCGGTCGAGGAGGACCGGCACGAGCGGGTCCAGCCCCGGGACGGTGGGCTGCCCGATGCGGGCGGACCGGCCGCGGCAGCCGGCGCGTTCGGCGTGCTGGCCCTCGGCACGGGCCTGGGCCTCGTGGGCTTCGCGCGCCGTCGCCGGGAGTCGGAGGAGGGCTGAGCCGTCCGGGGCGTCAGCCCTGGGCGGAGTCGCGGTCGTAGTGCTGCGCGGACACGCGCTGCACGAACGCCTCCGGCGACTCGGCGGCCGCGGGTCTCAGGTACGAGACGACCAGCTCGACGCCGACGTCGTCGATGGGGACGCGCGACGGCACGCCCTCGTACGTGGGATCGACGAGCACCAGGATGAGGGTCCACGTGTCGAGCCGCGCCCACGGCATGTTCGAGTACCCGAACTCCTCGGACCGCGCCTCCATGCGCCGGGCCATGAGGAACATCGCCTCGTCGGCCCGGCGCGCGGTGCGGGGGACGACGTCGACGCGCAGCACCTGCTTGCCCTCGACCGCGGCGGTGCGCAGCTGCTCGAGGGCGGCCTTGCGACCCAGCGTCTGGGTGGCCGGGTCGTGCCCCTTCAGGGCGCCCGACACGGTCGGGAACGACGAGCTCTCGACCGACGAACGGACCGGGCGGAACATCAGGACCCGGTCGCTGTCGAGCGACAGCGGGTCGACCGCGTGGACCGACACCGCGGTGCGCAGCTCGCCGCCCTGGATCCGCAGCGTCACCGACGACTCGTCGACGAAGGGCACGGGCATGCCGAGTGCGTCGTTCAGGTCGAGTCCGTGCGCGGCGGTGTGCCCGGTCAGGCGCAACAGGCTCGCGGCCGGGCCGTTCCAGTCCTGCAGCATCCCCTGGCGGTCGACGACGAAGATGAACACGCCGATCGAGTCGAGCAGACGGTCGGCGCGCGAGGCCGAGCGCGACCACGCCTTGACGTAGTTCGTGCTCCAGACCATGACGAGGGCGACGACGGCGACGGCTAGGGAGGTCAGCTCGGGCAACAGGGCCTGGAAGGTCAGCACCAGGACGGCGCCGCCCTGGATCGCGACGACGGCGCGGCGGACGTGCCGGGAGGAGTCGTGCTGGCGCGTGCTGAGCGTCAGGACGCCCGCGCCCAGGAGGGCGAAGGTGTAGGCGAGGTGGGCCACGAAGACCGGGCTGCCGTAGTACGGGTCGGTGTCGGTGATGCCGAAGCGGGGGAGCATGCCGAGGAACGTGGCCGCACCGACGGTGACCGGGACGAGCCACACCCAGACCGGCGGATTCCAGCGGCCGTGGACGAGGCGCCGTGCCGCCACGTAGAAGGAGGCGGCGCAGATCTGGCACAGCAGGACGTTGACCGCGACGATGAGGCTCGGCTCGGTGTCCTCGGGACCTCGCACGGCGCGGGCCAGGTTCCAGCCGGCGACGGACAGGACCATGATCGTGACGGGCACCGAGACGGCCGAGCGGTGGTGCCGGATCAGCGGGACCGACAGCAGGACCAGCACCGCGGTCACCACGTAGACGCCGGTCATGGCCAGATTCTGGCAGGGTGTGGCGGCCTAGGCCACGACTTTCTTTCGCGCCCCTGCAATCACAGGGAGACATCGGCGCGGAGGAAGCCCACGGCGCCGGCCGCACGGGTCGCCTCGGGTTCGGCACGCCGGCTCGAGAACTGCTCGCGGTACAGCCGGCCGTACAGCCCGTCGGGGTCGTCGACCAGTTGGGCGTGGGTGCCCTGCTCGACGACGCGGCCGTCGACCAGCCCGAAGATGACGTCGGCGTTCTGGATCGTGCTGAGCCGGTGCGCGATCGCGAGTGTCGTGCGCCCGGTGGTGGCCCGCTCGAGCGCCTCCTGCACGAGGCGCTCGGTCTCGTTGTCGAGTGCGCTGGTGGCCTCGTCGAGGATGAGGATGCGGGGGTTCTTCAGCAGCACGCGCGCGATCGCGATGCGCTGCTTCTCGCCACCGGACAGCCGGTAGCCGCGCTCGCCCGTGACGGTCTCGTAGCCGTCGGGGAAGCTCATGATCCGGTCGTGGATGTTGGCGTCGGTGGCGGCCGCGACGATCTCGTCGGAGCTGGCGCCGGGCTTGGCGTAGGCGATGTTCTCGCGGATGGTGCCGTGGAAGAGGTAGGGCTCCTGCGTCACCATCCCGACGCAGTCGGCCAGCGACGACAGCGTGATGTCGCGGACGTCGATCCCGTCGATCAGCACCTGGCCGCGCTGGACGTCGTAGAACCGCGGCACGAGGTACGTGGCGGTGGTCTTGCCCGAACCCGACGGACCCACGATGGCGGCCATCTGGCCACCCTCGATCGTGAACGACAGGTCGGTCAGGGCCCACGCGTCGTCGGCGGCGGTGGACGCGGCGTCGACCGGGCCGGAGGAGTCGCCGAAGCGGTCCTTGCTCGTGTCGCCGGTGAGGGCGCGCGGCTCGGGGTAGCGGAACCACACGTGGCGGAACTCGATCGTGCCGGTCAGGTCGGCGGGGGTGACGGTGCGCGCGTCCGGGCGGTCGACGATCGCCGGCTCGAGGTCGAGGTACTCGAAGATGCGGCGGAACAGGGCGAGTGACGTCTGCACGTCGAGCGAGACGCGCATGAGCTGCAGCAGCGGCATCTGCAGCCGCGCCTGGACGGTGGTGAACGCGACCAGCGTGCCCGCGGTGAGCGACTCGGCCCCACCGGGCAGCGTCCCCGCGATGATGAAGCCGGAGACGAGGTAGATGATCGCCGGCGTGATCGCGAAGAAGGTCTGCACGGTGGCGAAGAACAGCCGGCCGGTCATGGCCTGCTCGACCTGCAGGCGCGTCTGCTCGAGGTTGGCCCTGCGGTAGCGCTCGGCCTCGGACTTGCTGCGGTTGAAGACCTTGGCCAGCAGGATTCCCGAGACGCTCAGCGACTCCTCGGTGATCGCCGTCATCTCCGAGAGGTTCTCCTGCGTGCGCCGCGCGAGCTGCTGGCGGCGCCGGCCCACCTTGAGCTGGAGCCAGATGAACAGCGGCATGAGGATGACCGTGAGGATCGTCAGCTCCCACGACAGGATGACCATCGAGATGAATGCCGCCGTCACGGTGACGGTGTTCTGCAGGATCGAGGTGGCCGTGTCGGTCAGCACGGTGCGCACGCCGGCCACGTCGTTGGCCAGCCGCGACTGGATGGCGCCGGTCTTGGTCGTGGTGAAGAACGCCAGCTCCATCTTCTGCAGGTGCGAGAACAGCTCGCTGCGCAGGTCGGCCATCGCCGAGTTGCCGATGGTGGAGGTCAGCCAGTTCTGCGCGATGTTGAGCATCGACGCCAGGATCGGCAGCGCGCACATGCCGGCCACGAGCCAGCCCAGCAGGCCCAGGTCGGGGCCGCCGTCGCCGAAGAGCGCACGGTCGAAGACGGCCTGGGTGAGGAACGGGACGATCGAGGTCAGCAGCGCCGACAGGACGACGATGACCCCGACCGCGGCCATCTTGGCGCGGTAGGGGCGCAGCAGGGCGGTGATGCGGCGCAGGACCGGGCTGTTGTTCGCGGCGATCTCGGCGTCACTGAGGTGAGTGACCGCGGGGCCCGGCCGTGGCACGTCGTCAGTCCCCGATCCGGTTCAGCTCGACGGTGCCGAGGTCGGCCGGCACGAGCTCGAGCGTGCCCCAGCCGGCGTCGCCTGCGCGCAGCAGGGCCCACACGAACAGGTCGCCGGTGACCATCTCGTCGTCCAGGGTGACGGTGAAGGGCGCGGGGAACTCCTCGGCCTCGAAGGCCGCCGCCGCCAGCACCTCGCCGGCGTCGTCGACGACCTTCACCGTGGCGACCGCGCCGGGCGGGATGTCGGAGGCGTCGCGCACGAGCAGGGATCCGGTCACGGTGAGCACAGGCATGCTGCCCAGCCTAATCCGGGCACCCGACGGCCGCCTCCACGCACGACGACGCCGCGGAGCCCCGTGAGGGACTCCGCGGCGTCATCAGGCGGGTGGCTGCGGATCAGCCGCAGAGCTCGTCGAGCTTCTCGCCCTTCTTCTGGATGTCGCTGGAGAGCGTGGTCATCTGCTCGGACACCTTCGTCAGCTTCTCGGTGTCCTGGCCGGCGGCCTTCAGGTCGGCGAAGGACGTCTCGAGCTTGTCGAACGAGGTCGACAGGTCGCCGACCGCGTCCTTGACCTCGGCGTTCTCGAGCTTCTTCTCCGTCTTCTTCAGGGCGTCGCCCATCGAGGAGATGGACTCGGTGGCCTTGTCGGTGTCGGACGGGTTCAGGCTGCCGAGGTCGCCCATGGCGTCCTTGACCTCCTTCTCGGCCACCTTGCAGGCGTCGGCGACGGACTGGCCGCCGCCGCCACAGGCGGTGAGACCGAAGGACAGGGCCACGGCAGCGAGTGCGGCGGCGGGCTTGCGAACGTTCATGGGATCCCCCTCGTAGGTGGCGGCACCCCGAGGCGCCGCCGCGATATCGGGAATCGTGTCATGCCCGCACCCCCGATGCCCGCTGCCCCCGCCGGGACCGACCTCCGCCCCCACTCCACTTTTGGAACTGGATTCACCTCGTTGAGCGGGATCGAGGTGAATCTGGGACCAAAAGTGGAGTGGGGGCGCGGCGGCCCGGGGCGGGTCAGTGACCGAAGCGCCGGAGCCGCAGCGAGTTGGTGACGACGAACACCGAGCTGGCCGCCATCGCGAAGCCGGCGATCATCGGGCTGAGGAAGCCCAGGGCCGCCAGCGGGATCGCCGCGACGTTGTACGCGAACGCCCAGAACAGGTTGCCCTTGATGGTGCGCAGGGTCGCCCGCGACAGCTCGACCGCGGTGACCGCCGTGGCCAGGTCGCCGTGCACGAGCGTCAGGTCGCTGGCCGCGATGGCGACGTCGGTGCCGGTGCCCATCGCGATGCCGAGGTCGGCGCCCGCGAGCGCGGCGGCGTCGTTGACACCGTCGCCGACCATCGCGACGACACGGCCCTCGTCGCGCAGCGCGCGCACGACGTCGAGCTTGTCCTGCGGGGTCACCTCGGCGTGGACGCGATCGATCCCGACCTCCTCCGCGACGGCGGCGGCGACCCGCTCGTTGTCGCCGGTGAGCAGGATCGGCTCGAGCCCGAGTCGGCGCAGGTCGGCGACGGCCTGGCGCGAGGAGTCCTTGACGCGGTCGGCCACGGTGATCGTGCCGAGCACGCGGTCGTCGCGAGAGACCGCGATGACGGTGCCCGTGCGGTCGGCACGGTCGCGGGCGCCGATCCACGAGGGTCGTCCGGCGCGGACCCGGTGGCCCTCGACGAGCCCTTCGACGCCCTGGCCCGGGTGGTTCCGGAAGTCCGTGACGGGCGTGCCCGGGTGGAGGGCGGCGATCGCCCGCGCCACGGGGTGCTCCGACGGCGACTCGACCGCGGCGGCGAGCCGGCGCAGCTCGTCCTCGTCGACGCCGCGGACGGGATCGACGTGGGAGACGGTCATCGTGCCGGTGGTGATCGTGCCGGTCTTGTCGAGCACGATCGTGTCGACCGCGCGGGTCGACTCCAGGATCTGCGGGCCCTTGATGAGGATGCCCAGCTGCGCGCCGCGGCCGGTGCCGACCATGAGCGCGGTGGGCGTGGCCAGGCCGAGGGCGCACGGGCAGGCGATGATCAGCACGGCCACGGCCGCCTCGAACGCGCCGACGCCGGGCGCGACGAGCAGCCACACCAGCAAGGTGACGGCGGCGATCACGATGACCCCCGGCACGAACCACGCGGAGATCCGGTCGGCGAGGCGCTGGACCTCGGCCTTGCCCTCCTGGGCCTCCTCGACGAGGCGGGCCATCTGGGCCAGCTGGGTGTCCTGGCCGACGGCCTCGGCGCGGACGACGAGACGCCCGGACTGGTTGACCGTGGCCCCGGTGACGGTGTCGCCGACCGCGACGTCGACCGGGACGGACTCACCCGTCAGCATCGACTCGTCGACCGCCGACCCGCCGTCGACGACCTCGCCGTCGGTGGCGATCTTCTCGCCCGGGCGGACGACGAAGGTGTCGCCGACGTGGAGCTCCTCGACGGGCATCTCCACCTCGCGGCCGTCGCGCAGGACGGTGACCTGCTTGGCGCCGAGGTCCATCAGGGCGCGCAGGGCGGCGCTGGACCGGTTCTTGGCGTTGGCCTCGAGGTAGTGCCCGGCGAGGATGAACGTCGTGACGGCGGCGGCGGTCTCGAAGTAGTAGTGGCCGTGGTCGACGCCGTGGCCCGTGACGCCCTGCCAGAGCTGGACGAGCGACCACACGTACGCCGCGCCGACGCCCATGCTGACGAGGGTGTCCATCGTGGCCGAGCCGTGGCGCAGGTTGAGCCAGGCCGACCAGTGGAACGGGTACGCACACCACACGACGACGGGCGTGGTGAGCAGCAGCATGAGCCACGGCCACCCGTCGAAGTGCAGCCCGGAGATCATCGAGATCGCCGCGACCGGGACGCTCAGGATCGTCGCGACGACGAGCCGCTTGCGCATCGACTCGGCCGAGTGCAGGCCGCCGTGGGCCGCGTGCTGGTCGTGTCCGGCGTGGGGGTCGTGGACGTGCGCGGTGTAGCCGGTCTTCTCGACCGTCTCGACGAGCGACTGGGGGTCGATCTCGCCGTGCGCGCGCACGGTGGCCTTCTCGGTGGCGTAGTTGACGCTGGCCTCGACGCCCTCGAGCCGGTTGAGCTTCTTCTCGATGCGCATGGCGCACGAGGTGCAGCTCATGCCGCCGATGTCGAGTCGGTAGGTGGTCGGCTGACCCGTGTCGGTGCTCATCAGATCAGCGGCAGGTCGCGCGGACCCGCCAGGGCGTAGCCGGCCTCGTCGACGGCCGCGGCGACCGCGGTCTCGTCGAGCGGGGCCTCGCTGGTGACGGTGACCGCACCGGTCGCGACGTCGACGGAGACATCCTCGACGCCGGGCAGTGCGGTGACCTCCTGGGTGACGGCGGCGGCGCAGTGGCCGCAGGTCATGCCGGTGACGGTGTACGTGGCGGTGGTGCTCATGGCGCTCAACTCCTCACCAGACGCGCGATGGCGTCCGACGCTTCCTTGATCTTCTGGTCGGCCTCGGGTCCGCCCTTCGCCGCGGCGTCGGCGACGCAGTGGGCGAGGTGCTCGTCGAGCAGCTTGAGGGCGACGGCCTCGAGGGCCTTGGTGGTCGCGCTGATCTGGGTCAGCACGTCGATGCAATACGTGTCGGCCTCGACCATCCGGTTGATGCCGCGGACCTGACCTTCGATCCGCGCCAGTCGCTTCAGGACGGCCGCCTTGTCCTCGGCGTACCCGGGATGTTCGTGGCTCATGACCTCACCATACCCCTAGGGGGTACCGGTATCAAGGGCGCGGCCCGCACAGTCGAGTGGCGCAAGAACGCCCGCCACTCGCCGAGTGG
>NZ_BJZQ01000026.1 GCF_007992115.1 Aeromicrobium flavum
CCCGCCACTCGCCGAGTGGCGGGCATTCTTGCGCCACTCGGCGATCCCGGTGTGCGCCACTCGGCGATGTTCGGCCCTCCGAGCGCCGGGCAGGTGAACCGCCCTCGCGAGCGCCGCACCCGCGATGGGCGACAATCGACTCATGACCCATGTCGTGATCATCGGTGGCGGACCCGGCGGATACGAGGCGGCGCTGGTCGCCCGACGGCTGGGCGCCGAGGTCACGCTGGTCGAGCGCGACGGGATGGGCGGGTCCACCGTCCTGACCGACTGCGTCCCCAGCAAGACCCTGATCGCCACGTCCGACCTGCTGCACGAGGTCAGCCGCTCGGCCGAGCTCGGGGTCGAGGTCCCCAAGGCGCCACGCGCCGACCTCGCCTCGGTCAACGACCGCGTGCTGCGGCTGGCGCAGGTGCAGTCCGACGACATCGCCGAGCGCGTCGTGTCCGCGGGCGTCACCGTGCTGCGCGGCACCGCCCGCATCGCCGACCCGCGCCTCGTCGTGGCCTCGACGCCCGACGGCGAGGTCCGCCTGGCCGCCGACGGCATCCTCATCGCCACCGGTGCGCACCCGCGCGTCAGCGCGGACGCCCAGCCCGACGGCGAGCGGATCCTCACGTGGGAGCAGGTGTACGCCCTGCGCGAGCTGCCCGAGCACATGATCGTCGTCGGGTCCGGTGTCACCGGCGCGGAGTTCGCGAGCGCCTACAACGGACTGGGCGCCGAGGTCACGCTCGTGTCGAGCCGCGACCGCGTGCTGCCCGGCGAGGATCCGGACGCGGCCAACCTGATCGAGGACGTCTTCACCCGCCGGGGCATGAACGTCCTGGGGAAGTCGCGCATGGCGTCGACGCGTCGTGAGGGCGACCAGGTGGTCGTCACGCTCACCGACGGCAGCACGGTGACGGGGTCGCACTGCCTGCTGGCCCTGGGCTCGATCCCCAACACCGGCGACCTCGGCCTCGAGGAGGTCGGCATCGACACCGACGACGGCGGCTTCATCACCGTCGACAAGGTGTCGCGCACGAACATCCCGGGCGTCTACGCCGCGGGCGACTGCACCGGTGTCTTCATGCTGGCCTCCGTGGCGGCGCAGCAGGGACGCATCGCGATGGCGCACCTGCTCGGCGACGCCGTGCACCCGCTCGACCTGCGCAAGGTCTCGAGCAACATCTTCACCTCGCCCGAGATCGCGGCGGTCGGTATCGGCCAGCGGCAGATCGACGAGCAGGGCCTCCTGGTCGACACGGCGATGTTGCAGATCACCGCGAACCCGCGCGCCAAGATGCAGGGCGTGCACGACGGATTCGTCAAGCTGTACGCCCGCCAGGGCATCGGCACGCTCATCGGGGGAGTGGTGGTCGGCCCGCGCGCCAGCGAGCTGATCCACACGATCTCCGTCGCGGTCTCGGCGTCGCTGACGGTCGACCACGTCGCCGACGCCTTCAGCGTCTACCCGTCGATGTCCGGTACCGTCAGCGAGGTCGCTCGGCGGCTCCACCGCCAAGTCTGAACCTCTGCTTGAGTTTCGTGTCGTCACGCGTGTAATCACACGCGTGTGGTTTCGCAGGTCAGACCCAAAGTGCTGGAACGGGTTCCCGATGTGTGTTCTGATGCGTGTGCTCCTCCTGCAACATGAGCAACAGATGTATCCGCCACAGAATGGACTTCCCCCATATGCATTCCTGGCTGACCCGCTGCAGCATCGGTCTGACCACGATCGCCGTCACCGGCGCCTCCTTGCTGATCCCTGCGCCCGCGCAGGCGGCGGGGACCGACATCGTGGTGTCGCGCCCGGCCACGAGCGCGGCTCCCGCGGCGACCGCCGAGGCCACGACGACGGCACCGGTCTCGCGCGAGGTCGAGGTCGAGCAGACTCCCGTCAGGACCGCCCCGCAGGAGGGTGACGACGCCGCCTCGAAGCGCACGGCGGTCGACCCGTTCCGCATGGCCGGCGTCACCTGGGACGCCGGTTCGGGCGCCACCGACGTCTCCGTGCGCGTGCAGGTGCGCACGAACGGTACGTGGAGCGACTGGCAGGCGCTCAGCATCGAGGACAGCAACGAGGGCGGGCGCCCGGGGACGGCACCGCTGTGGACCGAGGCCGCCGCCGACGGCATCGCCGTCGAGGTGAAGGCCGGGTCCGGCACCCCCACCGGCATCAAGGTCACGACCATCGACCCGGGCAAGCCCGAGGTCGTCACGCCCGTCAGCCCCGCGGTCTTCAACACCTCCGAGGGCGAGCCCGACGAGGGCATGACCGAGGAGATCGCTGCCGACGGCACGCCCAAGGTCGTCCCGATGCCGTCGATCATCACCCGCGCGCAGTGGAAGGCCGGCGCCGGCACGAGCTGCAGCGCCCCCGTCACCCGCCCGAAGGCGCTCGGCGTCACGATCCACCACACCGCCGGCTCCAACACCTACACGAAGGCCGAGTCGGCGGGCCTCGTGCGCAGCTACCAGACGTACCACGTCAAGGGCCGCGGCTGGTGCGACATCGGCTACAGCTTCCTGGTCGACCGCTTCGGCCAGATCTTCGAGGGTCGCAAGGGCGGCATCACCAAGCAGGTGCGCGGGGCGCACTCCGGCGTCGAGGCCGTGAACCAGTACGCCACCGGCATCTCGATGATGGGTCACTTCGACTACGTCCAGCCCAGCGCCGCCCTGAAGACGGCCGTCGTGAAGCTCGTCGGCTGGCGGGTGAAGTTCTTCGGCGCCAAGGCCAAGGGCACCTTCTCCGCCGGCGGCAAGACCTACCAGGTCATCCACGGCCACCGCGACGTCAAGTCGACCGCCTGCCCCGGCAAGTACGGCTACGCCTGGCTCGGCGCCGTCGGCGGCCTGCGCGACCGCGTCGGCGCCTACGTCTCGAAGGCCACGTCGGCCGCCGGTGCGCCGTCGGCCGCCCCGGCCCCGAAGCCGGTGACCCTGAGCCCGCCCACGGGGGTCAAGGTCACCGCCTCCACGACCTCGGCCTCCATCACCTGGAACAAGGTGAAGGGTGCCTCCGGGTACCGGGTCATGGCCTCGCCCACCGGCAGCTCCGCCGGCGCGAAGTACGTCAACGTGACGTCGAACCGCGCCACGATCTCCGGGCTCCACGCGAGGCGGACCTACGCCTTCCGGGTCTCGGTCTACCAGCCGTCCACCAAGAAGCGCGTGAGCGCGTACACGTCGAAGCCGTTCGCGACCGCGCGGACGAAGGCCTTCGTGGCCCCCACCGGCGTGCGGGTGACCGTGCGCACCAAGACCGGTCTGCGGTTCCTGTGGAACCGCTCCGCCGGCGCCCCCGGCTACAAGGTGCAGGTCACCGAGCTCGGCAAGAAGCCGCGCAATCGCTACTACGTGGCGTCCGTCCACGGCATCACGGTGCGCAAGCTCAAGAAGGACACGCAGTACCGCGTCCGCGTGTCGGTGGCGTACCCCACCACGAAGGAGCGGGTCAGTGCCTACTCGCGCGCCCCCCACGTGGTCGGGCGGACGCTGAAGGCCACCCCCAAGGCCGTCGCGCCGAAGCCCGCCCCCAAGCCCGCGCCGAAGCCCGCCTCGGCGAAGAACGTCGTCACCCCCTCCGCCGGCAAGGTCACCTTCAAGGGTCACGGCTACGGCCACGGCATCGGCATGAGCCAGTACGGCGCCGAGGGCGGCGCCCGCGCCGGCCAGAAGTACGACGCCATCTTGAGGAAGTACTACCCGGGCACGAAGCTCAGCTCGAAGTCCGCGTCGATCCGCGTGCAGATCTCGGCCGACACGACGAACTCGGTGTCCGTGAAACCGCGGTCGGGGCTGAAGTTCCGCACGCTCTCCAACGGGGCCGTCATCACCCTGCCGTCGTCGGTGTCGAAGCGGAAGGTGGCCACCTGGTCCATCGACCTGGCGAAGTCGGACAAGAAGAAGAACTCCCTGTCCTACCAGTCCGGCTCCAGCTGGTACACCTACTCGACGTTCGCCGGCGACGCCCAGTTCGAGGGCCCTCCGACGATCAGCCTGGTCATGCCCAGTGGAAGCACGCGGGCCTACCGGGGAGCCCTGCGCTCGACCCGGCCCACGGCCACCTCGCGCGACACCGTGAACGTCCTCAGCCTCGAGGACTACCTCCGCGGCGTCGTCGCGCGTGAGATGCCCGCCAGCTGGAGCATGGAGGCGCTCAAGGCCCAGTCCGTCGCCGCCCGCACGTTCGGCGCGCGCTACCTGGGCTCGTCGAAGCACTACGACATCTGCGACACGGTCTCGTGCCAGGTCTACGGCGGCTACGCCGATGAGACCCAGCGGACCAACGACGCGATCAACGGCACCAAGGGCAAGATCCTGACCTATCAGGGCGCGCCGGCCCTGACGCAGTTCTCGAGCTCGTCGGGCGGCCACACCAACCAGGGCTCGACGCCGTACCTCAAGCCGGTGAGCGACCCGTGGGACGGCTGGAGCGGCAACAAGAACCACGCCTGGACCCAGACGGTCACGACCGCGGCGATCCAGAGGAAGTACGCCGTCGGCACGCTCAAGTCGATCTCGATCACCAAGCGCAACGGCCTGGGCGACCAGGGTGGCCGCGTGGTGTCGATGACCCTCAAGGGGTCGAAGGGCAGCCGGACCATCACCGGTGTCGACGCGCGCTGGGCCTTCGGGCTGAAGTCGGACTGGTTCGGCTTCTGAGGTTCGGCAATGGGATGATCGACCCATGCTGAGCCCCCGCCTCTGGATCACGATCGTCACGGCCGCCCTGGCCAACGCCCTGTCGCTCGGCGTCGCCGCGTGGCTCCTGGCCGGGTTCACGCTGACGCCCGCCTGGTGGGTTGCGGCCGTGGTGCTGTTCACCGTGCTGAGCGTCGTGCTGCGCACCCTCGCGCTGAAGCTGACGAGCGACCGGTGGCTGCGCGTGTCCACGATCACCGGCGGCCTCGCGCTGACGGCCGTGGCGCTACTGCTGACCGACGCGATCGTGCCCGACGCCGGCTTCGCCATCGACGGCTGGGGCACGTGGGTCGTCGTCACGCTGATGGTGTGGGCGGCCGGTGTGGCCTTCGGCGAGGTCGACCACCACGCCCCGGCCGCGACGCCGGGCCTCTCGCCCGACCGGCGCGCCGAGGTGCGCCAGGGCGGGCGCCGCGCCTCCTGATCGCGCTCGAGCCGCCACACCGAACGACGCCCCGGCCATCGGCCGGGGCGTCGTCGTGTGTCGTGCTGTGGGGCTCAGGCGTCCTTGAGGTCGCAGATCACGGCGCCGGCGCCGACGGTCTCGCCGATGACGGCGGCCAGGCCCGTGACGGTGCCCGCCTTGTGCGCGTTGATCGGCTGCTCCATCTTCATCGCCTCGATGACGACGATCAGCTCGCCCTCGGCGACCTCCTGGCCCTCCTCGACCGCGAGCTTGACGACGGTGCCCTGCATGGGCGAGGTCAGCGAGTCGCCGCTGACGGCCGCCCCGGCCGCCTTGCCGGCCTTGCGCTTGGCCTTCTTCGTGCCGCCGGCCGCGGCCGCGCTGGCGCCCAGGCCGCCGGGCAGGACGACCTCGACGCGCTTGCCGCCGACCTCGACGGTGACGCGCTCGCGCTCGGCCGACTCGTCGTCGTCCGCGGTCGGACCGGAGTACGGCTCGAGCTGGTTGTCGTAGTCGGTCTCGATCCACGTCGTGTAGACGTCGAACGAGCCCTCGGACGCGTTGTACGCCACGTCGTCCAGCACGTCGCGGTGGAACGGGATGACGGTGGGCATGCCCTCGACGACGAACTCGTCGAGCGCGCGGCGCGAGCGCTCGATGGCCTGCTCGCGCGTGCGACCGGTGACGATCAGCTTGGCGACGAGCGAGTCGAATGCACCGGGGATGGTCTCGCCCTCCTCGTAGCCGGCGTCCAGGCGCACGCCGGGGCCCGAAGGGGGAGCCCACTTGGTGAGGGTGCCGGGCGCGGGCAGGAAGCCGCGACCGCCGTCCTCGGCGTTGATGCGGAACTCGATCGAGTGGCCGATGATCTCGGGGTCGTCGTAGCCGAGCTCCTCGCCGGCGGCGATGCGGAACATCTCGCGGACCAGGTCGAGGCCGGTGACCTCCTCCGAGACCGGGTGCTCGACCTGCAGGCGGGTGTTGACCTCGAGGAAGCTGATGGTGCCGTCGCGGGCGACGAGGAACTCGCAGGTTCCGGCGCCGACGTAGCCGGCCTCCTTGAGGATGGCCTTCGACGACGAGTAGAGGCGCTCGAGCTGGTCCTCGCTGAGGAACGGGGCCGGCGCCTCCTCGACGAGCTTCTGGTGGCGGCGCTGCAGCGAGCAGTCGCGCGTGGAGACGACGACGACGTTGCCGTGGCTGTCGGCGAGGCACTGGGTCTCGACGTGGCGCGGCTTGTCGAGGAACTTCTCGACGAGGCACTCGCCGCGGCCGAAGGCGGAGACCGCCTCGCGGACGGCCGACTCGTAGGCCTCGGGGATCTCCTCGAGCGTCTTGGCGACCTTGAGGCCACGACCGCCGCCGCCGAAGACGGCCTTGATCGCGACGGGCAGGCCGTGCTCCTTCGCGAAGGCGACGACCTCGTCGGCGCTCTCCACCGGGTCCTTGAGGCCCGGCGCCAGGGGCGCTCCGGCGGTGAGCGCGATGTGCTTGGCCTTGGCCTTGTCGCCGAGGCTCTCGATCGCGGCCGGCGGGGGACCGATCCAGATCAGCCCGGCGTCGATGACGGCCTGGGCGAAGCTGGCGTTCTCGGCCAGGAAGCCGTAGCCGGGGTGCACGCTGTCGGCGCCACTGCGCTGGGCGATCGCGATGATCTTCTCGATCGACAGGTAGGAGTCGCCGGGGGTCGAGCCCTCCAGCGAGTAGGCCTCGTCGGCCAGGCGGACGAACACCGCGTCGCGATCGGGCTCGGCGTAGACCGCCACGCTCCCGATTCCGGCGTCCTTCGCAGCACGGATCACCCGTACCGCGATCTCTCCGCGGTTGGCGACCAGGACCTTCTGCAGGGGCTTGCTCACGAATACTCCTCGAGTTCTGATGGCAGACGCGAGTCTAAAGCGTGGGCTTTCCGGGCCCTGACGTGGGCTCGACCACACCGTGGTTAATGCCTGTTAACCTTCGGGGCATGGACTTCGAACTGTCTCGCGAGCACGAGGACTTCCGTCAGGTCGTCCGGTCGTTCGCCGCCGAACGGATCGCGCCCCACGTCGCCCAGTGGGACAAGGACCACCACTTCCCGGTCGACGTCGTGCGAGCCATGGGCGACCTCGGTCTCTTCGGGCTGACCGCGCCGGAGGAGTTCGGCGGCTCCGGTGCCGACTTCACCAGCCTGTGCCTCGCCATCGAGGAGCTCGGCCGGGTCGACCAGTCGATGGGCATCACGCTCGAGGCCGGCGTGGGGCTGGGCATCAACCCGATCCAGACCTTCGGCACGCAGGAGCAGAAGGAGCGCTGGCTGCCCGACCTCGTGGCCGGCCAGGCGCTCGCCGGCTTCGGCCTCACCGAGCCCGGTGCCGGGTCGGACGCCGGCGCGACCGCCACGAAGGCCGTGCTCGACGGCGACCAGTGGGTCGTCGACGGCGCCAAGCAGTTCATCACCAACTCCGGCAGCGAGATCACGTCGCTCGTCACCGTCACCGCCCGCACGGGCACGCGCGAGGACGGCCGCCCCGAGATCTCGGCGATCGTCGTGCCCTCGGGCACGCCCGGCTTCGTGGCCGAGGCGGGCTACGACAAGCTCGGCTGGCACATCAGCGACACGCACCCGCTGTCGTTCTCGGGTGCGCGCGTGCCGGCGGACCACCTGCTGGGCGAGCGTGGCCGCGGCTACGCGCAGTTCCTGGCCACGCTCGACGACGGGCGCGTGGCGATCTCCGCGCTGGCGCTCGGCCTGATCGAGGCGTGCCTCGAGGAGTGCCTGCGGTACGCCGGCGAACGGCAGACGTTCGGCGGGCCGATCGGCCGCAAGCAGGGCGTCGCGTTCCAGATCGCCGACCTCAAGGTCATGGCGGACGCGTCACGGGCGTTGACCTACCAGGCGGCGGCGATGAAGGACGCGGGCATCACCGGTCAGCGGTTCAAGCAGGCGGCGTCGGTGGCCAAGCTCTACACGTCGGAGGCGGCCGTCACCGCGACGCGCATCGCGACGCAGGTGTTCGGCGGGTACGGCTTCATGGAGGAGTACCCCGTGGCCCGGTTCTACCGGGACGCGAAGATCCTCGAGATCGGCGAGGGCACGAGCGAGGTGCAGCGCATGCTCATCGCACGCTCGCTCGGCCTCCCGGTCGAGTAGGGGCTCGTCAGAGAGCGGTCATGTGACGGCACGGCAGCGGTACGTGCACCGAGCCGTTGCCGAAGTCGACCTGGACCGAGTTCTTGCCCTGGACGCTGAGGACGCGACCCAGGCCGAACGAGTCGTGCGAGACGCGCGCGCCCGTCTCGTAGACCTCGTCGGCGACATCGGGCTTCTTCGGGAAGGGACTGCTCGCGAGGTGGCGTCGCGGACGCTGTGAAGTGGCCATCTTGGTTCCATTGTCCCACGGTTCCCCGCATCGTCGACCGCCTTCGTCGATCCGCGAGACGATCCGTGCCCGAGTCCGCGCTCGCGTCCCGCTAGGGTGCTGGTTTCCACGTCGTCGTCTTCTCGGGGGTTCCACCGGTGTTCGTCATGTTCCTGCTGGTCGCGTTGGTGGCCGGTGTCGTCGTCTCGATCCTCGCCGCGCGCCACCTGCGCGCGCAGTCCAAGCCGTCCGGTCCCGCGACCGGCAGCGCGGTCGTGCTCGGCCTGCTCGCCCTGGTGATCGCGGTGCTCTCGATGACCGCGATCGTCCCCACCCGCGAGATCGGCGTCGTCACCTCGTTCGGCCGCCCGATCGACGTGTGGTCGAACGGCCTGCACGTCAAGGCGCCGTGGCAGAAGGTCAACAAGCTCGACGGAACGATCCAGACCGACAACTTCACCGGGGCCGACCGCGCGATCGACATCCGCATCGGCAACGGCTCCACCTCGGGCGTCGACGCGACGATCCGCTGGCGCATCCGGCTCGACGCCGGCAAGGAGCTCTACCAGGACTACCGCCAGATGGAGAACATCCGCGACTCCCTCGTCACGCGCGAGCTGAAGGCGGCCCTCAACGAGGTCCTGGGCGACTACGACCCGCTCGTCTCGGTCAAGGCCGGGATCGGGTCGGACGGGGCCACCACGTCGGCGGGCGTCGACCTGAACGCCTACTCGCAGCAGGTGCACGAGGCGCTGTCCAAGCGCGTCGGCGAGGACGTCGAGGTGCTGAGCGTGATCCTGCCGATCATCCGCTTCGACCAGCAGACGCAGGAGAAGATCAACGCCTACCAGGCCGAGGTCGCCAACACGCGGATCGCCGAGCAGCGCGAGGCCACGGCCAAGGCGCAGGCGCAGGCCAACAAGAACCTGGCCGGCTCGGTGTCGCGCGACCCGAACGTCCTCGTGTCCAAGTGCCTCGACGCCCTCGAGGAGATGGTGAAGGCCGGGCAGAACGTGCCCATCGGCTTCTCGTGCTGGCCCGGCAGCGGCGGCACCTCCGTCGTCGTCCCCCAGGCCGGGGCGCCCGCCAAGAACTGAGGCGCTGGCAGTGACGTTCTGGGGGTCGACACGCCGTGTGGGACCCCCGAAACGTCACTGCCAGCGCTGCCTCAGCGCCAGAGGGCGGTCCAGGTCTGCCCGAGGTCGTGCACCATCTCGCGGACGACGGGGACGCTGACGCCGACCACGTTGTGGTGGTCGCCGTCGATGCGGGTGACGAAGGCGGCGCCGAGGCCGTCGATCGTGAACGCGCCGGCCACCTGCAACGGCTCGCCGCTGGCGACGTACGCGTCGATCTCCTCGTCCGAGACGTGCGCGAAGTGCACGCGGGTGGCGGCGTGACGGACGACCTCGTCGGCACCGAGCCGCAGGCAGTGGCCGGTGTGCAGGACGCCGACGTTGCCGCGCATGGCGTACCAGCGCCGGCGGGCGACGTCGGGGTCGTGCGGCTTGCCCAGGATCTGTCCGTCGAACTCCAGCACCGAGTCGCACCCCAGGACGAGGGCGTCGCGATGGTCGCTCGCGACGGCACGGCACTTCAGCGTCGCCAGCTCGGTCGAGAGCTCGGCGGGCGTGTCCGCGACGACCGCGTCCTCGTCGACGCCGGAGACGACGACCTCGGGGTCGATGCCGGCGCGCTGCAGCGTCGAGAGGCGCGCGGGGGAGGCCGAGGCCAGGACGAATCTCATCGGTCCTCCAGCTCGAGTGCGGGGATCTCGCCGTACGTCGCCGGCTCGGCGTCCAGGTCGGGATGGCCGAGGACGGCGTCGATGAGCCGTTGCGAGCCGCCCACGCACAGCCAGGCCGGGTCGACGTCGGCGGCGACGAACCACGCGCGGTCGGCGGGCCACGTGATCGACGCGGGCGGAAGGGTGCGCTCGACGTCGGGGGCGAAGTCGGCAGCTCCCCAGCGACCCACGTCGGCGGCGGCGCCACGGAAGAGGAAGTACCTCCGGTCGCCCCGCAGGTCGACCTGGGGACCCTCGGTGACGTGCTCGTCGAACGCGGCCGCCACCCGCGGCGGCGTGGGACGGAACCACAGGTCGCGCAACCAGTTGCCGCGCACGGTCGCGTAGACGCGGCCGGCGTCGATCAGCTCGCCCCAGCCGTCCCAGAGGCCGAAGAAGACGTCGTCGGGGGTGCGCGTGTGCTGGGCCGCCAGGTTGACCACGGTCGCCATGATCAGGTCGTCGCCGCGGTAGTGCTCGGACTCGCCGTCGTCGAACCACACGGTGGCGTACGCCTCGAAGCCCGGCGGGCCCTGGGTGGCGAGGGGCCACCAGTCGGCCTCCGCACGCACGAACCAGTCGGCGTGGGAGACGTCGGGCTCGTGGCGCAGGGTCATGCAGCGATCGTTCCACAACCGGCGCGCGACCGGGAGCGTCGAGTGGCGCAGCAGGGGGGGGGTGCCGAGTGGCGCAGAACCGCCCGCCGCTCGGCGAGCGGCGGGCGATTCTGCGCCACTCGCGGGGAGGGGCGGGGTCAGGCGGGGTGCGTCACCAGGCGGAGGCGCGCCACTGGCCGGGACCGAAGCGGTGCGCGGGACGGTGCTGGCGCACCGGGTGGCCCCACTGGCTGCGCGGCATCGGCTGGTCGGCCGAGGCCGCGGCGGCCGCGGCGTTGCGGGCGGCGACCACGGCCACCAGCGCTGCGAGCTCCTCGGGGGTCGGGTCGCCCTTGACGACCCGCAGCAGCGGCGGCTGCGCGAGCGCCTCGACGGCCTCGGTCGCGTCGCTCACAGCGGGATGTTCCCGTGCTTCTTAGGCGGCAGCGTCTCGCGCTTGGTCGCCAGCAGGCGCAGCGCCTTGACGACCTCGGCGCGGGTCTGGCTGGGCTTGATGACGCCGTCGATGTAGCCGCGCTCGGCGGCCACGTACGGGTTGCAGAGCGTGTCCTCGTACTCGGTCATCAGCTCGGCGCGCAGCGTCTCGGGATCCTCGGCGGCCGCGAGGTCGCGGCGGTAGAGGATGTTGACCGCGCCCGACGCGCCGACGACGGCGATCTGGCCGGTCGGCCACGACAGGTTGATGTCGGCGCCGAGGTGCTTGGAGCCCATGACGTCGTACGCGCCGCCGTACGCCTTGCGGGTGATGATCGTGACGAGCGGGACGGTGGCCTCGGCGTACGCGTAGATCAGCTTGGCGCCGCGGCGGATGATGCCGTTCCACTCCTGGTCGGTGCCGGGCAGGAAGCCGGGCACGTCGACGAACGTCAGGACGGGGATGTTGAAGGCGTCGCAGGTGCGCACGAAGCGCGCGGCCTTCTCGGACGCGTCGATGTCGAGGCAGCCGGCGAACTGCATCGGCTGGTTGGCGACGACGCCCACGCTCTTGCCCTCGACGCGACCGAAGCCGATGACGATGTTCGGGGCGAACAGCGCCTGGACCTCGAGGAACTCCTGGTCGTCGAGGATCGTCTCGATGACGGTGCGGATGTCGTACGGCTGGTTGGCCGAGTCGGGGATGAGCGTGTCGAGCGCGACGTCGAGGTCGGTGGGCTCGAGGTCGACGTCCTCGGGGAACGCCTCCGGCTCCTGCATGTTGTTCTGCGGCAGGTACGAGATGAGCGCCTTGACGTACTCGAGCGCGTCGTCCTCGTCGGCGGCGAGGTAGTGCGAGTTGCCGCTCTTGGTGTTGTGGGTGCGGCCGCCGCCCAGCTCCTCCATCGTGACGTCCTCGCCGGTGACCGTCTTGATGATGTCCGGTCCGGTGATGAACATGCCCGACGTGCCGTCGACCATGACGGTGAAGTCGGTGACGGCGGGGGAGTACACGTGGCCGCCGGCGCAGTTGCCCATGATCAGGCTGATCTGCGGGATGACGCCCGAGGCGTGCACGTTGCGGCGGAAGATCTCGCCGTACAGGCCGAGCGAGACGACGCCCTCCTGGATGCGGGCGCCGGCGCCCTCGTTGATGCCGATGATGGGGCAGCCGGACTTGATCGCCAAGTCCATGACCTTGGTGATCTTCTCGCCGTAGACCTCGCCGAGGCTGCCGCCGAAGATGCTGAAGTCCTGGCTGAAGACGCACACCTGACGGCCGTCGATCGTGCCGTAGCCGGTGATCACGCCGTCGCCCAGCGGGCGGTTCTTGTCGAGGCCGAAGGCGGTGGCGCGGTGGCGGGCCAGGGCGTCGAGCTCGACGAACGAGCCCTCGTCGAGGAGCAGCTCGATCCGCTCGCGGGCGCTCTTGCGATCACGCGCGTGCTGCTTCTCCGCAGCGCGGTCGGCCACCTCGACGGTCGCCTCGTGGTGGCGCCGCTCGTACTCGGCCAGCTTTCCGGCAGTGGTGTGGAGCTCGGGGTGCTCCTCCAACGGGACGTCAGGCAGGGCGTCGGTCATGGCGAACACCCTAACCGGAGCGGTTTCCGGTCCTGCAGGAAGGCAGGCTCCGTGCCCCTGTTCCCGCGGCGCCGACGGTGCCATGCTCGAAGGATGAGCCTGGACCCGACGGTCACGAACTCCGACCACTACCGCGTGATCCTGGAGAACGAGAAGGTCCGGGTGCTCGAGTACACGGACGCGCCCGGCGACGAGACGACGCCGCACGAGCACCCCGACAGCGTCATGTACACGCTGAGCTCGTTCAAGCGACGGCTCATGTCGGGAGACCTCGAGATGGAGGTCGAGCTCGACGCGGGGACCGTCCTGTGGCTGCCGGCCCAGCAGCACCACGCGAAGAACATCGGCGAGACCGCGACCCACGTCATCTTCGTGGAGCTCAAGGACCCCGATGCCGCGCCGGCCGCGGCCGGCCTCGTCGAGGGCGTGCTCGGGCCGCAGTAGAGCGCGCCGGACCGACCGGGTCGGCGCCTAGGGTGGAGCCGTGCAGCCTTCCCACCGCGCCCCGCTCGACGCCGACCGCCTGCGGGCGGCGGCGGACGGCTTCCACGTCCACGTCACCGAGGAGACGGCCAGCACCAACGCCGACCTCGCGGCGGCCGCCCGCGAGGGTGCGCCCGAGTGGACCGTCCACACCACCGACCACCAGGCAGCCGGGCGGGGGCGGCTCGACCGGACGTTCACGATGCCGCCGCTGTCCGGCATCGCCGTCTCGGTGCTGGTGCGTCCCGTCGAGGTGCCGCCCGCGCGGTGGCCCTGGCTGCCGCTCGTGACCGGCCTGGCCGTCGTCGACACGGCGCGCGAAGTCGGCGTCGAGGCCGCCCTCAAGTGGCCCAACGACGTGCTCGTCGACGACCGCCGCAAGCTCTCGGGGATCCTCGTCGAGCGCGTCGAGACCCCGGACGGTCCCGCGGCGATCATCGGGGTCGGGCTCAACGTCGGGCTGACCGCCGACGAGTTGCCGGTCGAGACCGCCACCTCGCTGTCGCTCGAGGGCGCCTCAACGGCCGATCGCACCGAGCTGCTGCTCGTGCTGCTGCGCCGGCTGCGGGAGCGACTCGAGCAGTGGCGCGACCCGTCCCGCGTGGACGAGCTCGCCGACGACTACGCGGCCGCGTGTTCGACGATCGGCCGACAGGTGCGGATCCAGCGGGCCGACGGCAGCGACGTGGTGGGCGAGGCGACCGGCATCGACGCCTCGGGACGCCTCGTCGTGGACGGCGAGGCCTGGTCGGCGGGCGACGTGACCCACCTGCGCCCGGTCTGACCCGCGCCGGCGCCCGGCCGTGGGATCATGGCCCCATGCTGTCCGAGAAGCTGCTGCTCGACGACGAGACCGTCGAGGCCGAGACCCGCACCCACCTGAAGGTGCTGCTCGTGCCGTTCCTCGTCGGCCTGGCGATCATGCTCGTCGGCGGGTACTTCGCCGGCGCGGTCGGCGACTCCGGTGGCGGCACCCCGCGACTGGTCGGGCTCGTCGTCCTGGCGGTCCTGTTCGTGTGGGGCACGCTGCTGCCGTTCCTGCGCTGGCTGACCTGGACGTACACGCTGACCAACCGCCGGCTGATCGAGCAGAAGGGGATCCTGACCCGCAGCGGCCGGATCATCCCGCTGGCCCGGATCAACGACGTGGCATACGAGAAGGGCGTGGTCGACCGGATGCTGCGCTGCGGCACGCTGATCATCCACGACGCGAGCCAGCAGGAGGGCCTCCACCTGCACGACATCCCGCGGATCGAGGACTTCCACCGGAAGATCTCGCGCCGCGTGCTCGACTCCCACGCTCCGGAGGCGAGGCGTGATGAGCAGTCCTGACGACCAGCAGCTGGTCGACATCATCCTGGCCGAGCAGCTGCAGTACACGAACGCCGAGACCGCCGAGCGCGGCGGACTCACGCCCGAGCAGGCCGCGCGGCTGTGGCGCAACCTTGGGTTCCCCGACCCCGGCGAGGAGAAGGCGTTCGGCGACGCCGACGTCACGGCCGTGGCGATCGTGGCGAACACGATGGAGCACGAGATCCTCGACGAGGAGACCGTCTTCCGCCTGACCCGGGCACTGGGCCAGACGATGTCGCGCCTGGCCGACTGGGAGGTCACGATCCTCGTCGACCAGCTCGAGGCCGACATCGAGCGCGGCAAGTCCGACAGCAGGGCCCACGCCGCCCTGGAGCTGGCGCAGTCCTCGGTGCCGGGCTTCGAGCGCCTCATGGTGCACGTCTGGCGCCGGCACCTCGCCGCCGCCGCGGCCCGGCTCACGGCCCTGGGCGAGAACGACCAGACCCTGCTCTCGACCGACATGACCGTCGGGTTCGCCGACATGACGCGGTTCACGGCGCTGTCCAACCGGCTGGACGACGCCTCGCTCGCCTCGGTGGTCGAGGAGTTCGAGACGCGCTGCGGCGACCTCATCACCGCCGCCGGCGCCCGCGTCATCAAGACCCTCGGCGACGCGATGCTCTTCGTGCACCCCGACCCCGAGCAGGCCACGCGCATCTCGGTGGACATCATCAACACGATCGGTGCCCGGCCGAAGCTGCCCGACGTGCGCGTCGGGCTCGCGACCGGCTCGGTCCTCAGTCGACTCGGCGACGTGTTCGGGCCGCCCGTCAACCTCGCGGCGCGGCTCTCGCAGGTCGCCCGGGCCAACCGCGTGCTGGTCGACCAGGCCACCGCCGACGCCCTCGGCGACGCGTTCGAGACGCGCGCGTTGCCGCCGCGGCCGATCAAGGGATTCGGCCACCTGTCGCCGATCACGGTCACCGAGCGCCTGACGTTCCGGTCGCGCTGACCCACCTCGGCCACGGTCCGGCGCCCTCTCGCCCTAGGCTGGCGCCGTGACGCACGAAGCTCCCCGGCACGACGTCGCCGTCATCGGCGGTGGCCAGCTCGCCCGGATGATGCAGCAGCCCGCGATCGCGCTCGGCCTGCGGCTGTGCCTGCTGGCCGAGGGTCCCGACGTCTCGGCGGCGCAGGTCATCGGCGACCACCACGTGGGCACGCACACCGACCTCGACGACCTGCGTCGCGCCGTCGACGACGCCCCGGTGGTGACCTTCGACCATGAGCACGTCCCGCCCGAGCACCTGCGGACGCTGGCGCAGGAGGGCCATGTCTGCCGGCCCGGCCCCGATGCCCTGATCCACGCCCAGGACAAGCTCGTCATGCGACGCCGGCTGACCGAGCTCGGTGTCCCGTGCCCCCGCTGGGCCGAGGTGCACGAGCCGGTCGACGTCGAGGCGTTCGGGTTCCCCGCGATCGTCAAGACCGCGCGCGGCGGCTACGACGGCAAGGGCGTGTGGAAGGCCGAGAGCCTCGCCGACCTCGACGAGCCGTTCCGCGCGGAGTCGGCCCTGCTCGTCGAGGAGCTGGTGCCCTTCCGGCGCGAGTTGTCGGCCCAGGTGGCCCGCAGCGCCACGGGCGAGATCGTCGACTACCCGGTGGTCGAGTCGCGCCAGGTCGACGGGGTCTGCTTCGAGGTCGTCGCCCCGGCGCCCAACCTCGACCCGGCCCTCGAGGCCAGGGCGCGCCGGATCGCGCGCACCGTGGCCGAGGAGCTCGACGTCGTGGGCATGCTCGCGGTCGAGCTGTTCGAGACCGAGGACGACCAGGTGCTGGTCAACGAGCTGGCGATGCGCCCGCACAACACCGGGCACTGGTCGATCGACGGAGCGGTCACGAGCCAGTTCGAGAACCACCTGCGCGCCGTCACCGGACTGCCGCTCGGATCCACGACGCCGCGCCAGCCGTGGACCGTCATGGTCAACATCCTCGGTGGCGCCGTGACCGAGCTGGCGGCCCAGCGCGAGGTCGCGCTCGCGGCCCAGCCGGACGTGAAGGTGCACCTGTACGGCAAGGCGGTCAAGCCCGGCCGCAAGGTGGGCCACGTGACGGCCGTGGGCGAGGACCTCGAGGACGTGCTGCGCCGGGCCCGGCACAGCGCGGCACTGCTGACGGACGGAGAACAGCCATGACGGCACGCGTGGGCATCGTGATGGGGTCCGACTCGGACTGGCCGACGATGGAGGCCGCCGCCACGGCCGTGGCCGAGTTCGGCATCGAGTACGAGGCCGACGTCGTCTCGGCGCACCGGATGCCCGACGAGATGCTCGACTACGGGCGCACCGCGCACGAGCGCGGGCTCGAGGTGATCATCGCCGGAGCTGGCGGTGCGGCCCACCTGCCCGGCATGCTCGCGGCCGTGACCCCGCTGCCCGTCATCGGCGTGCCCGTGCCGTTGAAGTACCTCGACGGGATGGACTCGCTGCTGTCGATCGTGCAGATGCCCGCCGGCGTGCCCGTGGCGACCGTCGCGATCGGCAACGCCCGCAACGCCGGCCTGCTCGCCGTCCGCATCCTCGCCGCCGGCGACCCCGCGCTCACCGCCGCCATGGTCGACTTCCAGGCCGCCCTGGCCGACGCCGCGCGAGCCAAGGGTGCGGCGGTGCGCGGGCACTGAGGGATGGGCAACTCGCCCGTCGCGTCGTCGCGTCGTAGCGTCGGACCATGGATGTCATTCTCGTTCCCGGGTTCTGGCTCGACGCCTCGTCCTGGAGCGGGGTGACGCCGGCCCTCGTCGAGGCCGGGCACCGCGTGCATCCGTTGACCCTCCCCGGGCTGGAGTCGCGGGACGCACCGCGGGCGGGCATCGGACTGCAGGATCACGTCGACTTCGTCGCGCAGGTCGTCGACCGGTTCGACGAGCCGGTGGTGCTCGTCGGGCACTCCGGGGGAGGTGCGGTCATCCACGGCGTGGCCGACGCCCGGCCCGACCGGATCGCCCGCGCCGTCTACGTCGACTCGGGGCCGCCCGGCGAGGGCGAGCCGATCAACGACGGCCTGCCCGACGACGGCGGCGAGATCCCACTGCCGCCGTGGGACGCCTTCGAGGAGGCCGACCTCATCGACCTCGACGACGCGCTGAGGGCGGAGTTCGAGGCGCGGGCGATCCCGCAGCCGAAGGGGGTCGCCGTCGACGGCATCCGCCTCACGCACGAGCGCCGGTTCGACGTGCCGGCGACGGTCATCGCCTGCGAGTTCCCGTCGCAGGTGCTGCGCGACGCCATGGCCGCGGGAGAGCCGTGGGTGGGCGAGCTCGCGCGGATCAAGGACCTCGAGCTGGTCGACCTGCCCACGGGTCACTGGCCGCAGTTCACCAGGCCGAAGGAGCTCGGCGCGGCCATCGTCCAGGCGCTGCGCGACCGATGACTCAGTACAGGCCGGCGCGGTACTGCTCGCCGTAGTACGCCTCGAGCTCCTCCACCGAGTCCTCCGGGCGCTCCATCTCGTGCGCGATCCGGGCCCGCGAGGGGACGGCGTCGGGCTGCCACGTGGACGGGTCCCACAGCTCGGACCGCAGGAACGCCTTCGCGCAGTGGAAGAAGACCTGCTCGACCTCGACCTCGCACACCAGCACCGGCCGGTGGCCCTTCACGAGCAGCGCGTCGACGTAGTCGGGCCCGCCGTCGTCGGTGCGCAGCAGGCGGGCTCGCCCGTTGACGCGCAGCGTGTCGCCGCGGCCGGGGATGAGGAAGACCAGCCCGACGTGCGGGTTCTGCAGGAGGTTCACGTAGCCGTCGGCGCGCCGGTTGCCGGGGCGCTCGGCCAGCGCCAGGCGCGTGTCGTCGACGACGTGGACGAGCGAGCCGGCGGGATCGCCCTTCGGGGACACGTCGCAGGTCCCGTCGGCGGCCGACGTGGCCAGCAGGCAGAACGGCGAGTGCCGCAGCCAGGCGACGTGCTGGGAGGTCAGCCGGTCGCGGTCCTTGTCGAGGGCGCGCTGCAGCGGCTGACCCAGAATCTCGCGCAGTTCGGCCTCGTCCAGGATCTCCGTCATGACCGAACAGTAACCCCACCGGTCGGGGGCGCCGCGCGGTCCGGGCGTAGGATTCCGGCGTTCTGAGTTTTCGATTCCGGGAGTTGAGCGTGTCCGATTTCTTCGCGTTGTCCGAGGAGCATCAGGCGATCCGCGAGGCGGTGCGCGCCGTCGCCGAGGCGAAGATCGCGCCCCATGCCGCGGACGTCGACGAGCAGCCGCGCTTCCCGAGCGAGGCCAACGCGGCCCTCATCGCCGCCGACTTCCACGCTCCGCACGTGCCCGAGCAGTACGGCGGCGCCGGTGCCGATGCGCTGGCCACGGTCCTGGTCATCGAGGAGGTCGCCCGGGTCTGCGTCTCCAGCTCGCTGATCCCCGCCGTCAACAAGCTCGGCTCCCTGCCCGTCCAGATCGGCGGCAACGAGGAGATCAAGGCCAAGTACCTCGGCAAGCTCGCCCGCGGTGAGGGCGGCTTCAGCTACTGCCTGTCCGAGCCCGACGCCGGCTCCGACGCCGCCAACCAGAAGACCACCGCCAAGCGCGACGGCGACGACTGGGTCATCAACGGCACGAAGCGCTGGATCACCAACGCCGGCGAGTCGGAGTACTACACCGTCCTGACGCAGACCGACCCCGCGCTGCGCACGAAGGGCATCACGGCGTTCGTCGTCGAGAAGTCCGACGAGGGCGTCTCGTTCGGTGCGCCCGAGAAGAAGCTCGGCATCAAGGGCTCGCCCACCCGCGAGGTCTACTTCGACCACGTGCGCATCCCCGGCGACCGCATCATCGGCGAGGTCGGCGAGGGCTTCTCGATCGCGATGAAGACGCTCGACCACACCCGCGTCACGATCGCCGCGCAGGCGGTCGGGGTCGCCCAGGGCGCGCTCGACTACGCACTCGGCTACGTGCAGGAGCGCAAGCAGTTCGGCAAGGCCATCTCGGACTTCCAGGGCCTGCAGTTCATGATCGCCGACATGGGCATGAAGATCGAGGCCGCCCGCCAGCTCACGTACGCGGCCGCCGGTCGCTCCGAGCGTGGCGACAAGGACCTGACGTTCTTCGGCGCCGCGGCCAAGGCCTTCGCTTCGGACACCGCGATGCAGGTCACGACCGACGCCGTCCAGCTGCTCGGCGGCTACGGCTTCACCCGCGACTACCCGGTCGAGCGGATGATGCGCGACGCCAAGATCACCCAGATCTACGAGGGCACGAACCAGGTCCAGCGCATCGTGATGGCGCGCCAGCTGCTGGCCGGGATCCAGTCGACTCTCTGATCCTCGACCGACCTTCGTCGGGCCCGATCCTCTTTTCGTAGGGTTTCGGGCTCCGCGGAGGTCTGAGAAGGTGGGCCCATGCCCACCTCGCGCGGAACCGCCGTGCTGACGCGCCTGCGCGTCTGGGTGGTGCCTGCCGTCTTCGAGCTGGTCCTGCTGAGCCTGGTCTACCTGCTGTACCGCACGGGCCGGCTCGTCACGATCGACTCGCAGGCGGCCGCCATGGCCAACGCCGAGGCGGTGCACCGCCTCGAGCGGTTCCTCCGCCTGCCCAGCGAGGCCGCGGTCCAGGGGCTCGTGCCGACGGTCGATCTGTGGCAGTTCGCGAACGTCTACTACGTCGCCGTGCACTTCCCGGTGACGGTGGCGTTCCTGCTCTGGGGCTTCTTCCGGCGGCCGCGGGCCGAGTACCGGTGGGCCCGGAACCTGATCATCCTCATGACCTCGATCGCCGTCCTGCTCCACATCGCCTACCCGCTGGCGCCGCCGCGGATGTTCGCCCAGTGGGGCTTCGTCGACACGATGAGCGTCTACGGGCCGTCGGCGTACGACGGGGCGAGCGGGGCGGTGGCCAACCAGTACGCCGCCATGCCGAGCCTGCACGTGGGCTGGGCCGTGTTGATCGCCGTGGTCGTGGCGCGCACCGCCTCGGGTCTGGTGCGGCGGCTGGCGATCTGGCACGCCGGGCTCACCCTCGTGGTCGTCACCGTCACGGCCAACCACTGGTACATGGACGGTCTCGTCGCGTGCGGGCTGCTCGGCCTCGGGCTCGCCCTGTTCCCGTCGCCCGGCCAGTCCCGCAGCCGGGTCCTGCAGCGCATCACCTAGCGCCTCCGCGCGTGTGCACGACGGCTTGACGTTTCAGCGAAGGGCCCAATACGGTGTGCGGAAAGTCAAGCCCAACGGGCTATGCCCATCACCGAATCGGGGGATTCATGCACATCGTCACTCGGGCCTTCGCGGTCCTGGCCACCACGGCCGCCCTGACACTCTCCGCCCTGCCACCGACGCAGGCCGCGGCGCCGGACGTCACCCTCCACGACCGACTCGCCCAGATCGCCCTGGTCGACGCCGCCGTGCCCCTCGCGCAGTCCCCGACGGGAGCGGTGAGGCACGGACGGGTGCCGATCGAGACCGTCGGAGGAGCCCTCATCGAGCTCGACCTCCCGACCGCGAAGACCCGGGTTGATCGCGTCGGCGGTCGTCTCCACCTCGAGGCGTCACGCGGAGCCACCTTGGCGGTCACGCCGACGGTCACCGGCGCCCAGGTCCTGGTCGGCGTCGAATCCGAGGCGGCACCCACCGCCTACGCGTTCGGCGTGCACGGCGGCGTGATTCCCCGTCACGCGCCGGATGGGGGAGTCGACCTGGTGAGGGCCGACGGTGAGGTCGCCGCGCAGATCGAGGCGCCGTGGGCCATCGACGCCGAAGGCCGATCCGTGCCGACGCGGTACGAGCTGCGCCACGGCGGGATCACGCAGGTCGTCGACCACCGCGCTGGCGACTTCGCGTACCCGGTCGTCGCCGACCCGAGGATCTTCGCTTGCGATGCCTACACGTCGCTGTGCGTGAAGTTCACGAAGAAGGAGACCAAGTCGATCGCCAAGAAGATCAAGAAGGCGAACAGTTCCGCGCGGGCGCTCGCGGCGTTCATCTGCGCGAAGATCCCGCACCCGGTGATCGCCATCGGGTGCGCCGCCACGGTCCTGGCCGCGCTGCCGTCGCTGCGCAAGACGTTCCTCGCGGCGTCGAAGAAGGGCCAGTGTGTGGAACTGCATTTCCGGCTGCCGTCGGGCCTACTGTGGAAGTGGAAGAAGGAGAAGTGCTGATGAGGACTCCCGTCGCGTTGGTCTTTGCCCTCGGTCTCTACTGGATGGGTCTGAACCAGGGAGCCGAGTCGCCTGATTCGAACGTCAGCGACTTCGTCCCGGTCGCCGTCGTGCTCGTGATCGCCGCCGTGGCGTGGGAGATCGGCGTGCGAGTCCTCCGGTCGCGACGTGATCGAGCGGGGCGGGTGTGACCACGTGCTGAACCACGGGGGGCTCCTCGCCCACGTCACGGTCGCGGCCGTGCTGCTGGCGTTCGTCCTGATCTTCACCGAGCGGGACGGATTCGCCTGGACGCTCGCTGCCGCGGTGTTCGGCGGGGGCGTCGTCGCCGACCTCGCCGGACAGGTGATCCGGGGCCGCCGCTCGCGGCGGTGAGCTCCGCAGCTCCGCAGTCCCCTCGCGGCGGGTCGGTGCCGAGATTCGGCGCC
>NZ_BJZQ01000027.1 GCF_007992115.1 Aeromicrobium flavum
GAGTGGCGCAGAACGGCCCGCCACTCGGCGAGTGGCGGGCCGTTGTGCGCCACTCGCGGAGGAGGGGCGGAGGTGGTGCGGGCGGACGGTCTGCGGACTACTTGCGCTCGCCGAACGTCAGCTCGATGCCGCCGAGGATGCCGGCCGCCAGGTTGTAGAGGTGGGCGGCGATCGTGGCCAGGGCGGTCATGAAGATGACGTTGAGGCTGGACACCAGCAAGGTGAGCCCGACGACGCGGCCGAAGCCGAGGTAGTCGGTGACGTCGAACGCCGCGGCGTCGTCGGCCAGGACGTTGGAGACGCTGTCGTTCAACGCGCCCCACACGCCCGTGATCTGCATGACGAGCCAGAACACGGTGACGGCGACGACGCTGACGACCATGAGGGCCACCGAGACGACGAACGCCATCTTTGTGACGCTCCACGGCTCGACGTGGCTCAGCTTCAGCCGGGCCGACCGCGTGCTGGCGGCCTCGGTGGAGCCCGACGTCGACGCGGCCGGAGCCTTGGCGGGCGCCTTGCTCGCGGGCGCCTTGGTCGCGGGCGCCTTGCTCGCCGGAACCTGCTTCGGCGCCGCCGGGGCGGTCTTCGTGGCCGGAGCCGCCTTCTGCTCGGGCTTCGGCGTGGCCGGAGCCGGGGCAGCCGGTGCGGGTGCGGGCGCGGGCGCAGCGGCCACGACGGGCGCCGGCTTCTTGCCCGGCTTGTCGGCCTTCTTCTGCTGCGGTGCCGGCTTCTTCTCGACCGGCTTGCCCGAGGGCTTCTCGGCCGGGACGGCCTTGAAGGTCTGCGTCGGTCGGTCGTCAGCCGGCGGCTTGGCGTCGTCGCGCACCGCGGGGATCACCGCGGTGGTGTCGGGCGTCGCCTGGGTCGTGCGGGCGTACTCGGCCTTGCTCAGCGGCCGGCGCGCCGAGACCGTCGGCGCCGTGCCGTTGGACTTGGCGTTGTTGGGGGGCGAGCCGTTCTGCTGGCCCTCGCCCGGCTTCTGGTCACTCACTGTCGTCCCCACTCACGTTCGACTCCTCGGCCGGCTGCTCGACCGCATCGTCCGCGACGTCCTCGACGGTCAGATCGGTGTTGCGCGCGATGGTCACGACCCGATCATTCCCCTTGAACTTCACGAAACTCACACCCATCGTGCCACGTCCCTTCACAGGAACACCGGACACGAGGCTTCTCGTGATCTGTCCGGAGGACGTCACGCTGATGACGTCGTCGGTGTCACGCAGCACCAGACCGCCGACGAGCTCGCCGCGCGACTCGGTGATCTGCATGGCCTTGATGCCCAGACCGCCGCGTCCCTGGAGGCGGTACTCGCCGATCCGGGTCTTCTTGGCGAAGCCGCCGTCGGTGACGGTGAAGACGTACAGCTTCTGGCTGTCGGCCTCGTCGCCCTCGCCCTCGTCGTCGGCACCGGCCTTGATGACCGACATCGACAGCAGGGAGTCGTCGTCGCGGAACTTCATGCCCGTGACGCCGGAGGTGGCGCGACCCATCGGCCGCAGCTGGTCGTCGTCGGCGCGGAAGCGGATCGACTGGGCCTTGCGGCTGATGAGCAGGATGTCGTCCTCGGACGAGACCAGCTCGGCACCGACCAGCTCGTCGTCCTCGTCGCGGAAGTTGATCGCGATGACGCCGGCCTGGCGCGGGCTGTTGTAGTCCGTGAGGCGGGTCTTCTTGACCAGGCCGCGCTTCGTGGCGAGCACCAGGTACGGCGCCTGCTCGTAGTCGCGGATGGCCAGGACCTGGGCGATCTCCTCGTCCGGCTGGAACGCCAGCAGCCCGGCCACGTGGCCGCCGCGGGCGTCGCGGCCGCCCTCGGGCAGGTGGTAGGCCTTGGCCCGGTAGACCCGGCCGGCGGTGGTGAAGAACAGGATCCAGTGGTGCGCCGTGGTCGAGAACACGTGCTCGACGACGTCCTCGCCCCGCAGGGAGGCCCCGCGCACGCCCTTGCCGCCGCGGTTCTGGACGCGGTACAGGTCGGTCTTGGTGCGCTTGGCGTAGCCGCCCTTGGTGATCGTGACGACCAGCTCCTCATCGGGGATGAGGTCCTCGTCGGACAGGTCGCCGTCGGCGGCGATGATCTTCGTCCGGCGGTCGTCGCCGTACTTGGCGACGATCTCGCCGAGCTCCTCGCCGACGATCTCGCGCTGGCGGGCCTCGCTGGCCAGGATCAGCTTGTACGCGGCGATCTCGTTCTCGATCGCGGCGAGGTCGTCGATGATCTTCTGACGCTCGAGGGCCGCGAGGCGACGCAGCTGCATGTCGAGGATCGCGGTGGCCTGGAGCTCGTCGATCACGAGCAGGTCCATCAGGCCGTGGCGGGCCTCGTCGACCGTGGGGCTGCGACGGATCAGGGCGATCACGTCGTCGAGCAGGTCGAGCGCCTTGACCAGGCCGCGCAGGATGTGGGCGCGCTCCTCGGCCTTGCGCAGGCGGTACTCGGTGCGACGCCGGATGACGTCGACCTGGTGGTGGATCCAGTGCGAGATGAATCCGTCGAGGGTCAGCGTGCGCGGGACCTCGTCGACGATCGCCAGCATGTTGGCGCTGAAGTTCGTCTGCAGGTCGGTGTGCTTGTAGAGGTTGTTCAGCACGACGCGGGCGACGGCGTCACGGCGGATCTCGATGACGATGCGGCGGCCGGCGCGGTCGCTGGACTCGTCGCGCAGGTCGCTGATCCCCTGGACGCGACCGCTCTGGGCGAGATCGGCGATCTTGCGCATCAGGCCGTCCGGGTTCACCTGGTACGGCAGCTCGGTGACGACGAGCTGCATGCGTCCCTTGGTGTCCTCCTCGATGTTGACGACCGCGCGCATCGGGACCGACCCGCGACCCGTGCGGTACATGTCCTCGATGCCGCTGGTGCCGACGATGAGGCCGTCGGTGGGGAAGTCGGGGCCCTTGATCCGCGCCAGCAGCGCCTCGAGGAGCTCCTCGCGCGTGGCGTCGGGGTGCTCGAGCGCCCACTGCACGCCCTCGGCCACCTCGCGCAGGTTGTGCGGCGGGATGTTGGTGGCCATGCCGACCGCGATGCCCGCCGAGCCGTTGACCAGCAGGTTGGGGATGCGCGAGGGCAGGACGGTGGGCTCCTGCGAGCGGCCGTCGTAGTTGGGCTTGAAGTCGACGGTCTCCTCGTCGATGTCGCGCACCATCTCCATCGCGATCGGCGCGAGCTTGCACTCGGTGTACCGCATCGCGGCGGCCGGGTCGTCGCCCGGCGAGCCGAAGTTGCCCTGGCCCGCGATCATCGGCGCGCGCATGACCCACGGCTGGGCGAGGCGCACGAGGGTGTCGTAGATCGCCGAGTCGCCGTGCGGGTGGTACTGACCCATCACGTCACCGACGATGCGGCTGCACTTGTTGAAGCCGCGATCGGGGCGGTAGCCGCCGTCGTACATCGCGTACAGCACGCGGCGGTGCACCGGCTTGAGGCCGTCGCGCACATCGGGCAGCGCACGAGCCACGATGACGCTCATGGCGTAGTCGATGTACGACCGCTGCATCTCGTCCTGCAGCTCGACCGGCTCGGTGCGGTCGCTTTCGATCGGGGTGTCGGTCACTTCTGTGTCCTTCGTTCCGTGGTCTCGATACGCCGGTTCGCTGCGCTCACCGTGCTACTCGACCACCGGTGGTTCGGTGGGGTCAGATGTCGAGGAAGCGGACGTCCTTGGCGTTCCGCTGGATGAACGAGCGTCGCTGGTCGACGTCCTCGCCCATGAGGATCGTGAAGATCTCGTCGGCCACGGCCGCGTCGGCCAGCGTGACCTGGCGGAGCAGACGGCCGTCGGGGTCCATCGTGGTCTCCCACAGCTCGCTGGCGTTCATCTCGCCGAGGCCCTTGTAGCGCTGGACCGGAGCCGTGTTGGGGAGCCGGTAGCCGGCGTCGAGGCCCGCGGCCATGACGGCGTCGCGCTCGGAGTCGGAGTAGGCCAGCTCGTGGTGGTGGTTGGTCCACTTGATCTTGTACAGCGGCGGCTGCGCCAGGTAGACGTGGCCGGCGTCGATGAGCGGCTTCATGAACCGGAACAGCAGGGTCAGCAGCAGCGTGGTGATGTGCTGGCCGTCGACGTCGGCATCGGCCATCAGCACGATCTTGTGATAGCGCAGCTTGGCGATGTCGAAGTCCTCGTGGACGCCGGTGCCCAGGGCGCTGATGATCGCCTGGACCTCGGTGTTCTGCATGATCTTGTCGATCCGCGCCTTCTCGACGTTGAGGATCTTGCCGCGCAGCGGGAGGATCGCCTGGGTCGCGGGGTTGCGGCCGTTGCGGGCCGAGCCGCCGGCCGAGTTGCCCTCGACCACGAAGATCTCGCACTCCTCGGGGTTGCGGCTGGAGCAGTCGATCAGCTTGCCGGGCAGGCCGCCGCCGGAGCCGAAGCCCTTGCGGTTCCGGGCCAGGTCGCGCGCCTTGCGGGCGGCCACGCGGGCGGCCGCCGCGTCGATCGACTTGCGGATGATCGTCTTGCCCTCGGTGGGGTTGCGCTCGAGCCAGGCGCCCAGCTCGTCGTTGAGCACCTGCTGGACGAAGCCCTTGGCCTCGGTGTTGCCGAGCTTGGTCTTGGTCTGGCCCTCGAACTGCGGCTCCTCGAGCTTGATCGAGATGATCGCGGTGAGGCCCTCGCGGATGTCGTCGCCGGTGAGGCGGTCTTCCTTCTTCTTGATGAGGTTGTTGGCCTCGGCGAAGCGGTTGACCGTGGTGGTCAGCGCCGCACGGAAGCCCTCCTCGTGCGTGCCGCCCTCGTGCGTGTTGATCGTGTTGGCGAACGTGTGGACCGACTCGCTGAAGCTGTCGTTCCACTGCATCGCGAGCTCCAGCGACAGGCCGTTGGCCTCGTCCTCGCGCTCGAGGCTGATGATCTCGCGGTGGATCGGGGCCTTGCTGCCGACGTTGATGTGGTTGACGTAGTCCTCGAGACCGTTGTCATAGCGGAACGTGACCTCGCGCTCGACGTCGTCGACGACGCCCTCCGTGGCGTCGCCGTTGTTCTCGTGGCGCTCGTCGCGCAGGCTGAGCTGCAGGCCCTTGTTGAGGAACGCCATCTCGCGGAAGCGCGTCTTGAGCGTCTCGTAGTCGTACGTCGTGGTCTCGAAGATCGTGTCCGACGCGTAGAAGGTCGTGGTCGTGCCGGTCTCGTCGGTCTCCTCCTCGCGCACGAGGGGGGCGTCCGGGACGCCGTAGGTGAAGGACTGCGTCCAGCGGTACCCGTCGCGCTTGACCTCGACGTAGAGCTTGGTGGACAACGCGTTCACCACCGAGACGCCGACGCCGTGCAGACCACCGGACACCTTGTAGCCGCCGCCGCCGAACTTGCCGCCGGCGTGCAGCGACGTGAGCACCAGCGTGACCGCGGGGATCTTCTCCTCGGGGTGCTCGTCGACCGGGATGCCACGGCCGTCGTCGATGACCTTGACGCCGCCGTCGGCCTGCAGCACCACCTGGATGTTGGTGGCGTAGCCGGCAAGGGCCTCGTCGACGGAGTTGTCGACGACCTCGTAGACGAGGTGGTGCAGGCCGCGCTCGCCGGTGGAGCCGATGTACATGCCGGGCCGCTTGCGGACCGCCTCGAGCCCTTCCAGGACCTGGATGTTGCTCGCGTCGTACGTGCTGGGTGTCTCGGGCGCCTGGGTCACCCATCCAGTATACGGGGCCATTCTGTCCGTCCCATGACACGACACCTCCTGTGGAGCACTGTTCCTTCATCCACAGATGCCGCTGAACGGCGCCAGAAGGGCTCTGGGGCTCCCGACGAGGGGGCCGACCAAGGTTCCCATCATCAAGAGGCCTCCCCGGGGGTCTGACCGGCCGGCACGGCTCGGAGGGTTCGGTGCGGTCTGCGAGGGTGGGAGCGTGAGCTCCACGACCCGCGTCCCTGCCCGGGTGTCGGGGCCGGCCTTCGTCGTCGGTGCCGCCGCCGTCACCGGTCTCGTCGTGCTCGTGCGCTTTGCGCTGTGGTCGGCGCCCGGTCAGGCGGCGGACGAGCGGGCGATGCAGACCGTGGTCGCCGGCCGCGAGGCCGAGCTGACGCTGCTGTCGATCCTGGGTCGCGTCCCGCTGTGGTCGGCGGTGGCGCTCGCGGTCGTGTGCCTGCTGCTCGCGGCCAGGCGTCGACACTGGCGAGCGGTTCTCGCCGCGGGGATCGTCATCGCCGGGTCGAACATCACCACGCAGATCCTCAAGCACGGTCTGCTCGAGCGGCCCGACTTCGGCCACGGCGTGCACAACTCGTTGCCCAGTGGCCACGTCACCGTGACGGCGTCGGTCGTGGCCGCTCTCCTGATCGTGGTGCCACCGGCCGCCCGCGCGACCGTGGCCGGTCTCGGCACGTTCGCCACCGGACTGACCGGGCTCTCGACGATCGTCGCCGGTTGGCACCGTCCGGGCGACGTCGTCGCGGCCCTGCTCGTGACGCTGGCGTGGTGCGCCGCGGGCGTCCTGGTGCACGGCGGCCGGATCGCCCGGCCACGCGCCGTCTTCACCACCGCCGTCAGCGGCGTGATCGCCGCGCTGCTCGGGATCGTCCTCATCGGCGTGCGGCCGGTGGCCGGACTCGAGGGGTTCGTCGAGGCGTCCCTGGTGCTCGGTGCCGTCGCCGCCGCGTCCGCGCTGGCCATCGCGCTGATGGGCTGGCTCGGCACCGACAACTGAGGCTCAGCCGTAGGTGTCGCGGGGTCCGCGTCCCTTGACCGAGCGGCGCCCCTTCTTCCAGCTCGGCGCCTGGGGCCCGCGCACGTCGATCCGCAGCACCTGACCGTCGCCGAGCTCGTGGTTGAGCTTCGCCACCAGCCGCGGCGCCAGCAGCTTCAGCTCCTTGGCCCACGCGGTGGAGTCGGCCTCGAGGTGCACGATGCCGTCGGAGAAGTGGTCGACGCGGCAGTGCTGGGCGACCTCCGGGCCGACGATCGCGGCCCAGTCCGAGAAGACGCGCGAGGCGGCCAGCTTGTCGCTCCACCCCTGGTTCTGCACCATCTCGCCCAGCACGTCGCCGAGGGCGACGCCGTCCTCGCGGCCGGGTCGTCGCGCCGGACCCGTGCGACGCATCGGCCGGCGCCGGCGCGGGGAGGTGGGCTGCCCGGTGCGGTAGGCGTCGGCGATCTCCCGCGCGAGCCGCAGCACGTCCTCGGAGTCGTCAGCCACGCGGCGTCACCACCGCGGCGGCCACGTCGAACGACTGACCGACGAGCTCGTCGGGCACGTCACCCTCGACGGCGGCCGTGACCAGCACCTGCTCGGCGGACGCGACCCGAGCCGCGAGTCGCGACCGGCGGTCGCTGTCGAGCTCGGCGAAGACGTCGTCGAGGATCAGGATCGGGTCGTCGCCCTCCTCGCGCAGCAGCGCGAACGCCGCCAGCCGCAGCGCCAGCGCGAGCGACCACGACTCGCCGTGACTGGCGTAGCCCTTCGCCGGCAGGTCGCCGATCGACAGGATGACGTCGTCACGGTGCGGGCCCACCAGGCTGATGCCGCGCTCGAGCTCGTCGCGACGGCGCCGCCCGATCTCGTCGAGCAGGGCCTTGCCGAGGTCGTCGGCGTCGCGCAGCTCGTCGATCCCCTCGACCGACGGCTTGTAGACCAGCGAGACGACCTGGCGCTCGGCCGCGGCACCGGCGGCGACGTCGCGATAGGCGTCGGTGGCGTGCGGCGCGAGGGCGTCGAGCAGGGCCAGCCGCGCGGCGACGAGCTGGCCGCCGACGCGGGCCAGGTTCTCGTCCCAGATGTCGAGGGTGGAGATCTCGACGTTGCTGCGCCGGCCGGCGGTCTTGAGCAGCGTGTTGCGCTGCTTGAGCACCCGGTCGTAGTCGGCCTTGACCCCGGCCAGGCGCGGGATCCGCATGACGATCAGGTGATCGAGGAAGCGGCGGCGGTCGGACGGATCGCCCTTCACGAGCGCCAGGTCCTCGGGGGAGAAGAGCACCGTGCGCGCGATCCCCATGAGGTCGCGCACCCGAGGCAGAGCGTTGCCGTTGACCCGGGCCCGGTTCGACTTGCCCGGAGTGATCTCCAGCTCGAGCAGCGCCGACCGGTCGTCGCGTTGCAGTTGGGCCCGCACGATCGCGCGCTCGGCGCCGGCCTTCACGAGCGGCGTGTCGGACGAGACCCGGTGCGAGTCGAGGGCGGCGAGGTAGTCGATGGCCTCGACCAGATTGGTCTTGCCCTGGCCGTTGGCCCCGATGAACGCGACCGGCCCGGCCGCCAGCTCGATGCCGACGGAGCCGTACGACCGGAAGTCGGTCAGCTCCAGCCGGGTCACGTGCATGGGCTCAGCCTACGGCCGCCGCGGAACCCGCTGAGTTGCACGTTCCGCCGGGAGAACACGGCGTGTCGGCGGCCGAACGTGCAACTCAGCGGGTCAGGGGTCAGGGGTTCGGGACGTCCGGGCTCTCCTCGGCGGCACGGACGGCGTGGCCGCCGAACTGCTGGCGCATCGCGGCGACCGCCTGCATCGCGGCCGACTCGTCCTGGCGCGACACGAACCGCGCGAACAGCGAGGCGGCGATCGTGGGGGCGGGCACCGAGTTGGCGATGGCGGCCTCGACGGTCCAGCGTCCCTCGCCCGAGTCCTCGGCGTAGCCGCGCACCTTGGACAGGCCCGGGTCGTCCTCGAGCGCCTTGACCAGCAGGTCGAGCAGCCAGGAGCGCACGACCGTGCCGACGCGCCACGAGTTGAGCACCTCGGTGACGTTGTCGACCATGTCGACGGCCTCGAGCAGCTCGTACCCCTCGGCGTAGGCCTGCATCATCGCGTACTCGATGCCGTTGTGGACCATCTTGCTGAAGTGCCCGGCACCCACGCGGCCCGCGTGCACGAAGCCGTTCTCGGCATCGGGACGCAGGGCGTCGAACGCCGGCTGCACCTTCGCGACATCCGCCGCGTCGCCACCGGCCATCAGCGCGTAGCCGTTCTCGAGGCCCCACACGCCACCACTCACGCCGCAGTCGACGTAGCCGATGTTCTTCTCGGCCAACTGCGCGGCGTGGATCTCGTCATCGGTCCACCGCGAGTTGCCGCCGTCGACGACGACGTCGCCCTCCGAGAGCAGCTCCTTCAGCTCGGTGATCGTGCTGTGGGTGGGGTCGCCGTGGGGGACCATCACCCACACGACCTTCGGGCTGGGCAGCTGCTCGACCATCTCGGCGAGCGAGCCGACATCGCTCAGCTCGGGGTCGCGGTCGTAGCCGATGACCGTGAGACCGGCGTTGCGCATGCGCGTGCGCATGTTCCCGCCCATCTTCCCCAGTCCGACGAGTCCGATGTGCATGGGCGTCTCCTGACGTCGTGACGCGATCAGTTCTGCAGCCGCACCGGCATGATCAGGTAGCGGAACGCGCCATCGGGATCCGCTCCCACCTCCGCGACTCCGGACATCGCGGCGGGCTTGGTGTGCTGGGTGAAGGACAGGTGCACGACCGGTTCGGTCATGACCGACAGTCCCTCGAGCATGTAGTTCGGGTTGAAGCCGATCGAGATGTCGTTGCCGTCGATCGTGGCCTCGACGCTCTCGGAGGCCTGGGCCTCGTCGCCGCTGCCGGCCTCGAGCAGCACCTGGCCCTCGGAGAAGGTCAGGCGGACCGGGGTGTTGCGCTCGGCGACCAGGGCGACGCGCTTCACGGCGTCGACCAAGGTCTGGGTGCCGACGTAGGCGACCGTCTCGGCCTGCGCCGTGAAGAGCTGGCGCACGCGCGGGAAGTCGCCCTCGAGCAGGCGGGTCGTCGTGCGACGGACGCCGCCGCCGACCGTGCCCTCGAAGCCGATGAGGCCGTCGCCGGACTCGCTGGTCGAGACCGCGATCGTGATGTCGCCGCCGGCGGTGAGCGCCTTGGCCGTGTCGGACAGGACGCGCGCCGGGACGAGGGCGCGGGCCGAGATGTCGGACGCCTCGGGGTACCAGGCCAGGTCGCGCAGGCTGGCGCGGAACCGGTCGGTGGCCATCAGCGAGATGGTCGAGCCCTCGAGCTCGAGCCGGATGCCGGTGAGCAGGGGCAGCATCTCGTCGCGCGAGGCGGCGGCGCTGGCCTGGCCCACGGCCGTGGCGAAGTCGTCGGCCTTGACCGTGCCGGTGGAGGTCGGCATCGCCGGCAGTTGCGGGTACTCCTCGACCGGCATCGTCTGCAGGCTGAAGCGCGAGCTGCCGCAGGTGACCTGGACCTTGGTGCCGTCATGGACGACGTCGACGGGCTTGCCGGCGGGCAGGGCACGCACGATCTCGGCGAGCAGACGGCCCGAGACGAGCGCCTTGCCCTCGTCGTGGACCTCGGCGGGGAGGGAGGCGCGCGTGGACGTGTCGTAGTCGAATCCCGACAGGTGCAGTTCGTCACCGAGGGTCTCGAGCAACAGGCCCGTCAGCACCGGCACGCTCGGGCGGGTCGGCAGGCTGCGGGCGGTCCAGCCGACGGCGTCGGCGAGGGTGTCGCGATCGATGCGGAACTTCACGTTCTGGAGCCTCTCATTCGTCAGTCGAATCCTGCCACGGTGAGCCGTTCTCCACACCCACGGGTCGTCGTGACTTCGACTCGGATTTCGGTCTTTGTACTTTCCGTCGTCGTAGTAGGGCCTGTGGATTCGGTGGACAACCGTTGTTTGTGCTGGTCAGCGGTACTTCAGCCGGTGGATGACGCTGTGGCTCGAGCACTGGGGGGAGTCGTCGCGCCTGTGGATGACCGTCCTGCGTTCACACCGGATTCACATCCTCGTCGCCTCCGTGCACCGATGATGGCCCTTCATGCACACCCGTGTCCCCAGATGGGGAAGAACAAGAACCACGCAGTCAGGACTGTCGCGCCTGCTGGCGGATCCGGGCCGTCAGCTCGGTGACCTGGTTGTAGACGGCGTGCTTCTCGGCCATGAGCTTGCGGATCTTGCGCTCGGCGTGCATCACGGTGGTGTGGTCGCGACCGCCGAACTCGCCGCCGATCTGCGGCAGGGACATCTCGGTGAGCTCCCGGCACAGGTACATCGCGATCTGGCGGGCGAGCACGAGGTTGCGCGAGCGGTTCGACGAGCAGAGCTCCTCGATCGTGAACTCGGAGTAGGCCGCGGTCTGCGCCATGATCATGCCGGCGGTGATCTCGGGGTCGTCGCCCTCGGCGATCAGGTCCTTCAGCACGATCTGCGCCAGCTGCAGGTCGACCGTCGTGCCGTTGAGGTTGGCGAAGGCCGTGGCGCGGATCAGCGCACCCTCGAGCTCACGGATGTTCGTCTGGACCTTGCTGGCGATGAACTCGAGCACGTCGGCCGGCGCGGTGAGCTTCTCGGTGGCGGCCTTCTTGCGCAGGATCGCGATGCGGGTCTCCAGGTCGGGCGGCAGCATCTCGGTCTGCAGGCCCCAGCTGAAGCGGTTGCGCAGTCGCTCCTCCAGCGTGCGCAGCTCCGACGGCGGGCGATCGGACGTCATGACGATCTGCTTGTTCTCGTTGTGCAGAGCGTTGAACGTGTGGAAGAACTCCTCCTGCGTCGCGTCCTTGTTCTCGATGAACTGGATGTCGTCGACCAGCAGCACGTCGATCTCGCGGTACTTGCGGCGCAGCGCGGGGGTGCGGTTCTCGCCGATCGCGTTGATGACGTCGTTGACGAACTCCTCGGAGCTGACGTAGCGGACGCGGGACGAGGGGTAGAGGTTGATGACGTAGTGGCCGATGGCGTGCAGCAGGTGCGTCTTGCCCAGGCCGGAGTCGCCGTGGATGACGAGCGGGTTGTAGGCCTTGCCCGGTGCCTCGGCCGCGGCGACCGCGGCGGCGTGCGCGAAGCGGTTGGACGAGCCGATGACGAAGTTCTCGAACTGGTAGCGCGAGTTCAGTCGCGCCTCGGCGATGTTCGCCCGGTGCGACGGGCCTCCCTGCGAGGCACGGGAGCGGCTGACCCAGCTGGGGGTCAGGCTGTCGTCGTCCTCCTCGAAGTCGTCATCCTTGTCGACAAATCTACTTGTCGGCAGGTCGACATCTGTCGGCTCCTCGGCGACGGTGATCGCGGGGGACATCAGCTCGGGGGCGTCGTCGACCACCTCGGGGTCGATCGTGACGACCAGGCGGATGTCCTCGCCGGCCTGGGTGGTGAGGGCCTGCTCCAGCGCCGGCCGCACGCGCGACTCGAGCTGGGCGCGCGACAGGTCGTCCTGGACCGCGACGATCAGGATGCCGTTGTGGAGCGAGAGCGGCTTGGCGCCGTAGACGAAGACCTTCGCACCGGGGGACAAGGTGGCGACGGAGTCTCGCCAGACGGACTCCAGGTCCACATCAGCCTCGTCGCGCACTGCACAGCCTTCCTTTCCTGCCTGCGATGGCAGGGAATTCCCGAGTTGAGGCAGCGACGCGCACGTCACCGCCGGAGTTGTTCACACTGTTGTCCACACGCTGTGTATGAGTCGGATCGAACCCACGCCGATTCCGGGTGAGTGCCTGTGGATATCCAGTGACGCTAGCAGCCGCCGACGACCGCTCACAAGCAGGTTGGGACATTTGTGGGTGGTCCTCGGCGTGTCGGATGGACCGGGCCACGCGCACACGATAAGACTGGCGACTTTGGGTCGGTTTGACCATGTCAGGCCGCCCCCCGTACCGTGGAGGGGTCGTCTTGAACGACGTCCGCCGCGTGCCCATGAACAGTTCCGGTCGTGGGCGAGCGGTGGCCCCTCCCTGTTGGGCCACGATCCGTACGAAGGACCTCCTGTGAGCAAGCGCACCTACCAGCCGAACAACCGTCGCCGCGCCAAGAAGCACGGCTTCCGCCTCCGCATGCGCACGCGTGCCGGTCGCTCCATCCTGGCGGCGCGTCGCCGCAAGGGCCGCGACAAGCTCTCGGCCTGATTCCGCGTGCTGCCGCGCGTGCACCGCATGCGCGACGGTGAGGAGTTCCGTCAGGCGATGCGCCGCGGCGGCAAGGGCGTGCAGCCCGACCTCGTCGTTCACGTGGGTGGACCTGTCGAACCGACGGACGTCACGTCCGTCGGTTTCGTCGTGTCCAAGAAGGTGGGCCGCGCCCACGATCGCAACCGCGTGAAGCGACGCCTCCGTCACCTGATGCGCGACCGCCTCGACGCCGTCCCCTCGGGGTCGCGCGTCGTGGTGCGGGCGCTCCCCGGCTCGGCCTCGCGCCGCGCGGCAGACCTCGGACCCCAGCTCGACCAGGCCCTGCACACCGCGGCCTCCCGGGTGCGGCGATGATGCGGTGGATCGTGGCGAGCCTGCTGCGTGCCTACCGTTTCGCCATCAGCCCGATGTACGGACAGGTGTGCCGTTACCACCCCAGCTGTTCGGCCTACGCCCTCGAGGCGGTCGAGACCCACGGTGCCCTGAAGGGCATGTGGCTCGCGACCCGCCGTCTGGGCCGGTGCCACCCCTGGGCCGCCGGCGGGTACGACCCCGTCCCCTCCGGCGTCCGTGAACGAGGAGAAGCATGTTCGACTTCCTAGGCAGCATCGGCGGCGCGATCATGACGCCGCTGTACTACTTCACGTCCGGCATCGTGCTGGCGTGGCACTGGCTGTTCACCCAGATCGGTCTCGATCCGGACGCCGGCTGGTCCTGGGCGCTGGCGATCGTCGGCCTCACGCTGACGATCCGCGCGATGCTGATCCCGCTGTTCGTCAAGCAGATCAACTCCAGTCGCAACATGCAGCTGATCCAGCCGCAATTGCAGGAGCTGCGCAAGAAGTACGGCCACGACCGCGAGCGGTTCGCCCAGGAGCAGATGAAGCTGTTCCAGGAGACGGGCACCAACCCCTTCTCCTCGTGCATGCCGCTGCTGCTGCAGATGCCGATCTTCTTCGCGCTCTTCCGCGTGATCGACCAGGCATCCCGCAAGGGCGCCGAGGGCGCCCGTGGCTTCCTGTCCGGCGACCAGGCCGAGTCCCTGCGTGACGCCGAATGGCTCGGTGGCCGTATCGCCGACACGTTCCTGTCGAGTGACAACCTCGAGACCAAGATCATCGCGATGGTCATGGTCGTCGCCATGTGCGCCACCCAGTTCTTCACGCAGAAGCAGCTGATGGCCAAGAACATGCCCGAGGCGTCGCTCAACGGCCCGTTCGCCCAGCAGCAGAAGATCCTGCTGTACGTGCTCCCGGTCGTCTTCGCCGTCTCGGGCGTCGCTTTCCCGCTGGGCGTTCTCGTCTACTGGACCACCTCGAACCTGTGGACCATGGGCCAGCAGTTCTGGGTCATCCGCAACAACCCCGCCCCCGGCACCCCGGCGTTCAAGGCCAAGCAGGAGCGCGACCGCGCCAAGGGCAAGACCGTCGCCGAGGACCCGGTCGCCAAGATCGAGGCCGAGACCGAGGCGCAGCGCATCAAGCGCCAGCAGCCCAAGAAGCAGACCCGCGACCAGCGTCGCAAGACCGGCGGTGCGCAGCCGAAGCCGAACAAGCCTGCCAAGGAGGATCCCGATGAGTGACACCGATCTGGAACGCGAGGGCGACATCGCCGCCGACTTCCTCGAGGAGCTGCTCGACATCGCCGACCTGGACGGCGACATCGACATCGACGTGGACGGCGACCGTGCTGCCGTCGAGATCATCGGTGGCGAGCTGAGCCACCTGGTCGGCCGCGACGGCGAGGTCCTCGACGCGCTGCAGGAACTGACGCGTCTGGCCGTCTACCGCGAGACCGGTGCTCGGAGCCGTCTCATGCTCGACGTCGACGGACACCGCGCCGCCCGCAAGGCCGCGCTCGTCGAGATCGCGGCCGAGGCGATCGAGAAGGTCAAGGCCGAGAACGAGCCCCTCGCCCTCGATCCGATGTCCCCGTTCGAGCGCAAGGTCATCCACGACGCCGTGGCCGAGGCCGGCCTGCGCAGCGAGTCCGACGGCGCGGGACCCGGTCGGCACGTCGTCGTCCTGCCTGCCGAGTGACTGTTTCACGTGAAACGGCGTTCGGTGAGCGGCTTCCGCTCGCCGAACGCTACGCCGAGCTCCTCGCGACCTCCGGCGTCGAGCGCGGGCTGATCGGTCCGCGCGAGGTCGACCGTCTCTGGGATCGCCACCTCTTCAACTGCGCAGCGCCGGTGGTGCGCGTCCCCCACGACGTGACCGTCGCCGACGTGGGCGCCGGCGCCGGATTGCCGGGCCTGGTCTGGGCCATCGCCCGGCCGGACCTGCACGTGACGCTGATCGAGCCGCTGCTGCGGCGGACCACCTGGCTGGACGAGGTCGTCGACGATCTCGGGATCGGTGGGCAGGTGACGGTGTTGCGCGCACGCGCGGAAGAGGTCACGGAGCGCTTCGACGTTGTGACCGCTCGCGCGGTGGCCGCTCTCGACAAGCTCGGTCGCTGGTGCATGCCGCTCGTGAAGCCGGGCGGACACCTGCTGGCACTCAAGGGTCGCAGCGCCGCCGATGAGGTGAAGGCCGCGCGCGCCACTCTCGCCCGGCTCGGTGCCGGCGATATCGTGGTGGCGACGTACGGGGAGGACTGGGGCCTGGAAGTCCCGACCACCCTCGTCGAAGTCCAGCGCCGATAGACCCGCAGTCCAGCGTCAAGAACACCGGTGGAACGCCCGTCGTTCCACGTGAAACATGCCTCAGGGGACAGCGATGTTCCACGTGAAACATGACAGGAGCCGCAGTGACGATTCCGACTGCCGCAGACTTTGCCGATGACGCCGTCGAGGCGTCCGCATCCACTCCCCTCGCCGACCAGGCGAGCCACCACGTCGAGCTGATGGAGCGGCTGGAACGCAGTGGCCGCTACGAGCGACCGACCCACACCCGGGTCTTCGTGGTCGCGAACCAGAAGGGTGGCGTCGGCAAGACCACGACCTCGGTGAACCTGGCCGCGGCGATGGCTGCCCGAGGACTCTCCGTGCTGCTGATCGACCTCGACCCGCAGGGCAACGCCTCCACCGCGGCGGCCATCCCGCACGCGTCGGGCACGCCGGGCACGTACGAGGTGTTGCTCGACGAGCTGCCGATCGCGGAGGCCGTGCAGACGTGTTCGGACATCCCGGCACTACGGGTGGTGCCGGCGACGATCGACCTGGCGGGCGCGGAGATCGAGCTGGTCGGACTGGAACAGCGTGAGCGCCGCCTGCGCGCCGCGATCGACACCTATCTCGCCGGCCCGGGGAGCGACGTCGACTACGTCTTCATCGACTGTCCCCCGTCGCTGGGCCTGTTGACGATCAACGCCATGGTCGCCGCCCGCGAGGTGCTGATCCCGATCCAGTGCGAGTACTACGCACTGGAGGGCCTAAGCCAGCTGCTCGGCAACATCGGCCTGGTGCAGCAGCACCTCAACGCCGACCTTGACGTCTCGACGATCCTGCTGACGATGCATGACGCACGCACCAACCTGTCGTCGAGCGTCGCCGCTGAGGTTCGAGGGCATTTCGGTGATCGCGTGCTGGCCACGGCGATCCCGCGCTCGGTGAAGATCAGTGAGGCACCGGGCTACCAGCAGAGCATCATCACGTACGATCCGAACTCGACGGGCGCGCTGTCCTACCTGGAAGCCGCCCGTGAGATCAGCCAACGCGGCGCGACACCCGCCGACCAAGGAGCATCGTCATGAGCAATCCCCGCCCCGGCCTCGGTCGCGGACTGTCGGCCCTGATCCCCACCTCGCCGGCGCAGGCGAAGGAGTCGGGACTGACGGAGATTCACGGCGCGCGCCTGCGCGAGCTCCCGGTCGGGCAGATCGCGCCGAACCCGCGCCAGCCGCGCACGGTCTTCGACGAGGAGGCCATGGCCGAGCTCGTCCACTCCATCAAGGAGATCGGGCTGTTGCAGCCGATCGTGGTCCGGCCCGTGGGCCAGGACCGGTACGAGCTGATCATGGGGGAGCGGCGCTGGCGCGCCACCCAGAAGGCCGGCCTGGAGACGATCAGCGCCGTCATCCGCGAGACGACCGACGAGGACCTGCTGCGCGACGCGCTGCTGGAGAACCTGCACCGGTCCGAGCTCAACCCGCTGGAGGAGGCCGCGGCGTACCAGCAGCTCCTGGACGACTTCGGCTGCACGCAGGAGGAGCTCTCCGAGCGGATCGGGCGCTCGCGGCCGCAGATCACCAACACGATCCGGCTCCTGAAGCTGCCCCCTGCGGTCCAGCGACGCGTGGCGGCCGGCGTGCTGTCCGCGGGCCACGCCCGGGCCCTGCTTGCGGTGCCGAACCCGGAATTGCAGGACAGATTGGCCTCGCGCGTGGTCGCCGAGGGCATCTCGGTCCGTCAACTGGAGGAGATCGTCCGGTTCGGCGACGAGGACGCGACCCCGGCGGCTCGCAAGCTCTCGACGCGACCCACCTCGGCCCGGGTCGGCGAGCTCGCCCACCGCTTGTCCGAGCGCTTCGACACCCGCGTCAAGGTCGACTTCGGCAAGTCCAAGGGCAAGATCGTCGTCGAGTTCGCCACGATCGGCGACCTCGAGCGCATCGTCGACCTGATGGATCCGGCGTCGAGCTCGGACGCCACTCCCAGCTGAGTACCGGAACCATCGATGGAAAAAAACAAAGCCACTTGTCGACAAATCGACAAGTGGCTTTGTTTGATGTTTCAGGTCAGGCCACGAACTCCGAGATCTCGGTGAGGATCGCCGACTTGGGACGAACGCCCACGATCGAGCGGACGAGCTCGCCCTGGTAGTACAGGTTGATCGTCGGCAGGCCCGTCACGCGGTACTGCGCGGGAGTGACGGGGTTGGCGTCCGCGTCCATCTTGACGACGGTCAGCGAGCCGTCCTTCTCCTTCGCGATCTCCTCGAGGATCGGCGCCAGCTGGCGGCACGGTCCGCACCAGGAGGCCCAGAAGTCGACGAGGACGGGGCCCTCGGCCTTGAGGACGGTGGACTCGAAGTCGGCGTCGGTGACGGCGGTGATGTCAGCCATGGATTCTCCTGTTGATGGGTTCGGTCGGTCGGTCGGTCAGCGCGACCGCGGGCTCGGGGAACCCGGCGGCCTCGATGTCGGCGAGGAAGCGCTCGGCGTCCAGGGCGGCCTGGCAGCCGGTGCCGGCGGCGGTGATCGCCTGGCGGTAGGTGTGGTCGACGAGGTCGCCGGAGGCGAACACGCCGCGCACGTTGGTGGCGGTGGAGCCGGGCTGGACCAGCACGTAGCCCTCGTCGTCGAGGTCGACCTGGCCCACGAGCAGCTCCGAGCGCGGATCGTGGCCGATCGCGATGAACAGGCCGCTGATGTCGAGGCGGCGCGTCTCACCGGTGACGGTGTCGCGCAGGGTGACGCCCTCGAGGATGCCCTCGCCGTGGATCTCGGCGACCTCGCTGTTCCACGCGAAGTCGAGCTTGTCGTTGGCCAGGGCCCGCTCGGCCATGATCTTGGAGGCGCGGAGCTCGTCGCGGCGGTGGATCAGCGTGACCTTGTCGGCGAAGCGGGTGAGGAACAGGGCCTCCTCGACGGCGGAGTCGCCGCCGCCCACGACGGCGATGTCCTTGCCGCGGAAGAAGAACCCGTCGCACGTGGCGCACCAGCTGACACCGTGGCCGGAGAGGGCGTCCTCGCCGTCGAGGCCGAGCTTGCGGTAGCCCGAGCCCATCGACAGGATCACGGCGTGCGCGCGGTAGGTGGAGCCGTCGGCCAGGCTGACGGTCTTGATGTCGCCGGTGAGGTCGGCGGACACGACGTCGTCGGCCACGAGATCGGCACCGAACCGC
>NZ_BJZQ01000028.1 GCF_007992115.1 Aeromicrobium flavum
CTCTTCGTGAGGGCCGGAAACTGACCGCGGGAAAACGTAGCGCGACATCGTGACCGACCCGGGTTTGACCTGGTGAAAACGGCGATGTAGATTCAGTAGCCCCGGAAGGCTGACCAGGAATGGTTGGGTCTGCGGTGTGCGTCTGATCCTTGAGAACTCAACAGTGTGCCAAAAGTCGACGAATTAATTATGTAGTACCCCGGCGACTGCGAAGGATGATCGTGCCTTAAGTGGTGTGGTTGTCGCGCGTGGTTGCAGGGACAATTCCGACAACTAATGACTGTCAGCAGTCATAACTTGTCAGGAATCAAATTTTCTAGATGTTGACCGAGCCTTCGGGTTTGGGAGATTTTCAACGGAGAGTTTGATCCTGGCTCAGGACGAACGCTGGCGGCGTGCTTAACACATGCAAGTCGAGCGGTAAGGCTCCTTCGGGAGTACACGAGCGGCGAACGGGTGAGTAACACGTGAGTAACCTGCCCCATTCATCGGAATAACCAGTGGAAACGCTGGCTAATGCCGAATATGACCACCGAACGCATGTTCTGGTGGTGGAAAGCTCCGGCGGAATGGGATGGACTCGCGGCCTATCAGCTTGTTGGTGAGGTAATGGCTCACCAAGGCGACGACGGGTAGCCGGCCTGAGAGGGTGACCGGCCACACTGGGACTGAGACACGGCCCAGACTCCTACGGGAGGCAGCAGTGGGGAATATTGGACAATGGGCGAAAGCCTGATCCAGCAACGCCGCGTGAGGGATGACGGCCTTCGGGTTGTAAACCTCTTTCAGCAGGGACGAAGCGAAAGTGACGGTACCTGCAGAAGAAGGACCGGCCAACTACGTGCCAGCAGCCGCGGTAATACGTAGGGTCCGAGCGTTGTCCGGAATTATTGGGCGTAAAGGGCTCGTAGGCGGTTTGTCACGTCGGAAGTGAAAACTCAGGGCTCAACCCTGAGCGTGCTTACGATACGGGCTAACTAGAGGTATGCAGGGGAGAACGGAATTCCTGGTGTAGCGGTGGAATGCGCAGATATCAGGAGGAACACCGGTGGCGAAGGCGGTTCTCTGGGCATTACCTGACGCTGAGGAGCGAAAGCATGGGGAGCGAACAGGATTAGATACCCTGGTAGTCCATGCCGTAAACGTTGGGCGCTAGGTGTGGGGACCTTCCACGGTTTCCGTGCCGCAGCTAACGCATTAAGCGCCCCGCCTGGGGAGTACGGCCGCAAGGCTAAAACTCAAAGGAATTGACGGGGGCCCGCACAAGCGGCGGAGCATGCTGATTAATTCGATGCAACGCGAAGAACCTTACCTGGGTTTGACATATGCCGGAAACACCTAGAGATAGGTGCCCCCTTGTGGTCGGTATACAGGTGGTGCATGGCTGTCGTCAGCTCGTGTCGTGAGATGTTGGGTTAAGTCCCGCAACGAGCGCAACCCTCGTCCTATGTTGCCAGCACGTTATGGTGGGGACTCATAGGAGACTGCCGGGGTCAACTCGGAGGAAGGTGGGGATGACGTCAAGTCTTCATGCCCCTTATGTCCAGGGCTTCAAGCATGCTACAATGGCCGGTACAAAGGGCTGCGAAACCGCGAGGTGGAGCGAATCCCAAAAAGCCGGTCTCAGTTCGGATTGGGGTCTGCAACTCGACCCCATGAAGTCGGAGTCGCTAGTAATCGCAGATCAGCAACGCTGCGGTGAATACGTTCCCGGGCCTTGTACACACCGCCCGTCACGTCATGAAAGTCGGCAACACCCGAAGCCAGTGGCCCAACCGTTCTGCGGAGGGAGCTGTCGAAGGTGGGGCTGGCGATTGGGACGAAGTCGTAACAAGGTAGCCGTACCGGAAGGTGCGGCTGGATCACCTCCTTTCTAAGGAGCATCTGGCTCTCTTCGTAGAGTCCAGGCGGATGCTGTTCGTCACCGAATGTGTGGCGCAGGTCCAGCTCACTAGTGGACGTCGACTATTTGGCTTGTCGCCGGCGATCGATGCGTCAGTACTGCCCTTTCGGGGGCGTGGAAATTCGTATCAGTCATGGTGGCAACTCAGGCACACTGTTGGGTCCTGAGGGATCAGCACTAGTTTCTAGTGGTGGTTTCCTCGGACCGTACATCCCCACGAACCTCTTGACCCTTTTGCGGGCCAGGCAGGCGTGGAAGTTTGTGCGGGACCGATCGTATTTTGAGAACTTCACAGTGGACGCGAGCATCTTTGTAGTAACAACAAGCTACTAAGTGCACATGGTGGATGCCTTGGCATCGAGAGCCGATGAAGGACGTTGGAGTCTGCGAAATGCCCCGGGGAGTTGACAACCGAGCTGTGATCCGGGGGTGTCCGAATGGGGAAACCCACTCAGAGGAAAGTCTGAGTACCTGCGCCTGAACACATAGGGCGTTTGGAGGGAACGTGGGGAAGTGAAACATCTCAGTACCCACAGGAAGAGAAAACAACAGTGATTCCGGTAGTAGTGGCGAGCGAAACCGGACCTAGGCTAAACCTTGGGTGTGTGATAGCCGGCAGGCGTTGCATCCAGGGGGTTGTGGGACCGCACAGACTGTTCTGCCGAGCAGTCAAAGAGTCATAAACCATGAGTGAAGGTGAAGCCGACTGGAAAGTCGTGACACAGAGGGTGAGATCCCCGTAACCGTAAGCTCATGGCTCTTGTGCGTCATCCCGAGTAACACCGAACCCCTGAAATTCGGTGTGAATCTGGCGGGACCACCCGCTAAGCCTAAATACTCCTCGATGACCGATAGCGGACTAGTACCGTGAGGGAAAGGTGAAAAGTACCCCGGGAGGGGAGTGAAATAGTACCTGAAACCGTGTGCATACAATCCGTTGGAGCTGTTCCTTTGGGAATGGTGACAGCGTGCCTTTTGAAGAATGAGCCTGCGAGTTAGCGTTGTGTAGCAAGGTTAAGGCGAGTGCCGTAGCCGTAGCGAAAGCGAGTCCGAATAGGGCGTTTGAGTTGCACGATCTAGACCCGAAGCGGAGTGATCTATCCATGGCCAGGTTGAAGCGCGGGTAAGACCGCGTGGAGGACCGAACCCACCTAGGTTAAAAACTGGGGGGATGAGCTGTGGATAGGGGTGAAAGGCCAATCAAACTCCGTGATAGCTGGTTCTCCCCGAAATGCATTTAGGTGCAGCGTCGCGCGTTTCTTACCGGAGGTAGAGCACTGGATGGGCTAGGGGGCCTACAAGCTTACTGAACTCAACCAAACTCCGAATGCCGGTAAGTGAGAGCGCGGCAGTGAGACAGTGGGGGATAAGCTCCATTGTCGAGAGGGAAACAGCCCAGACCATCAGCTAAGGTCCCAAAGCGATTGCTAAGTGGAAAAGGATGTGGAGTCGCAGAGACAACCAGGAGGTTGGCTTAGAAGCAGCCACCCTTGAAAGAGTGCGTAATAGCTCACTGGTCAAGTAATTCCGCGCCGACAATTTAGCGGGGCTCAAGCAATCCACCGAAGCTATGGGATTCACATAATAGGTAGGCCTTCGTGGTCCAGCCGTGTGGATCGGTAGGGGAGCGTCGTGTCGCGAGCGAAGCGGCGGGGTAACCCAGCCGTGGATGCGACACGAGTGAGAATGCAGGCATGAGTAGCGAATGAAGAGTGAGAAACTCTTCCACCGAATGACCAAGGGTTCCAGGGTCAAGCTAATCTTCCCTGGGTAAGTCGGGACCTAAGGCGAGGCCGACAGGCGTAGTCGATGGACAACGGGTTGATATTCCCGTACCGGCGTTGAATCGCCCATGCTGAATCCAGTGATGCTAAGTGCCCGAAACCGTACCTACCGTCTCTTCGGAGACAATGGTGCGGCAGAGCGCATGACCCGATCTGGTAGTAGGCAAGCAATGGTGTGACGCAGGAAGGTAGCTCATCCGTGGCGATGGTAGTCCACGGGTAAGGTCGTAGGGCGAGTGATAGGCAAATCCGTCACTCTTATGCCTGAGAGCCGATGCCACCCGCTTAGCGGAGTGTGAGTGATCCTATGCTGCCGAGAAAAGCATCTAGCGAGATTCAAAGCCGCCCGTACCCCAAACCGACTCAGGTGGTCAAGTAGAGAATACTAAGGTGATCGAGAGAATCATGGTTAAGGAACTCGGCAAAATGCCCCCGTAACTTCGGGAGAAGGGGGGCCGGATACGTCAACGGACTTGCTCCGTGAAGCGTTGAAGGCCGCAGAGACCAGGCCCAAGCGACTGTTTACTAAAAACACAGGTCCATGCTAAGTCGAAAGACGCCGTATATGGACTGACTCCTGCCCGGTGCTGGAAGGTTAAGGGGACGTGTTAGCGCAAGCGAAGCACAGAACTTAAGCCCCAGTAAACGGCGGTGGTAACTATAACCATCCTAAGGTAGCGAAATTCCTTGTCGGGTAAGTTCCGACCTGCACGAATGGAGTAACGACTTGGGCGCTGTCTCAACCATGAACTCGGCGAAATTGCACTACGAGTAAAGATGCTCGTTACGCGCGGCAGGACGGAAAGACCCCGGGACCTTTACTATAGTTTGGTATTGGTGTTTGGTTCGACTTGTGTAGGATAGGTGGGAGACTGTGAAGCTTGGACGCCAGTTCAGGTGGAGTCAACGTTGAAATACCACTCTGGTCGTACTAGATATCTAACCTAGGTCCGTTATCCGGATCAGGGACAGTGCCTGATGGGTAGTTTAACTGGGGCGGTTGCCTCCTAAAATGTAACGGAGGCGCTCAAAGGTTCCCTCAGCCTGGTTGGCAATCAGGTTTCGAGTGTAAGTGCACAAGGGAGCTTGACTGTGAGAGTGACAGCTCGAGCAGGGACGAAAGTCGGAACTAGTGATCCGGCGCTGGCATGTGGAAGCGGCGTCGCTCAACGGATAAAAGGTACCCCGGGGATAACAGGCTGATCTTCCCCAAGAGTCCATATCGACGGGATGGTTTGGCACCTCGATGTCGGCTCGTCGCATCCTGGGGCCGTAGCAGGTCCCAAGGGTTGGGCTGTTCGCCCATTAAAGCGGCACGCGAGCTGGGTTTAGAACGTCGTGAGACAGTTCGGTCCCTATCCGCCGCGCGCGTAGGAAACTTGAGAAAGGCTGCCCCTAGTACGAGAGGACCGGGGTGGACGAACCTCTGGTGTGCCAGTTGTTCTGCCAAGAGCACGGCTGGTTGGCTACGTTCGGAAGTGATAACCGCTGAAAGCATCTAAGCGGGAAGCATGTTTCAAGATGAGGTTTCCCACTGGTTAACCAGGTAAGGCCCCCAGCAGACCACTGGGTTGATAGGCCGGAAGTAGAAGTGCAGCAATGCATGGAGCTGACCGGTACTAATAGGCCGAGGGCTTGTTTCTTACAAAGTTTGACCGCGTCCACTGTGAGGTTCCCGAGATATGAATCGGGAACCATGAAGCACGAGAGTGCTCCACTGGTTTTGTTGATATCTCCATAGAGTTTCGGCGACCATGGCGAAGGGGAAATACCCGGCTACATTCCGAACCCGGAAGTCAAGCCCTTCTGCGCCGATGGTACTGCACTGGAGACGGTGTGGGAGAGTAGGACGTCGCCGGACAATCATTAGCGCGAGGCCGCTCCCGAAAGGGAGCGGCCTTGCTGCATTTCACCCCCCATCATGGAGGGAGTGAAGACAGCACCCCAGGAGGGATCCGCCACCATGGCCGACCAACGTAACCCCGCCGGACGCGGCGGCAGCAACAACCCCCGCAACACCTCCCGCCCCAACACCGGCCGGCCCAGCAGCGGCCGCCCCAGCAGCGGTGGCAAGCCCACCAGCGGCTCCCGCAGCGGCAAGCCCACCACCGGCGGCCCCCGCACCCCCGGCAGCGGCTCCCGCCCCAACCCCGGCAGCGGCCAGCGCCCCAAGCCCGGCAGCGGCCAGCGCCCGGACCGCGGCGCCAAGCCCACCGGCTCACGCCCCGACCGCGGCAGCTCCCGTCCCGACCGGCGCCCCAGCGCCGCCGAACGCACCGAGTCCCAGAAGGTCTACGACGGACCGCAGATCCCCGACGACGTCTCAGCCAAAGACCTCGACAAGTACGCCCGCGCCGAACTCCAAGGCCTGCCCGACAAGCTCGCCGACAAAGTCGCCCGCCACCTCGTCATGGCCGGCATCCTGCTCCACGAAGACCCCGAACTCGCCCACAAACACGCCCTCGCCGCCCGCACCCGCGCCATGCGCGTCGGCCTCGTCCGCGAAGCCACCGGCGAAACCGCCTACGCCTGCGGCAACTGGGCCGAAGCCCTCGCCGAATTCCGCGCCGCCAAACGCATGACCGGCCGCCACTCCTACGCCCCCATGATGGCCGACGCCGAACGCGCCCTCAAACGCCCCGAAAAAGCCCTCGAATACGACACCCCCGCCACCCGCGCCCACCTCGACGAAGCCGGCAACACCGAACTGTCCATCGTCATCGCCGGCGCCCGCCGCGACCTCGGACAAACCGACGCCGCCCTCCAAATCCTCGAACAAGAACCCCTCACCACCAAAGCCCGCCACGACTGGGTCACCCGCCTCCGCTACGCCTACGCCGACACCCTCCACCACGCCGGCCGCACCCAAGAAGCCATCACCTGGTTCCACCGCGTCGCCGGCACCGACACCCACCACCTCACCGACGCCCAAGAACGCCTCACCGAACTCGAAGGCTGA
>NZ_BJZQ01000029.1 GCF_007992115.1 Aeromicrobium flavum
CGCCAAGGAAGCCGATCAGCACCCCGTGCTGACGCCCTTGCAGTCGCCCCGCTGACGTGCCGGAGTAGTCGTTGAAGGAGTTCTCGATGCGCAAGACGCTCACCACGGCCGCCGTCGTGCTGATGCTCGGTCTGGGCACCGCCGCGTGCGGCGGTGACGACGAGTCCGACCTGCCGACGGCCGACGCCACCACGAGTGCGTCGCCGTCGCCCAGCGCGACGCCGAGCTGGTCCGCCGACGCAAAGCCCGAGCGGCCGCAGGACGAGAAGGGCGCCGAGGGCGCGCAGGCGTTCGCCGAGTTCGCCGCCGACACGGTGCTGTACGTCATGGCCACCGGCGACGCCCCGGCCCTCACGTCCATCGCCGACATGAGCACCTGCAGCGGCTGCAAGGACTGGGCCGACAACTACGACGCCGGCAAGATCAAGGAGCTGACGATCAGCTCGGGTCCGGCCCGGCACGAGCTCGTGGACGCACCCACCGTCAACGACGACGTGTTCTACCAGGTCCAGCTGGCGCTGGACATCCCCAAGGGCGTCTCCGTCCTCAAGGACTCCGGCAAGAAGACCGACACGATCTCGGCCGCGAAGGACCTGCCCTTCAAGACCAACATCCTCTGGAAGGACGACCAGTGGCAACTGTTGACCTACGACCTCGGATGAGCGCCCCGCGTCGGGGCGGCCTGCTCGTCGCCCTCGTGACCGTGCTGATCCTCGGATCGGGTGCGTTCGCCCACGCCGGTGACTACGGCGGCAAGGAGGACGGAAAGGGCGACGTCATCGTCGACGGCACGGAGACCACCGAGACCACCACGGGCGGCATCGGCGGCACCCGCATCTTCGTCCCCGGGCCCTGGACGCAGCGCGTCCTCGTGCCGTACTGCCCCGCCAACCTGGTCCGTGCCACGGGGCGGGGCATGCGCGAGTACGAGATGGACGACGACATGTGCATGGGCGCGGTCAGCACCTGTCCCGATCCGGAGGACCGCCGCTGGTGGGTCTTCGAGCGCCCGATGAACGCCGACAACGTGGCCACCGAGGACGGCTTCTCGCGCGGCGGCGTCGTCTGCCGGGGCGCGGCCGACCCGAGCGAGGCCGAGCCGCCCACGATCACGGTCGAGCAGATCATGGACCAGGCCCGCGCCAGGGCGCCCCGCCCGACGTTCGTGATCGAGCCGGCGGCGAAGTCCTACGTCAACGTGCCCACCAACTTCGCGGCCCAGGTGGCTCCGGCCACGGTGAACGTCGAACTGCTGGGCTTCACGATCCCGGTCGAGTTCACACCCGGTGACGCGACGTGGAGGTTCGGCGACGGCGGCTCCGACACCGGCGTGGGCGTGCGCAACGCGTCGGTCGGTCAGTCCGGAGCGGTCGAGCACGTCTATGCGCGGTCGGGCGACTACGACGTCAGCGTCACCGTGGGGTACGACGTGCGGATCATCGTGCCCACCGGTGATCCCATCACGCTTCCGACGCCCATCAGCCGCGCCGCTGCACCGCAGTCGCTGACGGTCGGCGAGGTCCAGTCGGTGGTCACGGGCGTCGACTGAGGCCGTTCCGGGCACCGTTCGCCCCAGTGGTCACAACGAGCCATGCGACGTGGTCGGTTCGTACTGCTTCGGGCACCGGCGTCCGCTACGCTCGTGGCCAGCATCCTGGTCCCGTGAGTTCAATCGGGGGACGAACCGACGAAGGAGACATACCCATGGTGCAAGCT
>NZ_BJZQ01000030.1 GCF_007992115.1 Aeromicrobium flavum
TCGACGTCGCCGACGAGGGGTGCCTGTCGCTGCCCGGCGCCTTCACCGAGTGTGCCCGCCCCGACCGCGCGTGGGTCACGGGCGTCGACCACCTCGGCGAGCCCGTCGCGTTCGAGGGCACCGGCCTGCTGGCGCGCTGCCTGCAGCACGAGACCGACCACCTGTTCGGCACCGTCTTCGGCGACCGCGTCCCCGAGAAGGCCCGCAAGAAGCTCCACAAGGCCCACAACCAGCTCGCCGACGAGTACCCCGAGGACTGGCCCGTCGGCGAGGAGCCGGAGCAGGACTGATTCAGCGGGCGAACTGCCAGCAGGCGATCGCCGTCGAGGCGGCGACGTTGAGCGAGTCGATGCCGGCCGCCATGGGGATGATCATCCGGTGGTCGGCCTCGCGCTGCCAGTGCTCGCTGAGGCCCGGTCCCTCGGAGCCCACGATCACGGCCGACCGCTCGGCCGGCCGGATCGTGTCGATCGGCACGGCGTCGTCGGCCAGCGTCATGGCGTAGGTCGTGAAGCCGTGCTCGCGCAGCAGCGCGGGTGCGCCGTACCAGTCGTCGATCCGGGCCCACGGCAGCGAGAAGACGGCGCCCATCGCCACCTTGATCGATCGCCGGTAGAGCGGGTCGGCGCAGCGGGGCGACAGCAGCACGGCGTCGAAGCCCAGGGCGGCGACGTTGCGCATGATCGCGCCGATGTTGGTGTGGTCGACGAGGTCCTCCGCCACGAGCACCCGCCGCGCCGACGCCAGCACGTCGGCCACGGTGCGCTCGACCGGACGGTGCATGGCCGCGAGGGCACCGCGGTGCACGTGGAAGCCGGTGACCTTCTCGATCGACTTCTCGTCCAGCACGTAGGCCGGCGCGTCGGTGGCCTCGAGCACCTCGGCGAGGTTGCCCAGCCAGCGCGGGGCGAGCAGCAGCGACTTCGGCTCGTGTCCCGCGGCGACCGCGCGGTGGATGACCTTCTCGCCCTCGGCGATGTAGATCCCGCGCTCGTGCTCGACCGTGGTGCGCAGCTGCACGTCCCGCAGGTCGGTGTAGTCGCGGAGCCGCTCGTCGCGGGGATCGTCCAGTGCGATGAGG
>NZ_BJZQ01000031.1 GCF_007992115.1 Aeromicrobium flavum
CTCGCCGGTCTGGCCCAGCACCTCCTTGGGGGTGTCGTCGGCCGCCTCCGCCTGCTCGGCACCGGGGCGCAGCACCTCGGCGGCGAACTCGGAGATGACGTCGACCATCATCTGCTGGTCCTCGGTGGGCGTCAGGTCGAAGACGCCGGACGGCTGGGTCGCCGCCGGGCGGCTGCCCTGGCCACTGCCGGACGCCTTCGTGAAGGTGCGCTGTGCCGCACCGATGGCTTGGAAACTGGCCTTGGTCGTCCCGTGGACCGCGCGCTCCGCGAACTTGCGCAGACCGAAGCGGTCCAGCGTCTCGGAGGCAGCCAGCTTGTTCAGGACGCGCAGCCCGTAGGCCATGGGGTCTTTGCCCGCCACGTTCACTCCCTCGGTGATCAACGGAAACTGACGTTTACAGTTTCGCATACCGAGAGTATCTGAAATGGTCCTCAGTTACCAACGAATCGTCCGGCGAGTCTTCTCGATACCCTGAGGCGTGCCTGAGACACCTTCCGCCGACCAGTCCCGCCCGCTGCCGACAGGCGGCTCCGTCCGCCCCATCACGCGGTGGGGCACACCCGTCATGCACCACGAGCTGCGCGACGTCACCGACTTCGACGACGAGCTCGCCACCCTCGTGGCCGACATGGTCGCCACCATGTACGCCGCCGAGGGCGTCGGCCTCGCGGCCAACCAGGTCGGGGTCGACCTCAAGGTCTTCGTCTTCGACTGCCCCGACGACGACCAGCAGCGCATCACCGGCGTCGTCTGCAACCCCGTCCTGCGGCTCCCCGACGGTACCGACCGCAAGC